>CAJXRZ010000037.1 GCA_913060515.1 uncultured Pseudomonadota bacterium | reverse complement strand
ACGAGATTTCTGCCTGTCTCGTGGGCTCGGAGATGTGTATAAGAGACAGCTGGGGCGCCTCAGGGAGCTCTGGAGGCGTGGCGAGCCAGAGGCCAGAGCCCACCAGGCTCAGACCAATGGCCCCCAGCGCCGACTTCCACCCGCGGCGCACCGCCTAGTTCTGGGCCACAGGGGGGCTGCCCACCACGAAGGTGCCGCCCCCGGTGCGTCCAAAGACCTCGGGCGCGTACATCTGCTCGGCCATCGCGGCGGGGTGGGTGTAGGTGCCGGGGGTGGTTGCGCGGGCCACGTAGGTGTAGCGGTGGACACCAGCGGGCATCCAGTCGGCGTAGAGCACGACGCGGTCGTCGAGCAGCTCACGGTGGTTGAAGACCCAGTCCGACCAGGTGCGCTCGGCGGGTGGCGCGGTGTCCCAGCCACCGTAGTAGTAGCCGCTGTCCTGCCCGCCATCGTCACCGAGCGCGCTCGCAGTGGTCGCGAAGGCCGTGTTCACGGACTCCAGCCCAGCGGGCAGAGGGTCGACGATCGCGACGAAGCTGCGCTCGACAGGGGTGGTGATCTGCAGGGTGACTTCCACCAAGGCGCCGGGGGTCACGGTGTCTCCGTGTCCGGTGCCCTCGAGGATGACCATCGTGCGCTGCACGGTGAAGCCTTCGTCCCGAGGCTCGGGGTTCTGAAGGCCATAGGAGAGGTGGGCTTCCCAGTAGACCCGGCCCTGGGGCTGGATGCTGAGCTGACCGGCCTGAAGCGCAGACATGGGCAGGCTGGCGCGCTTGGGGGTTGCCCCCTCAAAGTCTCCTGCGAGCAGCTCTTTGCTGCCCAAGGTCACGCGCACCGACTGGGCCAAGCTGCCGTCTTCGAACTGCTCGGCGTAGTCCACGAGCGCGGAGAGCGCCGAGAGGGTGGTGTAGGTGTTTCCCCAGCGACCATCCCGGCGGCTGGCCACCAGGCCCTGAACCAGACGTACCAGCAGGGGATTCTGGGGGTCTGCGACCAGGAGCGCGCGCACGGTGGCGGCGGTTGGGGTGGCGTTGCCTTCCCAGAGCGCGACCCATCGGGAAGCGTTTTCCTGGGTGATGACGGCGTAGCTGGCTTGGATCTCCAGGTGGCCTTCGAGCTCGCGCAGCAGGGCGCTGGTGCGCGCATCTGCTCCAGTGGTGCGAGCGATGGCCTCGGCCAAGCCGGCCCGGGCGCTCATGGGGAGCTTGTTGCGCTCGGTGTAGAGGTTGCTGTTGAGGGCGCTATCTCCCTGGCCAATGCGTGCCAGTGAGAGAGCGACCCGAGCGTGGGCGGCCCGGGTGGTGTCCTTGTCCCACCAAGACGGGGTGTAGGCCCCGCCCAAGAAGTCCCGCAGGAAGGAGACGGACTCGGGACGGATGGGCTCACCGGCCCGGTGTAGGGCCTCCAGCACATAGGCCGTGGCCATCGGGCTGGCCTCGCGGCTGCCGGCCCACATGCTGTAGCCGCCGCTGTAGTGCTCAAAGAGGGCGATGCGGGCCAAGCCGGCGGCTCGGAAGCTCTCGATCTCCTCGGCGCTGTGGCCCAGGTCCAGTTGCTTGTCCAGGTCCTTGGCCAGGATGGCCGCCAACATGCGGCTGGAGGTCTGCTCCAGGCAACCATGGGGGTACTCGAGCAGGTAGTCCAGAGAGCTCTCCGCTCCGACCAGGGCGGTCGGAGAGACCGAGACTTCCAAGGAACCCACGTCGGGCAGGGCACCCTCTGGGCGCTCCACTGGCTGCTCGCTCACCGCGTCGGCTACGCCTGCGGTCGCCATGGTCTCCACGGGGCGCCTTGGCGCGATGGGAAGGGCCACACGGACTTGGTCTTGGTCCTCGCCAGCGGAGACGCTGAACTCCAAGCTGGCTTGGCCCTGCAGGGCGTCGGTCAGTGCAAAGGGGACCTCGACTGCGCCACCGGCTGGAACGGTGACCGTTTGGGGGCTGCCAGAGAGGCTGAGGCCGGTCGCGCTGGCGTTCACCAGTACTGTGGCCTCCTTCTCGCGGTTGTTGTGCACGACCACGCCGGCAAGGGCTTGGTCTCCGTCTCGCAGGAAGCGCGGCAGGGCAGGGTTGGCCAGCAGTGGGCGGCTGACCTGGAGCTCGGACTCCGCGTTGCCAAAGGCCTGCTCTCCGTGGTCCACCACTGCCATCAGGCGGAAGGTGGTCAGGTTGTCGGGCAAGGTGAAGCTGTGGACGAGCACGCCGTTCTCGTCGGTCTCCAGCTCCGCCTCCCACAGTGGGGTGGTCTCAAAGCGGCTGCGCATGGAGTCGCTGCCACCGTCACCGCCCGCTGGGGCCCCCTTGGCCAGCAAGGCCGCGCGGTCCAGGATCTGGGTGCGCGCATCTGCGGTGAGGACGTGCAGGGACCGCGGTCCCCAGAAGCGCTCGTAGGGGTTGGGGGTCTGGTAGTCGGTCAGGGAGAGCACGCCGTGATCGACGGCGTAGAGCACGACTCGGGCGCCGGCAGCGGGGGTGTCCCCTTGGCTGGCCTTGAGGTTGACGGTGACCTGTTGACCGGGTTGGTAGCTCTGCTGGTCCGTGCCCAGATCCACGCTGAGGTGGCGGGACTCCGCGCTGACCTTGAGCTCGGTATAGCCCAGGTAGTGGGCGGGCATGCCGGCGCTGGGAGAGTCCGCTGGCGGGGCCCCTTCCGTGAGCACCACGGAGACGAAGATGTTGGGTGCGTGCTCTTCGGTCAGGGGGATCTCGATGCTGGCCGCGGCCTCTTCGAGTT
The DNA here is from genome assembly GCA_913060515.1 of uncultured Pseudomonadota bacterium. GTDB lineage: Bacteria > Myxococcota_A > UBA796 > UBA796 > CAJQPC01 > CAJQPC01. The sequence continues at coordinate 54,393 of CAJXRZ010000037.1, read as the reverse complement.
GGGTCACGCGGCGAGAGAGCACGCCCTCTCGCTCGGTGGTGATGAGGGCGTACATGCCCGCTTTTGGGGCCTTGACAAGGATCTTGGCGGTCTCCCCAGGGGCGTAGCTGCGCTTGTCGGCGACCAGCTCCACGGTGTCGTCGTCTCCCCGGGCCCAGGTGGCGTTGGGACCGGCCACATACAGGCCCATCTCGCTGACGCTGGAGCGACCTGCGCTGTCTTGGGCGGAGGCCCGGAGCACGTAGTATCCGGCCTGCTCCGGCGTGAAGTTCACCCGGGTCTGCTGGCTGGCGGTCTTCTCCTTCAGGGTGGTCACGGGGCTGTCGTTGGGGGTGCTCACCCAGGTGTAGCGGCCGTCCATGCCCTTCTGGCGGATCACATCCCAGGTGCGTCGCACCACCTCGATCTCAGCTGTGACCTTGGGGATGGCCTGGCCCTGGGGGTCGGCGGCGATGATGTCCACGCCGAACTCCTGGCCGGCTTGGCCCACACCGCTGGCGGCCTTGAGGCCCAGATAGAACTCAGCGGGGTGAACGGTGACGTGGGTGCGGTTGGCCACCCGCTGACGGGCTTGGTCCTGAACCTGAACCTCGATCTCGATCGTCTGGGTTCGGGCTTCTTCGCCGGCCTTGGGCAGCTCCACCTTGATGGGCACCGAGCCCTCGGAGTTCAGGCTCGCCTCGCCGCTGGCGATCTCGTTGATGGGCTGGGCGTCGTACTCCCACCAGGCCTGGGACTCGTCTCCGCCGAAGGTGAAGCCGTCCCAGCCGGGAATGTCGGGCTGAATCTCCATGGCCCTAGCAGTCCAGGTGGCCTTCGCGCCACCCATGGGGGCGCCGAAGAGGTAGTTGCCGTGACCCACGGCGCTCAGCGCCTCGCCTTGGATGGCGTTGCTGGCCGCGCTCACCTCCACGCGGAAGCTTGGGGCTCTGTAGGCGTAGACCCGCAGGGGGACCCACTCACTGGTCTTGCCTTGGTCGCTCTTGAGCTCCAGGCTGCAGTAGCCCTCGCCTGTGGGCATGTCCTTGGGAAGGGTCAGGTCAAAGGCGGCGCCGGCGTGGGTGTCCAGATCACGGCTTCCCTTCGTCAGCTCGCTGCCGCGTGCATCCTCGCAGCTCCAAGAGAGCTTGCCTTGGGTGGGCAGGTCCATGCCGATGGCGGTCTCCACCCGTGCCTTTGCTGCGATGTGTACGGTGTCGCCGGGCTTGTACACGCCCCGGTCGCTGAAGGCGCTCATGCTGAGGGTCTCGCCCTTGGCCACTTGGCCAGTGGAGATGCCAAAGCTCCAGGTGTCCCGGCGGTGGGGACGCTGGGAGGTGGTGATCACGCGGTCACCTTCCTTCTCGACCATCACGAAGAAGGCGTCGTCCCAGGGCTCCCACTCGGGGGGCACGATGTCCGAGCTGGCGACCATTCCCTGTGCGTCGGTCTGGCCTTCCCAGGCCATGCTGCCCTTGTAGTAGACGCGTACCTGCGCTTCGGGCACAGGGGCCCCGTCGCTGAGGCGGGTGACCCAGGTCTGAACGCCGGTGTGGTCCACCTTGAGGGTGGTCGCCAAGTCCGTGACCTGAAGCAGCGCCTTTTGGTAGTTCACCCGGTCGCGGTAGCCGGTGTACTCGGGGCTCCAGGTCTCTACGAAGAGGAGGCCCTTGCCATCCTGGAGGTAGGGCGCCAAATCCAGGGTGTCGGAGTGCACCTTCTCGTCCATCTCCCGGCCCACAGCGACGGGCACACCAGGAGTCTGGAAAGTGCGTTTATCACTGTCAAAGGCAGAGTATCCGTCAAAGGATTCCATGGCCCAGGCTGCGTCCACGGGGGTCACGGCGACGTAGAGGTCCTTCACGTTCCGGCTGCGGGTCGGCAGCTCGGTGGGGTTGTTTGCTGGGTAGAGCAGGCGACCGCTGGCCGCATCGACCATGGTGTTGAGGTGGCCGGTGGTGAAGGCCCACTGCTTGCCCTCGGTGTACTCCTGACCGTAGGCGTCTTTTCCGCCGGGCTCGACGGTCACGGTGTAGGTGGTCATCGGCTCCAGGCGCACGCCGTGGCTCCAGCGGCTCCAGCTGTAGTCTTCTGCCGGGGCCCAGCCGTCCGGCGGGGTGGGCTCAATGGAGATGCGCTCGTTGAGGGCCTCTCCCTCGGTGTTGGTCGCCAGGTCCAGTCGGATCTGGTTGTAGGGGCTCACGTCCCCACCCGTTGGGTACACGTCCGTGATGCCGGCCGGCGGAATCGTGGAGAAGTCGATGACCGTCTCTGTCGCTGATCCGCGGGTCCCTTCCAGGGCGGGCAGGCCTGCGGTCAGGATGAGCTGGTAGTCGCTGTCCCGCTCCAGCTCCGCCGAAAAGCTGACCACGCGGCTGCGGTCCTTTGGCAGACGGGTTCCCTCTTCGGGGACATCGGCCAGCTTGAGCTTCACCTTCTTGGAGGAGGCGCGCAGAGTGAGGTGCTTGAGCACCTTCTTTGGGTCCACGGGCTGGTTGAAGACGAGCACGAGGGTCTCGCTGGGATCCACGCTCGAGGCCCCGCTGGACGGGGTACTGCGCGTGAGCTCTGGCCTGGCGGTGGCGAAGCTGAACTCCACGGCTTCTTCCAGCTTGGTGCCGTCGGCGGCGCTGGTGCCCGCTGGAACGGTGCAGCGGATCTCGCTGTTCTTCGGGAAGCTTCCGGCATCCGGCACAAACACAGCGGTGCTCGTTCCGGCCCATCGACCGGTGCCGGACTGGCCCTCGCAGCTCAGAGGCACAGGGTCCCGGTCCAAGTTGGCCAGGGGAACCATGGGTCGATCAAAGACCACCAAGGCCTGGCGCGGGCTGTCCTGCTCCGAGAGTGGGCCCACCATCAGCGCACGCAGTCCGCTCCCTGGGCCAGCGGCGTAGGGCTGCAGGTCCTCTGGCCCCACCGGTGCGATCTCCACGACACTGGCCGCCTGAGCCATCGGGAGCTTGGTCGGCTCCGAGGCGGTGATCCGCTCGACCTTGGGGTCGGCATCGGTCGTGGTCTTGCAGGCGAAGAGGAGGGTCAGAAGCAGCATTGGAAGTCCTTCGGCGCGCAAGCTACCCCGTTGGGGAGCCAGAAAGTGTCCAGGGCCGGATTGTAAGTGCAATGCGGGCTATTGGGGGGCATGTCTGAAGCGATTCCTTCCAGTGATGTCGTCGTTGTCGGCGGCGGTTTGTCCGGTCTGCTCTGCGCCTTGTACTTGGCGCGAGCCGGGATCGAGGTCACGGTGCTGGACGCCGATCCGCTGGCCTTTGGGCCCCAGGCCAACAACGCCAGCTTGGCCTCGCTTGGGCTGGTTCAGCTTGGGACGGCCGAGCATCCACACCGGCTAGCGCACGCACTGGGGATGGAGCGTGCCAAGCAATACTTGGCCTTCTCCCAGCGAAGTATCGCGCTCCTGGCCGAAGAAGTGCCCATGGAGCGGGGCGGACTCCGGGTGGGCATCGGGGCCGAGATCGATGAGCTGGAGCAGGCGGTGGCGCTCTCCCAGGACCTGGGTGTGCCGAGCAGCTTGTGGTCTCAGGAGCGTGTCGCTGAGCACCTGGGCTGCCAACTGCTCGGGCCGGCTCGCCACGTACCCATGGACGCCCGCTTGGACCCGGCAGAGGCCCTTTCGATTCTCACCGAGAAGGCCCGGGCGGCTGGGGCCCGCCTCATGGAAGGGCAGCGCGTTCGCTCCGTGGAGCTGGACAACTCCATCACGTTGCACTCGGACGGGGGGCAGGTGCGGTGTGAGCTGGTGGTGTACGCCGCCAGTTGGGGCCTGCGCACCTTGGACCATTGGTTCGCCGACAAGGTCTTTCCAGTCCGTGCGGCGCTCTTGGAGACCGCGCCATCGGGACGGCCCGCTCTTCAAGGGGCCAGCGCCCAGTACGGCTACCTGAGCTGGCAGAGTGCGCCTTCGGGTGGGCTGCGGGTGAGCGGCGCGCGCTGGGCGACCCCCCACATGGAGACAGGGGAGGTGGAGCGCACGCCCCATCCCAAGGTTCAAAAGGCGCTTCAAGGCTTTCTGGACAAGAGCTTCGCCGCTGACGCCCAGGCCGGTGTCGTAGCCGTGCGCGCCGGAATCCAGGGCTATACCTGCGACAACCTGCCTCTGATTGGCCCGCTGCCCGGTGCGCGGCGGGTGGCGTGCACGGGCTTTGCCGACACCGGCTGGTCCTTGGCGGCGGCCGGCGCTCAGATCGTGGCCCAAGGCATCTTGGGAGAGCAGCCGGTCTACCCAGACTTCCTCAAACCCCAGCGCTTGGTCGGGATTTGAGGGCCTGAGGGAAAACCCAGCTTAGAGCAGGGTGAAGTACAGGCTGGCGGCCTCGTCAAAGCCTGCGATGGTCAGCGTGAGCGGGGTCTCGCGGAACATGCACTGGTTCTGCACCTGAAGGATCAGGTCGCGGGGGTGGCAGTTCCGGAAGGGCCGGTTCACCGTCTTGTAGTGCGTGGCGATGACGTGATCGAAGACCTCGTCGTCCGGCTCAAAGCCCAAGAGCTCCGCCTGGATGTGCAGGAGCTGGCGGAAGTTCTCTTCGCTGGGGTCCTCGACGTTGACCTTGTAGGGAATGCGGCGAAGGAAGGCCTCATCGCAGAGATCCCGTGGATCCAGGTTGGTGCTGAAGACCAGCAGGGGGTCGAAGGGCACCTCCACCTTTCGACCATCGGGCAGACGCAGGAAGTCCACACGCTGCTCCAAGGGCACAATCCACCGGTTCAGCAGGGTGGCTGGATCACAGCGCTGGCGACCGAAGTCGTCGATGACCAGGGTGCCGCAAGCTGCCTTGACTTGGATGGGCGCCTCGCAGATGCCCGTGGCGGCGTTGAAGTCGATCTCCAAGGCGTCCATGGTCAGCTCACCACCGACCACCACCGTTGGGCGACGGCACTTGACCCACCGGGGGTCAACGCGCTCCCGGGAGTTCAGCGTCTTCTTCTCCTCTCCCAGGGGCTCGTGCATCATCGGGTCGTAGATCTTGATCAGGTGACCTTCGACCAAGATCGCGTGGGGGATGTACACCGAGGTGCCAAAGGCCCGGGTCATGCGCTCGGCCAAGCTGGTCTTTCCGTTCCCTGGAAAGCCAAAGAGGAAGAGTCCCTTGCCGCTGGTCATCGCCGGCCCGAGCTGGTGCAGCAGGGTGTCGGTCACAAGCAGGTCTTGGAAGGCCCGGTAGAGGTCACCCATTCGCGGGTGCTCGTTGGCGATGCTCTGCTCGTGCACGCTCATCAACCACTGGTCCAGCGGCACGGGCGCAGGGCCCACGTAGCGGCTGTGCTTCTGCAGATCGTAGGACTCGCCGCGTCCCTCTTGGGTCAGCTCATAGCGAAAGTCACCGGTGGCGGTGGAGCGCTTGAGCACGACCAGCTTGGACTCTTTGAGCTCCGAGAGTAGCTCACGGGCGATCTGCCAGTGAATGGCCAAGGCTTGGCTGACTTGTCGCCCGGTAGAGCCCGGTTGCCCCAAGAGGTACTTGAGGATGAGGCCGCGCACGAAGCTGCCTTCTAGGCCGGCACGCTCCAGGTTCGGTGGCTCAATGGGGCGAAAGCGCGTGGGAGGCGGCGCCGCGATGACTGGGCGCTCGAAGGCCATCGCCATGGGCGAGAGCTTGCTGTCATTCGGCCTTTCAGTGCGCAAGCTCACGCTAGCGCGCCGCGGATCCAAGGCGCGTGGGTCCACGCTGGCTGCTGCGAGGGGTGCTTGAACCGACGTCTCGGGAAGGTCCTGGGCGAAGGTCTGCGCGCTTGGAATCGCCGCCGGCGCCGCGCTCACGCGTGGCTGCGGGGTGTGATCTGGAGCCGTCAGCGGAATGCCACGTGGACGCACAGCGCCCGTAGGTGGGGGCGAACGCGGGGGACTTGGCTCTCGCAGATCCTCTGGCTGATGGGCGCGCTCACGCTTCTCGACAGCTTCGAGGGCTTGCCGCAGAGATTCCTTCAAGTAGCTCGCCATTCAACTCTCCCGAGGCCCTTTCAGTGTAGCCGAACGGCAGGCGTGGCCTATGTCATTAGCCTTCCGCTATGCTGTGGCCATGCAAGTGCCCTCCCTCCCCGCCGTCTTGGCCGGAGCCTTCTCCCGTCAGGGCAAGGGGCACGCAAAGAACGACGACCGCTACGGGCTCTTCGACGCCCGGGATGAGATCGTTCGTGGGGCCCAGCGGGGAGCCATTTATGCAGTGGCCGATGGCGTGGGCTCGACGCGCGACGGCGCCGCGGCGGCCGAGGTCGTCATTCAGCACCTCGCCAGCTTTTTTTCCTCGAGCTTGCATCCCTCGGAGAACCTGCTCATTGACGTGGTCGAGGCTGCGGATGCAGAAGTCCGAATGGCCATTGGATCCGCCAGCACCGTCACGGGTGTGTGGATGGCTGAGAAGGTCGTTAGCATCTTCAATGTGGGCGACTCAGGCGTCTTCCTGCAGCGGGAGGGCAGCCTTCACCGCATGACCCCTATCCAACAGCGTGGCGGGGGCTTGAGCGCGTGGGTTGGCATGGGGCCGAGCATCCGCCACATGACCTTTTTGCGGCGCATGCCCATGCAGGTGGGAGATCGCTATCTGATCTGCTCGGATGGGATCCTGGATGCCCTGACGGTCGATGAGCTCAGCACCCTGTTGGCCGTTCACGGCGACGACCTCATCGACGAAGTGCAGCAGCGCCTTGAAGATAGAGGCCACACCGACGACGCCACGATGATTCAGCTCCGTATCTTGGAGCAGGACCGCGGCACCCCCCCACAGGACGCCACGGACCTGCCGTGAATCCGCGCAATGGGCCGCCCCAGGCCCTGCTGGACTTGGCAGAAGCGGGCCCTGAAGCGCAGCCCAGCGGTCTGCCATGGCCTCGTCTGTGGTGGGTGGGTTCAAAAGGTCTGGTGCTCAAGGGCGAGTGGACCGGCCCCTTTGCCCCCCCTGCCAAGGATGGCTCCCCCCCCTGGAGCTGCCTGGAGCCCCTGGAGCAGGGGCCTGCTTCGGCCATCCCCGTCCTGCGCACTCTGCTGGAGCAGCACCGCTGGGAGACCGGTCCGGTGTCGCCTCGGGCCTTGCTGACAGTACCTGGGGTCAATCCGGGCAAGTCTATGAAGAAGCTGGGTTTGAAGAAGGTGGACCGCTTCTTGGACCGGCCCTTGGATCTGGCGCTTCGTCGCGGTCCCAGCATGGGAGGCCTTCGTGCGGCTTGGTTGAGGAAGCAGGGCTCGGCGCTGGTCAGCTTGGCTCCCTACGCTCTGGACGGATGGCAAGCCTTAGATGTGGCAGCGGTTTCCCAAGACGAGGCCACCACGCTGGAGGCTCTGCACGGAGAGGGCCCTCAAGCCCAGGCGGCCTTGGAGTTGGCGCACTTGGCCGTGGCGCTCCATCGCTGGGCGCTGGAAGGAGAGCAGAGCGCCGCTGAAGAGCTCATCGAGCGCTACCAGGACTTCCTCAAGCCACCGCCCGCGCAGGTTCGTGTCCAGGTTCAGGGACCCCCGTGGTTGGACACGCGCCCTTGGGATGGAATGCGCTCCGCCGAGGCGGCACGCCGCACGCTCCACCAGCTCGACGGCACCTGGGTCGGCGGGGTTCAGTGCCGCGTCTCCTGTGAGCCCCCCCTGAGAAAAGGGCGGAGAGCGCGCCTGCGCGCACCGCAGATCCAGCGTCGACGTCGCCTCTTTTCCCGCTGGGAGCAAGGCATTCGCGTGGACGACGAGGGCTTGATGAGCGCCACCCCCGAGGCCTTGGCTCTGGAGCTGGTGCAGGGGCTCTCCGGTCGGGTTTTGGACGGGAGCTGTGGCGTGGGCGCCATGGCCATCGCGGCGGCCCGGGTGGGGTGTCGCGTGACCGCCTGTGATCTGAGCGCGCAGCGCTTGGAGATGGCTCGGCACAACGCTTCCCTCTACGGGGTGCCTCTGAAGCTGCTCTGCCAGGACGTTCTGGAGGCGGTCAAGGGTGAATTTGATGCCTTGATCCTGGATCCTCCATGGGGTGGCCGCGACTACGACCGCCAAGGAATGCGGGCAGAAGAGCTGCCCTTTCCTCTGCTGGAGGTCTTGGAGCTGGCGCCGAGCACCGTACGCATCAAGCTGCCCCGCTCCTTCGTGTGCGACTCCCTGCCAGGCCAATGGTCTTGGCGTGCTGCTGTGGACGAGCGCGGGCAGCTCAAGTTCTTGGTGGCGTCTCGCTGAGCGATTGGCCCATCGCTGGCACCGTCCTGGCGGTGGTCCTGCTCGTGGACACCTTGCGCCGGGTCTACGCCGTCGGAAAGGAAGCCAACGACCACTTTGTGGCCGTGGTGGTGTGCGCCTGCATGGGCCTCTACGGTCTGCAATGGCTGGCCGCGCCCCATCTCTGGCCCCTCTGGAGCTTGGGCATGGTGGGACTCTGGGGGCTCTTCTTCTGTCTGCACCGCGAGAAGGCTTGCCCCAGGTGGCTGTTCTGGGGCTTGGCCTGGCCCTCCCAGGTGGCCTACGCCTTTGCGCTCTGGGCAGGCCTGACTTGGCTGATTCGGGCGCCCATCGCCTGGGCACTGGGGGCCTCGGTGCTCTGGGCTGGGCCTTGGCTGCTGCTCCCCCTTGGGCTGGCGCTCTTGGGCTGTCTCCACGCCGCACGTCAGGGGCAGCGCATCACCCACCACAAGGTGCCGGAGCTGCCTGGCCGGGTGGTTCAGCTCTCGGATCTGCACGCCAGTCCCCTGATGGCGGGGCCCGAGTTGATGGCCTTGGTGGACCAGGTCAACGCCCTGAAGCCTGCTCTTGTGCTGATCACCGGAGACCAGGTCATGCCCTTCTCCGAGGCGCAGCACGACTACTTGCTGCATGCCCTCGCCCAGCTTCAGGCCCCCAGCTTTTGCTGCGCGGGCAACCATGATTTGCCGGTGCTGGAGCGCTTGAAGGCGGCGCTGGAGCCGGTGTCCCCGATGCTGGTCGACGAAGGGCGCAGCTGTGGGCCCTTCTGGCTCTATGGGGTCAACTTCCACTGGAAGAATGCCAGGGAGGAGCTGGAGAGAAGCGTGGTGGCCTCGAACGGGGAGGGCTTTAGAATCCTGATGGCCCACGACCCTCGGCTGGGCGCCTGGCTGGGCCCTGAGCACGCGGATCTGGTGCTCTCTGGCCACACCCACGGCGGGCAAGTGGGGCTGAACATGTTTGGGCTGCGGCCCACGCTCCTGGGGCTCTTTGGGGTGCGCGACCAGGGGTGGTTTCGGAGTGGCGTGCCGCAGTATGTTCATGCTGGAAACTGGTGGATCGGCCTGCCGCCGCGCATGGGCGTTGCTGGGGAGATCGCGGTCTTCGACCCAGTTTAGCGCCAGGTTTAGATGCCCAGATCCAAGTCGATGGGCGCGTGGTCGCTGGCTTTCTCGCGGCCGCGCTCCACGCGGTGCACGTGGCTGCCTTGCACGCGGGCCAGCACCGAGTCGCTGACCAGGAAGTGGTCGATGCGGTAGCCGGCATCCCGGGGATAGCAGTTCATGCGGTAGTCCCAGAAGGTGAAGGTCTTGGGCTCTTGGTAGGGCTTGCTGGCATCGCTCAGGCCCCAGTCCAAGAGGCGCTGAAACTTCTGCTTCTCAATGTCCGTGAAGCTGCACACCCCGGTCATCTTCGCCACATCGTAGACGTCGTCGTCGTTCGGCGCGATGTTCAAGTCCCCAGTGATGATCAGGTCTTGGGAGGGAGAGAAGTCCTTCTCCACACGTGCCTGGAGTGCGTCGTAGAAACCCAGTTTGTACTGAAACTTTGGGTTGTCAACGGCCCGACCTTGAGGACAGTATAGGTTCAGGATCGTCACGCCGTCGATCTCTGCGTGGATGTAGCGGGACTCGCCCTCGTCTCCACCGGGCAGGCCGCGGACCACGTTGGTCATGGGCAGCTTGGAGGCGATGGCCACGCCGTTGTAGGTGCGTTGACCGTGGGTCTCCAAGAAGTAGCCGCGCTCGCTGAAGATCTCGGTGGGGATCTTGTGGTCCTCGAGCTTGAGCTCCTGCATGCAGAGCACCGTGGGGGAGACCCGGTCCAAGAAGTTGGCCACGTGCTCGGCGCGGGCCTTCAGGCTGTTCACATTCCAGCTGATGATCTTCATGGACTCTCCGTGGCAGTGCTCTAACGCATCCCGGCTCTGCATCCGCTCCCGGGGTATCCTGAGACCCGCTGAGTCTCACCGTGGAGAGAGCTTGCTGCAGCAGGGCGACGAGATCGACATCTGGGTCGTGGAGTACCCCCTTGGACAAGGGGGCATGGGCTCGGTGTACCGCTGTCACAACCGCTCCGCCAAGCGCATTCTGGCGGCCATCAAGACCCTGGACCCCTCCCTGAATCGGGTGGCGAGCGCCAAGGCCCGCTTTGTGCGGGAAGCTGAGATTCTCTTCGCTCTGGAGCACCCCAACATCGTCAAGGTGCGCAACGTGCGCATGGACGCGGAGCTGCCATACATCGAGATGGAGTTCGTCTCGGGGCACTCGGTAGAGGCGCAGATCCTGCGCGGCCCCATGGCTGTGGAGCGGGCTGTCGAGCTCTTCAAGCAGGCTGCGAGCGCCGCGGCCTACATGCATGGCATGGGCGTTCGCCATCGGGACATCAAGCCCAGCAACATGATCCTGCAGGAGTCCGGCGACCTAAAGCTGGTGGACTTCGGGATCGCCACGGAGCAACACGGCCAGACCCTGACCGAGAACGGCCAGAACTTTGGTTCGGTTTCCTACGCGCCGCCTGAGTGGGTCGAGCCAGGAAGCTTGGATCCTGTTCGTTGGGATGTCTACGGCCTGGGAACGGTCTTCTACGAAGTGCTCACCGGACGCTTTGCTTTCCCCATTGGCGGGGTCGGCACCAGCCGCCAGCAGGCGCTGCAGGTGATGATCTCCAAGCAGTCCCACCCGCCGCTGGATCCTGGACCCACGCTTCCGGTGGCGCTGCGCCGTCTGATTCGGGCCATGACGCGCTCGGATCCAGAGCAGCGCTTGGCGACCGCAGACGAGGTTGTCGCGCTCCTAGACGGCATCGATCTGGAGACGGTCGACCCCAACGCCGAGTTCGAGGACACGCCGAGCGAGCCGGTCTCCAGCCCCACCTGGTACCCGGGCATGGAGATCGAGCAGGCCCTAGATGCGCCAGTGGATCTAAAGGCCGCATCTCAGGCGGCCACGCCCAAGCCTGTGGTCCCCGGGCCACCGACGCCCGCTCCGCAAGCCGCCGTGCCCACTGTGGCTCCGGCAGCGCCTGTGGCCCCAGCGCCGGCCGCGGCTTCTGCTCCGGAAGAGGAGCAAGGTGGCAAGAAGCTGGTCCTGGTGGGCTTTGTCTTGGCGCTGATCGCGGTGATGGGCGGCTTGGGTTGGCAGGTCTGGCGCAGTGACCCCTCGCGACAAGGGGATCCCGATCCCAAGCCCCCGCTCCAGCTGGAGCAGCGCAAGGCCGACGTGGTCATCGCAGGTTTGGCGGAGAGTGTGCCGGTTCAGGTTCAGGTCGGCGAGCAGAAGGTCTTCACCATCGAAGGCTTTGTGCACCACTTCAGTGAGCTCCCACTGGGAGAGCAGACCCTTCGCGCCATCGTGGGCCAAGACTGCAAGTTCTCCGAGCCGGCGCCTTGGTGCGTGGTGGAGGAGAAGTCGGTCGTGCTGGAAGCTGGGGAGGGGGTTCAGACGCTGACCCTGTCTCTGACGGCACCGGCCGAGCGCCAGGTCCCCATCGAAGGGATCCGCGGGATGACCTTGAGTGTGGCGGGCGAGTCCGTCGAAGTCGACCGAAAGGGTTCGGCCACCGTCAGCCTGCCGCCCGGCAAGTACGAGGTGCAGGCCGGCAAGGGCAAAGAGAGCTGGAGCGGCGAGCTGGTGGTGCCTGCGCAGGGCGAGATCAGCGCCTTTCAGGTCGAGCTGGCCAAGGGTGAAGAGGCCCAGGGCAATCCGCCGAACCTCCAGAACCCCCAGAACCCCAGGGACCCCATCATCCCGCAGGATCCGCCGGAGACGCCGCCCACCAAGGGGGGATCGGCAGCCCGTGCACAGGTGACCAACGCCCAGCTCGGTGCGTGGCTGGCGACGCACCCCGACTGGCACCACGACCCAGCGGTGGCGGCGGGGAAAGCCAGTGGGACCTACCTAAAGGGCTGGGATGGCGCCACGCCTCCGGCCGGAAAGAGCAACCAAGCGGCGGTGAACGTGAGCTGGTCTATGGCACGGGCCTACTGCTCGGGACGAGGCGGCTTGGCCGAGGTTGGTGCAGAGCCCCAGACCTGGACCGAAGGGGGCAGCTTGGCCTGGCATGAGTACCGCCAGGCCGACGGCAAGGCTGCGTGGCTGCGCAGCGACGGCAGCAGCAGCACGGCGGTCAAGGCCAGCGACGCCAAGGCCTTCATCGGCTTTCGGTGTGCACGCTAGCGCTGAGCACCAACAAACGCAGCAGCTGTTTCGGGTAGGCCCTGAGCCGGATAGCTTTGGAGAATGCTTTTTCTCCTCACTGTCCTCGCCTGCCAAAAAGACCCTGAGAGCCCCGCGCCGGACTTGACCGAGCGCCTGGGGAGCGGGGGGAGCCGCGCAGGGATCGTCGTAGACCCCGCCGCCCTCTTCTCCGGGATCAGCGCCGAGGGGCGCATCGGCGACATCAAGATCTACAACGACCGGGTGCAGTTCATCCTGCAGGGCGACCGCAACGGCGACTACTACGTCGAGCAGGCCGGCGGCGTCGTGGACGCGGACATCGTTCGGCAAGAGGGGGCCCTGGGCCGAGACCTGGTGGACGAGATGGCGGGCATGTATGGCCTGGGTCGCATGGGCGAGCTGCGCCAAGTCACCATTGTGTCCGATGGCTCCGATGGCCCCGCCCATGTGCGGGTCGAAGGCGAGGAGGGCGCTCTGGGCTTGCTGGAAGGCATCCTGGGACAGGGTGGCGTGCCGGATTTGGGTCTGGAGATCTGCACGGACTACATCTTGGAGCCTGGCAGCAACCTGATGCAGGTGCGCACGACACTGCGGGCGGCCGACGGCGAGGTCACTCTGGCGCCCGGCGACTTGCTCATGGGCTCTTTGGACGCGGCTGCCCAGTGGACCCCAGGAGCAGGTTTCGGAGACTTTGACGGCGACGACTACCCTTGGACGGGGTTCATTGGAGCCGAAGGCCAGGGCGCTCTGGCCTTGGTGGCCACCCAGGGCGAGGTCCTTCAGACCGACGCCAGCTCGCAGATCTTGGCCTCTCTGGCGGAGATGAGCTTGGGATTGGGGGAACGCCAGAGCATCGCCTCCGGTGAGGAGATCGTCTTCGAGCGCTACTACGCCGTGGCCGCCGACCTAGCGGAAATCTCCGATGCATCCTTGGCGCTGCAAGGCGCCTCGGTTGATGAGTACAGCTACACCGTCACGGCGCCAGATGGCCCGGTTGCCGGCGCCTGGGTGAGCGTGAGCGTGGATGGCTCGCCCTACACCGTGGCGATCGCAGATGCCGATGGCCAGGTCTCCTTCTCGGCCCCCGCGGGCACCCAGGTCGATGTCCTGGCCCAGGGTCGGGGACGTGGCGTGGTGCGCGACTACGCGGCGGGTTCAGCGGAGTATTCCGCCTACCTGCACCCGGAGCTGAGAGAGAGCGTGCTCAGCGCCTACACCCAAGGTGCCGTGGCCCCGGTTCGGGCGGTGGGACGAGGAATCGGGACCGCCGATGACCCGCTCCTGCTGCAGACGCCCGGCACCCTGCAGGTACAGCTCGACATCTCTGCCCCATTCGAGGTCAGGCTGACCCCGCTGGACCCCGCTCCGGGCGCGGACAGCGCCCTGGTCCTCAACCCCAGCGATGCCGTCTTGGCGTGGTCTCTGGACGGTGAGATCACGATGGACCTGGTGCCTGGTGACTACCAAGTCCTGGCTTGGCGCGGTGCGCAGCACGAGGTCTTCCAGGGCCAGGTCAGCGTCACGGCCGGTGAGCGCTCGGACTTGGAGATCACCTTGCCCCAGGCTTGGTCGCTGCCCGACTGGATCCTCACGGACCCCCACAGCCACGCCGGCCCAAGCGCCGACGGCAGCTGCACCATGGAGGACCGCCTCAGCGTGAGCGCCGCCCGCGGCATCGCCCTCCACTTCGGCACCGACCACGACCACGTCGCGGACTATGCGCCGCTGATCGATGCTTTGGGTCTGGATGGGCACATGAACACGGTGCTGGCCAGCGAGATGAGCAGCGTCGCCCGCGGACACATCAATCTCTACCCCTTGGAGTTGGATCCAGACGCCACCAACGGCGGAGCCTTCCCCTGGTGGAGTCTGCAGATTGAGACCACCGAGGAGCAGAACGCTCAGATCCGCGACTGGTTCCCCACAGCGGTGCTCCAGTACAACCACCCCACGGACTCCGGCGTGGCCGGGGCTGCAGGCTGGTCTCCGGGCAAGATCTCCAAGCCCAGCGCCTGGTCTGAGAACTTCGATGCCATCGAGGTGCTCAACAGCGGAGAGCACGGGGAGTACTTCGAGCTCTACCTGGAGCTGGTCAACCGCGGTGTGTTGTCCACGCCCACCGGGGTGAGCGACTCCCATGGCTGCACCAGCGGGGGACTGGGGAGCAACTTGACCTACGTGCAGATGGACTCCGACCCCAGCGCCTACGACCCTCAGGCGCTTCGCGCGGCCTTTGAGGCGCGGGCGACCGTGGCCTCGAACGGGCCGATGATCCTGCTGGATGTCGCGCCGGGAAGCACTCTGAGCCCGGGCAGCGTCTCCTACGAGGTGCTGACTCCTTCCTGGATCCAGGTCGACCGGGTGCTGTTGCTGGAGAACGGCGAGGTCATCGAGACCCGCATGGAGCTCAGCGGCAGCTTCGATCTGCAGCCCGATGCCGATGCCTCCTACGTTCTGGTCGCAGAAGGGGACGCCTCCATGTCACCGGTCAGCAGCCAGAAGCCCTGGGCCGCGAGCTCGGCGCTCTTGGTGGATGTGGACGGCGGAGGCTGGGAGGCGCCTCTCCCGCCCTTTGAGGACTGAGCTGGGTGACTTGGCTCAGGACGCTGGCAGGGTCACTTCGCCGGCTTGGTCGATGCTCCAGAGCTCTCTGAACTCCCCGGGCTCCCGAAGCAGGAACATGGCTCGGGTCAGTGTGGCCTCCAGGGTCATGTCCCAGGCGCTCAAGGCCCCGGCGTCCCCAGCGGCCGCACTTCCGGCGTAGCGGCCGATCTCCGCGGCCCCGTCCAGACACTGACTGGTGATGATGACGTGCACGCCCGCCAGGGTGGCCCGGCGGATGCTGTCCGGCCAGCCGGCCAAGGGCACGTTGCCTGCGCCGAAGGCCCGGAGGATCACGGCCCGTGCCCCAGCGGCGACGGTCTGGTCCAGCTGGCTGGCGTCGGCGCCTGGGTAGAGGGTGAGCACGGTGACCCGGCGGTCAAAGCCATGACGCAGCTCAAAGGGGCCGATGGGCTGGCGCGGTGCCATGGGGCGCTCGATGTCCACGCCCATGCGCACCAGGGGCGGCACGTGTGGCGAGGAATAGGCGTTGTAGGAAGACATGCTGGTCTTCGTGGCCCGGTTGCCCCGCAGCAGCTCTTGGCCGAAGTACAGACCGACCTCGGGGATGTCCAGAGTCGCGCAGATGGCGGCGTGTACCAGGTTCTGCCGGGCATCGGAGCGCAGCTGGGCGATGGGACGTTGGCTGCCGGTGAACACCACGGGCTTGGGCAGGTTGTGAAGCAGCAAGCTCAGGGCAGAGGCGGAGTAGGCCATCGTGTCGGTGCCGTGCAGCACCACGAACCCATCGTAGTCATCCAGGGCCTCGGCGATCTTGGCCGCCATGGTCTCCCAGTGGCTGGGCTGCATGTCCGAGCTGTCGATGTTGCAGACGAACACCGAGTTGATGTCTACCAACTCTTCCAGGCCGCGCACAAAGGGCAGCACGTCGTTGGCGTAGGCGCTTGGTGCCAAGGGGCCCGGATCGCCCTCCATGCCCAAGGTGCCGCCGGTGTGTACAAAGAGTAGGCGCCGTCTCTCTGAAGCTCGGCTCACCAGGCCCAGAGCTCTTCGTCGTAGCAAACGCCCTCTGCGATGTCCTCGCAGGTGTTGTCGCGGATGCAGTTGCGCTGCGCGTAGAAGGACTCGGTCAGCGCCTCGTCCTCCCACTGCTCTTCGTAGAGCAGCTCCTGGGTCAGGCACGCCTCTCGGCACTCAGCCTCGACATTGCCGGTGGTGTCGACTTCGGTGCAGTCGACCATCTTCTGACAGGCCTGGCGGCAAGTTGCATCGCAGGCGGTCAGGGCAAGGAGGAGAATGGCCATCATGGGCGCTGGCTAACGTCTACTTGACTGGCGCGCAGTAACCCTCGGAGAGGCGGGAGCAGCTCTGCTCCTCGATGCACTCCATCCAGAGCACAGCTTGGCGCTCATTCTCCAGTTCAATGCTGGTGTTCTGTCCCTGCTGAACGAAGGGGTCGTAGGCGCCGATTTCACCGGGGGTGGCCAAGGCAGCCTCGCACTCGGTCATGCAGGTGTCGATCAAGTCCGTGTCGCTGCGGCCGGGGCGCGAGATGGAGCAATCCTCTTCGCCAGCGGAGTTGGTGCTGCTGCTGTACAGGCGGTTGCAGGTGCTCTGACAGTTCGGTCCACAGGCCGAAAGGGCCAGCATGGTGGTCACAGCAGCAAAAGAGACAGCGATCTTTAGGGCGCGCACGGGTGCTCCGGAGCAATTCGTGGCGGGACTCTACCGGGCCCCCTGTGTGGCGTCAATGTCACCGGAGTCAGGGGCTCGTCAGGGACAACTCAGGGTGGGGGTGTGCTAGAAGGGTACTCGACCATCGTGCTCACCCTGGAGAGCGGCGTGCAGGTCCTGCATGTGACCCCCACCTTCCCGCCAACCTGGGCCTACGGCGGCATTCCCCGCATCGTGCATGGCCTAGCGCGCTCCTTGGTCCGCCAGGGGGTGGGCTGCACGGTGTGGACAACCGATGCCTGCGATGCCCAGCGCGCCGAGGTGCCCGCCAAGCGCACCCTGGACGGAATCCAGGTCCTGACCACGCCCAATGTGTCCAATCGCTTGGCCTACGCCCACCAGCTCTTCCTGCCGCGCAGCGCGCCTTTGGATCAGGCCGGGGACATCGACTTGGTGCACCTGCACGGCCATCGACACCTGCTCAACAACGCCGCGGTCTCCTGGGCCAAGTCCAGGGGCATTCCCTACGTGATGACCCCAAACGGCACCTTGCCCCGTTTGGAGAGAAAGGTGGCGATCAAGGCGCTCTGGGATCTGCTCGTCAGCGGTCGCATTCCCGGTGGCGCCCACACTCTGATCGCCGTCTCCGCAGCCGAGGCCGGGCAGTTCGTTCAGAACGGGGTGCCTCTGGATCGCATCGAGACCATTCCCAATGGGCTGATGCTGGATGAGTTCTCGGAGCTGCCTCCCAAGGGTGCCTTTCGAGAGAAGTGGGGAATCTCGGGCCCCATCGTGGCCTACCTGGGCCAGCTCTCTCCCCGAAAGGGGGTGGAGCACTTGGTGCAGGCCTTCGCAGGTCAGGGGATCCCGGGCGCCACCTTGGTCGTCGGGGGCAACGACATGGGCGGCATGGAGTTGGCCCGCTCCCACGCGGGCGCATCGGTGGTCTTCACCGGTCTGCTCCGAGGCGATGAGCGTCTGGCGCTGCTCCAAGACGCCGACGTGCTGGTCTACCCGAGCACCGCCGAGGTCTTCGGCCTGGTGCCCTTTGAAGGCTTGATGTGCGGCACGCCCGTTGTCGTGGGCGGCGACTGTGGATGCGGGGAGCTGGTGCGCAAGGCGGGCGCAGGCCTCTTGGTCAACCACGGGGATGTCCCCGGTCTCCGGGCCCGAATTCAGACCCTGCTCGGAGACAGCCAGGCGGCCCAAGCCATGGTCGCCAGAGGGCGCCGCTACATCGAGGCCGAGCTGGACTTTGACCGGGTCGCCGCCAAGCACGCAGCCCTGTATCGCCGCGTGTTGGAGTCGCGCTGAGTGTCCCATGAACGCCGGCTCTGGGGGGCCTTTGGGCTGCTGGCCTTGGCTGTGGTGCTGGCCTGGGCCAACAGCCTGCTGGTCCCATTTGTCTACGACGACCGCTTGGAGGTTGTGGGCAACCGCACCATCCAGGATCTGAGTCAATGGCAGCTCATCCTGGGCTACAACCTCTCCCGGCCGATCACCATCGGCAGCTACGCCTTGAACCACGCGGTTCACGGCGAGCAAGTCCTGGGTTTCCACCTGGTCAATGTGGTTCTCCAGGTGCTCAACGCTGGCCTGGCCCTGATCGCCGGCCGGGCGCTGGCCAAGCTGGGTGGACACGCGCGCCCCCTCTGGGTCGGGGGACTGGCCGCGGCCCTCTGGGCTCTGCACCCTCTGGCCACCGAGTCTGTGACCTACATCGCTGGACGCTCCGAGCTCCTTGCAGGGGGCTTTGTGCTGCTGGGCCTCTGGGCCTGGAGCCGGTGGCTGGCCCAAGGGGAGCGCGCCTTGGCCGCCTTGGCGTGGGCCTGCGCTGCCCTGGGGGTGTTGTGCAAGGAGAGCGCGGTCGTGCTCCCGGCCTTGATGCTCGCGACGGAGTGGCTGCTGGCGCGAGAGGGGCAGGGCAAGCAGGTGAAGTGGCTGAGCTACTGGCCTGGATTGGCCGGACTGGCGCTCTTCTTTGGCGCCCGGATCTGGGTCTACGGCAGCATGACCTCGTTGGCGGAGCCCTTGCGCCCCCTCTCGGTGCAGATCCCAACCCAAGGCGTCGCCTGGTGGCTCTACGCAAAGCTCACGCTCCTCCCCATCGGCCAGAGCCTCTTCCATGGCCTGCCGGAGCGCGGTTGGGATGGGGTGGCGATTGGCGCGGCCTTGTCCTGGTTGGCCCTGGGAATCGCAGCTCTGACCCAGGTGAAAAAGCGCCCCGTCCTGCTCTTTGTCCTGCTCTGGTGGGCCCTCTGCTTGGCGCCGAGCTCCAGCGTCGTGGCGCTCAAGGAGACCTTCGCGGAGCACCGAAGCTATCTGGCGCTCCTGGGACCTGCGCTGGCTTTGGCTTGGGCTGTTTCGTCTTGGGAGAAGCCTGTTGGCCGCTGGGCAAGCCTTGGCCTGTGCGTGGTCCTGATGGGCGCCACCCACCTGCGCAACAGGGTCTGGTCCAGCGAGGTCAGCTTGTGGCAGGACGCCGTCGACAAGAACCCGGTCTCCGCTGAGGCTTGGTACGCCCTGGGAGATGCCCGGCGCCTGGCCAAGGATCCCCAAGGAGCCCGCAAGGCCTACAAGAGCGCCATTCGGGTGAATCCCCAGTACGCACAGGCCTGGAACAACCTGGGACTTCTGGAGGTCGAACTCGGCGGGTGGGATGCCGCTGAGGATGCCTGGAAACAGGCGTTGATCCAGGACACCAGCTACTGCCCGGCCCACAACAACTTGGGCAAGCTCTACGGCGAGCAGGGCCGCTACCAGCTGGCTGCCGTCGAGCTCAACACCACCCTCTCCAAGTGCCCTCGGGACTGCACGGCACACCGCCTCCTCGGTGAGCTCTACCAGGACCGCCTGCGAGACAAGCGCCTAGCGGTCATGCACTACGAGGCCTACTTGGAGATCTGTCCGAGTGAGAGCTGGTCGCCAGAGATTCGGGAGCGGCTGACCCGGCTGACTTGGTAGCTGAAACAGGGGATCTTCTTGGATTTGCATCTTTGCGCCGTGCTAGCCGGCGGCGTTCACTTTCTTCCCACGAACGCAGACCGTCGCCGCCTAGAGGCCGCCCTCAGCGCGTGAGGGCTGGTAGGGCGAACCCGCAGGTCGCTCCCAAGGCAGGGACCACCGGGCCATTGCGCCCCCAAGCCGCAGCGCTTCTCGCCACGCACCGCTGTGGTAGGCATCGGCCCCCAAGCGAAGAAGTGGCTTTGGACGTAGGTAAAACCCTCGCCACGCTTGACGCATGAGCTTGGCGAGCTCGTCTGGAGGCAGGTCGGTGACGGTGTGGCGGTTCTGGTCACCGTCCACCGGGTTCTGAACGTCTGCTGGGGCTCGGTGTCCGTACTCGGCGAAGAGCGGTGTGCCGGGCAGGGCGACCAAGGAGCTGAACTGCACGTAGTCAGCGCCGATGTCCTGCACGAAGCGCAGGGTGTGGCTGACCTGTGTGGAGCTCTCTCCGGGGGCCCCCAGGATGATGTAGGCCAAGCTTCGGATGCCGGCGGCGCGGCAGGCAGCAAAGGCCTTCTCGACCTGCTCCACCTTCACGTCCTTTCGCAGCAAGGCCAGCGTCTCGGGGTTCCCGGACTCCACCCCAAAGGCCACGACTCGACAGCCCGCCCGACGCATCAAGACCAAGAGCGCCTCGTCCACGCCGTCAACGCGGCCCTCGCACTTCCACTCGATGTCCAGGCCTCTGCGGAGGATCTCCTCGCAGATCTCCACGACGCGCTTGCGGTGCAGAGTGAAGTTGTCGTCGTAGAAGTTGACGAATCCAACGCCCGATGCCTGCAGCGCTTGGAGCTCGTCGACAACGGAGAGCGCGCCACGAGCCCGCCACTTGGAGCCGCTGACGCTCTTGTCGCAGAAAGAGCAGGAGAAGGGGCAGCCCCGGCTGGTGACCATGGTCGCAAAGCCGGGCCGGGTGGCCATGAGGTAGCGGTAGGATTCTTGGGGCAGGAGCTGCCGTGCGGGCCAAGGGATGCTCTCGATGTCCTGGCTCGGCGTGTGCTCCAGATAGGGCTCGCCCCGTGCGTGGATGCCTGCGGGGGGCTGACCTAGGGCGCCTTGGGCAGCCCAGTCAAGGTAGGGCAACCACGTCTCTTCCGCCTCGCCCACAGCCAAGTGGTCGATCTCTGGGCAGTCTTCGAAGACCTTTGCGCCGACTGCGGTGGGATGGGGGCCGCCAAGGATGACGTGAGTTGCGTACTTCCGGCCTAGCTTTGCCGCCCGGTAGGCGACATCTGCCACAGGCGTCATGGTGCCCAGACCGAGCACATCGGGTCGCAGCCGGGCCAGCTCTTGCTCAAAGCGGGCCCACGACCAACCCAAGGCGTAGGCGTCCAAGACCGTCACGGGGCGACCCGCGCGTGCGCTCACGCCCGCCAGGTAGGCCAAACCCAATGGAGGGACGGGTAGCCCAGCATCGCGGGCATCACGACGCGGGGGACGGGCCAGTACAACGTTCATTGCGCTCAGGGTACCCCTGGGTTGCCCAGGAGCAAAGGCTCTCGAACTCAGCCTGCAACGAGTCGGTCACCGTTGACGGCGAAGTTCATCGGGGGCTTGGTGGCGATGGCGGCCGCGTGCTCTCCCAAAGGCCAGCTGCGCGCAGCGGCGATCTCTGCGATGCGGAAGCAGATGCGGGAGGACTCCTCTTCTCCGCTGCTCAGACGCTTGAGTAGGGTCTCGCGGATCTCCTCCGTCTCTTGCTGAGCGATGAGGACCTCCACAGACGAGGCCCGGCATCCCTCGTCAAAGTCGTCCACGAAGCGCAGAGCGCTCTCGACGACCTTGGGACCCTTGAAGTCTGCGAGCTTGACCAGCAGGTCACGCTTCTTCTTGGGCTTCAGGCCGCTCTTCTTGAACTCGGCTTCGACCAGCTCCAAGACCAGCGCTTGTGCCTGCTCTGGGGTGGTCAGGCGCTCGTAGATGCTCAGAGGCCTTGAGAAAGCGTTGCTGGCCCGGAGGAAGATCTCCAGAGGCTTGATCGCGTCTTCGCCCAGCCCGAGGACCAAGTTGGTCACACGGGCCTTCTCCGAGGCGTCCTTCATGGAGTGCTCGTAGGTCATCTCAAAGCGACCGAGCAGTGCAAGCACAGCTTCCTCGGAGCCATCCTCAGCCAAGTCATGCGCGATGGACTCGCGCTCCTCGACCGGGGTGTCCTTGTTCCGAAGCTTCTTGCCGTACTTCTTGATCTTGCTCTCGCTAGATCCACCTTTAAACCAGTCCAGCAGGCCCACGTAAGCTCCTCTACATCGGGTTGGGCATCTAAGTCCCCGATGGACCGGGGACAAGGGCCACCCAGAGCCGCAGGGACTGATCAGGGGCCGCTGGACTCAGTCCGAGGTCAACGCTGACCCCGATGTTCACCCGATTCGCCACGGCCTGCTCCCATCCCAAGCCAGCCTGGGCGGAGGTGGGATTGCGCGCCGAGCGAAGGCGTAGATCCCCGCTGAGCAGCAGGAATCCTGGCCCCGTGGCTCGGCTGGCGCGTCCGCGCATGACCAGCGCGTCGTCTTGGGCTGCCAGCTGGTGCGGGTGCCCAGCAATCCACAGTCCAGCGCCGAACTCGGCGGTCCAGCTCTCGGCGCTCTTTCTCGCCCAAAGGCTGATCTGGGTGTCCGCTTCGTCCGTTCCCAGTGGCTGCGCGGCGTTCGGAAGCTTTAGATCCCATGCCAGCCAAAGATCGGGCGCACGCCCCACGGACTTGACCAGCCGCGCCTGGGTAGAAAGATGAAGATCGCCTGGGCCGATCATCTGCGTGCCGTCGGGCCATCGTGCTCCGAAGCTGCCCCAACGCAGGGCGATCTGGACGGGGTCTGCGGGCCGCCAGGCAAGGGAGAGCTCGGCACCTGCAATGTCGCGCTGGGCAAGGGAGTAGGGCGCGATCTCG
Source organism: uncultured Pseudomonadota bacterium (assembly GCA_913060515.1). Lineage (GTDB taxonomy): Bacteria > Myxococcota_A > UBA796 > UBA796 > CAJQPC01 > CAJQPC01. Next base: position 31,952 of record CAJXRZ010000037.1, on the reverse strand, counting down.
CCGCGTGAGGCGCTGCCAGAAAGCTGCACTGAAAAGGGCGCAGCGACCAGTCCTCCGGGCCGATGCCATACAGGCTGGGCGGTCGCATAGGCGGCAGGGGTCAGCTGCGTTGCAAAGAAAAAAGCGAGCATGTGTGCACCTGAGGAGTTGACGGCCAACTCACATGGTGGGTATCTTGCACCGAAGCCCGAAGTTGCAGGTGTCGCCTGTCCCGCTGTGGGTTTTTCCCATGGATTCCTCTTCCGCGGAGCAACGTCCGATGCTCAAGACCAGCCGGATCGCCCTGACCTTTGCCCTTGGTACCCTCACCTTCTTGGCCGCTTGTACGGACAAGGAAGAGGATACTGGGCCTGCCTACTGCCCCCCAGCTGCTGATGCAGGTGGGGACCAGGACGCTCTCCTTCAAGACCTCGTGACCCTCGATGGTTCAGCCTCGTCCTTCATGGACCCGGATGACCCCGAGCTCACGTGTAATCAAGATTTGGAGATCGTTTACACCTGGTCTTTCCAAGCTGTGCCCATTGGGTCCGCAGTTGACGATGGAGCGCTGTCAGACAACAACAGCCCGACTGCGGTGGCTCCGGCCTTCCAGCCGGATGTCGTTGGTACCTACGTGATCAACCTGTCGGTTGAAGACGAGATTACCGGCGTGTCTGCTCAGCAGGACCTGGTCATCGTGACCGTGACCTCCTCCGATGGCTTGCCCATCGCGGATGCCGGTGACGACCAGACCGGAGCCATCGAGACCCGCGTCGAGATGGACGGAAGCAACAGCAGCGACCCCGAGGGTGCTGAGCTGGAGTTTTCCTGGTCGATCTCGTCGGCACCGGATTGTTCGGCTCTCGAGAGCGACGACCTCTACAACGCCAACACCTCCAACCCCTCCATGATCTGCGACTGCGCAGGTACCTACTTGGTTGAGTTGGTCGTCAGTGACGGCGTTCAGTGGTCGGCTGTGGACAGCGCCACCGTGACCTGCACCGATGGCGACCAGCCACCTGTTGCAGACGCCGGTGACTCCCGTACCATGGAGCCATGCACCGATTCGGTCATCACCCTGGACGGCTTTGGTTCTTACGACCCAGAAGGCGAGAGTCTGACCTACCAGTGGAACCTGCTCTCGGTGCCCAGCGATTCCGTCGCGACCGAAGCTGACCTCTCGGACAGCACCCTGGCCAACCCCGACTTCGCTTGGGATGTTGCTGGGGACTACACCTTCCAGCTGCAGGTGTTTGACGGCGTTGAGTGGTCTGCACCCGATGTCGTGACGCTGACCTTCGTGGATTTGACCACGGGCAACACCGCTCCTGTGGCCAACGCCGGCGAAGACGCCTCCGTTGACCTGGAAGCAACTTGCACGACCAGCTCCTACGTTTGGACTTGTGACGACTGCGAAGGCGCCGAGTTCGTCGTCGACGGTTCGGGTTCCTACGACCCCGATGGAGACGACATTGCCTACGGCTGGTCGTCCGATGACCTCTCGATCACCATCCAGTCTGAGTTTGGCTTCAAGACCGACGTCTACGTCCCCGAGACTGCAGCGACCTACGGGACCGCTACCGCTTGGGACTTCGACGTCGACTTGGAAGTTGCGGACTGCAACGAGTCGGACATTGATACCGTTCGTCTGACCGTCAACTGCGAAGGCACCTGAGGATGACCAGCATGAACCGCTCCATTGCAATTATCGGTTTGGCGGCCCTCGCGAGCCTTGTTGCCTGCAACAAGGAAGCAGAGGACTCCGTCCCAGTTGACATCAACGAGGCCCCTACTGCAGAAGCAGGTGAGGACCAAGTGCTGGGTTACGGCGCCGTTGACATGAACGGCTCCGGCTCCTTCGACCCGGACGGGGACCCCCTGTTCTACGAATGGGGCTTCGAGCATGTGCCTGAGGGTTCGGCCATCACTGAGCGTGATGCACCATTCATTCGCAACGGCAACGCCGAAGCTGTGAGCACCCGCTTTGTGCCCGACCTGCCTGGTACCTACGTTGTCAGCCTGCGCGTGCACGACGGCTTTCTCTACTCCACCACGGACTACGCTGTAGTTCAGGTCGAGATGGAAGACGGCGCGCGCCCCGTGGCAGACGCCGGTAGCGACATGACTGTCGAGGTCGGAAACGTCGTCAGCTTGGACGGAAGCAAGTCCTTTGACCCAACCGGTCTGGGCTTGGCTTACGGCTGGGCTTTCAACTCCACCCCGGATCTGTCTGCCCTGGACAACACCTCCCTCAGTGGTGCTGACAGTGCGACGGCGAGCTTCACGCCCGATGCCCGCGGTGTGTACGAGCTGACCTTGATTGTCGACAACGGCATCACCACCTCTCTCAGTGACTTGGTCCGCGTGACCGTCACTGGCGACGACAGCGCACCAGTGGCCAACGCCGGTGCGGACGTTGCAGGCGAGGATTGCACCTACGTCGCTTTGGACGGCGCAGGTTCGGTGGACCCCGACAACGATGCGATTCAGTACTTCTGGGAAGTGCAGAGCGTGCCGGCTGGGTCGGGAACGACCAACGCCAACTTCAGCGACCGAAGCGCAGAGAGCCCCACTCTCTGGGCCGACATGGCTGGAACCTACGTTGTCTCGCTGACCGTCTACGACGGTGGTAGCTGGTCTACCCCCGACATGGTCACCTTGGAGCTGGGCGAGCGTAGCTTCAACACTCCTCCCGCCGTCAGCGTGACTGCGCCAGCGACCATTGCTGCAGGCTACGTCTGCTGTGAAGAGTCTGGCTACACTTACGACTGCGACGACTGTGACGACCAGGATTGGACCGTCGCGTTGGAGAGCGTGAGCATCGCTGATGCGGATGGCGACCCCTTCACCTACGAGTGGACGGTTGTCTCCGGAGAGGCTGCCTTCTCTTCCGCTACCGAGATTCCTACGGAACTCAGCATGGAAGATGTCGTGGCTACCGAGCCAAGTGTCTGTGACACCAACGAGTACCAAGTTCGCTTGTCAGTCACTGACTGCACCGGCGAGGTCACGGAGACCGATGTGACGGTCAACGTGGAGTGCTGTGGTGTCGAGGACGGTGACTCCGGTTCCGCCGAGGCTTGTGACGGCTGATTCAGTCCGTGAAGATTGAGATGGGCGGGGCTCTTCAGAGCCCCGCCTTTCTTGCGTTGGGGGTTCCCGTGTGGCTGCTTTGGCTTGGATGTGTACCGAGCGAGCCTGTGGCCGCTGTTGCGCTTCCCTTGGAGCCGGAGAGTCAGCTCCATCCCGAGCGCCTGGACCCAGCCCTGGGCCAGACCATTCAGGTAGATCTGGCCTACGCCGGGCCTTGGCCGGCGGCGCTGTCTTGGGATGGGGTGGATCAAGCGGAAGGGACCCAAGCGTGGGTCACGCTGACCTCGCTTGGGGAGACGGTGCTGAGGGTAGACGGGGCCGAGGTGGTCTTGGACGTGCAACCGGCTCGCAACCGATCCGATCTCATTCGACTCCCCATCGGAAAGCGACCTGTTCCAGACGCAGACCGTGCCTGTTTTGACCCGCGCTTCCCTGCGCTGAGTGGGCCCTGGATTGTGGCGTGTGAAGGTGGCAAGGTGGCGCGCGCTCTGCCCATCCAAGGTGGAGAGGAGCGGCTGCTGGAGCCAGCCATCAAGTCCCCAGGCATTGGCGCCAGCGGGGTCTATGGCTTGTCCCGTGGCGGTTGGAGCAGTCAGGACTGGGGCTGGCAAGCCGGCAAGCCCGCTCCCTTGAGTCCGGTGGCACCTCTGGGTGTGGGGCTGGAGCAAGTGGTGGTTCTCACGGCCGATGCGGTGGTGCGCATGCCCTGGGACGCGGGACAGAGGCGGGCGCTGCCAGCGGCACCGGCCTCTTGGTATGCGCCAGCGGTCAGCGAACAGGCGGTGGTGTGGGTGGACCGGCGGGACGCGGCTTGGACTGGCTTGGACGTGCTGCGCTTGAGCGAGGATGGCCAGAGCGCGCAGGTCTTGGTTCGGGCCCCTGGAGACCAGGCCCATGTAGCGGCCTCCGAGCAGTGGGTCGCTTGGATCGAGCCCCACTTTGTGGTGGTCCAAGACCTGCACAGCGGAGAGCGCCGGCGCTATCCCAGCGACACCCACACGGCCTCAGGGCTGAGCTTGTGGGGACCGGTCGCCTGCTGGGAGCACTGGAACGGCGAGGATGTGGACGCGGTCTGCAGTGACGGCCTGATCGCCGATGGTCCTGGGCATCAGCGCTCCCCGTCGCGCTACCAAGGCTGGATGCTCTACCGAGACGGCGAGCGCACGATGGTCGCTACCGCCGTGGAGCTGGTTTGGGACGACGATGCCCCCCGCGCCCAGCGGCTTGGGGCCCGAGTCAGTGGCCCTTCGGCCTACCAAGGCGCCTGGGTTCCGGAAGGGGTGCGCTACAGCCTGCCCCCTCTGGAGGGGGACTGGACCTTGGAGCAGTGGCAAGATGGTGCTTGGATCTCTCTGGGTCCCTACTTCCAGGATGTCATGGCCACAGACGCAGTTCGCGCGGTGCGCATTCCATGAGTGCCGATGCCCTCAAGGCCTGGGTTCCTCAGCTCGCTGGCCTCGCCGTGCTCGGCCTGCTGGTCGCATTGGTGGTCTCCAGTGGGGTAGATCCTCGGGTCTTGCCCGGGCTGAGGGGCCTTGGCGCCGTGGTGCTCTGGGGGGTGGCTGCAACAGGCCTGGGCGGTGCCCTGTTGAGTCGCGCCCGAGTCGGCGAGGCCTTGGCTTTGGGGGTCGGCGTGCTTGGCCTCCTGCTGCTCCTGTTGGGAGCGCTCGGCATGCTCTCGACATGGATGCTGGGCGGCGTGGCCTTGGCGGCCTGCTGTGGCTGGATCCTCAAGCCTGAGCTCCAGGTCGACTTGGACCCCGCGGTGCTCTGGGTGCTCGTGCCCGTGGCGGCTCTGGGCCTGGGGGTTGCGCTGGCCCCGCCGGTGGACACCGATGAGATCTACCAGCACTTGGCCCTGCCCAAGCTGATGCTGAACACCGGAGGACTGGTGGGCGGCATGCTCACACCCGACGGATCCCGGCCGGTGCCCTTGCACCTGAACTACACGGCCCTGTTGGCCTTTGGTGGGAGTGCTGGACCCAAGCTCTTCCACTTGGGCGCCGCTTTGCTGCTCATGGCAGAGGTGCACCGCCTGGGGGAGAAGCTGGCCTCGAGGGCGGGATGGGGCGCCCTGGCCGTCTTGGTGGGCAGCTACACCGTGCTCCGGGAGCTGGGGTTGGCCGACAACAACCTCCCTGCCGCCCTGATGTGCCTCTACGCGCTCCGGGCCCAGCTCGACAACGCGCCCTGGCGCATGGCTCTGTTCTCCGGCTTGGCCCTGTCCATCAAGTACACCGCAGCGCCGGTGGTCTTTGGACTCTACTTCTGCGACTTGGTCCAGCGCAGGGACCTGAAGAGGAGCGCTCTGGCGACCGTGCTGGCGCTTGGAATGGTCACTCCGTGGTGGCTGCGCAACCTCTTTGAGGGGCTGCACCCGCTCTTTCCTTACGCAGGCTGGCCGGCCGGGGACCGTTTCGTCTTTGCCTACATTGAGCGCTACGGCATGGGCCGCGACGCCCTCTCCATGCTGATGCTGCCTTGGAACGCCACCCTGCACGGGGACCCCACCAAGTATCAGGGCTTCCTGGGCCGCATCTCGCCTCTGGGACTGGCGGCCATCCCAGGCATGGCGCTGGCGGCGTGGAAGGCCCGTGAGCGGCCTGCTTTTGCCGTGGTGTTGGGAACGGCAGCCTTCGCCTGGTTGGGCTGGACCTTGGGCGCGCACTGGCTGCGCTACCTCCTGCCTGCGGCCCCACTCCTGGCACTGGCCGTTGGGTTGGGGGTCTCTCAGCTCCCCAAGTGGGGGCAGGCCTTGGCGCTTGGGGTGGCGCTCATTGGGCTGCCCAGCAACCTGCGGCCGGTGCTCGAGCAGGTTCAGCCTCTGGCCAAGGTGTCCTTTGGCGCGGGTGAGCGGCAGGCCCTGCTCGAGGAGGAGGTCCCAGGCTACAGCGCCATCCAGTGGGTCAATGAAGAGGCCCCTGCAGACGCACGAGTGGCGCTCACCTTTGCTTGGGCCGGCTACTACCTGGACAAGCCTTACCTGCTCGGCTCGGTCGAGGACCATGTGCCCATGCGGCATCTGCTCTACTTGCATGGTCCCGAGACCGTAGATGTCCTGCGTCAGCTCGGAGTGACCCACGTCGTCAGCGGTCGGGTGCGCTTCATCCACAAGAGCTACCCCTTCCTGAGCGACGCCATCTTTAGGGAGCAGTTCAGCGACCCGGAGGCGGTCTGGGAGGCCCTGCTGCTGGAGAACGCCACACTGGTCTACCGAGACGGTCGCTATGGGGTGTGGCGCCTGTGAGCCCCGCCTGGAAGCGCTGGCTCCCCAAGGTGGCTTGGGGTGTGGTGGATGCCCTGGCTGTGGCGCTCGTGTTTTGGCTCAGGTGGCTGGCTTGGCCTCGGGGTCAGAGCGATCCAGCAGCCCCGGGTCTTCAGGACATTCCGGCGAGCGCGTGGACATGGGGTGGACCCGCGGACTTTGTGCTCTATGGACCCGACGCTGGAAACTGGGCCGCGAACGCCCAGGCTTGGGCACAGGGCGCCGCCTTGGACCCCAACCGCTTGCCGGTGTACACGGCCCTGACAGTGTGGTTCGCCCCCGGTGGGGACGTGGTCTGGGGCGGACACTTGGTCAACCATGGCGCAGGGGTGCTGGCTTGCTTGGCGCTCTATTGGCTGGGTGTGCAGACCTCGGGGCGGGGAGCCGCGCTTGGGGCGGCCCTCTGGATGGCGGTGTTGCCCAGCTTGGTAGAGAGCCAGGCGCTCTACGGCGTGGACCCGGTCTTTGGTGCGATCTTCTTGGGCACCGTCGCCAGCGCCTGGTGGGCCACAGCGGGACATCCTCTGCGGGCCATCGCGCCGGGGGTGGGCATGGGGCTGCTGGCAGGCACCCACTACCTGGGCTTGGCCTTTCCGGTGGTCCTGGCCATCGGCATGCTCCAGGCCAAAGGCGACTGGAAGCGCCGGGTGCTGCCTGCTCTGGGTGCGCTGCTCCTGGCCTTTGTCGTGCTTCAGCTCCTGCTCCTGCCCTACGAGGACTTGGGGCTCGCGCAGATCCTCTCCGTCTACGGCGAAGGGGTGGCCAACCCTACTGCGAGCGCCAACGCCACCGAGCCCCTCTCCGAGCGCCTGCTCACCGCGCCGATGCTGGCCGTACAACGTGGCCTCTCGCCTCTTCGAGACAGCGGCTTGCCCTGGTGGACCCTGGTCCTGTTGCTGTGGGTTGGTGTGCTCGGCTGGGGGCTGCCCGGAGACCCCAAACGGCCATGGGACTGGCGCGGGGGAATCTGGCTCTTGGTCCTGTGCGGTCCCTTGATCCTACTGGAGGCCACCCGTGCCCCCGAGCGCTACCGAGACTTCCTGCGCCCACTGATCTTGCTCTTGGTCATGCGAGGTCTGGCTAGCCCAGCCGCAGCCTTAGAGCAGGCCATCGCCAAGAAGCTGCCCAAGTGGCCACGGGGTGTGCTGCCGCTGCTGCTCTGCGGGGGCGTTGCCTGGCTCACCCTCCAAGGCTTCGTGACCCAGTGGCCGCCGCGCATGCCCATTGAGCAAGCCCTGCAGCAGCGCACGACGGGCTTGGCCGTCTCCGAGTTGGGAACCGAGTCGGTGGTCAACACGCAGCAGGTCGTGGGCTTCTATGCCAAGGCCGAGAGCTGCCCGGGCAACTACTGCAGCCCGGATCCCGCACACCTTCCGGCCTGCAAGGCCTTGGTGCTGAGCCAGTGTGCGGGCGACCCCATCGCCGTCGTGGTGGAGCTGCAGAACGGCGGCCCCTGGGATCAGTCTCCCAACCGCGTCTTCGATGCCTGGCTGCAGGAAAGCCACAGCCCAGTTCAGCGCGTGAAGGGCATCGAGGCTGGGAGAGAGTCTGCGATCTATCTCCTCTCTCGGGCGGAGATCGCCGCGCAGTAGCGCCGCAAGCTCAGCGAATGAACTTGAGCGGCTTGGGCTGGCCACCAGGGAAGGCAGCGCTCAGGTCTTGGACCCCCAAGTGGTGCACCAAGGCGCCGGCCAGGACGTCCCGAATGTCGGTGCCGATGGCCAGATCCCGGTCCTGGTGCAGCGCGGCCAATCCTGGCCAAGGGCCCAAGACCTGGCCGCCGAGCACCTGTCCACCGGCAAAGAGCGTGGCCGAGGCGCTCCCGTGGTCGCTGCCCTTGGTGCCGTTTCCGCGCACGCTGCGGCCGAACTCGGTCATGCCCAGCACCAAGGTGTGCTGCCATCGGGGGCCCAAGCCCTCCTTTAGGGCCAGCAGGCTCTCGGCCAGCTTGGAGAAGCCGCTGCCCAGGCGCCGGGTCTGGTTGGTGTGGGTGTCCCAGCCGCCAAGCTGCACGACGGCCGCTTGTGGACCCCCCTCCAAGGCCAAGAGGCGGCCGAGTTGGAGCGCCAGGCCTCGACTGAGCCCATGGTCTTGGCGTTTGGGGCGGGCCATGACGCCTTGCTCGGCCAGCTCCCCGCGCAGGCTCAAGCCCTCCTCGTAGGCCGGGCCCAAGATGGGGTCCCGCTGGTACAGGTCGGCCATGACCTGGAGGAAGTCCTGGTCCGAGGAGAGGTCTCGCTGCAGGTCGATGCTGCCAATCTCAGCGGGCCCCTGCAGGATTAAGGGCACCTGACTGCCGATGGCCAAGCCTTCGGCGCCAGTCGTTCCCAGGGCCCGGCCGAGCCAGCCGGTGCGGATGCTGTGTGGCTCCGGGCCGCCGCCTTGCAGCATGTCCATCGCCTCGAAGTGGGAGCGTTTGCTGCCCGGCTGGCCGGTGGCGTGCACGATGCCCAGCTCGCCGCTGTCGAAGAGGCCGGCCAGCGCAGAGAGGGAGGGGTGCAGGCCGAAGAAGCCGTCCAGATCGACCACACCGTCCGGGCGTTCGGGACCGGGAAGGGCCAGGTGGCCTCGTGCGCGGGCGTAGTCTGGGTCGCCGTGGGGAGGACAGAGCGCCAGGCCGTCGACCGCTCCTTCCAGCATCAGCAGGATCAGCCGCTTCTCTGGCGCCTTGGCGAAGGCCCCATTGGGAAGCATGGTCACACCGGCGAGGCCGAGCAATCCACCGAGGAAGTGGCGGCGGCTGGCGGACATCACTGTGCCCGCCACTGAAAGCTGGGGCTGGCGAGCAGCACGGCCACCCCCTGCAACGCAGACATACCGGCCAGCAGCTTTCGGTCCTGGGCTGGAAAGCGTGCCCCCAGCAGGCGCTCCCCCAGAGCCACGGGATCCACGTCCAGCTCCGCGCGCTCGGCGAAGCGCTTGGCCAGGTCCACCCGGGCGAGGATGGAGTCAGGTCCGGTCCACGCGCTGGCTCTGTCTGACCAGCCTTGGGGAGAGGGGGCCGCCCAAGGCATCTGTCCCAGCGCCCGGCGCCCTTGGAGCAGCTCTTCGCCCTGACCGTTGTAGCCAATGCCTCGTGCGATGGCGGTCACCAGCTCGGCGGGGGTGCGCAGCTTGGGGGCTCCAGGTTGCCAGGCACGCTCCAGGTGGATCAAGGCTTCGTGGACCGAGGGCAGGTGGCCTTCGGTCTGAGTGAAGGTGCGTGCGATGTGGGCGACATCCTGGGGGTGGGGGGTGTCGCTGACGAAGTGGCGCACCAGCTTGGTCGCGATGAAGAGCGCCGTGCTGGGATGGGCCGCGAGCAGCTCGAGGGCCTGCACGCCTTGGTCGTGGCCGCCCTCGGGTAGGCGTTGACCCAGGAGGGTGTGGTCCCCAGGCTCATGGCGTCTGGAGTCGAACTCGAAGGGGTCCCGGCGGCCTTGGCCTGGGTCCAGCCCCCAGCCGGTCAGGATGGCGGCCAGGGACTGCACGTCTTGCTGGGTGTAGCCGCCGTTGACCCCCAGGGTGTGCAGCTCCATCAGCTCCCGGGCGTAGTTCTCGTTTAGACCTTTTCCGCGCTTGCGCCCCACGCGGCTGTTGGGCCCCACGCTGCGGGTCTGGTCCAGGTAGAGCAGCATGGCGGGGTGGTGGGCGCTGGCCAGGACCAGGTCCACGAAGTGCCCGTCCAGGTTGGGCCGGATGACTTGGCGCTCGAAGTTGCCAACCAGTCCCACGCAGCGGACCTGGGTAATGGAGACGCAGAAGTGGTTGCTCCAGAAGCGCACCAAGCGTTCTTGGAAGGGGTGGCGTGTAGTGGCCGCGTAGGTCTCGCGGGCGTTGGCTTCGGCGTCGTAGGTTTCCTTGGCCAGCTTTCGCGCGCTCTTTTGGTCCCGCTTGTTGGCCCGGTGTAGGGCGTAGCTCAGCGGGCCGATGCTCTCTAAGCCTGTTGGGCCCTCGCTTGCCTGGAGTTGGCTGCTGAGCCAACCCCGAGGGTCCCTCCGCATGCGCGCAAGTTCGCTGGGACGCGGTCCAAGGCCAAAGCGGCTCGCGGCGATGTCAGGGGCTCTGTCCACGTGGACACAACGGGAGAAGGGGGGCGCTTATTCTGAAGTTTCTCAACGAGCAGTGCCACGCCCGGGCCTCGATAGCGGGGGCTGGACAGGGTGCAGGCGATGGCCGCGATGGTCACGGGTGCGCTCAGGAGGAGGCACCAGGCCCAGGAGGCGTCCGTCGCGATGGCGATGCCCGTGAAGAGCAGCAGGTTGTAGAGGCGCAGGGAGCGAGCAGCGCCAATGGCGGAGAGCAAGGCCCAGGCCAATCCAGCTGCACAGAGGACCGGCGCCCCCAAGGCGGATGCGGTCACGGAGAGCGCGGAGAGGAGGAAGAGGAGGGGGATCTGCAGGGAGGCGGTCATGGCGGGGGCCTTGGGGGAGCGGTCTGCTTGGGTAGTTTGCACAGTCCGTGCCAGCCCCGAGGCCAGGCTGCTGGGGGGCGATCTGGACGCGCTGTCAGCCGGTCCTCGACTGAGGAAGGAGGATTGGACAGGCTGTCGCTGGACTGGGGGTGGAGTAGCCGGGATCTATGATTTGCATAGAGATCCGCCCCCCTCTCTCCTGCAACCAATGCGCGCACGCGGTGTCCAATGGCCCATAGGTGGATAGTTTGACCCCATGGCTGATGAAGAACTGATCGACGCTCCCAAGAAGAAGTCCGGCTGGCTGCGCTACGTGCGCGACTGGGGGCTGTCCATCGTGGTGGCCCTGGGGGTTTACTGGGGCATTGGAATCATGCGGGCGCCGGATCTTCCGGACCAGGCCCCCGAGTTTGAGTTGATGACCCTGGAAGGCGATCTGGTCTCGCTCTCGGACTACGAGGGCCAGACGGTCGTGGTGAACTTCTGGGCGACTTGGTGTGGGCCCTGCATGGCGGAGATCCCCACCTTCAACGAGTTTGCCTTAGAGAACCCCGACATTCCGGTGCTGGGCATCGCCACGGACCAGAGCCCGGCCAAGGTGCGGGTCACGGCCAAGAAGAAGGACATGCAGTACACGGTCCTGCTTGCGGACTCCGACGTACAGCGGGATTACGGCATCACCACGCTGCCCACGACCATCGTGGTCGGTCCCGACGGTCAGGTCAGGAACGTGCACGTGGGCGCGATGCTTGGACCGCAGTTGAGCTTCGCCACACGCTGATTCCGCGTTGCGCCGGGGTCAAATCTGCCCTATCTGCCCGCATCTCATGAAGGAGTGCGGCACATGGCGCTGACGACGACGGGCAAGGTGGTGATCGGTATCGGTGTTCTCTGTGTGCTCTGCTGCGGCGGGCCACTGGTCGTCCTGGGCATTCAAGAGGCCACGATGACCCCGGAGCAGAAGGCCGCCCGTGCCGCCGCCAAGCAGGCGGAGATCGACAACGGCAAGGCCATCGAGGCTGGCTTGGTCGCTCTGTCCGCCAAGCAAGGGGACTTTGATCCGCTGACCTGGGAAGACGCCAAAGCCTGTGACACCGCAGACCTGTCGGCGCGCTTGGGTGAGGAGGGCGACAAGACCCTGCTTCTGACCGACTTTGCGGAGCTTGAGCAGCTCTCCCGTCGCGTGGCCGGTGAGAAGGACTACACCTCCCCAGAGAACTACTTTGGCGAGCTGCGCCAGGTGCGCATGCCAGGCGGCTTCTCCTCTTCCTTGGGCTACGACCCCAGCGACACCGACTACGGCAGCTTGGCCGACTACCCCCTCGTCGGCGTGTTCGTGGACTTGGAGGCCGTTGAGCCGACCACCTACGACGATGAGAGCTTCGAGGGCGGCTACTACGACGGCTACATGGTCATCGTCGACGCGCGCACCCAAGAGAAGCTCTGCTGGAAGCGTTTCTACGTGGAGAACTCCGAGGTCGTGGAGTTCGAGGATGGCTTCAGCGAGGAGCGCTCGATGAAGAAGGCCATCGACAAGGACTTCGAGAAGAACTTCAAGGACGCGATCAGCGGCCTGAGCATGAGCCCTGCGATCGAGACCAAGATTGGAATCTTCTAGGGCGCCTTAGGCCTGACTGGGCGGGAGGAAGCCGTCCAGATCAATCTGGGGGGAGGTGACCTGCACTCCAGCCTTGTCCAGGCGCTGGGCCACGCCTTGTACCAGCAGCGGCCAGCAGACAGTGGCGTCGCTGTAGACCTCGGCAAACAGACCGCCTTCGCTGGGGGGAACGAACTTGCCCCAGCTCACGCCTTCGCTGTAGGTGCAGCCGCTCAGGCCGCCCCAGTGGGTGGGCTCCGGGCAGATGCGCACTGCGTAGCGGAAGCGGTTCAAGGGCTCGTTCCGGTTCAAGGGCTGGTTCATGTAGTCCACAAAGGGGCTGGCTTGCTGCGCCCAGTTGCGTGGCACACCCCCGCCGATTGTGAAGATGCCCAGGCGGTCCGCGTTGAGCACAAAGCGCGTGTAGTGGGCCAGGTCTCCGAAGGGGTCGAACTTGGTCTGCAGCTGCCCAAGCGCGTCGCTGAGGCTGGTCTCGCTGTCCGTGGCCAGCATCTCTTCCATGTAGAAGGTCGCCAGATCCAAGCCGAACTCGCTGTCGGTGAGCGCTGGGATGAAAACGGGCACCCCTTTGCGGTAGCAGGCGCTCAGGATGCCGCGCATGCCAGGCTCTGCGAGCCGCTGCCCGACGGCACGGGTGAGCTGCCAGCTGGAGTAGCGCTCAAAGTTCTGGTCGACTTCCTTGAAGATGGTGCGCAGGCGGGTGCCCAGCTCATTCAGGCTGCTCTCGAGCTCGTAGGTATCGTAGACCCGATTGTAGCCCTTCTCGAAGAGCTCCTTGTCCTGGAGCTCGTCCTTGGCCTTGTAGTGCTCCATGCCGGCCAGCTCGACCATGCCGTGGGTCATCAGGGCGCCGGTGGAGACGATGGCTTGCACCCAGCCGCGCTCGACCATTTCGGTGATGACCAGGCCCATCTTGGCCACGGTCATGGCACCGGAGAGGGTCATGACCACCGAGCACTGTGGGTCGGCGACCATGGCCTGTAGGGCATCGGCGGCCTCGCCCAAGCGGCGCCCACCAAAGGCGGTCTTGGACATTGCCCGGAGCAGGCCGTCGGCGTCGTCGATGTTCTGAAGGTCTAGGGTCTCCAGCGCCTCCAGCTTGTCCGCCTTGGCGTCGCCTAGCTCCCGCTCAAAGCGTTGCTTGGCGGCGGGATCGGTCTCGTCGGTGTACGAGGACATGTTGGCCTCTAAGCGAAGAGCTTGTCGAGAAGTCCGCGGTTGCCTTGGATGGCGACCCGGCGCATGTAGAACTCCATGCCGCGAAGGCCGCCGAGCTCGGCGCCTCCACCAGCACGTCCGGGGCCGCCGTGGTTCAGGTTTGGCAGCACCATGCCGTGAGGCGTGGCCTGGTCGCAGACCTTCTTGTCGATCAACATCACGCGACCATTGTAGGGCGCCAGCTCAAAGACCAGCTCCCCACCAAACTTCCGGTCACTGCTCGCCACGGTCGAGGCCAGCATGCCCTGGCCCTTGGCCACGATGGCGGCTGCCTGAGCCACGCTGCCGTCGTAGACGCAGAGGGTCACCACGGGTCCAAAGACCTCGCGGGCGTGCACCGCTTCAGCTTGCAAGGGGGCATCACAGCGCAGCAAGATTGGGGAGGCGAATGCGCCCTGGCCATCCTTGACGCCTTCAAAGCTCTCACGCTCGGGATCGCCGTAGACGATGCGCCCCTCGCCGCTGAGCAGGGACACGCCTTCGCGGTAGTCCTCCTGCTGGGCCCGGTTGTTCAGGGGGCCCATGCGAACACCTTCGGCGCGAGGGTCGCCAATGCTGATGCGCGCGAGCTCCTCGCTCAAGTCCTCGGTCAGGGCATCCACCAGGGACTCGGGCACCACCACGCGGCGCACTGCGGTGCACTTCTGACCGGCCTTTTGGGTCATCTCCAGCACGATGCTGTTCTTGACCCAGTGGTACAGGTCGGAGCCGCGCTCCAGGTCAGGGCCGAGCACCATGGCGTTGAGGCTGTCCGCCTCGATGTTCACGGCGGTGGAGGCGTGTACGGGGCCGTGGCCGCCGCGCAGCTTGGCGCCCGTGTCCGCGCTTCCTGTGAAGGCCAGGGCGTCTTGGGGACCCAAGTGGTCCAGGAGCGTGCCGGGGCTGCCGCAGATGAGCTGGAGCACGCCAGGAGGGATGAGCCCTTGGTCCGTGAGCACCTTGACCATCTCGTGGGTGATCCAAGCGGTGCTGGAGGCTGGCTTGGTCACCACAGGCACGCCGGCCAAAATGGAGACTGCGGCCTTGGCGAAGGTGCCCCAGGCGGGGAAGTTGAAGGCGCCGATGTGTACGGCTGCGCCTTGGATGGGCACGCGGATGTGCATGCCGTAGAAGCGGGCGCTGTTGCGGGTGAGCTGCTCGCTCTCGCCGTCCACAAGCCACTTGCGGTCGCCCAGCTTCTTGCCCAAGCCGGCGTAGTAGCTCAGGGTGCCGGTCGCGCCGTCCACGTCGAACTTGGCGTCGCCGCGCGTGCTGCCGGCGTTGACCATGGTCACGTCCAGCAGGGCCTCGCGGGCGGCGTAGAGGGCCTTGGACCAGGTGCGCAGCATCGCGCCGCGCTCCTCGAAGCTCATCGCACGCAAGCTTGGGCCGCCGACCGTGCGGGCGTGATCCATGACGGCCGCCATGTCCAGTCCATTGGAGGAGGCCTGGGCTACCCGCTCGTCGGTGGCAGGGTTGACCAGGTCACGGAAAGGGGCTTGGCCTTTGGACCAGCCGCCCAAGACGTAGGACTGCAGTTGGATCACAGCTTGCTCCAAGGGTTTGCACGTCCGGAATCAGTCCTTGAGGACCAGGTATCCGGCGATGAGCATCAGGGGGACCGGCAGCCAGTAGAGCTGCAGGAAGGGGTTGCCCGTGGGCCACCACCGGGTGTAGCGGGCCTGTAGAGACAGGTGCATGGCGTAGGGCTCGCCGTTCTCGTCCAAGGCGATGGTCACGCCCTTTGCGGCCTTCTCAAAGGCCTCGAGGCTCTCGCCGACCTCGGCGATGGCCATACAGGTCAGAGCGACATCGGCGTAGGCCGTGTAGAGCATGCTGCCCTGATGCGGCTCGGCGTAGACGTCGCCGGTCACCTTCCAGAGGTAGGCGTCGTGGCCGTCATCCAGCTGCAGGAACTCGGGGTCTTCTTGGGAATCCGTGTACAGGGAGCGCGCGTAGTCATCGCTGAAGTCAAAGGTGGTGTCCTCGCCTGCGGAGGTCACCTTGGCCTGTCCGGCGCTGAAGACGGCCTTGGCCCACGAGCGGAAGTTCTCAGCGGTCTTGGGGCTCTTCTCCGGGTCCAGGACCTCCAAGGGGGAGCCAGACTCGGCGCGACAGCGGAAGGCCAAGTTGTCGTAGAGACGGTCTGTGCGGATGACGCTCAGACGTGCTCGCTTGCCGTTGAAGGGACCCTCACCGCCCAAGCGTCCACCGGAGACCAGGTTGAGCTCTTCTTCTGAGAGTGTGCGCATCCCATCGGGCAGGGTGATGCTGTAGCCGGCGGGCGCTGTGATGGTGCCGGTCAGGCCCATCTCTGCTGGGTCAAAGGCGGGCTTGGCGATGTCGGTCATGGCGATGATCTCGCCGGCTACCTCGTGTGCGCGCTCCAAGCTCTCGGAGGACTCGACGCTGCCGATGACCGCGTGGCCTTCGACCGCGTACAGGAACACGTGGTAGTAGAGGTCCCGCTCCAGAAAGCCGTCCCAAGCATGGAAGTTCAGGACCTGCATAGGGCCGAGCTCGGGGTGCTCCACCAGCGCCCATTCACCCAGGGTCAGATCCAAGTCCGACTCGGGTTGGTCGACCAGTCCCAGCTCGTCGCTGAGGCTCTCACCATCCAGACGGCCCACGTCCGGCTGGAAGTTCGTGGCACGAAAGCGCACGTTGCTGTACGCCTCGGAGGCACGCATGCCGAGCCGCACTTCGCTTGTGGAGTCGTTTGCCGTCCACTTCCAGCGGGGCTCCACACCGGGCTCCGTCTGGGGAACGACGATGTCCACCGGCAGTCCGGGGATGTTCACCATGGCTCTTCCGAAGGGGTACATCTCCTCTTCGGTCAGTGGGACCACCGGCTCTTCGCCTTCGAGAAGAGGCGCAGGAGGCAGGGTCCATGGCGCCGCCAGAGTCAGGTCGGGCAGCACGGGGCTGGGGGCCTCCTCCTCGTCTTGTGCCATGGCTGGGTTGCCAAGCAGGAGCAAGAAGGACAGGGACTGGGCTGTGAAGAGCATGGGGATCCGAGGCGCTGGGGGCGCAGACTAACGCGGAGAGGGCTGAGATGCTGGAGGAGGTGTATGGCTCAGAGGTGCCATGGGTGCCGCGCGCTGTTTAGGACAGGGGCCGCTGGACCTTCCTGTGATCCTAAGGCGGCGAGGACAGACTTTCGCTTTTCCGATTTATGGCCGGATTCCAGATTCTTGGGGAGGCGTGTCACCTGAGGGTTGTCTTTGTCATTGTCCTGAGAAAGCGAGGTGATAGATTCGTAAGTCCCACACCTCGGAGCCCCTATGGACCGCAAGATCGCCATCCTCCTGTTGCCCCTCGCACTCTTCGCTTGCGCAGCGCCCGGCACGGAACAGGAGTCGTACATTCTGGAAGACGGAGACCGCTACGACGCCCTTGGGCAGGACGCCGACCTGAACTGGGACAACCCGGACTACATGCCGGAGGTGGACCGTTGGGCACCCCAGGGCATCCCGGTCAGCATCCCCTTGGGGAGCTCCAACGCCTACAACGTCGTGGACGCGACCTGGAAGGGCGAGGGCGACGGCGATCGCTTGGGCATCGGAGTGGCAGCGGTGGGTGACCTGAACGCCGACGGTCTGGAAGACATGGCGATGGGGTCCATCTACGGCAGCGGGACGGGCTCGGGCGACGGCGCGGCGTACATGAACCGCGCCAGCTTCAAGACGGGCAACTACCGGGCCGACGCCTCCAAGGGCCGTTGGTACGGGGTCAGCGGCAGCCGCGCAGGTGAGCAGGTCGCTGGGGGCGGCGACGTGGATGGAGACGGCAACGACGACTTCATCATGGGCGCGCGCACCTGGAGCAACCCCGTCAAGACCTGGCAGGTGAACGCAGGCGCCGCTTATCTGGTGTTTGGCTTTGACCGTGGCAACAACACACTGCCCAGTGGAGCCCTGGCTCTCACAGGGACCAAGGCCTACGAGTACGCAGGTGCGGGCGTGGACATCGTGGGCGACCTGGACGGAGACGGCTTCGCTGAGCTGGCTGTGGGCGCCACTGGAGCGGACACCAACGGCTCGTCGAGTGGCTGCGTTTACATCATCAACGGGCCCATCACCGCAGACGTGGACCTGGCTGTTGCCGACGCCGAGATCGGTGGCGAGACCGCCGGGGACGCCATCGGCTCCCGAATCGTCGGGTTGGGTGACGTGGACGGCGACGGCGTCGATGACTTCGCTGTCGGAGCCCGCACCGAGGACACCAACGGCGTGGACGCGGGAGCGGTCTACGTGATCACCTCCGGCACCATGCCGAGCACCTTGGCCGATGCCGACATCATCATCCGGGGCAACAAGGATGGATCCGAGGGCGGAAGTGGCGTGAGCGAGGCCGGCGATCTCGATGGAGACGGCCTGAATGACTACCTGGTTGGATCTTTGGGCCACAACGATCTGGGCAACGCCTACGTGCTCCAGGGCTCCGTGACCTCTGGAAAGATGGGCGAGGTGGCCTACGCCCGTTTCGTCGGTCAGTCCAACGGGGACCAGTTCGGCTCTGGGGTGACCTCGGGGGACATCTCAGGCGACGGCACGGAAGATGTGATCGTGGCGGCCAACCGCCAGTCTTCGAGCGATCGGGGTGCCGTCTACGTCTTCTACGGACCGGTGACTGGAACGATCGCCTCTTACGACGCCGACTCTAAGCTCTCCGGTGTGGGCTCTAACGATCGCTTTGGCTCCTGGGTCGACGTGGCGGAGAACACCACCGTCGACGGAAAGAACACGTTGATGGTCGGTGCCAGCTCGCGCGGAACGGGCAACAAGGGCGCGGTCTACCTCTTCCAGAGTCCCTGATTCCCAAGCTGGATCGGTCACGATCGCCGCGGTGGCGCCACATCATGTGGACCACTGCGGCGATTTTTGTTTGCGGACATTCTGGTGAAAGATTGCCGCAAACCCTTACCCCATGCGGATTTCGGGCTGGGGGTGTCACCTATCAGTTCACATCGGCCCTTGCGGGGCTTTCGGCCCTAGGTCAGGCTGATCTGAGGATGGTGCGTCGTATCGCGGCCTCAAGTCTGCTCTTGGTGGAGCCGATTCAAGGTTGAGAACGTTGTCATTCGCCCCCCTTGGAGATCTCAAGATGCACAAGCTGTCCCTTCTCGCTCTGGTCGGAGGCCTCGCAGCCCTCTCCGCGTGCGCTGTCGAGCCCATGGAATTGGATGCCCCCGGTGGAGCCGTTGCAGCCGATGAGAACATCGAGCCTCTGTTGCCGGAAGAGATGTCTACCAAGTGGGATGACCCTCTCTACAAGCCTGGCGTTGATCGCTGGGCACCCTACGGAACCCCCATTGCTGTTCCTCTGGGGACGAGTGTCGGCGCCAACGTCGCGCGCTCCTCCTGGCAGGGCGAGTCTTCCGGCGACAACTTGGGAATCTCGGTGGCCTCGATCGGTGACATGAACGGGGACAACCGCTCCGAGGTGGCTGCTGGTTCCGACTACAGCAGCGGCGCTGGTGGCGCATACATGGACAAGGGGCGCTTCAAGGCTGGCAGCTTCCGCGCCGACGGCGTGAAGGGCAAGTGGTACGGCGAGACCGGCTCTGTCGCTCAGAATGTCGCGGGCTACGCCTACAAGCGGGACATGACCCTCATCGAAGATGGCGACTTGAACGCCACCACCGGAAATGAGTTCCTGATCGGGGCGCGCTCCTGGGACGACCCCGTCGACACTTGGAAGGTCAATGCCGGCGCGGTCTACATTGTGACCTGGGCCGACCGGGGCAACAACACCCTGCCCGCCGCTGCGATCGCCATCACCGGCATCAAGGCCAACGACTTCGCAGGCTCCGGTCTGGACATCGTCGGTGACTTGGACGGCGACGGAGTCAGCGACGTGATCGTCGGTGCCAGCGGCGCTGACGACGGCGGCGACGGCTCCGGTGCGGTCTACTTGATCAACGGGCCCATCACCGCAGACATGAACCTGGCAGACGCCGACGGTGTCGTGGGTGGCGAGGGTGCTGGTGACGGTGTGGGCGCTCGCGTCCGTGGCATCGGTGACTTTGACGGCGACGGCGCTGCGGACTTTGCTGTGGGCGCGCGCAGCCGTGACCACTCAGGCAAGACCGACGCTGGCTCCGTCTACGTCATCACCGCGAGCACCTTGCCCGCGGACCTCAACGACGCCGACGCGATTCTTCGTGGCAACTTGGCCGGCAGCGAGGCTGGCAACCAGCTCGCCGAGGCCGGTGACTTTGACGGCGACGGCTACGACGACTTCTTGGCGGGCGCACTGAGCCACAACGGGCGCGGCGCGGCCTACCTGATTCGTGGAAACAGCGCGGTCACCGGCGCGATTGGCGCCCAGGCGGACATCAAGTTCTCTGGCCAGCTCACCGGCGACCAGTTTGGCGCAGGATTGGCCACTGGTGATGTGGACCGCGACGGTTCTCCCGATGTGGTGGTCTCGGCCAACCGTCAGGGCAGCAACGACCGCGGCGCTGTGTACGTCTTCTTGGCACCGACCTCGGGCGCCAGCCTGAGCGCTACCACCGACGCCGACATCAAGCTGGCGGGATCCGCTGCGGATGACCGCTACGGTAGCTGGGTGGATGTCGTTGAGAACCAAGACACCTTGTTCCGCGATGTGCTCGTGGTCGGCGCCAGCCGCCGCGCCAGCAACGACAAGGGCTCGGTCTACCTCTACGAGTTCTAAGGGCGTCCTCTGAGCGCAAGGCCCAAAGCCCGGCGGCTAGGACTGAACCGCCCTGGGGCGGATGCCATCAAAGAACAGGCGTGCCAGCTCACTGGCCGCCTGTTCTGCGTTGAGGCGGGGGTCGCCCTGCAGCCAAGCCCAGAGCAGGCGCTCGGCCGCGCCCACGATGGCCAGCGCGACAGAGGCGCAGTCGTGGTGCCGGACCAAGCCTCGGGCCTGTGCGTCCTCCAGGATTGTGATCGCAGTGTCCTCGACTTGGGTCAGCCATGCTCTACAGAGGTGCCCTGAGACACCGGGTGCGCGCGCGTGCTGGAAGTGGAGGGGAAGCGTGCTCTTCGTATTCTCCAAGACCTGCGCCAGTCCCAAGCTCATCTGCAAATAGAGAAGCTGTTGTTGCTGGGTGGTCGAGGCCGAGGCCAGCGCGTCTGCGTGGGCTCTGAGGGCGTCAACAAAGGGCGCATAGAGCTCCTCCAATAGGGTGGAGAAGAGGGACTCTTTGTCTGGAAAGTACAGGTAGAAGGTGCCACGTGCGATGCCAACTTCGGCGACAATGCGCTCCACGCTCGCCCGCTCAAAGCCCTCCTCCAGCATGGCGTGTCGGCCCGCGTCCAGGATGGCTTTGCGCCGCGCGGCTTTCTTCTGCTCTCGTAGGCCCATGGCATGGGCATAACCCACCGCTTGAAGGGTTTGGATGCCGTGATAGCCCAAGAGCCATGAGCGACCGTGCACCCGCACTCCGGGCCTTGGGCTACGTCCTGGACCCAGAGGACATGTGGATTCACCCGCGGCTTCGGCTGCTGGTCGAGGACGTGGAGGTGCTGCTCTCGGCGGAGTCGGAGCACCTGCAAGGCTTCCATGATCCGGGCCTGTGGGAGGGCGTGGAGCCGGAGCCGATTCCGGTCTTGGAAGAGGGCCTGCGCCGCGCTGCGCGGCAGGCCGGCCTGCGCTGGGATGGCTGGCTCAATGCTTGGGACACCGGAGCAGGCAGCTGGCTGCGCACCGAGCAGCTTGAGAGCATGGGGCCCCAGGGACTCCTGGATATGGTCAAGGGCGCGCGTGCCTTCGACACCAAGCACCGCCGCCGCAGGGCTGCGGGCTGCGCTGGGCTCTTCCTGATGTTCGGCTGGTTGCTGGTGGGATGGTTGGCAGGGGTCAACGCCTGGTTGATCGGAATGCTGGTGATCGCTGGAGTGACCCTGATCTTTCGGCCCCGCGGGATGCCCGACGGTCTCTGGGGAGATGCCGACGAAGAGATGCTCATCCACGGCCTGGAAGCGGGCCAGATCGCCCTGGGCGATGGGTGGGAGGAGGCTGCCCACGCTCTGGGCGCGATCCCCGCTGGACCGGACCACCTGTACCTGATGTTGGTCGAGCGCTCCGTGCGCACTCAAGAGCTGCTCGAGCGCTTCGATCCCGAAGAGCTCCTGCGCATCCTTCACGCCGTCTCCCCATTGGCTGACGACGAAGATTAGAATCCCCCAACCCATTTCCCCACCCCCACTCGGAGCGCCCCAATGCGAAGCATCATGAAGCAGATGGTCCAGATGGACCATTCCGTCGGATTCGCCCTCTGCCAAGCCATGCGTGAGGTGGCCAGCGCCGACGGGGACCACCCCCGCGAGCTGCTCCTGATTCAGTCCTTCGAGGATGAGCTGCCTGCTGGCAAGACCGACACCGTCGACCTGAGCGTGGTCAACACCCCGGCCCTGAAGGAAGCCTTCATCAAGAGCTTGGTGTTGGTGGCCTTCGCCGACATGCAGCTGGGCGAGGAGGAGACCAACGTCATCCGTTCTTACGCCGAGAAGCTGGGCCTGGGCGAGCGCGAGGTCAGCCGGGCCATCTCCGATGTGGCCGCCGCGCTGCTCTCCAACTTGGCCGGGGTCAAGCAGTCCCGCGCACAGGTAGAGGCGCTGGGCAAGGCCATGGGCCTGGACCAGTTCACCATCGACGAAGTCCTGAACGCGTGAGGGCGCTGCTGGCGGCGATTCAGGCCGAGGCAGCCTTGGGCGAGATGCCCATCGATGTGCCGGTCTACCAGGGAGCAGGTGTGGATCCCACCACGCCGGTGCTCTTGGGCTCAGGCTCGCTGCAAGCCAGAATCGGGGTCATGGGTCGTGATCCAGGCCGCCACGAGGTCATCGAAAACGAGCCCTTCATCGGAAAGGGTGGGCAACTCATCCGACAGGCCTTGCATCAGGCGCAGTTTGGCCGAGATGCAGCCTCCCTGGAGGACTACAAGCGCGCAGGAGAAAACTTCTTCTGGGCCAACACCGTGCCCTACAAGCCCACCGGCAACAAAGCCTGGTCGGTCAAGGTCAAGCGCCGCTTCTTGCCCCACATCCAGGAGCTCCTGGTGGATCAGTGGCAGGGCCGTGACCTGATCACCTGCGGCAACGTCGCATTCGAGTGGTTCGGCTTGGCCGACAAGTCTCTCAAGCCTCAGCTCAAGGCCTTCTGGGCCCTGCCGGACCGCTACGAGCGTAGCTTGCAGGTCAGCTTGGGTGGAAAGGACTTTGTGCTCCACCCCGTACCCCATCCAAGTCCACTGAACGCCACTTGGTACAAGCGCTTTCCGGAGCTCATGTCCCAGCGGCTCACCCAGTTGAATTGGAGCGGCGCTTGAGAATTGGCCCCATCTTGAGTGCGATCTTTCGCGTGGCGATGAAGCACCACAAGGAGATGCTCAAGCCCACTTTGGTGCTGGCCGGTGCCATGGTGGTGATGGCCACGCTCTTGGCCTCGGGTGTGCTGCTCGGGGCGCTCTCCGGTGCCGAAATCCTGGAAGGCCCACGTTTCTGGCCCTACGCCAGCCTGCTCTTCTTTGTCGGTCGCATCTGCACGGCCCCCATCGAGGTCTGGTGGCTGCGTCGTCTGCAGGCCGCCATGGCCGGCACCGACGGCTCCCTGGTCAAGGTGGGCGGCTTTGAGGTCCTGGAGGCGGTGGCCTTGGAGGCGGTGCGTGCCCCCATCGTGGTCTTGGGTTTCCTGATGTGCATCGTGCCGGGCTTGCTCCTGCGGCCCCTGCTCTTTCTGCCGGAGAGCGCCCTCTCCCAGGGGCACTCCCTCAAGGCCTCTTTCGCCATGGCCCTGGACCTGATGAAGCGTCGCTTTCAGGATGTGGTCATCACCGACTTTCTTCTGGTGCTCGTCTGCGGAGGTCTGACCGCCGTCCCTCTGCTGGGTCCCTTCTTGGTCCTGCCGGCCCTGCTGCTCTCTCGCTACATCCTCTGGCTGGATCTGAGCGGTCAGCAGCCCGCCGAGGAGATCGGCCTTTAGTTTTCGCCAGGCTCAGCTGGTGGTGCCGAGGGCCGCGCCAACTCCGCGGCCAACCATTGGGCCAGCATCTGGTTGCCCTCCACGTTGAGGTGGATGGGGTCCAGCTCGAAGAAGGCTTGGGCCGGAAGCTCAGGGCTCAGAGCACCGCGCTCTGCCAGGACCGCTTGGTGTTCGCTGCGGGCTTCTTGCACCGGGAAGCTCAACAGCAGCGCTTGCGCCCCCGAGGCCTCTACGCGCCGCACCAGCGCGTCGACGTTCGCTGCGTAGGCAGTGGGCGGCACCCGCTGCGTCTCGCCGGCGGGTGGGGCTGGAGCCGGCGTGGGCAGCAAAGAGACCAGCGCGCGCTGTATCTGCAGGGGATTCGCCGGCCCGGGATCGATCTGTTCGCTGTCTGGCAGGGACGCGGGGTCGGCATCACGGATCATGTAGGCCAGCACCACCACATCGGGCTTGAGGGCCAGCACCCGGTCCAAGGTCGCCAAGCCTTGGTAGCTGGAGTAGCCAGGCACCCCAGCGTTGAGCACCTCTACGCCAAGTTGCTCCCCCAGAAGAGCGGGCCAAGCTTCCTCTTCGCGTACACCCCATCCGAAGGTCGTCGAGTCGCCCAAGCAGGCAATGCGCGGAGCGACCGGCTCGGGTCCGCGAAAGCCCACACCGCTGACGTGCACGGAGAAGTCCCGTTCCAGCTCGTGGTGTCGCAGCTCCAGATCCACGTCGGGATGCAGGGTCCAAATCGGCCGGTGTCCGTCGACGTAGATCGAGGGTGGAGGCCAGTCCAGCAGGTTGAGCAACAGCTCCGTACCGCCCAGGACGACCCCGGCTGTGAACAGAGACATCAGCAGGTTCTTCAGGGTGCGCGGCACGGGGGCGGACTCTCGCGGTAGTCTGAGTGCATGTCCAAGGATCTCTGGCTCTGGATTGGCGGCGCGCTCCTGGTGGTTGCGGGCGTGGTGCTCTGGCTCGTGTTGACGGCGCCGGAGAGCAACACCCTAGCCGAGACCTACCGCTTCGGCGTGCTCTAAGCACGCTGCGCTTGGCCTATAGGCTGGCGATGTAGGCAGCCAGTGCTGCGGAGCTCTCCGCGTCCAGCTGTTTGGCCAGGGGCACCATGCTGGCGCCCCAAGGGTCTTCGGCGTGGGCACCCCGTCGGCCAGCTCGGAAGTGTTCCAGCTGGCGCTCTAGGTACGGGGCGTCCAAGCCGGCCAAGGCAGGCCCGTTCATCACGGGGTTTCCTTCGCCCTTCTGGCCGTGACAGGACACGCAGTTGGCGTAGGCCGCTTGCCCTGCACTTAGATCTGCATCGCTGGCGGCGGGTGCAGATCGCTCCATCGAGGCGATGTACTCCGAGACGGCCACGAGAGCGGCCTCGTCCACCAGAACGTTGCTCATGCCGCGCATCTGAGCGCCGTAGACGTCCTCGGGATCGGCGCCGCGAATACCGGCCTTGTAGTTGCGCAGTTGGCGGGCCGTATAGGCCGCGTCCTGGCCTGCCAGCGCCGGCGAGTTCAAGGCGGCATTGCCCTGGCCTTGGGCTCCGTGACAGCCTCCGCAGGAGGCGTAGGCCATCGCACCGGGGTCTGGGGCAGCCACCTCTTCGGTGGACACAGCGTCCTGATCGACGGGGACGTCCAGGGCGAAGAGGCTCAGCAGGAGCAGGGTCATGGGCAGACTCCAAAAGGTCGGGGCCCAAGTCTACCTCTCCACTGCCAGCTAGTTCCGGAAGCTCGCCTCAATCAAGTCCACAAAGTCAGCGATACCGGACTGTTTGACCAGGAGGAAGTCTGCTTGGAGCGCTCCGCTTCCTTTCGGTCCAGCTCCGAGTCTGAGCTCGTCAGGATGGTGATGATGGGCAGCCTCTGGAAGCCGTCGATGCACCGAATCTTCTCAAAGACCTCAAAGCCAGTGGTGCCTGGCATGTTCACGTCCGAGAGGACCAGGGCAGGGGCTTGGGTGCGGCCATCCAAGACCTGGGCCGTGTGGCCGAGGGCGCTAGGCGCTCGGCCTCGTTCTCGGGGACGCTTGGGGCGAGGGCGCAACTCATCAATGGGCTCCACTGGGTTCGCTCAGTGGCTCATCGGTTTGCCCAGCGCTCCGTTGAAAGGAATGGGCAGCCTGCCTTCAAGGCCGCGCTCGATCCCCGATGGAGCTGAGGGTCAGTGTGACGGCGGAGCACCGGCCAGTGCCCTTGAGCTTGAGCCAGGGACCGGAGCTGTCCAAGGTGGCGCACCCGGAGACCTGCCAGCCGCCCGGACGGAGCTGCAGCAAGACCTCGCTCTCGGGCTCCCAGGGGCCGCTGACCACCAGGTGAGGGTCCGTGCCTTTGGCTTGGAAGTCTGGATTCAGGGACAGGCTGGCTTCCCGCTGGGGTACTTCCCCCAGGGCCAAGTGGCCGGCGGGACGGTGCACGACCTGGCCCGCTTGGAGCTGTGCCGACAGCCCACCCGTGTAGGCCTCGCTGATGTCATAGGTGTTCATTGGCAGCGCCACGCCTTGGATTCCAGGGGCCGGCGCAGGAGCAGCTTGTGGGTCGATCCCACCCAGCCCACTGACCAGACGCAAGGCCATGAGCAAGGCTGCGCCGCCCACGCCGATTCCCAGACTCAGGCGCTCGGCCCACTGGGGGAGGGGGGCTTGTGCCAGGTGCCAGCCAGCCAGCAAGGGGAGTCCCCAGAGCAAGCGCTCCGCTTGGCGGAGCGGGCCCACGTTTGGAATCAAGGCCAGGGCGATCAGGGCAGCGGCGGCGGCCCAAATCCACCGCTGGGGCCAGCGCTTGCCCGCGATGAGGGCTGGAATCAACGCCAGCAGGTTGCCTTCGGCGTGGTAGCCGTAGCTGGCGCCAGGCAGGAGGATGCCCAGGAGCTTGGGGGCCCAGCCAGTGGCGAAGCGGGCGTCTTGGGCGGCGATGAGGCCCCCGCGCTCGTAGTGTTGTCCCGCCTCCCACGCGTCGGCCCACAGTGGCGCATGCAAGGCCAGCGCGGGCACGCAGGCGGCCAGGCCCCAGAGCACCCGGCTCGGGTGGCGGCGCAACCCCAA
Organism: uncultured Pseudomonadota bacterium; assembly: GCA_913060515.1. GTDB lineage: Bacteria > Myxococcota_A > UBA796 > UBA796 > CAJQPC01 > CAJQPC01. The sequence continues at coordinate 5,417 of CAJXRZ010000037.1, read as the reverse complement.
GGCCACGCCGAAGAGCACCACAGGCCAGCCATAGAGGGGGGCCTGCAGATGGCTGGAGGCGAGCAGTACAAGGGCCTGAAGTCCGGCCCACAGGGGCAGCCACTTTGGGCCCCTTGCGAAGGTCCAGCCCAGGGAGATGCACAGGGCAAAGGCGCCCCATGCCAGGTGGCCGTCGATGGCGTGGCGGCTCAGCCACAGGGTGCACCAAGCGCCGATGGCAGCGACCAGAGCTGCCTTGTGCTGGGCGCCCTCGCTGCGAAACCAGCCGTAGAGCGCGGCACCGCCAAAGCTGAGCTGGGCCCACATCCAGCCCATGCCGCCCACCTTGGGGCCCAACAGCAGCGCCAGAAACACGGCGGGTGACCAAGGCGCCTGCTCCACCAATCCGGAGAAGAGGGTTCCACCCCCCCACAGAATGCTGAAGCGCTGGGGAGAGCCGCTCTCTTGCCAGTGTCGGGCCTGCAGGGCGATGGCCCCCAGGTTGGGGTCGTGGTCGGCGGTCGGTACGCCAATGGCCAGGGGCAGGTACAGCAGGGACCAGAGCAGCGCAAAGACGCCCAGCACCTTGAAGAAGTCCCGTGTGAAACTGGCCTTAGCGCTTGTCAAACACCACCGCGAGCTGGGTGGAGATCGCCGCCAGGCTGCCGTCTGGGGCGTAGAGCTTCCCAGTGATGGTGCTCATTCCGGCGTGGGCGTGGTCGGCCTTGTAGACAAAGGTCCACCAAGCCTGTGTCGGGACCTGTGGAAGGGAGAGGAACTGCAGATTCCAGGTCACGGAGCTGGCCGGGGCGGGCCCCTTGGCCATGGGCAGGATGGGCGATGGCCATGCATCCGCCAGCCCCACCAGAGCCAGGGCGGCGTCGTCGACTGGGGTCTTGTGGCGGCAATACCCCGTGATGCCTGGCGTGGGGTGCCCGGTGTAGGGGAAACCGCCTTCGATCCAGCGGTAGTCCAAGTGCTGGGTGAATGCAGGCGTGATCCCGGGCAGAAAGGGCATGGCGATGCACTGTTCGGGGGACTTGAATGAAGGCGCCTGCTCTGGTTCCACCTCGATGTCGGAGGGGCGGTCTGCGCCAAAGGTCGCACTGGCAGTGAGGATGAGGCGGCCGTCCTGGGTGATTTGTGCCTGGGCCAGGCTCACACTGCGGCCTTCTCGGAGCAGGGTGCTCTCCACTCTCAGGGGGCCCTCTTTGAGGGGCGCGACAAAGACCACTTGCAGGGACCGGGTCGGCCGATTCGGGTCCACGGTCGCCTGCATTGCTTTGAGCGCATGGCCGGCCAGGAGCCCTCCATAGGCGGCACGGCCTTGTCTCCAGCTCTCGTCGATTAGACCTGTCCAGGCGTTCTCGCCGTCGGGCGTCCAGCTCAGGGCGCTCTGAAAATCGGGCACGATGACCTCGTTTGGGGACAGCTGCCTAACCGGTGTCGGTGGCAGCCCTTGGCCTGGGCCCATCCGAGTTGGGCCTTTTCCTGTCATCGCCTGACACCCCCAAGCGTATGGTTCCGTAGTACGAGTTGTAGGCCCACGGAGGACTCCCTTGACCCAACTCGGAATTCGCCCAGCCCTGATGGGGGCTTCTGCCCTGCTGCTGGTCGTGACCGTTGGGGGAATCGGAGCGTTGGCAGTCCACGGGACCCAAGAGGCCGTAGACGAGCAGCTCGACCAAGAGCTCAAGCTCATCACCACAGCCACCACCAGCGAGGTCAAACGTCTGCTGGAGCCAGCCCCCCAGCTGATCCTGGAGAGCGCGCAGCTCATGGACCGCGGCGTGATCCGGCTGGACGAGCCCGAGCAGCTCGCCGAGACCCTGGTCGTCTCCATGCGTGCCCACCCCACCATGGGTTGGCACGGCATCTCGGGTCCGGAGTTCTACGCTGGGGGGACCACCAGCCTGGGGCATGGCCTGCGCGCCTACCACGCCTCCCCAGAGAGCTACCAAGCCGTTGAGTGGCGTCTGTGGCCGGACGGTCGGCGAGAGCCCGTCGCTGACAGCTATGACCGGCACTACGATCCCGGGAGCTCCAGCTGGTACGCCGACAGCGTCGCCGACCCATCCCTGCGCTGGTCCGAGCCCTATGTCTTCACCGCGGGCGCGATGGGCATCACGGTCTACAAGGGCCAGCTCCAAGACGGAGAAGTGGTCGGGGTGTGGGTCGTCGACTTCTTCCTGGAAGACCTGGAGAACTGGCTCCACGAGCAGCGCGTGGGCGAGCGGGGTCGGGTCTTTTTGATCACGGAGCAAGGCGCCGCCATTGGCCATGAGAGCGAGGCCCTCCGGGACGCAGTCTTGAGCGCCGAGGGGGACCGCTTCGAGGTGGATGGGGAGCGCTGGCTGCTCTCCACGGCGCCTCTGGAGCTGCAAGGCGGTGCCCACTGGCGCATCGCGGTCGCGGTGCCCGAGGACCAATTGAACGGGGCTGCCCAAGAGATCATGCGCCGGACTGGGCTCCTGGGCTTGGTAGTCCTGGTCCTGTCCCTGGGGCTCTCGGCGTGGCTGGCCACCAGCATCGCACGCCCCTTCCTGCAAGTGACCCGACGCCTGGAGGACATGGCCGAGCTGCGCATGGATCTGGCGCCACTTCCCCCCAGCTCAATCCGGGAGGCCGGTCAGCTCGGGGCCAGCTTCGAGCTGATGCGCGCGGGCCTGCGCAGCTTCTCCCACTACGTCCCCATGGACCTGGTGCGCTCGCTGCTGGCCGATGGAAGGGTGGCCAGTCTGGGGGTCGAGGAGCGGGAGATCACCGTGATGTTCACCGACATCGCCGACTTCACCACCACCTCCGAGAGCACCGAGCCCCACGCCCTGGTCGAGGCCTTGGCGGAGTACATGGAGATGGTCAACCGCTGCGTGCAGGCCGAGGGTGGGGCCTTGATCTCCTACATGGGCGATGGCGTGTACATGGCCTGGGGGGCGCCCACCCACCAAGACGACCATGCCTTGCGCGCTTGCCGCTGTGCCTTGGAGATCGACCGCCAGAGCCAGGCTTTGGTGGAGAAGAACCTGGCCGCCGGCAAGCCCATTCTGCGTACGCGGGTTGGGGTGAACACTGGGCTGGCGCTGGTTGGGAACATCGGGGCCCGCGAGCGCTTCAACTACAGCCCCATCGGGGACTCGGTGAACACCGCCGCCCGAATCGAGGCCATCAACAAGAGCTACGGCACCCGCGTGTTGATCGGCGAGCAGACCCAATCCAGGGTCGCCGCCCAGATGCAGACCCGAGAGGTCGACGTGGTGGTGGTCAAGGGCAAGACCGAGGGCGTGCGGATCTACGAGCTCTTGGGCGGTGCGGCATGAGCCAACTCGGCATCCGCCCCGCCCTGATGGGCGCCTCCGCTCTGCTCCTGCTGGTCACGGTGGGAGGAATCGGAGCACTGGCTGTCTCCGGGACGCGGCAGGCCGTGGACGAGCAGCTCGTCAAAGAGCTGAACCTGATCACCATGGCCACCACCAGCGAGGTCACCCGGGTGCTCGGGCCCGCCGCGCAGCTGGTCTTGGAGAACGGCGAGCTGCTGGAGCTTGGGGTGATTGACTTGGAGCAGCCCGAGCAGCTCGCCGACGCCATGGTGCTCTCGATGCAGGCCCACCCCACCTTGGGCTGGCACGGCATTGCCTCGCCGATGTTCTACGCCGGTGGCACCACAAGCAAGGGCCTGGGGTTGCGGGCCTACCTGGCGAGCCCGGAACGGGAGCTGCCCCAAGAATGGCGGGTGCTCCCCGACGGAGGACGTGAGCCGCTGCCACCCAGCTATGACACCCAATACCGGCCGGAGAACTCCCGCTGGTACCAGGACAGCGTCGCGCATCCGGAGCTGCGCTGGTCGGAGCCCTATGTCTTCAGCGACGGCAACTTGGGCATCTCTGTCTACAAAGGACGGGTCGAGGACGGCGAAGTGGTCGCCGTCTGGGCGGCGGACTTCTTCTTGGAGGATCTGGAGCGGTGGCTCTATGAGCAGCGGCTCGGCAAGCGGGGTCAGGTCTTCGTTCTGACCAGCGGCGGCGCGGCCATCGGTCACCAGAGCGAGGCCCTGCGCGATGCAGTGCTCGGCGCCGATGGCGGCCGCTTCGAGTTGGATGGGGAGCCGTGGTTGCTCTCGACGGCCCCTTTGGACGTACAGGGGGGCGCGGATTGGCGCATCGCCATTGCGGTTCCCGAAGCGCAGCTCAACGGTCCAGCGCAGAGAATCATGGGCCGCACGGCCCTGCTGGGCATGCTGGTCTTGCTCTTGGCGCTGGCGCTCTCGGCGTGGCTGGCGGCCGGTATTGCCCGGCCCTTCCTGCAGGTCACCCGGCGACTCAAAGACATGGCTGAGCTGCGCATGGATCTGGAGCCTTTGCCACCGAGCTCCATCCGAGAAGCCGGGCAGTTGGGGGACAGCTTTGAGCACATGCGCAAGGGACTGCGCAGCTTCTCGCACTACGTGCCCTTGGATCTGGTGCGCTCCCTGCTGGCAGATGGCCGTGTGGCCAGCTTGGGAGTCGAGGAGCGCGAGATCACCGTGATGTTCACCGACATCGCCGACTTCACGACCACCTCCGAGAGCACAGACCCCCACGTCCTGGTCGAGGCGCTGGCCGAGTACATGGAGATGATCAACCGCTGCGTTCAGGCCGAAGATGGCGCCTTGATCTCCTACATGGGCGACGGGGTCTACATGGCTTGGGGCGCGCCGACGCCGCACCAGGACCACGCCATCCGGGCCTGCCGCTGTGCCTTGGAGATCGACCGGCAGAGCCAAGCCTTGGTGGAGAAGAACTTGGCCTTGGGCAAGCCAATCCTGCGCACCCGTGTGGGCGTGAACACCGGGCTGGCGCTGGTGGGCAACATCGGGGCCCGGGAGCGCTTCAACTACAGCCCCATCGGCGACTCGGTGAACACCGCGGCGCGTATCGAGGCCATCAACAAGAACTACGGCACGCGCGTCCTGATTGGTGAGCGCACCCAAGAGCTGTTGGGCGAGCAGATTCAGACCCGGAAAGTGGACGTGGTCGTGGTCAAGGGCAAGACGGAAGGGGTTGCGATTTTCGAGCTCTTGGACGCTTAGAGCACCCAGAGCCATCCGCCCTCTACTTTCTGTCCCGGTCCCAGAACCGGCCGCAAGGCGCGCTTGATCTCGCCCTCCAGCTTGGGCTCGGCCAGCATGTCTCGGTGTAGCAAGACCATGCCGTAGCCCTGGGCCCTGAGCTCGGCGGTAGCGGCCTTGAGGTCGGCTTTGGGGTCGGGCACACCGGGGCTGCCAGGGACGATGGGGCCGTCCTTGCTGAGCAGCACCCAGGTTCGCAGGGCTGCGTTGGAAGACGCGGTTCCTTGGTGGCCCACCTTGTTGACCCAAGGCACCGGGCGCTCATGCAGGGTGTTCCAGTACAGGTACTGTCTCTTATACACATCTCCGAGCCCACGAGACAGGCAGAAATCTC
>CAJXRZ010000036.1 GCA_913060515.1 uncultured Pseudomonadota bacterium | reverse complement strand
ATTTCTGCCTGTCTCGTGGGCTCGGAGATGTGTATAAGAGACAGGAACTGCGCCGCAAGGCACTGGGTGAGCTGGCCACTCTGGACACCTCAAAGCTGAACCTGGACCGCATTGAGACCCTTCAGTCGGAGGGAATCTCCAGCAACCGTGACTTGGAGCTGGCCATGCTCTCCGTGGCCAAGCAAGAGGCCACTGTGGAGGCTTTGGACCTGGAGATCGTCGCGACCCAGCGGGCGCGGGAGAAGGCCCTGGCGTCAACCGACGCGGAGATTGCGATCTCTGAGGCGGAGCGGGACGAGACGATGGTCAAGATCGCCTCCATCAAGGGCAAGTACAACGAGCTGGAGGGCAAGCTCGCCTACCAGCAGAGCCAGGACATCTTGGCCCCGCGGGACGGCGTGGTGCTCTCTCTCAAGGGCGCACCCATTGGCGGTCAGGTCAAGGCTGGCGATGCGCTCATCGAGCTCGTCCCAGAGACCGACGCAGGCGCAGTGGCCATCTACGCAGACGGCCGAGACCTGCCCTGGATTGAGGTGGGGGACCAGGTGCGCGTGGTCTTTGAGGGCATCCCCGCCTTGCAGTGGGTGGGTCCCCCTGGCGACGGCATCGGCACGTACCCTGGCCGCGTCGCGCTCATCGATGCAACAGACAGCGGCAGCGGCAAGTTCCGAGTGGTCGTTGTCCCTGTCGAAGGCGACCGCCCCTGGCCCACCCTTCGCCAGGGCGTCAAGGCCAAGGGCTTTGTGCTCTTGGGCGAGGTCAGGCTGGGCTGGGAGGTCTGGCGCCGCATCAACTCCTTCCCCCCCGACACCCCCGCACTGGAGGGCAAGCCCGCCAGCGCCAAGAAGCCACGTGACCCAGGGTTGATGAAGTGATTCTACTGATCTGCTCGCTGGTCCAGGCCCAGACCCTGACCTTGGACCGCTTGATGGAGGGCGTGGACACCCGCGTCCCCTACCTGGGCGCAAGCTCGGCGAAGGTGGACCAGGCTGCGGCCAAGGTGACCTCGGCTGGGGCCGTCAATGACCCCTACATCGTGGGGGGCTGGGCCTCGGAGGACGGTGTCCCTGGAGTCGAGGATGGATCCCTCTCCTTCGTCCAGCCCACCTCTCTGGGGCCGACGATGGCTCTGAACTGGGACGGCAGCGTGGCCAACGGGACCCCCTCTGCCGAGCTCTCGGTGCCCGTCTTGGATGGCCTGATCTGGGGCGACTCGCGCCTGGAGCTCGTCTCGGCTCGCTTGCTCTTCAGCATCCAAGAGGCCACCTTGGACCTGGATGTTCTTCAGGCGCGTGGCAAGGCGGCAGAGAGCTGGTGGAAGTGGGTGGCCTATGGGCGAAAGTTGGACCTGGCCGAGCGGCAGCTGCAGCTGGCCGTTCAGCGCAACGCCGCCTTGGAGCGAGGTCTGGAGCTTGGGCAGCGCTCTCGCTTGGAGTTGGTGGACAACCAGCGGGCTCTGCTCTCTCGCAAGAGCTCAGCCATCCAAGCCAAGCAGGAGCTGGACAGCGCCGCGGTGTCCCTCTCTCTGTGGTGGCGCGATGCCCAAGGCCGTCCACAGACCCCGGAGCGTGAGCAGATCCCGCAGGACTGGGGCTGGGGGGAGCCGCGCTTGGATCTGGCTTGGGATCTGACCCAGCTTGAGCAGCGTCCCGATGTTGTGGTGTTGGACCTGGCTCTTCAGCTGGCCGACGCGGAGCTGCGGCGGGCCCAGAACCAAGCCTTGCCCAAGGTGGATCTGAAGGCCAAGCTGGAGCCCGACAAGGTCAGCGGTGGCCTGGCCCTTGAGGTGCCCATCTTGATGCGAAAGGAAAGGGGAAGCCTGGGATATGCGCGTGCGGAGCTGGACCGGGTCGCCTTCGTGCGCCAGGGCGCACTGGATCAACTCGCAGCCGAACTTCAGCAGTCTCATCAGCTCGTCGAGGCCAGCTGGGAGCGGGTGGTCATCGCGCGCCAAGCCTTGGCGGTCGCAGAGGAGGCCCTGGCCATGGAGCGCACCGCCTTTGAGCTGGGCGGCAGTGAGGTCTTCCGCTTGGTGCTTCGCGAAGGACAGCTGGCGGATGCGGAGAAGGCCGTGATCGAGGCGGAGTTGAGCTACGGGCTGGCGGATCTGAGGCGCAGGATGGTCATCGGCCAGGGGCCGTAGTTCTCACTCGACGTAGCCCATCGCCTTGAGGCCCTCGAGAACGCTGTCGTCTTGAACCGAGGACCAGTCCTTGACCTGGAGCTCGGCGGCCAAGGCGTCCAACTGGCTGCCCAAGGACGCGTCTCCCTCTCGCTGGTGTCCACCCTTCGCCACGGGCTTGGCCCGCAAGGCGCTGGATGGGGTGCGGACCAGGAGCTGCCGGGCACTCTCCGGCGGCCAGGTGTCTGCTTGAGCCTCCAGGGCCGCGCGGTCAAAGGGACTGGGCTCGCCGGCGGTGTTCAGGTTGGGATCAGCGATGTGGTCGAAGAAGCGGAAGCTCTGCTTCTTGCCGCAGCGGCTCCAGCGCGGTCCGTGGGTGCAGACCCGGCGGCCTTGGCGTCCGGTGGTGACGAAGCCTGTGAGCACGTTGTGCAGGGCGCTCCCGGAGAGCACCCAAGCGGCCGCCTCCTCCAGTGGCGTCACCTCCTCTCGCAGCCGAGGCCAGAGATCCACGCCATCCAGGCCCATAGTGGGGAGTCCTGCGGCTGCGAGCATCGTGGCCCCCAGGTCCTCCAAGCGGGCCACTCCTCGGTCCCGGTGCTGGCCCACGCCTGGACCGGCCACCACCATTGGAATGCGCACCACCGCGTCATGGGCCTGGGGTCCGTGCTCGTAAAACAGGCCGCCCTCGCCGAAGTGCTCTCCGTGGTCGGAGCTCAGGGCCACGATGGGGTTGCGGCCTTGGGCGCTCAAGCCTTCGAGCAGCTCTCCGAGCGCAGAGTCGGCAGCGCTGACCTCGCCTGCGTAGAGCTGCTGGCAGTGTTCCAGGGCGTTGGCGGCCACGCCGCCGTGGTTGGCGAACATGGGACCGCGTTTTTGAGCGCCATCCCTGATCTTCTCCCCCAACTCCTTGCACGGGCCTTCGGTGGCGCCGTCGGGCAGGTAGGGAAAGTGGGGGTCGACCACGTGCACCCAGAGGAAGACGGACTGCTCCGGCGGCAGCTCTGCGGTGGCCTGGATGACGATGTCCACCAGCTCAGAGGCGCGGGGGTCCTCTTTGGAGATGAAGACCTCGAAGCCTTGTGCCAAGCCCTGCTCGGGACCGGCCACCGGTGTGCCGCTGGCCGCGATGCCCACCCATCCGGCCTTCTGGAGGGAGACGGCGATGGGCACCCCGGAGGTCATGGGCTGGCCCACCTCTAGGCTGCCGTGGTGCGCCGGACGCAAGCCGGTGAGCAGGCTGGCCAGGGCGGGTGTGGTGCGCGGAAAGGGGGTGGTGGCTTGTTCAAAGACCACGCCGCGGGCGGCGAGCTGGTCCATGTTTGGGGTCTGTGCAGTGGTGTCGCCGGCAAAGCCCAAGGTGTCGTGACGCAGGGTGTCGACGGTGAAGAGCACCAGGTCGGGGCCCGCGCGTTCTACGGGGGTGGTGCATGCCAGCAGCAGGGCCAGAAGGGTCACGGGCGCTCTCGGTGCGTGTACAGCCAGTAGGTGTCGACCCCAAAGCTATAGATCAGGGCCGCCAATCCTGCACCTGCGACCCATGCGCTGATGCTGGAAAAGAGGGGCGCGCAGGCCGCGATGAGGGTGGCGATTTGGATGACGCACACCACCCTGCGGCGCTGACTGGGGAAGAGAGGGCGGTCCATCCAAGGCCAGAGGCGCGCAGCCAGGATGAAGAGGCCGCGCATGGCACCCGAGAGCAGGATCCAGGCACCCGCAGCGCCGCTGCTCCAAGCCAGCACACAGAGGGCGGCGGTGGTCATGCCGTCCAGCTCCATGTCCAAGCGGGCGCCGAAGGGGCTGGCGCAGTCGAAGCGACGGGCGGCCCAGCCATCGAGCCCATCCATGCAGAGGGCCAGGATGCTGAGCACGACGACCGCCCAGAGCAGGCCTGTGTTCAGAGGCATCGCGAAGGCCAACAGGCCAACGCCGCCTGCTGAGGCTCCCAAGGCCCCCCGAGAGAAGGTCACCCAGTTCGCGGGGCCGATCTCTTTGCCCATGCTTTGGCGCTCGCCCCAAGCCAGGGCCAGAGCGCCTGCGGGAACGAGGGTGGCTCCCAGGGCGGCCAGAGCGGCTTGAGCGGAGCTGGCTTGGTTCAGCGCGCCCGCCAGGATGGCGGCCAGAAGCGCAGCGCCCAGTGCGCTGACGGCACCGGCCAGAATCAAGCTGCGGGAAGGGGAGTGCATTTAAGCCGCAATAACCCCCTGTGTTCCGCCCAGGCGGGTACACCATCGTCCATCGCTTTCCAACCAGCGCGTTAGGAGCGAGGAGCTGCCGGAAGCGTCTTGAATATGCCCATCCCTTCTCCCAACGCCGTCTGGACCCGCCTCTTGGCATTGTCTCGGGGGGAATCGGTCTTTGCCGATCCTGCATGGAGCGCTGAGCAGCTCCAAGCGTGGCAGTGTTTGGAGCCTTTGGCGCGCGGCAGCGAGTGGACAGTGGGGCACCTGGCCCAGAGCCTGGATGGGCGCATTGCGATGGACTGCGGCTCCTCCCAATGGATCTCAGGCCCGGAAGACTTGGCACACACCCACAGCCTGCGGGCCCTCTCGGACGCTGTCTTGGTCGGCGCAGCCACAGCGACCTTGGACAACCCGGCGCTGACGGTTCGGCGGGTACCTGGACCCCACCCCACTCGGGTTCTGGTGGATCCCTCCGGCTCCGTTCCAAGCTCCCACCAGCTCCTGAGCGATGGCAAGGCGCCCACCCTCTGGTTGACCGGCGCCGATGTGGAGCGGGAGCTGCCGGACTTTGTAGAACGTGTCACCGTTCCCACCACCGGCATGCTCTCGGCCAAGTTCCTCCTGGAGCTTCTGGCAGAGCGGGGTCTGCGGCGTGTCTTTGTGGAAGGGGGGGGGTGACCGTGTCGCGTTTTCTGGAGGAGGGGCACCTGAACCGCCTCCACTTGGTGGTCGCGCCCATGATCATTGGCAGCGGCCGGCCCTCGCTGGTGCTGCCGGCCTTGGACAAGCTCGAAGAAGCCCTACGTCCGGAGACCCGAGTCTTTCCCCTGGGGAAGGACATGCTCTACGACCTCGTGTTCGCGTGAAGACGCGGGCGCTCTGGTACGTCGGGGAGCGGAAGGCGGAGCTTCGCCTGCACAAGCTGCCTGCGCTCGGAGCGGAGCAGGTGCGCGTGGCCTCGCTGTACTCGGCCCTCTCCCGCGGCACAGAGTCTCTGGTCTGGCGGAGAGAAGTTCCCCGGGCGCTGGCCCAGGAGATGCGGGCGCCTTTCCAAGAAGGCGACTTTGGTGGCGAGGTCAAGTACGGCTACTGCAGCGTGGGGCAGGTGGTCGCTCTGGGCGAGTCGGTCTCCGAGCTGCAGCTGGGTCAGGTGGTCTTCTGCCTGCATCCCCATCAAGACCTCTACCAAGTCCCTGCCACGGCCGTGACCGCGGTTCCTCAGGGTGTTCCGGCCCGTCGTGCGGTGTTGGCCGCAAACCTGGAGACCGCCCTCAACGCGGTCTGGGACGCCGCTCCCGGGCCAGGGGACCGCATCACGGTCGTGGGTGCTGGCGTTGTCGGCTCTCTGGTGGCGTGGCTCTGTGCTCAGATTCCAGCCTGCACCGTTCAGCTGGTCGACCTGAACCCCGAGAAGGCCGAGCTGGCCGAGGCGCTGGGGGCCACCTTCTGCTTGCCGGGTGACGCCCAGGGGCAGCAGGACCTGGTCGTGCACGCATCGACCTCGCAGGCGGGGCTGGCCTTGAGCCTGGAGCTGGCGGGCGTAGAGGCGCAGATCGTGGAGCTGTCCTGGTATGGGGAGCAGTCTCCTGCCGTCCCCTTGGGGCGCGCCTTTCACAGCCGCCGCCTGACCCTTAAGAGCTCCCAGGTGGGCCGAATCCCGCCTGGTCGGGCACCGCGCTGGGACTACGCCCGTCGCCTCCAAACCGTGATGCGGCTGTTGAACGCGCCCATCCTGGACCGGCTCTTGGAGCCTGAGATCTCCCTGGCAGACTTGCCGGCCGCCCTGCCCGCCCTTCTCGGCGCGCCCGGGGCCATGTGCCAGCTCGTCGCCTACCCAAAGAATGAAGGAAATTCCTGATGTTTCGACTCAACGTCCGCGGCCGTATGATGATTGCCCACAGCTTTGTCGGTGAGATCTTCGGTCCCGCCCAAGGCCTGCATGGGGCCACCTATGTGGTGGATGTGGCCTTCTCCCGCAAGGGCTTGGACCCAGACGGTCTGGTGGTGGACATCGGGCTGGCCCACGTGGCCGTAGACGCCGTTCTGGCCGACCTGAACTACAAGAACCTGGACGATCTGCCCGAGTTCAAGGGCATCAACACGACCACGGAGTTCCTGGCCCAGGAAGTCTGGCGTCGCTTGGGCGCCAAGGTCACGGACGGCTCCCTGGGTGTGCACGCCTCCGGCCTCTCGGGCATCTCGGTGACCCTGCGGGAATCCGATGTGGCTTGGGCTTCCTACGAAGGACCCATTGGCGACTGAGCCTGCGAGAAGCAAGCCCCTCCAGGCCCTGGCGACAGTGGCGCTCACGGGTGGCTTGGTGGCCTGGGCTCTGTACTCGGTGGACCGCGCCCAAGTGGCCGAGCTCCTGGTGCAGGTCAAGTGGCCTTGGTTCTTGGCGGCCGTGCTGCTGGGGCCCGTTCAGATCGCCTTGTCTGCCTGGCGTTGGCACCGGGTGAGTGAGCGCTTGGAGCTGCCCCTGCCCATGTCGGTGGCCTTGCCAGAGCTCTACTTCGCCACCTTGATCAACCAGATCATGCCCAGCGGTGTGGCCGGAGATGGGGTGCGGGTGTTCCGCCACGGACGGCGCAGCGACTCCATGCGCCAAGCCCTTCACGCGGCCATGGTGGAGCGCTTCTCCGGGCACCTCTTGCTCTGTGCGCTCTGCTGCATCTTGGCCCTGAGCCTCTGGGCCATCGCGCCGGTGGGCATGCTGCCTGCGGTGGCGGTGATCAGCGGCGGTGCGCTCGTGGCTCTGATCGCCCCGGCCAAGCTGCCGGCCATTGGCCCCTTCGCCAAGGACGCTCGTGAGGCGCTGCTGCGCAAAGACAGCCTGGGGGTCTGGGGAGTCAGTGCGCTGCTCTTGGCCACCTTTGTCGCCGGTCTGGCTCTCTGTGTACTGGCCCTGGGCTTGCCCTTGAGCCTGAGTTTGCTGCGGGGACTGCCCCTGTTGCTCTTGGCCATGTCGGTGCCCCTCTCTCTGGGAGGATGGGGCCTACGCGAGGTCACCGCGACCCTGCTCTTGCCCAGCCTCGGACTCCCGGAGGAGGCCGCCCTTGCGGTCTCCATCACCTACGGCCTGAGCGTCTTGGCCGGTGCCCTGCCCGGCGCTCTGGTGCCCCTGCTTCGCCTGCGCGCTGCGTCGGAGCCGGCATGACCTCAGGAGGCGGAATGAAGGCTTGGCGTGGCTGGGTGGTGCTTCTGTTTCTGAACGTGTTGCTGCTGCTGCCGGCGACGATGGGCCTGGACAAGCCCTCCCCTTGGCTGGCTCTGGGGTTCAGCGTCGACTTCCTCATCCTGGCCGCCGGGGTCGCTTGGGCCCGGCGCTTTGGGGTTGGAAAACCAGCGGCCTTGCTGGGCGGTCTCCTGGTGCTGGCGCTGCTCGCTTTCGAGGTGATGCGTCTGGTCGGTGTTTTCGCCATGGGACAGGACCCGCTGCTCTACGACTTGACCTTCCTGCTGCGCCACATGTTGGTGCTGCTCTCGGACGTCGGAACCCTCAAGGACGCCCTCATCGTCGTGGCCGTTGTGGTGGGCTTGCCAGCGGCGGGCGTGGGGGCGGCCGTTGGCATGTACCGGGCCTCGGAGACCTGGGCGCCCAAGGCTCCCTGGCTGAGCGGCTTGGCGGTGCTGGCCTTTGCGCTGAGCTTTTTGGGGCGCCTGCATCCCGGCGCTACCCGCTGGCCATCGCGCGTGATTCTGCCGCACATGGTGGAGAACCTGAGTGAGTCTTGGCGGGTCTACAACTCGGTCAACCAGACCATCGCGCAGGATCCCTACCAGGGCCTGCAGTTGGCGCCGCTGCACCGCAGCCCTGAGCTGCGCATCTTCATCGTGGAGTCCTACGGTCAGCTGATCTTCGAGGAATCCGTCAGCGGAGAGCCCATCACCGAGCACCTGCGGGAGCTGGAGACCGCCCTTGGCGCCCAAGGCTGGTACAGCGTCAGCGGCCGCTCGGAGGCGCCGGTCAGCGGGGGCCGTTCCTGGATCGCAGACGCCTCGGTGTATTCGGGCATGAAGATCTCCTACGAGAGCGTCTTTCAGCACCTCAAGCCCAGCTTTGTGCAGCGCAAGACCCTGCCCTCCTTTCTCTCAGGACTGGGCTACAAGACGGTGGTCGTCGAGCCCAAGGACCGGGCCCGTCCGGGGGTAGAGCTGGAGAACGAGTTTGGCTTTGACCAGACCGTTTTCTATGCGGACTTGGACTGGCAGGGGCCCGAATGGGGCTGGGGCATCATTCCGGACCAGCACACTCTGGGTTGGCTTCGGGAGCAGGTGATTGAGCCGGCCGATCTGCCGCTGTTCATCAGCTTCCACATGGTGGCCTCGCATGTGCCGTGGCGCTCTCCGCCGCCCCTGGTGGAGGACTGGCATACGCTGGCCGATCAGCCCCTGGGCCAAGATCACATCGAGAGCGCGGAGAAGAAGAAGAAGAAGACGGAGGCTGCCACCCCCGCCTCCCGGGACGAGGCCATCAAGCGCCTGGGCCGCTATCAGCGCGAGGCCGGCATGCAGCACTCGGGGGTGGGCAGCATCAAGGAAGAGAAGCTCTTGGCCTACGCCGATGTTGTTCACTACGACTTGGAAGCTCTGGCGCAGCACCTCGAGCACGAGGGCACCGAGCGCCCCATGCTGGTCATCATCATGGGCGACCACCAGCCGCCCTTCCTGGCCAAGCGCATGGGCTTTGGCGTGCCGGTGCACGTCTTGTCCACCGACCCGGTGCTCCTGGCGGAGTTCGAGGCGCGCGGTTTCATTCCAGGCATGGTGCCGCCACAGCGCAACCGGCCGGAGATGCAGCACCAAAGCCTGTATCCGGCGCTCGTTCGAAGCTTGGCCCGCTACGACTCCCAGCCCTTGCCCGAGCTACACCCCAATGGGGTGATGCCGTGAGCCCGACCGAGCAGCGGGTGGTGCTGCTCAGCCCAGGAGATCCGGAACAGCGCACGGGCGGCTACCTCTACAACAAGCGCCTGCTGCAGGCATGGCTCGAGTTGGGGGTGCAGGCGGAGATTCTGCCCCTGTCTTGGCCACTGGCCGATGGAGACGCCGCTCGGGTCAAGGCCCTCTGCCCTGGTGTGTGGGTGCTGGCCGATGGCTTGCTCTGGGAGTCCCTGGCGCCGCGCTTGAGCGAGCAGCGGGCTGTGGTCTTGGTGCACAGCCTCCGAGTGTGGGAGCCCGGCCAGCCCCAGGCGGCGCTCGATGAGGAATTCTCGGCCTTGGGTCAGGCAGCAGGGCTGATTTGCACGGGGCCAGAGGTGCAAGCGCTCTTGGCGCAGGGGGGGATGAACAGCGTGCTGGCTCTGCCCGGTACGGAAGGGACGCCCGGGCCCGCGCCCAGGGGCGTGCCCCGACTGCTCTGTGCCGCCACCCTCACCCGTCGCAAGGGCCACGCCCGTCTGCTCCGGGCATTGGCCGAGCTGCGTGAGCTGCCCTGGACCCTGGACTGTGTCGGCGCCCTGGACCGGGAACCCGAGACAGCCCAAGCTGTGGCCGAGCTGGTTCAAGAGCTGGGCCTGGAGGAGCGGGTTCGGCTCCTGGGTCAAGCCGATGAGATGGCTGCCCACTACCACCGGGCGCACGCCTTGGTGCACGCCGCCCACCACGAGGCCTTTGGCATGGTGCTCAGCGAGGCGGTGGCGCATGGCCGGCCGGTGCTCTCCACGCCTGCTGGCGCCTTGGCCAGCCTTCCTTCCTCGGCCAAGCTGACCTTGGACGAGGACCTGGCTGGACTTGCGGCCTACTTGAGAGACCCGGCACTGCGAGAGGCGCTGTACCAAGGCGCCCAAGATGCTCAGCTGCCCAGCTGGCAGGACACTGCGCGCACCGTCTGGCGCGCGCTTGAAGAGATGGAGAAGCGATGAGCTTTGATCCCAAGTGGCTGGCCCTTCGGGAGCCCTTCGACCACAACGCCCGCCGGCCCTCTCGGGGGCTTCTTCCCAAGCTTGAAGGTGCCCGCGTCCTGGATCTGGCCTGCGGTGCTGGCTCCAACATCCGCTTCCTGGCCCCGCAGCTCCGGGGGGCCCAGAGCTGGACTCTGGTAGACCACGACCCCCGGCTCTTGGACACCGCTCGGGTGCTCTTGGGCTTGCCGGACTCAGAGCACGACGGCAGCCCCGGGGCCTGGGGCTCGCACGCCGTGTCCACACTTCAGGCGGACCTGCGCCAGGGCTTTCCGGATGTGGACTGCGATCTGGTGGTGACCACTGCGCTTCTGGACTTGGTGGACGCCGGCTTTGTGGACGACCTGGTCGCATGGTTGGACGGGCGGCCCATACTGGCCTCGTTGACGGTGGACGGGCTGATCCAGTGGACCCCGGAGGATCCCCGAGACGCAGCCATTCATGCTGCGTTTCGAGATCACCAGCTCCTAGACCGTGGCTTTGGACCCTCCTTGGGGGTTGGGGCCGCCGCCTACACCGTCCAGCGCCTGGAGCAGGCCGGCTACACCGTGCAGACCCAGGCCACGCCTTGGGAGATTCCGGCCCACAAGAGCCGCATGTTGGAGGAGATGGCGAAGGGAATCGCACATGCTGCGAGAGAGACTGGCGCAGACGTGGACGGGTGGCTGGCGGACAAGCTGGCCGCGATCTCCACTGGCGAGGTCAGTCTGCTCGTGGGCCATCAGGATGTCTTTGGCGCGCTCGGCGAGTGACTTGGCGGGACCTGCGCCTGTTCGGCTGATTCTGCGGGCTTAGACTCTGCGCAAGACGGAGCTGAGCGATGCGGGTTGTTCTCTTTGGTGCCACCGGAATGATCGGTGAAGGTGCCTTGATCGAGTGCCTGGAGGATGACCGGGTCACGGCCGTGCTGAGTTTGGGCCGTCGACCCAGCGGTCACACCCACGCCAAGCTCACCGAGCTTCAGCACAGCGACTTTGGCAACCTGTCCAGCATCCAGGAGCAGCTCAGCGGCTTTGACGCCTGCTTGTACTGCTTGGGCATCTCCTCGAGCGGCATGTCTGAGGAGAAGTACCGGCGTATTACCTATGATTTCAGTGTGGAAGCTGGGCGGGCTCTCTTGGCTGAGAATCCGGAGATGCGCCTGTGTTTCATCTCCGGAGCAGGCTCCGACGCGGGCAGCCGCACGATGTGGGCTCGGGTCAAAGGGGAGGCCGAACAGGCCATGCTCGGCATGCCGTGGAAGTCCGCCCACATGTTCCGCCCGGCCATGATCGAGCCCAAGAAGGGCGTGGTCTCCGGGGTGCGCTCCTACCGCATCTACTACAGCTACTTTGGCTGGACCATGCCGCTCTTCAAGGCTGTGGCGCCCAACAGCATCACCAGCACGGATCGGCTCGGCCAGGCGATGATTCAGGTGGCCTTTGAGGGGCACTCCAAGTCGGTCTTGGAGGGTCAGGACATCAACGGGATGGGGCGCTAGGCTGTCTCGCCTGTGGCCCGCGTGGCCTGGTCCTTGTGACCGAGGGGCACGCATCGCGGTCTTCAGGGCGTGATTGTGAGAATCGTGGAGGAGCTGCCGTTGCATCCGTCACCTAGCGGAGTGTCCCAGCTCAGCGTCGGCGTGTA
Source organism: uncultured Pseudomonadota bacterium (assembly GCA_913060515.1). Taxonomy (GTDB): domain Bacteria; phylum Myxococcota_A; class UBA796; order UBA796; family CAJQPC01; genus CAJQPC01. The sequence goes on along the minus strand of CAJXRZ010000036.1, from coordinate 45,762 downwards.
GGCCTCGGTCAGGTCCTCGGCAGGGATTGTCACCTCGACCTCGAAACAGACACTTCCCTCGGCGAGCATCGTCGTCACAACCTCGCAGTTGGGCTCCCCCTCCTGCGTTCTCTCAGGAACCTCAGCCTCGAGCGTCACCGTCTCGCCCGCCGCATTGGTCATGGTCACGATGGGCTCCTGAAACAGGAAACCCGTCGTGGTCAGCACCACCGGCTGCGGCCCCTGGCTCGCGCTCACCAGAGCCGGCGTGGCGCCCTCGAGCCCGAACGGAGCTTGAATCCAGAGCGACGTTGTCACAGGAACATCCAGCGGTGGCGCATGCGTGATGACCACTTCCACCATGCCCGACGCATCGAGTTCGGTCGGCACCGCGATGGTGGTCTCGCGACACATCTCGACCCCAGACTCGGGCTCACAGCGCTCGAGGGTCGCCTGCGCGGAGACACCGTCCACGGTGACCATCGGATCTTGCCCATCGACCCGATACATCGGCACATCCGACACCCTCACGCTGCGTCCAGCGCTGACGTCACAGACCAGAAACGGATTCAGGACCATGAGCTCGTAGCCGTCGCCGGGAAACTCGGAGACGCCGTGCCCACCACCCAGGGTGTCCGTGGTGTCGCAGTCCACAGGCGACGGATTCCGGACCCCCAGCTCCCCGGGAGACGTCAACCACACGGTGATGCTCGAACACATCCTGGCCACGGAGAGGCCTAGGCCGTTGAGGTCCAACGAGGAGCATCCGTCGACCTCGAGGACCTCGATCGTGCTGTTGTCCGCCTCGTAGAACACCTCTGGGACATCCTCGCCCTCGCCCCTGTCCAGCACCACAAACCCCTCGCCATTCACCTCCACCTCGCGACCACCTTCCGGGAATGAGGCCAGGCCAGGCGAGACCGAGGAGATCGCAGGCTTTGGGACGATCGTCAGCTCGAGCGTCGCGCTCCCGGCGAATCCTTCGACGTCCGGGTTGGTGAGCGTCAACTCACTGACGAAGAGTTCGGGCGAGGGTGCGAGTGGCAGGCGCGCGTAGACCACCTCACAACGCACCGCGCCTTCCAAGCCGTCGATGGGGGCGCAGTCTGGCTGGAACGATAGCTCCATCATCTCCCCGTCGATCACGCCGCCGCCTGCATCCGTCAGCGTGAGCGTCGGCGTGTCATCTCCAACGAAGACGAGGTCCTCTCCATAGAGCGAGACGAAGAAGTCCGCTCCGCAGAGAAGCCCACCCCCACCGTCCTCGGTCAGCCCAATGAGACGGGGCCCTTCGGCGGGGGGAGGAGAAGCGCCGTCGCCGTCGCAGCCGCACACCCACGACAGGGTGAGCAGCATGATGAACGCCGACCCGGCGGAGCGTGGACCTGAGCCTTCAAGACGCATGAGGAGTCCTCTCGGTATCCGGCGAGGCTACTCTACTTGGCGGCGTGCACCGGGTCTTCTTCACTCGAGCCCTGGAATCACCCAACTACAAGTCACTCCTGTCAAAGTTGCAATTCAACAGGTTGCAACTCCTCTCACACCGACTCACTTCCCACCGTCTCCGCAGCGTCTTGGGCGCATCCCACACCGCCGCCAGCGGGCTCATGTCGTAGACCGTGGCCACCGGCTCCAGGAAGTAGCAGAGCCGCACGTTGCCCTGGGGGTCAAAGCTGATGTCGCTGTGACCGGCCTTGCAGGTCAGGCCGTTGAAGGTGACCGGGTCGCGGAAGTAGCCGCGCATGGTCTCCAGCTGGCCTACGGCGTTGCACACCGGGCCTCCCCGACGGCGCTCGTCGATCAGCAGGTCCAGGGCCGCGTCGATGGGCCCGAGATCGGTGGGCCAGAGCACGCTGCTCTTGAACCAGTTGGGGTCGTATTCGTTGTTGCCGAAGTTCTGGTAGAGGGGCTGCACCACCAGCTGGTAGCCGCGCTCTTGAACGAAGCGCAGAAGGGCCGGGATCTCGGCTGCGTTCTCCTTGTTCAGGATGCAGGTCACCACCACCCGAGGGGAGGCGTGCCGGTCGATGAGATCGAAGGCCTCCATGCATTTCTCATGAGAGCCAACGCGACCTCGACTGTGGTCTACGGTCTTGGCAGTGAAGCCGTCCATGCTGATGTAGCAAACGGAGGCTCCTGTCTCCGCGATGCTGGCTGCTCTCCTCTCCGTCAACAACCAGGCGTTGGTGTTGAAGGTGACCTCGTTGCCCAAGCGCACGGCGTGGGCCATCAGCAGCTCCAGGTCCTTGCGCAGCAGAGGCTCGCCGCCCACGAAGTTCACGCTGGCCGGTCCGACCCACTCGGCCATGCGGTCCAGGGTGGTGGTCCAGATGTGGGTGGGCAGGTCTTTGTCGGTGTTCTTCCAGATGTCGCAGTGCAGGCAGGGCAGGAAGCAGCGGTCGGTGACCGAGAGGTGGATCTGGGTGGGCCGACCGGGGGCCCGACGCATCTTGAGCTCGTCTAGTGCCCGGTTGATGATCCGGCTGGCGCCTGGTCTGAAGGCGCTCATGGGCTCTCCTTGTGGAAGGCCGAGCCCGCGTTGAAGGCCGAGATTTCCTCTGGGCTGATGTCGCTGTGGTTGCTGCTCTTTGGGATGAAGCAGGTGTTGCAGAGGGGGGTGAGGCTGTAGTCCCCCTGGGCCACGCGCTCCCGACGCTCCTGCAGCTTCTCGCCGTACCAGAGCTCCCCAAAGCTCTGCTCAGCCAAGGTCCCCACGCTGTTGTCCAGGCGGTTGTCTCGGGTGCACACCGTGAGCTTTCCGTCCCAGCCAATCACTGGGGACTTCCAGTAGCCGGAGCAAGGGGAGAGGTTCTCGGCGGCCACCTCCACGGGTGCCTTGTCTTGACGGGGAAGCGGCAAGCCCTGCTCGGCCATGGCCTGGCGGAACACGGCGTTCTCCCTGGCTTGCATCTCTGCGGTCGGGCAGTCCAGCTGCCTGAAGAAGACCACGGCGTCGCTGCCGGGCGGCACATGCTGGGCTGCGGCGCGCACAGGTACGCCCGCCTGCCGACAGACCTGCTCCCAGTGGGCTCTAAAAGCGCCGACCTCGTGCACGTTGTTGGAGCCCACGATGAACTGGAAGACCGGTCTGGGCCAGGGAGCCCCCAGCTGGGCGCGCGCCACGATGAAGTCCGCGACGTTGGCTTGCACCAAGTCGAATCGGTCTCGGCCCTTGATGGGCGTGTAGGTCTGCTGCGTGGCGGCATCGAGGGAGAAGTGCCAGACCTGGGGAACGGTGCTGGCGTTCATTGCGCCGCGGATGCGTCGGGCGTCCAAGTGCGTGGCGTTGGTGTGCACCTCGACCTTGTTGAAGCTGCCGTGCTGGTGGGCGGCGCGCAGGGCGGCCCGGTAGATCGGTCCAAAGTGGGGGTGCAGCAGGGGCTCCCCCAGCCAGAACAGAATCAGGGTGTCAAAGCGCGTCCCGGTCTCCGCCAAGTCTCTGAAGAGCGCGTAGGCCAGCTCCGGATCCAAGCGGCCGGTGACTTGGTGGTGAGGATGCGCCGTTCCCTCGGCCACCGAGCAGTGAACGCAGGCCAAAGAGCAGCGGTTGCTGAGCTCCAAGACCAGGTAGCTGCCAGGCAGGGCCTCGGGCAGCCGGCCTAGCCTGGGCGCTGTCATGGAGCCGCGCAGCCCATGTCCACGCAGGCGCGGATGACCTTGCCAGCTTGGATCGAGAAATCGAACTCTTTGGCGCAGTAGTAGCTGGACTGGTAGCCTCCCAGCTTGATGCGCCAGTTGCCGCTGCCCAGGCGCTCCGTGAAGTTTCCATCTACGTCCGAGCGCCCGCGTTGTGCGGCGCCGCCCACGTCCCGGTTCTCGATCAGGTAGTCCACAAAGCCCACGTACTGGGGGTCGTTGACGTTGGAGACCACGTTTGTCTGGAGGCGGCCCAGGACCACGCCGGAGCTGGCATCGCCGTCGCCGTCCTCCACTTGCACGGAGTCCGCTTGGGCGGGTGTGTCGCAGTAGGTGGACACCTCAAGGGGACCGGAGTCCGCGTTGAGGTCGTCGCTGCTACAAGCCAGGAAGAGAAACAGGGGGAGCATGAGGCGATGATACCAGCATGTGTCTGCTGGATCGATGGTGTACCCTCTCATGCATGGCTGACCCCGCCGCGATCGCCGCCCGCATCCGGCAATGGGCGCACCAGGGCCCCCAGGGACCCATGACCCTGGAGCTCTACCCCACCCTCAAGTGCAACTTGGACTGTCGCTTCTGCGATACGACCGAGCGGCACCAGCCGCGGCAGGATGAGCTCCCCCTTCAGCGCCACCTTGACCTCGTCGGCGAGGCCGCTGAGATGGGCGTAGAGCGGGTCTTCATCCTGGGGGGCGGGGAGCCACTGGTGGCCCGGGACCTGACCCCCGCCATCATGCAGCGCGTCAAAGATTTGGGCATGGAGGGCGTGCTCACCACCAACGGCACCATCCTGCCGCCCTCGCTGCTCACCCAGCTCATCGAGAGTGGCTGGGACGAGATCCATGTCTCCATCGATGGGGCGACGGCCGAGGTGCACGACGACTTGCGCGGTCAGGCCGGCGCTTTCAGAAAGTCGGTGCACAACCTCTGCCGTCTGCGGGTCGCCCGAGAGCGCGCCCAGCAGAGCACCCCGCGCCTGGCCATTCACACCGTGCTCACCAAGCTCAACTTTCGGCAGCTCCCGGAGCTGGTCGAGCTGGCCCACGCCCTGGGCTGCTTCCGCTTGGACGTGGACGGACTGATCGCGTACCGCCCCGAGCAGAAGGCCCTGGAGTTGGACCCACTGGAGCGGGAGGAGCTGGTTCAGGTGGCGCGGATCGCTCTGGCTCGAGCGGAGTCCCTGGGGCTGGCCACCACACTGGCTCACTACACCCAGCAAGCCCTCCCCAAACGAGGCCAGGCTGCCCCGGCGGCCGGTCCCGAGCCCGGACTCAAAGGCGCTCCCTGCCTCAAGGCCTGGCACTACTTGGTCGTTCAAGCCGACGGCAAGACCAGCCCCTGCTGTGTGCTCGCAGGGGAAGGGGAGTCCATTGCCGATCAGCCCCTGGAGCAGCTCTGGCGCGAGAGCCCCTTTCTGGAGTCCGTCCGCCAAGGGATGGAAGCCGGTCAGCCCCTGAAGCGTTGCCAAGAGTGCAGCCCCAACATCTTGGCCCACGAACGCGTGATCCGGAGTCACCTGTGATTAGGAGAGCCCCGTGATCAACGTCAACCTTGAGCTCACCGACCACTGCAACCTGCGCTGCGGCATGTGCAGCCAGAGTCTGCGGGACGAGGCCCACGGTGCCCCCCATCAGTTCATGGACTGGGACACCTGGGTGGCGCTGCTCAAGGGCCTGGAGGGCTTGGATGACGAGGTGCACCTCTGTCCGCACTGGTTGGGAGAGCCCACCTTGCACCCACGCTTTGAAGACTTCGTGGAGTACGCCTTCGCGGTGAATGGACCTGGGCGCCTCTTCGCCGAGTTCAAGCTGCACACCAACGCGGTGATCTTCGACGAGGCCCGCTCTCTGCGTCTGCTGCGCCTGGCCAACGCCCCCCACGTGCCCCCAGACTGCTTCCAGAGCATCCATTTCTCCATCGACGCCTTCTCCCAGGCCTCCTACCTGGCGGTCAAGGGCTCGGACAAGCGCGAGAAGGTCTACAGGAATGTGAAGCGCTTCTTGGAGCTACGGGCTGAGCTGGGCGTGAACCGACCCAGTGCCCACATCGCCTTTGTTGTTCAGGAGCACAACGCCAGCGAGGCTGGTCTCTTCCTGGCACACTGGGGCGAGCTCCTCTCATCCTTGGGCAGTGAGTTTGACCTGACCTGGGACTGGCCCAACGCCCGGCGTGACGCGATCTACTTTCGACCCCTGAACAGCGGAGACCAGAGCCAAGCCGACCGGCTGCATGCCCAGGTCTGCCGAGAGCTGGGCTTGGTGGATGCGGCCGCTGGAGAGCGCCTCAGAGCAGCGGGGAGCTTCTGATGTGGATGCTTTGGGGCTTGGCCTGTGCGCCGGGCAAGATTGAGATCAGCTCCGGCAGCGACGAGCTGCACACCGCCCTGTACGTGACCATTCCCGAGGACGGGGACCAGCGTCGCGCTGCCTTGCTGCTCTCCAACTCCAAGATGCGCTGTGATGCGCGCGGGGTCGACTTTACGAACCCCTTTGGACTGGCCGCGGTTCCGGACTCCGGAATCGGTGGCGATACGGGTTTTGGCGGAGGGGACTCCAACCTTGACTCCGATTCCGGAGACACCCCCTTGGATCTGGATGAGCGGGCAGCGGTCGCCGAAGAGCTCACCATCGCCCTGACCCGCGAGAACAGCCGCATCGTGCTCATCGAGCTGCTGTCCTTCCGCCAGGAAGACTGGGCTGGCTACTACCCCCTGGACGCCGAGGCCGCGCCCTCGCTTCTGGACGACTTGAACCCTCGGGTGGGGGTGGGCACCTACTACGGGGTCAACGAGGCGGAGGCCGTCTTGGACGATGGCCTCTTGCGTTCCTACGAAGTGACCGATCTGGACTTTGCCACGCGCATCGGCGCGCCTGGCCAGGTGGAGATCACCCGGAGCCGCAATGGCGACCTCTGGGGAAAGTTCAATATGAATCAGGTGAATGTCTCAGGCAGCTTTCACGCTGAGCAATGTGATGTGGCCTATGAAGATTCCGTGATCAGAGTCTTTGAAAACCTGCTGTCTTTCAACGCCTTTTAGGAGTTCCTCTTGGACGGAATCGCGACCGCCGTTGCCCTCTCCCTCTTCCCCAGCCTGGATTACCGTTCCTTAGAAGCTGGGCCCTACACCTTCGAGCAGGGCACCGCGCCCCTGCTCTCCGAAGGCATCCCCATGGGAGGCACGCAGGGACTGGAGATCATGACCCGGCGGATCCGGGGAACCCCCGACCAGCTCGTGGACATGAGCGACCGCGGCTCCATCGGCGAGATGCGTCTGCGCCTGGCCCAGGAGACCGACGGCTCGGTGCGCCTGGACCAGTTTGAGCTGGAGAGCGCCCTGCTCTCCATTCGCGTGCGTCCAGAGATGGGTGACCAGCTCGACTTCGGCATGTTCGCCGGACAGCACAACCAGTCGCTCTTCGTTCGGGACGGCGGGCGTGGGCAGTTCATGGTGTATTCGCCGCAGACCATGACCCTGTTGGGCCTCTCGCGCTCCGATATGGGCAGCGAGAAGCTCAAGTACTACGCCGAGATTGGCACAGGCTTGGGCTTGGACGGCATCCTGCGGGTGGCTGGCCCCTTCACGCTGCAAGCGCGGGCGGAGATCGAAGGCACAGCGCGTCGGCGCCGTGAGCGCACCGAAGTGGACTACGTCGTGCGAGACAGTGGGGGAAACACCCTGCACCACAGCACCCGCCAAGAAGTCGTCGCCGAGGCGGAGCTTGGGGTGGGCTACATGCGCGATCGCAAGGCCTACTCCTTGGTCGCCTGGGGACAGCACGTCACCCAGTGGGAGCCGTGGGATGAGGGTGGACAGGACGGCATCGACCGCGCCTACTTCGCCGTGGGCGCAAAGCTCAGCGGTCGCTTCTACAAGAACGAGGCGCCCCAACGGGGGCCAGACATCCGCGAGATGGAGCTGGAGGAGCTGCTCGAGGCCATCCGCGCCCAAGAGGACGAGGCCACCGAAGGCCCGGCCGTTGGCCCTGAGCCGGAGCCTGAGCCTGAGCTGATCCTTCCCATGGAAGTGCACTGGTCCGAGGTCAGCTTCTCCGAGCAGGTCATGCCGGTCTGGCCAGCGGGTACCCCCGATGAGTTCGAGTGCAGCGTGCAGCTCTACGTCGACACCACCGGCGTGCCCTTCTTGGTGGAAGCCGAGGACTGCCCCACGCCGCTGATCGACTCTTCGGTGACCGCAGCGGAGCTTTGGCGCATCGCGCCCATTCTCAAGGAAGGAGAGACCGTCTCGGCGCGCTTTGTGTACACCCTGACCACCGACGAGGTCGAGGTAGAGCAGGCCATCGATGCGGAGGCTGAACCGCAGCCTGCTCAGAGCGAGTAGACTCTGAGGCGATGAGCAACTCTCGCCCTCCCTGTGCCGGCTTGTGGAGCACGCCCATGGTGCACGTCAACGGTGACGTGACCGTGTGCTGCCTGGATGAGCACATGGAGAACAAGCTTGGCAACCTGCGTGAGACCCCGCTCGCGGAGCTCTGGAGCGGTGATCAGGTCAACGCCTGGCGCGGCGCGCACCTGGAAGGACGCTTCCAGGACTCCGGTCCCCTCTGCACCCGCTGCAACTGGCAGTCTGCCGGTGCTGCACCCGACCAGGTGGTGGACCGCTGGTTGGAGAAGAGCGGAGATTCAGCCCTAAAGGCCCGCTGGCAGGCGCGGCGCAGGACGATCAAGGCGTGAGTCCAGCTCTAGAGATTCAAGGTCTGTCCAAGACCTACAAGACGCACTTTTGGGACAAGCCTGTGGTGGGGCTGCACGGCTTGGACCTGAAGGTGGAGCGCGGCGAGGTCTTTGGCTTCATCGGACCCAACGGCGCCGGCAAGACCACGACCATCAAGATTCTGATGGGCCTTCAGGCGGCCACTTCAGGCAGCGCGCGTATCCTTGGCGTGGATCACACGCTGCAAGAGAGTAGGGAGAAGGTAGGCTTTCTACCGGAGCGTCCCTACTTCTATCAGCACCTGACGGCCCTTGAGCTCCTGGACATGTACGGGGCGCTCTACGGCTTGGAGAGCGGACTTCGGCGCAAGCGCATCGGTGAGCTGCTGGAGCGCGTGGACCTGGCCCACGTGGCCAACACCCCCCTCAAAGCCTTCTCCAAGGGCATGCTGCAGAGAGCTGGGGTGGCACAGACGCTGCTCTCGGATCCCGAGCTGGTCGTGCTCGATGAGCCCATGAGCGGCTTGGACCCCATGGGGCGCGCGCTGATTCGAGACCTGATCCTGGAGGAGCGCGACCTGGGCCGAACGGTCTTCTTCTCCAGCCACATCCTGGCGGACGTCGAGGAGCTCTGCGACCGCGTGGGCATCATGGTCAAGGGACACTTGCGCGGCTGCGGCAGCGTCTCCGAGCTGGTCGGGACCCGGGTGCGTGAGGTGGACGTGGTCTACCAAGGGCCCACCCCGCAGGGACTGGCCGGTCGGCGCCTGCATGGAGATGCAGACCGCGCCGTTCAGCGGGTCGATCCCGATGCTCTGCAGCAGACCTTGGCCTTGCTCCAGGCGGAAGGGGCCGTGATCTTGGAGGTCAAGCCCCACCGTATGCACCTGGAAGAGGTGCTGCAGGCCAAGGCCGCCGAGGTGGCCTCGTGAGCGCCATCTGGGCCATCGCTGTGAACACCTGGAGAGAGTCCATCCGCGACCGGGTGCTCTACTCCCTGTTCTTCTTCTCCGCCGTCATCATCGTCATCAGCCTGGGCGCCAAAGAGCTCAGCATCGGAGACGTGGACAAGGTGGTTCGCTCTGTAGCGCTCGGGTCCATTCGCCTCTTTGGCTATGGCTTCTCGCTCTTGCTCGGGGTCGGCTTGGTCTACAAGGAGATCGAGCAGCGCACCATCTACACCATCGCCTCCAAGCCCTTCCCCCGCTGGCACTTCGTGCTCGGTAAGTACCTGGGTTTGATGGGTGTTTTGGCCACGCTCTTGCTCGGCATGGGCACGCTCTACTGCCTCAGCGTGGGACTCCAGCAGGGCTTCCCCGGCGCCGAGGTCTTCTGGTCCTGGCTGCTGCTCTATGTTGAGCTGGGGCTTCTCACAGCTTGGGCCTTGCTGCTCTCCTGCGGCAGCTCCCCGACGGTGGCCACCTTCTTTGCCCTGAGCGTGACGGTGATTGGCAACCTGGCCGACGACATCTGGCGCTTCGGCCACCAGGCGGAATCCCCCGGTGTGCAGTCGGCCTCCGAGGCGCTGTACTGGCTGCTGCCCAACTTCTCGATGCTCAACGTCAGCGAACTGGCGGTGCACCAACAAGATGTGCCCTGGGACCGCATCCTGGGTGGCATGGGCTACGGGCTGGCCTACACCGTCGTGGTGCTCCTGGGCGCCTTCGCCATCTTCTCGCGTCGGGACTTTAAGTGATTCCCCTGGTGGATCTCGCGGCCCGCCACGCCCGCCACGCAGGGCAGATCGAGGCCAAGGTGCTGCAGGTCTTGCGCTCCGGTCGCTACATGGGCGGCCCAGATTTGGCGCAGGTGGAGCAGCGCTTGGCGGGTTGCTTTGGCTTGGAGCATGGGGTCGGAGTGGCCTCGGGTACGGATGCTTTGATCTTGGCCCTGAGAGCGCTTGGCGTAGGCCCAGGCCAGCGCATCGCGGTTCCAGCGCTGAGCTTCTTTGCCACCACCGAGGCCATCTTGTTCGTCGGCGCGGTCCCGGTCTTTGTGGACGTGCGCTCAGACCGGCCCCTGATGGACTTGGCACTGATTCCGGAGGATGTGGACGCGGTGATCACAGTGCCGCTCTTCGGAATGGGGGGCCCGGAGCCTGCTGTGGACGTGCCCGTGCTCTGCGATGCGGCCCAGGCCATCGGCTGGGGCTGGGGCACACCCAAGGCCCAGGCCTGTGCGCTCTCGCTGTACCCCACCAAGACCGTGGGTGCGTCAGGGGATGGGGGCGCCGTCTTGAGTGCTGACGCTGCGGTCGTTGACCGGGTTCGCGCTCTGGGCAGCCATGGCATGAGCGCTCCCCATGTTCATGTGTCCCTGGGGCGCAACAGCCGACTGGACGCGATTCAGGCGCCTGTGCTGCTCGCGCAATTGGACACGCTGTGCACCCGTATCCAGCGCAGGCAAGCCATCGCCGCTCGCTACGAGGCCACCTTGCAGCACCCCATTCCACGTGACCCTCGAGATGCGGTCCACCACTTCGTGCTTCGTCACCCCGAGCGCACACGCTTCCGCGCGCACCTGGCCGAGCATGGCGTCTCCAGCGCGGTCTACTACCCCACGCCCATGAGCGCCCAGGCGGTGGTGGCAGAGCTCGGTCAGCGCTGCCCTGTGGCCCAGGCGTGGTGCCAGGAGCTTGTGGCCATCCCCTGCCACGAGGACTTGAGCGCGTCACAGGTCGACCACATCGTCTCCCTGCTGGAGAGCGCATGAGCCCCGAGCTCTTCTTTGGCATTCTGCAAGGCTGGGCCTTTGCCGTCAGCTTGGCCATCGGTAGCTTCCTCAACGTCTGCATCGCCCGCATGCCCGAGGACCGCTCGGTGGTCTCTCCCGGCAGCATGTGCCCGTCCTGCGGCCATCAGATCCGCTGGTACGAGAACATCCCGGTGCTCAGCTGGGTCTTCTTGCGGGCGCGCTGCAGCGCCTGTGGCACCAAGATCTCTGCGCTCTACCCTGGGGTCGAGCTCTTGATGGGAGTGCTGGGCCTGCTGCTCTTTCGTCGCTTGGTACCCGACCTGGCTTCGGTAGACGCCGCACACCTGAGCGCCTGGGGCATCTTCACGGTCTTTGTGGCGATGCAGGTGGCCAACACCTTCATCGACCAGAAGCACCGCATTCTGCCGGATGAGCTGACCATTTATGCGGCGCCCTTCGGCGTGCTGGCGGCCTTGTTGCTCAGCTACCTGGGCTACGAGGGCCACTTGGCCATCAACTGGCAGCAGAGCGTGGTGGGGGCCCTGGCTGGCTCAGGGGTCCTGTTGCTGCTCATCGGCGCCTACTGGTTGGTGCGGCGCGTCCAGGGCATGGGCTTTGGCGACGTGAAGCTGCTGCTGGCCTTTGGTGCCTTCTTGGGCATCTGGTCGATCTTGCCCATCCTGATGATCGCATCGCTCGTCGGTCTGGCTGTGGGCATTCCCATGATGCTGGCCAAGGGCCAGGGCATGCGCTTGGAGCTGCCCTTTGGGCCTTTCCTGGTCGCTGGCTCCATGGTGTGGGTCTACTTCGGGACCGAGCTCTTGGATTGGTGGATCCCCTACGGCATGTTGGCCTCGGGCGCGCTCTAAGGGCACCGCTCCAGCCGGAGGGGCCAAAGAGAAAGGGGCACCTGAGATGACTCTCAGGTGCCCCTTCTTTCTTCAACCGTCACCGGCCGAATGGCCTGTCAGTCCATGTACCAGAAGAAGAGCGCACCGACCTGCTCTTCAGCAGTGCCGTCGCCGTCCAGGTCGACTTCGTAGCCGGGGTCACCGAAGACCAAGTCGTAGGTGCCGTCGCCGTCCATGTCGGCTGGGGTGGTTGGGAAACCATGGCCCAGGTCAACCACGCCGTTGTCGCCGGTGCTCTTGAAGGACACCAAGGCGTCATCCGAGGTCAGATCGCCGGTGGCGCCGTAGAGGTCGAAGATGTAGGCCTGGTCGGAGCCGGAGCCGTTGACGACCAGGATGACCTCCTCCACGCCGTCACCGCTGATGTCTTCGGTCAGGCGGACGTGGGTAGGAATCAGGGAGGAGCCCATGTCGACGTAGAGGTCCACGTCGGTGTCGAAGTCCATCTCGCCAGCACCTTCGAGATCCGCGCTACCCCAGGTCACACCCAAGCGGCCATCGCCACCTTCAAAGACCGCGACCTCGGCCATGCCGTCACCGTCCATGTCTGGAATGATGCTGACGGAAGCGCCGACCTTGTCGTTGCTCTCGCCGCCGGTCCAGTAGTCGGTGAAGGTGTTGTCCATGTCGCCGGGGGAGGTGGAGGTGTTGGAGTACTCCGTGGAGGAGCCCCACATGATCCAGGCCTCGCCCTTGCTGCTGGTCATCTCCGGACCGCCCATGATGTAGTCGTCCACACCGTCGCCGTTGATGTCTCCACCGGGGCCAAAGGAGGCGCCGATGTTGGCCTGGTAGGACTCGGTGCGGAAGGTGGCGTCCGCGCTGGTGTTGGTCACGGAGCCCAGGCCACCAGAGGCGCCGTACCAGATGGAGACCTGGTCTTCGGCGTAGTAGGTGTACCCGGTGTAGGAGTTGACGTTGCTCCAGACCATCAGGTCCTGCACACCGTCACCGTTCAGGTCGGCGCTGTTGAAGGCTTCACCAACGGCGGCGTGGTTGTTGGAGCTGTAGTAGCTGCCGGAGAGGTAGCCCGTCACGACGGTGTGGGCGTCGCTGGTGTCGCCACCGTCAGCTAGGTCCTCTGCCGCAACCACGTAGATGCGACCGGTTCCCATGTAGCTGTTCTTGTTGTAGGACTTCGCACCGATGCCGATGTCGTCGCCGCCGCCTGCATCACCTAAGTAGACGATGTTGGAGCCCAAGTTCTCGCTGCTGCTTCCGGAGAAGGAGTAGTCGGAGGTGGCCACCAGGTCGCCGTCGCTCGGCATTCCGCTGGAACCGAGCCAGAGGAAGACCTCGCCGTTTCCGCTATCGCCAGTCTCTGCGCCCATCATGAAGTCGACCAAGCTGTCGCCGTCCATGTCCACAGCTTCCAAGGCGCTGCCGAAGCCGTCGCCGGTCGCCTCACCAACGATGCTGCCGTCGGCACCATCGACGGTGATCTCTTGGTCCTTCACGCCGCTGCAGTCGTTCTTCTTGCCGTCCAAGAACTCGACCGCGCCGGGGTAGGCCTCGGGGTCCAAGTCGTCACAGTCCTTCTTGGTGGTGGACGTGATGGTGTAGCCGTCGCCATCCTGGTCGTAGTCGTTGGCATCGTCGCAGTTGCTGTCGATGTTGTCGTACCAGATGTCTTCGGCGGCCGGGTTGATCTCAGCGCGCACGTCGTTGCAGTCGTCTCCGCCGTAGGCCTCGGCGGTGTAGCCGTCGCCGTCCTGGTCGTAGTCGTCGTCGCCAGCGCAGTCTGCGTCCACGCCGTCGTAGGGGGCGTCGTTCGCTGCGGGGTTGATGTCTGCGCGCGAGTCATCGCAGTCGTCGCCGCCAGCTTCTGGGCGGATGAATCCGTCGCCGTCAGCATCCAGGACCACGTCTCCGCTCAATGCGATGCCCAGGTCTGGGGTGTCCGGGTCGTTGGACTGGATCAGCAGGGTGGCCTGGGCCACCTCGTACGCGTCCGGGCGGAAGGTCAGGCTGACGCTCTGGCTGCTCTGTGGCGCCAAGGTCAGGACCGTGGAGCCCGAGGAGAAGGGCTCGTCCACTGCAAAGTCAGTGATCATGAGGGGGGCGGTGCCCGTGTTGGTCACGGTCACCTGCGCGCGCTGGCTGATGCCCACATCGTCAGCAGTGGTGAACTCGATCGAGGTCACGTTGACGCCGATGTTGGGAACACCTTCTTCCACTTCGTCCACAGGCACAGGTGTGACCGGGTCGTTGGTGCAGGCGACCAGGGTGAGGAGAAGACTGGGGATGAGCAGGTAGGCACGGGTGCGCATGCGGAAACTCCGATGAGAGGCACGCAAAATACCTGCAATGTGTGGCAATGCACAAGTCCCTGTGGAAGCGCATGCTCGAGGCACCCCTGCTGGGCTCCTCTCAAACTCAGGCCACTTGGTGGAAGAGCTCCCTGCTTCGGCAGCGCTTGGCGTCTTCACGAAGGCCCAGACCTTCAAAGGCCTCGGCGGCCATTCGCCAGCCTGGAGCCCAATGTGGGAGCGCTTCCAAGAGTGGGCCAAGGGCGGCGAGCGCCTTTCGGGGTTCCTGGTTCTTGAGCTTGCGGCGGGCCCTCCAAGCCTGCCAGCTGAGCTGACCCATTGGTCCGATCCCACGGCGCAGTAGGGATGGTGCCGGCCAGTCCATCGCGGCGCCCAAGACCAAGAGGGCGTCGGCGGCGGGGAGCGGAGGCAGCAGGCTCAGGTCTTCGATTGCAGGCGGACTCCACTCTGGCGAGGAGCTCAGGCGGAGGTGCACCGGGGCTGTGGTGTCCAGCCATTGCTCCAAGCGCTCTTGTGCCGCGTAGTTGCCGTCCCAGTGCAATCGCACCTGTCCAATCGGCTCTCTGGGGACCTCGAGATTCACCCAGAGGCGCAGCTCCCTGCGGCTGTGGCGGTCCAAGCAGGCCTCGAGGGCGCCGGGGTCCCCATCGTCCACGACGACCAGCTCTCCCTCGGTCACTACGGGGGTGCTCTGGGCGCCGATGTGGCCTCTGGCCCAAGCTTCTGCAGGGGTGTCGGGCGTCGGCCACCTGGCCAGCTCGATGTGGGCTTCGGGGGTCAGGCCGCGTTTGTGCAAGCCCAAGGCCCAAGAGAAGCCTTCTTCTCTGGCCGCCTTCGCGCGGTGGGTGCGCCAGCGCTCGACGAAGACCGGGCGAATGCGTGAGGCTGCCTTCTGTGGGCTGCTGCCGCCCTGTTTCTCTCCGTCGTGCAAGCGGCAGTAGAGCGTGGGAAGGGGCAGAGCCTCCACGTCGCCCACGCGGGCCACGCGCTGGAACATGTCCATGTCTTCGCCGCGGCTGAGGCGGGGGTCGAAGGCGCCGACCTCTTCCCAGATGCTGCTGCGAACCAAGAAGGCGCCGCTCAGACCGGGAATCTGGGCCAGGGCCGCGCGGCGCATGACCTGTGGTGGGACACGGAGTGCGGGGCGGTAGCTGTGGATCTCCGTCTCTGAGAACAGAATGCTGTCGCCAAAGACGCCGGTCAGGGAGGGGCAGGCCTCCAGGGTGGTGGCCAGGGCTTGCACAGCGCCAGGAAGCAGCAAGTCGTCGTCGTCAAAGACGAGGGTGTACTCGCCTTGTACGTGCTGCAATCCGGTGGCCAGAGCGGCAACCTTGCCTTGGTTTCGCTCGTGGGTGAACACCCGGAGATCTCTCTGGGTCTTGAGCCACCGGTGGGTTCCATCGGTGCTGCCATCGTCGATCACGATGAGCTCGACGGGGGCTGACTGAGCGCGAACGCTCTCCACTGCCTGCTGGAGGAGCGGCAGTCGATTGAAGGTGCACAGCACGACGGATGTGAGCGGCCCGTCGACATGGGGAAGGGCGCTCAGTCCAGCGGGTCGCTTTCCCTCCAGCCGCAGCTTTGCATCCAGCTGAACTGGCGCGGACTCGAAGCTCAGTTCGGGCAAGTTCAAGGACGCCAACAAGTTCGTCGCCGGCCTAGAGGAGGCGCTGCTCTGCCAACAGACCCTCCTGCCCGACATGCTCAGAGCGGCGGCAGCCCACCCATCGTCCGCGTGGGCGATTCCGATGGATGCAGGGGAGCTGATCAGCACCTGGGCCAGAGCTTGACGCTCGGTCTGGGTGCGCGGACGGGTAGCGATGGAAACGGCCATGGGCTGCTCATCGGATCGCCGTCAAAGCGTTCAAGTGTTGCCGGGTGTAATACTGACCCTGGGCGAAGAATGTTAGCAATATGCAATGGCACATCCCGTTGAACAGTTGATGCACTTCGCTCTCTTCCGCCGCGTTCCAGCAGAGGCGCTTCGTGCGGTACAACCTCTTCTTCGTCCGGTTCGGGTGCCTTCTGGAAAGCGCCTATGGTCGGTGGGAGACCCTGGGGATCGACTCGGCATTCTGGTCAGTGGCAGGCTCCGGGCCCGCATGGAAGGGCAGCACCTGAGCACCGTGCGCCGCGGCGAGGTCTTCGGGGAGGCAGGGGCCTTCTTTAGCGAAGGCCGACGCACAGCGGATCTGGTGAGTGATGGGGACTGCAAGGTGGTGCTGTTCACGCGTGCTGCCTTGGAGCAGATGCGAAAGAACCATGAGCAGGTCTACGACGCGATCCTGCAGGACTGCGTTCGCCTGCTCTCGGACAGAATCCGGTCCACAACGACGGCTCTGGCCAAGCTGGCCCCAGGGGGCGTTGAGCGGCCCGTTCGCCAGGAACGCGGTGGTTTGGCGCGCATGTGGCGCACGCTGGTGCCCGGTGGCCCCAGCACCCGCTGCCCCCGTTTGGTCCCGCTTCTTCGCCGACGCCCCACGATGCGTGGCGTCTCCGAGTCTGCGCTTCGGACCATCGCCGGCCAATTTCAGGAACGGGCGGTTGAACAAGGTGAGGTGATCTGTCTGGAGGGGGAGACGGTCAATGCCGCTTGGGTCGTGGCCCAAGGAGGGATTGACATCATCCGGAACGTCGGTGGCGAGCGCGCCGAGTACCTGGCGACGATTCCGGTTGGCGATCTCTTTGGGCACAACGGTCTGCAGAGCTCCAACTCAACCCGGACGGCGTCCTGTGTTGCCTCGAAGCCGGGGTGGCTCTACGAGATCAACCCTGCGGCCAGCCGGGCATTGGATGGCGAGGCCTGGCGCGTATGGAACGAGACCCTCCTCCACTCCTTCATCGAGCAGATTCGGCGCTCCAACCAGGCCCTGGGCAACTTCGTTGTCGGGACACGCGAGATAGAGCGACGGGCACCTGCGACCAGCGAGGAGCTGGAGTCCATTCTCAACGCCCGCAGCGCACTGGCCGGTGGCTCCCTCGAGGACGAGCTGGCTCAGATGGAGTTCGTCGTGGACGATGCGGCCCGGCGAGAGGCCCACGGGCGCAAGCGATAGGACCCAGGCGTGGGGGCTCACTCGTTGTTGAGCTTCCAGTTCAGGACCAAGCAGTCGATGACATCGGGCTGGCTGCCGTAAGCCTCCTCCACGTCCTGCAGGTTCTTGTTGGAGAGCATGGCGTGGCAAGGGATGACCACGGAGCGTGCGATGACCTCGGCGGTGCGCTCCATGACCCACTGGCCCTCGGCGGCGTGGGGCTTGAGGGCCGGACCAATGCCCTCGGCCATGGGCAGTGCTGCACCCCGCTCCTCCCAGTTGATGACCGTCATGTCGTGGGCGTAGAACATGGCCACGGCTGCCAGGGGGTAGTGGTTCTCCTCCTCCAGGGGCATGCCGTCCTTCTCTGGCCGAACGGCACGCTCAATGGCGTTGGCGAGCTTGGCCCGACGGCTGCGGTCATCGCCTTCCTCGGAGTCGACGTAGAGGCAGGTGTTCCCATTGTCGAGCTTGGCCGCCATGGCCACCACGCTCATGCCCGGCTCCAGCCACGCCGCCTCGCCTGCCGCCAAAGCGGTGTTGCCGAGCGCCTCGATGCGCAGAGCCTCGCCGCTGGGCTCAAGGAACTCGGCGGGGTTCTTGGTGATCAATGCATCCAAGGTGGGCACCAAGCCGAGTTGGCGCGCCTGGCGGTAGGTCACATGCATGGGGCCCCGCCCGCACATGGGCTTGCCGCTCGCATCGGGCACCTGAGAGAAGCCCATCTGGTCCGGGCGGGTGGTCGCGGCATAGGCCAAGAGGCTGGCGGCGATGGGCTCCATGTCCAGGGCCATCAGGGCCTCCCGCATGTCGAAGTAAGGGTGCTTCGCCGTGGGATTGGTGATGGGGTAGTCGTCGATGTTTTTTGTGATGTCCGTCGCTGCGGTGCGCACCATCGCCAGAAGGGCGTCCTCTTTTTGAAGGGCATCGGTCACGCCACTGAAGCCGATGATCTGGCCGGCCAGGGCGGAGAACTCCATCTCCTCGGGCTTGCGGTCATTGGAGGTGATGGCCACTCTGGCCTCGCAGTCTTCGTACTTTCGTGACCAGGTCCCCACGTCCTTCTTGAGTCCTCGGGACTTGCAACCCTGTGCGCCGCCGAAGATCCAGCCACCACCCACAGCAAAGCCGGCTGCGACGATCATGATGATGTTTCGGGGCAGGAAGATCTGTCCCGAGGCCACGAAGGTGTAGCCCCGTTGGAGGAACTGACCGGGGCCTGTGGTGAGGAGGCGGGTCCAGACCTGCCGCTTGCCCTCTTGCTTGAACTTCTCGCCGCTGAGCTTCTTGCCGTAGCGCCCAAAGCGTCCGCCGCCGCCGCCACCCCGTCGTGCCTCTTCGCGCTCCTTCTGCATCTCCTCGGGCAGCTCGTCCAGCTCGATGATGAAGCGCGGGCCCTTCTCGGTGACCAAGGCGATGGCATCGCCGCTCTTGATGGCGACGGCGGAGGTGACCTGCTTGGGGCGTCCGCGTCCACCGCTGTACAAAAAGACGGGGGCGGAGCGGTCCACCGGCGCCAGGATGAGGTCCTGGGGTCCCTGGCGGAGGATGCGCAGGTGGGACTCAAAGACACCCAGGCTGGCGGCCAAGACGATGTCGTTGTTGTCCTTGTCCGTGCCAAGGCGCACCTCAGCCCCTTCGAAGGGTCCAAAGCGCGTCCCACCAAACTCGGGGGCCAGTCTTAGATAAAGGGCGAGTTCGTCCACGCCGCAAGGCTATCAGGCGCGGGGCCACCCCGGGGGCGCAGGGACGCGCAAGGGCGAAGCGTGGGCCGACTGCGGTAGCGTGCGCCGGTGAACATCTTCCTGATCCCCTACAACGCCCTGCGCCATGTTCAGGTGGCGCTGGTGACAGGTGGGGCGGCCCTGCTCGCGTGGTGGGCGCTGCTCTCCTACATGGTGGTGGTGGGCCCCTTTTGGGCGCCGATCTGGGACGGGGCTTTGTTCTTGGTGTGCATCAGCGCATCCACTGCCGCAGCTTCCCTCTGGGCGGAAGGCTCGCTGCGCCGGGAGCCGCTCTTCAAGCGCATCCCCCGCACCGCCATCGCGGCGGGACTCTCCGGAGGCTTCTCGCTGCTCTGGTTTTTCCTCTGGCACAGCTTGGTCCTGCCCCAGATCTTCGGTCCGGAGGCTGGAGATGACTCCCTTGTCAGCCTGCGCTTCCGCCTGGGCGCCTTCTTGATGGTGGGGTCCTCCACCGCCATCGGCTGCCTCTTTGCGCGAAAGGGGGCCGGCTTCTTTGAGCACGTCGGCGCGGGCTTCGCCTCCGGTCTGGCTGGAGCGGCGGCCTGGCACGCAGCCAACAGCCTGCTGCACGACCTGTACTTGGCAGGGGCACTGGGGGCGATGGCACTAGGCGGCACCTTTGGGCTGCTGGCCTGGGGCATTCCAGAGAACCTCTACGCGGGCTGGATTCGCGTGCTGACCCCCTACCGATTCGGTCACCGCATCCCCGTTGATGCCCTGAGCGGCGGAGCAAAAGAACGCTTCATCGGCAGCTATCCTCGTGGTCTCGATATGAGGTTGGGGCCTTATGTTGATTCCGAGCCGGGAGCGGTCCGGAAGCTTCACGTCTCGATCTCCTACGACGGGAAAGAGGTGTACCGCGCCCGAGGTCTGTCCATCTCGCCCACCGTTGTGCGCCGCCTCTTCGAGAAGTTGGACCTGCGCTATGACCCCCGGCGTCCGGCGCCGCTGGAGACCCGACTGAGCTCCGGGGACCGCCTTGAGGTGGGTCAGGGAGATCACGGCGGCGTGGTCGAGTTCATCCTCCTGCCAAAGGAGGAGAAGTAGTGCTCGCGGCAATCCTGGCGCTGCTCCTTGGCTGTGGGGACAGCGGGCGCGGTGCGGCCATTGGCGGCGCCGGCAAGGACACCCCTGTGGAGCCGGTCGCCGGCAGCACGTTCCGCATCAGCGAGCACATTCCTGCCGATGGCAGCCAGCTTCAGATCGACCTGTTCACCGATGAGCGGGACTGCAACAACGCCGACGTCGACTTTGACCGCTGCATGCCGTACATCGACCGTGCCTCGGGGCAGGTGCGCCTCTCGATGCGCTTCACCCTCTCTGGTGGTGCGGTGGCACTACCGGTCACGCGGGAGCACCTGGCGGTGTTTCACAACGGCTTTGAGGTGGGCACCAACGCGGACTCCCGGGTTCAGGTCATTCCCCACGACCCCGTGGACAACCCCCAGCTCTTCATCCTCGTCATCGATGGCTCAGGCTCGATGTTGGAGGATGACGGCAAGGCACTCTCTCGTATCGAGCGCGTGCGCAAGGCTCTTCGGGACCCTGCGGTCGTGGACCGCTTTCTTCCCGCCGGCAGCGAGAACGGGGTGGTTCTGCTGAACTTCTCGAGTGGGGACCCACAGCCTGTTGGACCCAACCTCCGGGTGGTCAAGGGGCCCAAACACTACGACAAGCTGGTCAGTCAGCTCGAGCCCTTGCGTGGCTACACCCATCTCTATGGTGCGGTGCGCTATGCCAGCGGTGAGCTGTTGCAGCAACCTGAGATCGCCCAGTTCTTGGCGCGGGAGCAGGCCCAGCCCGTCATCGTGGTGCTCACCGATGGGTTCAACAATGAGAAGGGCAACGACCGTTGCGCGGACAACGCGCGCCGTCTCAGCGACCTTCTGGAGCACCTGGAGGGAGCCCGGGATCTGGCCACGCAGGATCCGATGAGCTTGCCCCTGGTCTACGCCGTTGGTCTGGGAGACGGCCTGCCGGGCCTGGACCAACAGATTCGCGGCGTTCAGGCTGGCAAGACCAAGGTGGAACCCCAGGATCTCTGTGGCCGCTATGCCAAACGCACCATCGACGGTGGCTTGGAGCGCGAGGGCATCGACCGGGTGAGCCTGGAGTGGATCGCGCGGCACGGTGGTGGATTTGCCTACGTGAGCCGCGGTTCAAAGGGCTTGGGCAAGGCCTTTCAGGACGCTGCGGCCACGCGGTATCGTTGGTTTGAGCTACGCTATCAGGTTGACCCTGCCTACCTTCGGCGTGAGTTTGTGACCAAGGTGCGGCTGACGGCTTTCTCCCAGGGCGAGAGCACCGTCGCCATTCAGCCCAGCGCTTGGCTGGACCCCCCCTCTGGCAAGTTGTCCTCGGATCCCGAGCTGCGCGGGTGGGTGGAGCCGGTGCCATACCGGCGCACCGCCAGCGTGGTCATGACGGTGCTTGGAATGCTGGTCAGCGCAACCTTTCTGGGAGCTGCGCTCTTCAACATTCGGCGCATCGCGGCTGGCCGTCGCAAGCCCCGTGGTGGACCCAAGGGGTAAGAGATCGGGCCCGCCGCACGTTAGACTGGTGCACACCAACGCCAGGGGAGCGCCTTGAGCCGCTACATCCGGAACTACGAGATCCTTCGCGAGCTGGGCTCTGGCCAGTTCGGCCAGGTCTTTGTCGGCGTGGGCGAGGTCCCTGGACGCGGCCTCAGCGCTGGCAAACGGCGCATGGTTGCCATCAAGCAATTGCACCGGGCCGATCCGCACCATCGGGAGCTGCTCGTTCGTGAGTTTGAGCTCTTAGACGAGGTCAAGCACCGCGGCATCGTGCGGGTCTTTGAGTTCCTCAAGGACGAGAACGCGGTGGTGATGGAGCACGTTCACGGCGTGACTCTGCGGCAGCTTCTGGACGAGTGTCTTCGGGCGCGGGAGCAGGTGTTCACAGAGGCGGCCATCGAGATGGTCTGCGAGCTGGCAGACGCGCTCTACCAGGCGTGGACGACACCCTCTGACAATGGCGAAGCCCTTCAGCTGGTGCACCGGGATCTCAAGCCCGAGAACATCATGGTCACCCCCCGCGGGGAGGTGAAGATCCTGGACTTCGGTCTGGCCCGCGTGGACAACGGTGAGTACGCGCCAGAGACCAACGACCGCATCAAGGGCACTCCGGTCTACATGTCGCCCGAGCAAGCCTCCGGGCAGCTGGTGGACCACCGCAGCGACCTCTTCTCGCTGGGCTTGATCGCCTACGAGCTCTTCATGAACAAGCCGGCCTACACCGTCTCGGCGAACAGCCGCGACCCAATGGGCGAGATCTTCGATGCCATCGAGCGTGGCGCGCTGCACCAGCAAGTTCAGGAGCTCGAGGTCAAGCTGCCCGGTGTGGGCCCCATCATCGCGCGCTTGCTCCAGGCCAATCCGAACACTCGTTACCAGACCGGCCAGGATCTCTTGGTTGACCTGCGTCGCCAGCTCTACCGGGACCGTGGCAGCTACCTGGGGGAGTTCTGCGAGTTCTTCTTCGGCAGCATCTACGACTTGCCCGCAGCGCCGGATCCAGATGCCCCTCCAGGGGCCTCGGGTGCGCGCACCAGTCGTTCATCCCGTAGCGGCGGGGCATCCAGCTCGGGCTCCAAGAAACGCATGACCATGGAGGAGCGCTTGCGTGCTTCTATGGCGCGTGATGCGCAGGCCCGACGGGCTGCCGAGAAGCCGTCTACATGGCGGGGGCAGCAGCGACAGGAAGCTGCCGCTCCACAAGGGCCTCCGGCCACACAGGGACATCCTGCGCCCCGCAAGCGCCCTCCAGCGCCCCCTCGGCCCACTCCCCGTCAGGCACCGCCGCGCGCAGCGACGACTTCTGGAGCGGGAGTTGGGAACCGCAGCCCACAAGATGCCGGCATGCTGGAGTTTGTGGATTTGGACGAGGGCTTCGGCGACGCTCTGGGCGCGGACGAGGGCAGCGCGACCGCTTTCTTTGCCATCCCGCAGCTCAAAGAGGCCGCACGGCCTGCGCCTTCTGCAGCTCCAGTGGCGCCATCGCCAGTGGTGGCAGCGCCTGCGGCGGCACCGCGGCCAATGGCGCCGGTGGGTGGGCCCGTTGCGGCCGGCCCGGTGGCGGTTGGTTCGCCCATCGCGCAAGGGCCCGTTGCGGAGTACAAAGCTGGCGGTCCAGTCTCTCCACAGGGCCCCGCAGGTGGGGCTCCGGTTCCGCCCCCGGCCAATGACTCGGGGCGCACAGAGTCCAAGCGCGTGGCCTTCATCATCCTTGGCATGTTTGCGCTCTTGGGCGTAGCGACCTTCTTCGCCGTCTGGGGAAGTTGGAACAAGGACAGTGACTCCGGACGCGGGGACCCCATCGTCGCTGGCAGCGACCAGAAGCCCATCACGGGCACCACGAGCAAGCCCGTGGTTGCAGAGGTCGAACGAAGTTCAGACACGGGTGGAGATGCCCCGGCGGCCAAGCCGGTCAGCAAATCCGGCAGCAAGTCCAAGGGTGGCCAGCGCACCGGAACGACCACGAGCACTGGCGGCAGCACGACCACCAAACCCAAGACCCCCTCAGGGAGTCTGTCGATCAAGGTCACCGGTCCTCCGACCAAGGTAAACCTGGACTGTAGCGATGGAACCCGAGACCGGCGCTCCATCTCAGGCGGCAAGGCCAACTTTAGCAACGTCCCCAGCAGCGGCTGCAAGCTGACCTTCTCCGGTCATGGAGCCAAGGCCGTCTTCAACAACGTGGGTGGCGGCCGCGCAGTGTCTTGCAGCATCGATGGAGGCACGGCCAACTGCCGCTAGGGGTTTCTTCAAACCCGCCTGTCCACCCCAGCTTGGGTGCTCGCTTGGAGCCCCTGCGCTAAGCTGCGCTTCACCCCGAGAGCCGCGATGTACGTCTTCGCCCTTCTGATTGCCTTCTTCTCCAGTCCCGTGCAGGCCTCTGCCTCCGGCCCAGAAGGCGCCCTCGTTGAACCTGCCGCGCCTCTCTTTGGAGAGAAGAAGGAAGAGCAAGTCGAGGAGATCTCGGACGCGGAAAAGGCTGCGGCTCAAAAGCGGAAGGACAAGGCGGCGCGTGTTGTGGTCCTGAAGTGGCCTGACACCAGCGTGGACTACCAAGACGAGACCATCCAGCGCAATGTGCGCAGCCGCATCGACCGTGCCGATGGACTCTTCTTCCCCTCGGTGGACCTGTACCAGAACGGACGCAAGTTCCCAGACCGCGCCATTAAGCCTGTGGACCAGCCGGCCCGCGTGCCAGATGGCAACCTGGAGCTGGTGCGACAGGCCGCCGAGGACACCTCAAAGCTTTCTTGGAACGACCTGAGCCCCGGAGAGTGGGGGCTGCGCGGCAAGGAACTCCGAAGAAAAGAGGACCTGATCTGGTTCATGGAGAAGGTGGAGCAGCGGGAGCCTGTCTTCCTGCTCTACACCATGATCGGCTACGCGGCCGAGAACTCCGATGACGGCGGTCCGCCCTTCTACGAGAACATCGGCGACCGCTCGGTCAACTACTACCACTACCTGGCGGCCACGATGGCGCTCCAGGACCCCAGCCTGCTCTCCACCCTGACCAACCAAGAGGTCAAGGGCATGGTGAACTACTACCTCACCGAGCTGCAGGACGGTGCATTTCCGACTTTCCCCATCGACTTTGAGCTGGAGGACTTCTTCGACAAGGAGACCTTCGATGAGGAGTACGAGGTCTTCCTGAACGGCTTGCCGGTGGAAGTGGACGAAGAGGGACAGGTTCTGGTCCCCCTGGGCCGTCTCGACATCTACATGAAGCGCAAGGACACCGGGCATTCCCTCTCTGATCAGCTCGTCGTAGACAAGTTCGAGGACAAGGCCTACTTCGTTCGGAACGACGCCCGTAAGAAGATGGGCATCGACTTCATCGACCAGCTCATGCTGCACCCCAATGAGTGCAGCCCAGAGCTCGACGGCGACATCCTGAACTTCTTGGCCATTTACGCCAAGCTGCATGGCTCCGCTGAGATCTACATCGCGGTGCCGCGCTACGGAAACCCAAACAAGGTCTTCATTTGGCGCTACGAGCGCACTTCCGGCACGCTCCAGCGGGTCGGCGGAGCCGGAGATGGCTACCCCGTGCGCTTCGCCGCCACGATGAGCTCAGGCATCCTCTACAACGGTGCTTCAGTCAGCATCGGTCCGGACATTGAAGACCAAGGCTTGGTCGATGACCCCTTGACCTTCGTCAGCGCCGACTACGACCTCAACGCTGGGGGGCTGCCACTGGACTTCGCGCTGCGTGGGCACTTCTCTCGCTTGATGGTGGGCTTTGGCATCGAGCACGCCTACAACCTCTCCAATGACGGGGCCTGGACCGAGCTCTACCGCACGCCTAGTCACGCCGGTCCGTACGCGGATGGAGAGATTCGTGTGGTCGACAGTGGCGTCGAAGAGGAGCCCAAGCCGGTGGCGCTCCACTACCGATTCTGGCAGCGGAACATCTACGGTTCCGTCGGGGTTCTGGTGGGTCGCGACGCGGCCCTGGGCTTCGGGCCACGCTTCGCCTTGCGGGTCGGCGGGCTGAACACACCCCACGCGGTCTCCACCACCGCACACTTTGGCTACTCCTGGCAGCCGCCCATCGACGCCCTCCAGGCCGGCGACCGGGTTCGCCCAATGGTCGACTTTGACCTCCGCGGCGGTGTCGCCCTTCCACTGGCCGACTCCATCCAGCAGAGCCAGACGGCCTTCCCGGTCTTTGGCTTCACCGCTGGCGTGGGGACTACCTTTTGAGTTTGAACATGCTGCTTCTTCTCCCTTGGCTCGCCGCGCCCGCCCAAGCACAACAGCAGGCCCAGCCTGCGCCCGTTGTGATCTGGGTCGAGGCCACCCTCCCCGAGGAGAAGCTCGTCCGCAAGGTCGCGCGTCTCTCCGGTGGAGAACCTCAGCAGTACACGGGGGCAAACCTCGCGTTTCCTCCCTCTCCTTGGCAGGACTCTGACACCCGCGCCTATGCGGATCTGGCCCGGGCCATCGAGGGCAGCAATGAGCGCTTCGACGAGTTCGATGTGGAGCTCTCCATCGCTCAGGAGCTGACGGCAGCCTTGGAGCCCATCTCCGTGATTCGAAACGAGGAGGACCGTGCCCAAGTGGTGGCCGCGTTGACCTTGCTTGGCGCCGCGGTGGATTTGGCCTTCTCAGAGGCGGACTTGGCAAACTCTGGAGACGCCCAGGACCTGCGCCTGGAGCTCCCCGGCATGGTGGCCAACAAGGCGTTGCTCAGCGCCGCAGTCCTGGAGCCTGACCGGTCTTGGGTTCGCTCCGATGTGCGTACTGGAAGCTCCTACAAGGACCTGCTCTCCCTCGTGGAGGCTTTGCCTTCGATGGCCAAGGGCTCGCTGATGACCGGCGAGCTGCCCGACGGCACTCAGTTGGTGGTCGATGGTCGCCCTACTGAGATTCTTGGCGGCAAGGTTGAACTCTCGCCGGGTCACCACTGGGTCCATGTCGTCGTAGACGGCCTCATCACAGGCCGCGGCGAGGTGGACATCTTCCCGGGTACACCGGTGGAGATGCCTCGGTTGGTTGACGACCGCGAGCTGGCGCAGGCAGACCGCCGGGTCAGTGTCGGGGCCTCCGATGGACTGCCAGAGGACGTCTCTACGGCCATTGAGCAGCTCTCCCAGCAGCACCCTGGCGCGCCCGTCTACTTGGCGAGCCTGGACCCCGAGGGCAAGGTCTCCGTGGTGCCCTTCTCGGACAACGCGGTGCTGCACAAGCCCCAGGTCGTGACCTTCACGCTCGGCGCTGAAGTTGGCGGTGGTGGCGTAGGCACAGCGGCCTTCCGGTTTACCGACCCCAACGAGCCGAACAACAACGGCACCATGCTCTTCGCCCCTGCAGCCCAGGGCGCCTTCGACATGGAGCTGGGCATCTACAACCTGGCCATCGTCGGTGGGGCAGAGGTCAACATCACGCCGACCCGCAGCTTGGCGTATGGCGTGGAAGGGCAGCTGAGCGCCAGCGAGAACCTGGACATCCCCATCTACGTCAAAGCTTACGGCGGCTTGGGCATCTACGTGCTGCGGCCGAACCAACAGGGTCGTCCGACCTTGTTGCTGGCCGGCAACTACGGCTTTTTCTCTCCGGGCTGGCAAGGCTACGGTGGCCGAGTGACCATGGGTATCCCCATGGGTACTGGCAACTGGTTCAAGGTCACGCTGCACGGTTGGACCAGTGAGCCCCTACAGAGTTGGCAAGACTCTGGGGTCTTCCCGGCCGACACCACCCTGGTAAACGGCGGCCTTCGGGTTGGATTCCAGTCCAGCTTTTAGTCGATTCCCACACATGGCATTCGGCCCAACCCTGGGGGGTTTAGGGTCCAAACGAGGCACACATGCTCCTTCTTCTTCTGGCAAGCGCCGAGGCTCAAGCCCCCACACCACAGTGGCAGTGGAGTGAAACGCCCGTCCGTTATGTCAGCGAGATGACCATGGTGGCCGGCTTCCCGCTGTGGTTCCTAGCCCGTGAGAACAACGAGGCACGTGGCGGCGAGTTCGACATGAAGCTGGCCTTCTCCTGCGTGGGGCAGGGCAAGAAGCTCATCGAGGTCACCTGTGAGATCGACCACGCCAAGCTAAGCGGCGTGGCCGTAGACTCCAAGAAGCAGGAAATGCTGAACGCGGTCTTCGCCGAGTATGAGGAGACCTACGAGAGCTCCTCCCTGGTCATGGAGATCGACACCTCCGGCCGCATCAAGCGTGTCGACCTGGAAGGCCCAGAGCGCACCACCTCCCGCGAGGCCAGCGTCATCGAGCGTCAGCGTCAGCTGGCGACCCGCTTGCTCGCGCCCCTGGACATCCAGTTCCCCAAGGACGGCGACACCAGCGAGGCGTGGAAGCAGAAGGGATCTCCCATTGCGATGCAGCTCCTCAGCACCAGCGGCACGGCTGGCGGCGTTCGCCTGATGCACGAGGTGGCCTCGACCGAGGGCAGCTTGATGACCTTCATGAGCGCAGGAGAGGCCGTCACCATCGCCGGCGCTGATGTGGAGAATGGAGCCGACAACACCGTCTCCTTGATGCTCAGCGGCCAGGGTGTCTTTGACACCGCCACAGGTCAGATGGTGCGCAACGAGCAGGTGCTCACCGGTGTTCCCACCGCACAGAACCTGACCAAGGTCTTCAACAGCGACTACCTCAACCAGCGGGTTGTGCTGCAGCGGGTCGAGACCTTTGATGCCTACGACTGGGCCAAGTAGCTGGCAGGCTGGCCAAAGTCGGACTAATTGATATCGACTTTCAAGAGGACCACCATGCTGCGTCGACTGCTTCCAATCGCCTCCTTTGCTTTGCTGCTGGGAACGGCCTGCACTGAAACCCCTGAAGCGCCCGCTCCTGAAGCGGCTGCGGAGGTGCCCTCAGAGGAGGAGCAGGCCGTCATCGATGAGGCCTTGTCCATGGCTGAGGCAGATGCGGCCGCAGAAGCAGAGGCTGCCGCGGCCTTTGTGCCTGCCCCAACCGTCAACCTGAACACCGCCACCAAAGAGCAGATCAAGGCTGGCGTTCCAGGGATTGGCGACAAGATGGTTCACGAGTTCGAGGAGTACCGGCCCTACGTCTCCATCGCGCAGTTCCGCAAGGAGATGGGCAAGTACGTCGATGCGCCAACCATCGCCCAGTACGAGCGCAACGTCTTCGTACCCGTGGACCCCAACGCCTGTGACGCCCAGACCATGGCCCAGCTCTCGGGAGTCTCCTTGGCCGAGGCCGAGGAGCTGATCGCCAAGCGGCCCTATGCAGACCGGGACGCCTTCTTGAACGCTCTGGTGGAAGTTGTGGCTGAGGCCGACTACCCCGGCGCCAAGGCGATGCTGACTCCATGAGCCCCGTCGAGCTGGGGTTGCGCCGGGCCTTTCTGGGCCTGGTGTGCGCCAGCGCGCTTGGGGCCTGTGCTGAGCTGGCCTTGGGCGGGCACACCGCTTCACCGGTGCAGTGGGTGCCCTTCGGGCTCGCAGCGCTGGGCACGGTGAGCGCCTTGGGACTCTGGCTCGCCCCCTCCAAGAAGACCCTGCGTGCCCTCCAAGGCGCGATGGTCTTGGTCGCTGCCGGTGGGCTCTTTGGGATCTGGGAGCACTTGGAGCACAACTACGCCTTCGAGGCCGAGATCCGCCCTGCTGCATCCACCGTGGAGCTGCTGACCGAGGCCATCTTGGGCGCCTCGCCTGCGCTGGCACCGGGCATGTTCTTGGTGATGGCCGCCATGGGTTTTGCGGCTGCATGGAAGCACCCAGCCCGCGCTTCCTAAAGCAGGTCGGCGACCTCTTCCCAGAAGTCTCCGAAGTGCACCCGGTTGACCTGCTTGCCCATCTTGATGGTCTCCATGCCGACGGCACGCACCACGTGGCGCTGGCAGACCTTGGTGCCCTCGGTCGCGGCTAGAATGCAAGCTTGAATGCCTGCATTGATGATGGGTCCGCCGCTCAGGACGAACTGGTCGGCGATGTATTCCAACTGCAGATCGTCGCCCTTTGGGGCCCCCTTGGGTAGGGCGCGGGTCCAGAGCTTCAGGCGCTGATCGGCGTTGGGCATGGGGAACTCGACCACCGCGCCGAAGCGACGCAGGAAGGCCTCGTCGATGTTCTCCTGCAGGTTGGTGGTCAGGATGGCCGCGCCTTCGAAGACCTCGAGGCGTTGGAGCAGGAAGCTGACTTCCTGGTTGGCGAAGCGATCCTGGGCCTGCTTGACCTCGCCACGGGAACCGAAGAGCGAGTCGGCCTCGTCAAAGAGAATGACGGCCGTTCCGCCTTCTGCGGCGTCGAAGATCTCCTTCAGGTTCTTCTCCGTCTCACCCACCCATCGGGAGATGACCTGGGAGAGGTCGACCTTGAAGAGGTCCAGACCCAAGCGTCCTGCGATGACCTCGGCGGCCATCGTCTTACCGGTACCCGGCCCACCTGAGAACAGGGCCTTGATGCCGTAGCCGCGGGCGCGGATGTCTCGTGCTCCCCAGCGGTGAAAGACGGTCTCCTGATGCTCCAGGTAGTCCACCAAGCCCTGGAGTTGCCCCTTGATCTTGGGGTCCAAGATCAGGTCTTCCCAGTCGTAGCGAGGCACCACGTGTTGGGCCATGCCGCGGAACTCTGGGCGACTTCCTTCTCGTGCAGCGGCCCAGAGGGTCTCTTGTTTGGGCTGCTTGCCACCGGACTCGGCTTCGGCTCGGTCCAGGACCTTGGAGATGGTTGTTCCACCGATAGAGTAGAAACGCTCGGCAATATCGGAGGCGACCGACGTGTCCCAGTTCTTCTCGCCTAGAGCGCTGCTCCAGGCGTTCACCCGCTCGGGGAAGGTGGACTTGCCGCAGAGGATGGTGACCGATGCCCGGTCTGAGCCCAGGAGCGTGCTCACGGAACGTCGGTCTGCGGCGCCGACCAGAACAGGGCAGGGGAGCGAGGCCACAGCGCTGCCCAGAGCGATGAGCTTGAGGCGTTGGGCCGGGTCGTCTTGGGCCTCGACGACGTTGACCAGAATGGGCAGGGCCCGAGAGAGCTTCAGCTCCCGCACCAGGTCCCAGGGTTGGTCCAGGTACTCCACACAGCGCTCGAGGTCGACGCGCACCAGGGGCCGGTTGCAGCGGCGGGCGATGGCCATGGCCACCCCTTCGCGGGAGCCGGTGCTTGCGCCGACAATCACGTAGGTGTGGGGCTGATCCAATCCTCCTTCCAGCTCATCCAAGCGCGCCGTCACGCTGCCAGGGATGAAGGGCTCTCGGCGGGTATCGATGGGCGTGAAGCCCGCCGACTTGGGCAACTCCTCCTCCTCCAGCAACCAGCGCAGCAGGCGTGAGGAGGGATGGACACGGCGGGCCGTGTGGGTCTCGGCCCCCTCTTCTGGGTAGAGTAAGAGCAGTCGGTTTTGAATCAGCGGGGAGCTGGACATCAGACGGGACTGGAGGGCCAAGCGGTGTAGGCGCTCTGTGCGCAGCACGCGGGTGGCCAAGTCGACCGTCAAGAAACCAAGGTTCAAGTTGTCGTTTAGGTAGGCGAAGATCTTGGAGTAGCCGGCGCTGATCTCCGGAGCCAAGGAGAGCAGCACCAGGTCTGCGTCGTCCCCTCCCAGATCAAAGGCCTCGCGCAGGCGTGTCATTCGGCCACCCGGAGCGTCCCGCAAGGCCTCGCTGGCTGCGATCGCGGCGTCCAGACCATCGGACTGGGCTGGGTAGTCGATCTCGCCGTGGGCGCGCAGCAGAGCGTCGACTTCGTCGTCGGTGATCACCGAGCCCCAGAACTGGCCCTTGGCGCGCATGGCTGGACGGGCGCGCTGACGTCGGACTGCGCGCAGAAGGAGCAGGTCGGTGCGCCGTAGCCGCCGAGCGAGCTCTTCAAAGACTGTGGCCATGTGCCCTCAGATCGATTTTTTCAGGTCGGCGAATCGGCCCAGAGACGCAGACTTCGCATCGTCCACGGTGGAGACGACGTCTCGGGCGAGCTTGTCGACCACGTCCATGTGGCTCATGCCCATCTTGCGCATGGCCCAGTAGCCGCCGACGGGATCCGGGTCGGAGTCCAGGCTGGAGGGCTTGGACTCGGCCGAGGGGTCGTGGTCGCTGGTGGCGCCGCCGGAGTCTTCCGGAGCCGCGCCGTCCTTGTTGCCGGCACCTGGGGCAACCCCACGTTCTCCGCCGGACATGCGGTGGAGCACCATGCGTTCAACGGCCCGCGCTGCCACCTCTTCCGCGTCGTGAATGGCGTGGGAGAGCTCGCCGTCCCGGCCGTGTTCGACGTGGTACTGCTCATGGGCGTAGAGCGCCATGTGCTCGGGGCGGGTGGGATCAAAGTCCTCGGGCACGATGATGGTGTTGTCCACCGTCATGGCCTCGCCGCCAAGGGCCTTCAAGGCGCTTGTGGCGGCTGGACCCGTGAAGGCCTCTCCTCCGCCAGGAACGGAGATCCGCTTCAGACCGTCCTCTTCACGATCGAAGAGTCGGTCGACCAAATCCTCGCCGGGATATGCGCGTGGCATGAGCTCGTCCTCCGCCGGTACCGACCCCAAGCATAGCCTGATCCTGCGCCCAAGCGCGCTCCTCTCTGGAGGACGGCTGCTCGATGGCCATGAAGTTGTGGTTCAAGGCGGGCAAAATGTGGCCGTGCGCCCCGCCACGGGGACCGTCAATCTGCCCGGAAAACTGCTGATTCCTGGCTTTGTGAACGCCCACAGTCACGCCTTCCAACGTGGACTGCGCGGACACGTTCAGTGGCGAACTGGCAAGGATGATTTTTGGTCCTGGCGCGAGCGCATGTACGGGCTGGCGACAGGCTTGGACCCCGATGGGGTCGAGGCGGTCTCCGCTCTGGCCTTCTTGGAGATGGCGCGCGCAGGGTTCACGACGGTCGGCGAGTTCCACTACCTGCACCACACCCCAGACGGCCAGCCCTACGCGGATCGTGACGAGCTGGCCAAGCGGGTCATTCGCGCCGCGCGCCGAGTGGGACTGCGCATCACCCTGCTGCGGGTTGCATACGAGCGCCCTGGATTTCAGCAAGAAGAGAACCGGCGGCAGAGGCGTTTCTACGATCGGGATGCGGACGCGGTGATGGACGCGGTGGTGCGCTTGGGGAGGAATCGGGATCCCTTGGTGCGGGTGGGCTTGGCTCCTCACTCTGTGCGGGCGTGCTCTCGTCGCTGGCTGCAAGCCTTCTCCTCCTACGAGGGCAGCGTGCACATGCACGTCTCCGAGCAGATCAGCGAGAACATGCAGTGCAAGGACGAGCACCAAGTGAGCCCCATCGCGCTCTTGGACGAGGTGGGCTTGCTCCACGAGCGTTTCACCGCGGTGCACATGACCTGGCCAAGCGCTGGAGATGCGGACCGCCTGCGCCGGACGGGGGCTCGGGTCTGCGCCTGTCCCACCACGGAGCTCGATCTGGGAGATGGCTTCCTGCAGGCCGATCAGCTGGAGGGTGTGCCCCTCTGCATCGGAAGCGACTCCCATGCGCGTATCGATCCCTTCGCGGAGATCCGCGCCCTCGAGCTCCACGCCCGAGGCCTGCAAGCCCGGCGAAACGTCTTCTCCCCACCGGAGCAGCCCGATGGCTTGGCCCTTCGGCTGTTGGACGCCGGCAGCACCCAAGGAGCGCTGGCCCTTGGGTGGGAGGACTTGGGACACGGGAGCGTGGGGCAGGGCGCCGACTGGGTGGCCGTCGATTTGAGTGACCCTGTCCTCGCTTGCGCCCGAGCGCTGCCGGCCCTGGTCATGGCGGGACACGTCGGAATGGTCACGGACAGCTGGGTGGGCGGTCTCCCCGTCATCACCGACCGACAGCACCCACTCCAAGTTGAGATCCTGCTGCGGGCGCAGGAAGCGCTGGCTCAGGCAGAAGCCTAGCCGCTTCCCCTCAGAAGCAGCGGGCCCGCACCACGTCCTGGACCATGCCCACAGCACGCTGAAGGGCTTGGATCTCGATGTACTCGTCCGGCGCATGGGCCACGTCGATGGAGCCTGGACCGAAGATCAGGCTGGAGATGCCCAGGTCGGCCAAGTTTCCGCCGTCCGTCGCGAAGCTGGCCGCTGCTGGCTCGCCACCGCAGCAGTGGGGGGTCAACAGGCCCTGCAAAGGCATGCCCTCTTTTGTGAGCATGGCCGGGGTGGCGCGCACCTGACGGAGGGTCCAAGTACAGCCAGAAGGCATCTTTGTGTTCATCAGTCGCTCACGCAGACGCCGCTCCACGTCGTCTGGAGGGTCGCCTGGTAGGGGCCGGTAGCCGATCAGTACCGTGCAGGCATCGGGCACCATGTTTACAGCTGAACCCCCTTGAATCATTCCGGCGTTCAAGGTCACGTATGGTCGGTCCAGGTACTTCTCCAGGCGCCTCTCGGTGGCCAGCTCCGCCTCGAGCACCTCCAAGGCGGTCAGGACCCGCTGCATGCCCTTGATTGCGCTGGCCCCCAAGTCGGGCTTGCTCGAGTGTGCGCTCGCGCCCCGCACGACCACCTCGATCGCCACGTGTCCCGGGTGCATTCGCAAGATTCGGAAGTCCGTAGGTTCCCCGATCCAGCACTCTTTGGGCAGAGGGGCCGGCTCTTGCTTGAAGAGCTCGACGATGCGTGCGGAGCCAACGCAGCCAACCTCTTCGTCGTGGGTCCACGCCAGGACCAGCGGCGCTTGGAGCTTGCTCAGATCGAGTCCGTCTAGGCCCGTTATCGCTGCTGCGATGAAGCCCTTCATGTCGGAGCTGCCCCTGCCCAGCAACCGGTCTTCGCGCTGCGTGAGCACGAAGGGATCGCTGGTCCAAGTCTGACCTTCCACTGGCACGACGTCCAGATGGCCACTGAGCATCAACCCTTCTCCGGGCGCGTCCTCGGGTCCAGCGTATGCCAGCACGTTGCACTTGCCGGGCCGGTCGGGGTCCTCGTGGAGTTGGACACGAAAGCCAGCCGCTTCGGCTCGCTCCGCCGTGTAGGCCGCCAGCTCGCGCATGGGCCGATTGGAGACGGTGGGAAAGCCCACCATTCGCTCCAGGGTTTGCCGCTCAGGCGCTGTCATCAGGCTTCTCCTCCTTTTCGTCTTCGCCGGTCCACCAATCGTGGGGCCGTTTGCCCTTCATGGCCACGCGTTGCTGCATGGGTTGTACCGCCATGATTCGGTCTGCGATGCGCAGCTCTGGTGGAGGCGTGCGGGTCGGGCACTTCACCTCTTCGCTCACGCCGTCGCCAGCGGCAGGACCTTCGTGGGCCGCAGCCTGTCCGGAGTTCAAGCGATTGAGGACCTGCTCGGGCAGGGCTTCGAAGGCTGCAGACTCGGACTCCAAGGCGCGCTCCAGGATCTGCGTGGCCCGCCCGAGGTCACCTCGGCACAGGGCCTCTCCGGCCTTCTTCATGCCCCCCGCGGCCTCGGCCCATCGGCCGGGGTCAGGAACGTGAAATCCAGGTTTGCCAAGAAAAACGGCCCGGTACCACTCGTTCTGGTTTCGCAGGGCATCGCTCTCCTTGCCCTGCACTTGCTGCTGAACCTGAAGGCGCTCGATGATGAACTGAAGCAGTTGATCGCGCTTGGCGCTGGCGCCAGAGATGTGCTCCTGGAGCGCCTCATTACCAAGCTTTTTACCCGCCTTTAGGCTCTTTTCGTCCGCTTGGTCCAACCCGGGCTGGCTTCCGCCGTGTCGAATGCGGGTGCCCGGCTTGTTGCGGGCCCGATTCTTTTTGTGCTGTCGGTCCATGGCTTCAGTGTAGCTGGCCCGGGCTCTCACATGGGGGGCTGGGGCCAGCTTGCTGGGTCCGAGGCTTGACCCTTGACCGCTTCGATGGGTAGGCTTCACGTATGATTCGGGGGTCGGCACCTCCCCCGACCTGCCCAAGGATTTAGGGACTTTGTTGTTGTTGCTTCAGCGCCTCCACCGACCGGTGCCAGGCGAACGCCAGATGGGGAAAGGGGCTGCAGAATTGCAGGCTCAGGCTCGTCTTGAGCGTGAAGGGCTCAAGGCCCGGGAGCAGCCCAAGCAGGTTCCGGCGCGCTCTGGGAAGCAACGGCGCAGTCAGCTGCATTGCACCGCTGGGCCAAACGCTCCTCAGATGATTCGTTTGGTGCGCACTCCCTACGCTCTGAGCCCAGGTTGGGCGCGCAGGAAGCCCTACGGCGACATCGGGATGCCCAAGCGGGAGTTGGACTTCGATCGGGCTGCTGTGATCGAGCATGCCTTTCAGGAAAGAGGGACCCTCAAGCGCCCCAGTGTCACGGAGCGTCCTCGGATCTCCACAGAAGAACGAAAAAACTGGCGCTCCAGCGTGGAGGACAAATGAGTCCCTCTGCACAGGACTTCAAGGTCGGCCAGTACTCCTCCTTCAACATCATCGGGGAGACCACGGAGGCTGTACACAAGCTTCTGATGGATCGCTATGACGTGACGGACCGTCCCCCGCGCTTGGAGGAGGACCTCAAGTTCATCCCCAAGGATCGGGAAGAGGTCATCTACGTCTACATGTACCGCGCGGCTCAGAACCCCAACCTGCAGCGACAGAAGCGTTTGCAGCTTGCCCCGGTCGAGGTCCCCCGCGACGACGGCGGATCGGACGTCTTCTATCACCGGCCCCCGCTGCTGATGGACCTCTTCTACATGGTCGCGGTGCACAGCCGCTTCCGCTCCGACGCGGAGCGCCTGCTCGGCTGGGTGCTGCTCACCCTGCACCACACCCCCAAGCTGGTCTACCGCCCCAGGCGTTTCCTCTTGCCTGACGGCCGCAAGGTCGACTCTCTCGGACGCTCCTGGAACGGCGATGTCGATCCGGACCGTGAGGGTCTCCAAGTCGAGAAGGTCTCGCTGGCTCTGGTCGAGGATCTGACCGTTGGCGACGCGATCAACCTGTTTACCCTGCATGAAGCGCCGTATCGGCCCTTCTTGACGTACCGTGCGCGAGTCGCCTTGGATGGGCCTCTGGTCAGCACCGAGGGTGGCTCTTCCATCGATATGGGTGGGCGGAAAGAGACCGAAAGGCTCGAGACCGCGTACCCTCATCGTCGTAGTCGTCCGAGTGGCCGAATTGGTCACCCGAACGTGCCAACACCGATTTCAAAACCCCCTGGGCCCAAAGCCCACAACCTTCGGAAGCGCCACCAGCGCACGCCAGACAACGAAAGCGAGGAGTGATTCGTGGAGTACAAGACCCCAGGTGTGTACATTCGAGAGGTCGACAGCGGCCCCAAGCCCATCGAGTCCGTGGCAACCGCCACCCCGGGATTCTTGGGTTTGTTCCCGTTTAATCCCCCTGCCGATGCGATGGCCGTTACCGGCTCGGACGGCAAGAAGGCCATCTCGGGCAAGATCCCGCCCCAGCTGGTCGATTCCAGCGGCAAGATCTCCGCCAGCAACGCCGAGCAGGCTGCCGCCAGCTTGGTCGAAGCCTTCCGCTTCAAGGACCGTCAGGTTCGTGATGTGAAGCAGCTGCTGGAGATGAACGGTCACAGCGTCAAGATCGAGGCGGGCTCCAAGGGCCGCGTGCGTATCTCTGACGTCAAGGACCCCAAGGTCAAGGTCGAGATCGCCGACGTGCTGCTGGACGTCAAGGGCGCCGTAGTGACCGAGGACGATGACGCCGTCGAGGCCATGCTCAATGATGTTGGCCAGGTCTTTGCCCTGGACAAGCCCAAGCCCAAGCACGCCAAGGACCTCTTGGCTGCCTACGGCCTGAACTTCGAGTCCTCCGCCCCTTCGGCGCTGAACTCCGAGTACTCGATCCCACCGATCGCAGTGACCAACAAGAGCGAGTTCTTCCGTTGGCTGCAGAGCTTCTACGCGGAGTACTTGCTGGCCACCGAGCCCATGGAGGAGCTGCTGCCCGGTCAGCAGTTCGACGACCCCGATGACGCCGCAGACGCAGTCTTCGAGGCCATGGCTCGTGATGCCGCTCTCAAGAAGCGCTTCCAGGACTTCTTGTCCCAGCCAAGCGTCTTCAACTTTGTCAGTGGAGTCAACGGCTTCTACGACAACGGCGGCGCCAAGGCCTACGTGTACCTGATGGGGGTCTCGGACATGGAGACCCCGATCCGGGAGAACCAGGCTGACAAGCTCGGTCTCTACGCCTTCGACGACGTCGACGACATGGCGCTGATGGCAGCTCCTGGCGTGAGCCCACGTCAGCAGAAGGAGATGCTGGAGTACTGCGAGATCCGCAAGGACCGCTTTGCTCTGCTCGA
Organism: uncultured Pseudomonadota bacterium; assembly: GCA_913060515.1. Classification (GTDB taxonomy): domain Bacteria; phylum Myxococcota_A; class UBA796; order UBA796; family CAJQPC01; genus CAJQPC01. The sequence goes on along the minus strand of CAJXRZ010000036.1, from coordinate 8,188 downwards.
TGGCCCCATCGTCTCCGACGGTGCCATGGACATCCCCGCTTCTCAGAAGGGCTACGGCGCGATGTACGTGCCTTGGGTCAAGGTCGCCAAGCCCAGCTGGTACACCGGCAACCAGGACCACATCAAGGTCACTGGCCCCAACCGCCGCAAGCTGATCAAGACCGAGAAGAGCGAGCTCTTCGTGCCCCCAAGTGGCCACATCGCCGGCATCATCGCCCGTGTTGATGGTGAGCGTGGTGTGCACAAGGCACCAGCCAACGAGCTCATCATGGGCATCACCGGTCTGAGCCAGAACATCAACCGCATTGAGCAGGGTCAGTACAACGAGCGCGGCATCAACGTCGTGCGCGTGTTCAAGGACCGTGGCATCCGCGTTTGGGGTGCTCGCACCTTGGCTACCAAGTCGGACCCAAGCTGGAAGTACATCAACGTGCGCCGCCTGTTCATCATGGTGGAGCAGTCGATTCTCATCGGCGCCCAGTGGGCCGTCTTCGAGCCCAACGATCAGACCCTTTGGAAGAAGCTGGTTCGCGACGTTCGCGCATACTTGCTTCGTGTCTGGCGCAGCGGAGCACTCTTCGGGAACACCCCAGAAGAGGCTTTCTATGTGCGTTGTGACGAGGAAACCAACCCTCGCTACCTCATCGACGCTGGCCAGGTGAACGTGCAAATCGGAATTTGTCCCGTGAAGCCGGCAGAATTTGTTATCTTCAACATCGGTCAGTGGGACGGCGGCGCCCTGATTGAGGATTAGCCCCACCGATCGTTTTTAAACCCGGACGTATGCCTCCATCGTCCTGGACCAACATGAGAGAGGACCACAATGCCTACTGAAGAGCTTTTTGGCGCTTACCACTTCCTCCTGGAAATCCAGGGAGTCGTGAACGATACCCGCGTAATCGTGGGCGGCTTTAAGTCGGTGTCTGGAATGGACTCGGAGACGGAAATCGTCGAGTTCAAGCAGGGCAACGACAAGGTCGTTCGCAAGAAGCCGGGACGTACCACGTACTCCAACATCGTCCTCGAGCGCGGCTACACCGCGACCGACGACCTCTGGAACTGGCGGAAGAACATCGAGGACGGCCAGATTGACCGTCGCTCGGGTTCGGTCATCATCCTGGACCAGGATGGCGAGACCGAGGTTGCCCGTTACAACTTCTTCGAAGCGTGGCCCTGCAAGTGGTACGTCCCGGACATGGATTCCGATACCTCTGGGATGGCCATTGAGAAGCTCGAGATCGCAGTCGAGAAGGTTGAACGCGCCTAATCGAGTTTTCCGATCCCGGAAGGCCTTTTCCTCAGATGTTGATGCAGGTCATTGTTGACCTGATGTTGGAGCTGTTCCGTCATGGAGCTTAAGACCGAGTACGAGTTCACACTTCCCCGTGGTTTCATCGATTCAGATGGAAACATCCACAAGGAAGGCGTGATGCGCCTTGCAAACGCCAAAGACGAGATCGTTCCTCTGAACGATATGCGTGTTCAGCGAAACCGGGCGTACCTGATCATTGTGCTGCTCAGCCGCGTAATGACGAGACTCGGTACGCTCTCCGAGGTGAATACAGGTGTGGTGGAGAATCTCTTCGCCGGTGACCTGCGTTTCCTCGAGGAGATGTACAATCGCATCAATGAGGATGAGGCAACGGTACGCGTGACGTGCCCCGAGTGCGGCCATCGCTTCGATAAGGAGTTTGGCCGCCTGGGGGAATCGTAAGCTACCCTCTTGAGAACATTCTCAAGGAGGTAGCGTTCATCGCTTACCACTTTCACTGGGACCGGGAAACACTCATGGTTTTGTCGCACAAAGAGCGGCACGCCTGGGTGAAGCAGATCTCGTCGATCAACGAGAAGATTAACTCTCCTCAATGATTTGCAGGACCTAAAAGAGCGCGCCGTCCTCCACGATTTTGTGGAGGACCGCGCAAGCTCCTTTCCTCTTCCGATCCTCTTGGGTTGGATTCCCTCCTGTTGTGGACCTCACAATGAAGCCGGGCATTTCCGTCCAGCACAGCACTCTGCCCACGCGTCGCTATGGCGTCGTGCGGTGCGACGTGGCCGGCATCATCGGGCTGATCCCCACGGATCGGTGGCCGCAAGATGCGGCTTCCGGAGATTTCCTTGAGCTGACCCTGCGTCGCGCTCAAGAGCTGATTGACCACCCTCTCTCCGGGCTCTTTGGTGGGCCTTCACGGGACGCGGTGAAGGCCTTCTTCGCCAATGGCGGAGACACCTGTGTGCTCTTCGGGCTCTGCATCGAAGACGACGAAGAGCTGGGCTCCGCTCAGTCTGCTGCCAGCGTTCTCGCACCTCTGATTGAGCGCCTGCGCGGAAACGAGGAGATTGCCCTCCTGGCGATTCCCGGCGTCGCGTACCTGCCTTGGACCATGAGCCGAACGGGCCAGGTTGTCGCGGGTTGTGAGCCGGTCTATCGGGCACTCCTGGCCCATTGCCGCGAGATGACCTCGCGTTTCCTCATCATGGATGCGCCCCTGGGCATGCACGACGGAGTCCTGGACCGGTGGTTCGAGTCTTTCCGCTCCATTGACCAGGACAACCTCTCCTACGGGGCGATCTACTACCCGTGGCTCCAGGATGGCCAGAAGCTGGCGCCTCCTTCCGGTTCGATGCTGGGTGTCTTTGCCCGCGTAGACCGTGAGCATCAGCCATACGGCGTGATTTGGCCGCCCGCCAACGTGCCGGTCAACGGCGTGACCCATCCCCAGGTTCCGCTGACCTGGGGCGAGGCTCAGGCCATCGCAGCCACCGGAATCAACCCCATCCTGACCCAGCCGGGTCGAGGGGTCTTGGTCTTCGGTGCCCGAACCATGTCCAGAGACCCAAACTGGGAGTTCATCAACTCTCGGCGGATCGCCTCCCTTGTCAGCGAGCAGCTGCGACGGGACAACGAGTGGGTCGTCTTCGAGACCAACCGTCCGGACATCTGGAAGATTCTCGCCCGCGACGTGCGGGCCCGCTTGGACGAGTTTTGGGAGCGCGGAATGCTCACCGGCGCGGCCGCTGGCCGTGACTACTGGGTCAAGTGCGACGAAGAGAACAATCCCCGCGACGAGCGGGAACAAGGCCGGCTGAACGTGATGGTGCGAATTCGCCCCGTCTCGACCGCCGAACACATCACAATTGACCTGCGCCTAAGCCAGGCCGACCCCCGCTGATCAAGGGAGACCCTTATGTCCCGTACCATTGTCGACCCTGAAGGAAACTTCATTTTCGAGCTCGAGATCGACGGGATCAGTGTGGCTCAGTTTATGGAGTGCAACGGAATCAAGACCACCACACAGGTCTTCGAGATCGAAGAGGGTGGTGTGAACCACCGCGTGCACAAGGTGCCAGGCCAGTCCCGTTGGGAGAACTTGGTCCTGCGCTACGGCGTGACTTCGGACACTTCGCTGCTCCAGTGGCGAAACGAGATTTTGGAAGATGGCTTTGCCAAGCGGCGAAATGGGGCCATCATCATGAAGAACCTCGCGATGGAGGAGGTGCGTCGCTACTCCTTCGTGAACGCGTGGCCTGTGGCCTACGAGGGCCCCAACTTCGTCGCAAACGGCGCTGAACTCGCCGTTGAGATGATCGAGCTTGCCCACCACGGCATCACCGTCAGCTGAGGTCGCCCATGAGCACCCCCGAGTCCACATCTCCACCCCGTCGCGTAGCTGGTCAAGCCACGATGGAACGTCTGGAGCGTCGCACCAAGCGCAGGCCGAACATCGGCATGTCGCCGGAGTTCTACGCACGCTTTGGACTCAGCGATCCTTGGTCGGACACCGCGCTAGAGATGCAGGACGACCCGGGGTCTCTGTTCACCTATGTAGACGCCAGTCGCTACCGCAAGATGATGCGGCGTTTGGCCGTCTCCCGATGGCGCAGGGAGCGGCGAGCCCGCATCTTTGGCCAGCGTCGCCTCGGTGAGCGCACTGCGATGCGGCGGGCCTTCCCCGGCGAGGCCAAGCGCAAGTTCGGCTTTGGCGTTCGTACCCTGAGCAGCCACGACATGATCGTGCCTGAGAAGGCTGAGCCCGAAGTTATCGAGGTCTCCGGACCGGGCCGCCCGCGCTACAGCGGCAGCTCGATGCGCTCGGTGTCCAACCCTTGGGCAACCACCGGCGGCGCCCCCGCGCGCTCCGGAATCACCGCAGATGGCCAGGGTCGGAAGGAAAAGGGACAGGAAGCACTTCGGCCCACCCAGATCATGGGTGCCCGTCTCGCGCGGGTTCGTGCAGCCAAGGATCCAGTCCTCAAGGCGATCAACGCTGCCTTGCCTCGTATGGACAACAGCACGCGTCGCCGAATCCAGCGCAAGCTGGCGACCGTCGAACATCTCGACGAGCAGACGCGCGCTGTTGAGATCCGCAAGGTCCTCCGCACGGTTCGTCGTGTACAGGTGGTCTATGAAGAGCAGATCGCAGATGCGGTTCCATCTTCCCTCGCGCGCCCCACTGAGATTGCCCGCTCCCGCGCCAAGCCTGCATCCTCTCGCAAGCGAGGCCTGCGTCCCATTCTCGGCCGCTCCCCGAGCATGGATGTCCTGAGCGCTCCTGCCCCAGTGGCGGAAGCACCGCAGGCGCAGCGCAAGAGTCCGAGCACCCAGAGGGCCCTAGCCCGCTCGACCACCAAGCAAGCCTCTGGCTGGGCCCGGCCATCGGCTGTCGTTTCGACCACCCGGTCCAACGCGATGCTCAGCGCCTCTCCCGTCGCGCGCAGCTCGGTCTCCAAGACGGCCCGGCCTGGTGCGCGTTCGATGCGTACCACCCGTGGTGCTACCGCAGCTTCTGCCGCCCTTCGGACCGCCAGCGGCTCCACGAGTCCTTCGGCGGCTCAACGCACAGCTTCAGGCGAGACCACGCTCTCGGCGGCCAAGCGTACGGCTTCTGGGACCACGGAGATTTCTGCTGCACGCCGCACGGCAACAGGGGAGACCCAACGCTCGCAGGCCCAGCGCACGCGCACCGCTCCAGTCGTAGGCAGCGATGCCTTCAAGACCGCGAGCCGTGAGACGACAGGAGCCCAGTCCGGTGCAACTGCTGGCAGTGCGACCGAGCGCTCGCAGGCGCAGCGGACGCGCTCCGGCGAGACCCAAGGGGCTTCGAGCACCCGAACTGCGGCATCGGAGACCGAGCGCACCCAGGCCGAGAAGACTCAGTCCGGTCAGGTCACTGGAGCGCGCTCCGGCACCACCGCGAGCGGAGAGACCCTTGGAGCTCGGACCGGCAAGAGCGCCTCGGCGGCCTCGGCGTCCACAACCCGCAGCGGCCGTACCGCAGCGGGTGAGACAGCGGGTGCTGGGGTCTACCGGACCGCAGGCACCGAGACGGAACAGAGTGACGCGCTGCGCACAGCAGGTGCGCGCACTCAGGGAGCCCGAGTCTTTGGCGGCACGGGACCTGCGGAAGCACTCCCGGACGAGGCGCCACTACGGAGCGCTTCTACGGCGCACGCCGCAGCGCGTATTCCGCACCAAGCGCCGCAACAGCAGGCCGCTGCCCCAGCAGTGCTCGAGCGCCGAGGGGACCGCTTTGTGCCGCCCACTCGTTTGGCGACACAAGATGCGCCAGCCGCGCAGAGTCACGGTGCTTGGGCCATGGAGCGTTTGGAGCGCACCGGGACCTCTCGCGCCAAGAAGGGCTCCATCCTTCCCCGCATGGCCCCGCGGGCGCCAGAGTCGACCTATGTGGTTCACGCCGATGAGAGCGTGGATGTGCAGGCACTTGTCGAGCGCATCAAGCGCGCCTCTCCCGGTGCCCAGGTACGAGTGACTGAGAAGGTGACTGCTTGGGGGCCCAGCTCGGTCTCCAAGGCAGCGGAACGCGGTGTGAAGAGCCCGCTGATCAGCCAAGCTGCTGCCGCGAGCAGCCAAGCGGTCGCCTCGGTGGTCGCTGGCAGCAATGACCGCGTCCGCCGCAGCAAGAACCCTGTCTCCTACGCCCGGCAGGCCAAAGGGGAGACGGTACAACTCTCCGTGCCCCAGGCGGCAGCGCTGGCCTCGATGGGGCCGGCAGCCCAGCGGGTACTGGGTGGCACGCTGCCTTCGAAGGCAGTCAAGACGCCAGACGGTGTTTGGGTTCCTGCTGCCTCCTTCTCGACCCCCTCGGCGGGGAGTTGGGCTGCAGCGCGTGCCTTCCTGACGGGTGCCACCTCTGGTGTTGGTGCGGGGAGCTTCCAGACGGGCGCGACCCGAGGCGCTGGAGCGTCGGTCCTCCGTACCCAGGGCGGTCAGGCCACAGGCGCACAACGCTTCCGGGGTGCCAGCACTCTTGGGGCAGGTGCTCAGACCTTCCTCACCCCTGACGGCCAGACCCTTGGGGCGAGCAGCGCTCAGACGGAACAAGGCGAGACCCTTGGGGCGCGCAGTGAGCGTACGGGTCCTGTGGCTTGGGCCGGTGCCCGTACCCAGATGACCGCGCAGAGTCAGGGACGTGGTGCAGAACGCTTCCGCGGCGGTGCAAGCAACTTCGCTCCAGGCGAGCGGATGAGCGGCCCAGGCCGGACCATGCGCGGTGCAGCCCGAAACACGGGCTCTACCCTCGAGGCTTTGGCTGCCCGTGAGACCCGCGGCGATGCGCCGAGCTGGGCCGAGCGCAGCACGCGGCCAACCCGGGTCCGCAGTCCCGGTGATTTGATTGAGCAGTTGGTGCAAGCCCAGGACGTCGAGCAGCTCGTCGACCTGATTGTCAACCGCGGCTCCGAGCTTCAGCCCTCCATGGGCTTGTCCAAGCCGGTGCTGCAGGTCATTGAGCAGATTCGTTCCGTCGCAGCAGCCGAGCAGAACCAGAGCACTTCTTCCCGCGGCGGTCGCCGCTCAGGAGTAGGTGCCCGAGCCTCTGGTCGTCGGCGCAGCGCAAAGGTGGTCCGTGGTTTTGCCTCCCTCAAGGGTGGCTCAGCAACGGCCAAGTCGGGCGTAGGTCCCGACAAGGTGATGAAGCTGGCAGGAAAGCTGCGCAGCTTGATTCACTTGGCGGAAGGTGGACGAATGGGGGATGCCCAGCGTCAAGCCAAGTTGGCCCACGGGGACCGTCCCGAAGGCCGCATGGAGCAAGGTAGCGACCTCTCGAACAGCGAGACGGCCGCCAAGCAGAGTGTTGACATCGAGGCCCTGGCACGGGAAGTCCTCGAAGTCGTGAACCGTGAGATGGAGCTCCGACAAGAGCGCCGTCAGGAGGAATCCGATGCTAACGTCTGGTGGTAAGGCGAGCTTCATCGACCTGGACCTTGGAAGGACCTTTTCGGTCCAATACAACCCCAAGGAGTTCAAGGTAGACAAAGCGGTTTCCTGGAAGGAGCACGACGACCAAGGGCAGACGAATGCCGGTCTGGAGTTCCAGAAGGGCGCACCGCTCATCGTCACCATGGAGCTGTTGTTCGATACGACCCACGATGGGTCGGACGTACGCAACCGTGTCCAAGGTCTGATGGCGTTTACCAACGCTGATGTCCCTGCGACTGGAGAGGGAGCGGACAAGAAGCGTCCGCCGCGTCTCCAGTTCACCTGGGGCAGCTTCACGATTACTTGCGTGATCGAGTCGCTGAACGTCAGCTACGTGATGTTCTCGAGCAGCGGGCACCCCATTCGTGCGCGCGTCTCGCTCAAGCTCAAGGAGTGGGATCCCAAGGATGCCTTTGGCTCCGGTGGCGGCAGCGGCATCTCAGGGGCCAAGGTCAAGCTTGTGACCGCAGGTGCTGGAGCGACTGCATCCTCGCTGGCCGCTCAGCATGGCAGCACTTCGCGCCAGATCATGAGCGACAACAACATCGAGGACGGGATGGAGATCCCGGCCGGAACGGAGATCAAGATCTGTGACCCCACCAGCGGTCCAGGCAACGTCTCCAGCAACCGGAACAAGAGCGACTCTGACTCGCCTTTCCAAGAGATCCAAGACGCCATCGACGAAGTCGAGAAGATCGTCAAGGAAGTGGACAAGGCCAAGAAGAAGATCGAAGCGATCTTCACGGGCTCTGCTGGCAAGCCACCAGGTGGTGGCGGCGGCGGAAAGCCTGGCTCCGGAGGAGTGCCTGGCGCTCCCGGATTCCCAGGTGCTGGCGGCGGTGCTCCTGGGGGCGGTGGCCCAGGTGGCGGCGGTCCAGGCTACGGCGGCGGCTTCGGCGGCGGTCCTGGCGGTAGCGGCGGTCCAGGTGGCGGCGGCGGTCCAGGTGGCGGCGGCGGTCCAGGTGGCGG
>CAJXRZ010000035.1 GCA_913060515.1 uncultured Pseudomonadota bacterium | reverse complement strand
ACTATCCTCTTCGTCGGCAGCGTCAGATGTGTATAAGAGACAGCCCAAGAGCTGGTCGAAGAAGCCCTCGCGACTCTGAATCCTCGCTACGCCATGGCACTACGCATGCGGCTGATCGAAGACCGAGATCGTGAAGAGTGCGCCGCGGAAATGGGCGTGACTGTCGGCAACTTTGACGTGATTCTACACCGGGCCAGCAAGGCCTTTCGCAAGAAGTACCCCCCAAGATGAACACCGAGACACAAGCATCGCTGTTGGCCGAATGGCTCGAACAGCCCGGTACGCCGCCGCCTGTCGGCTTGGATCCAGATGTGGTCCAGGCTGCCATCGCGCTGCGGCCCGAGCTGGCTCCTGCGCCCTCGGTCTCTTTGGACGACATCTTGGCGGGGGTCACGACTGGCCCTTTCGCCGCTGATTCCTCGGCGGCCGGGCCCGTGGGATCCGAGCCACAAGGCCGCTCCGCTGAGCTGCCCTTGGATCAAGCCTCGGTCGACCTCGAGCCCGCCAACAACCCTCAGATTGAGGGGGTCGCTCCAGTCATCGACTTGGCGGCGCGTCGCCGCCGTCGCATCTGGGGTGGTGTGGGCCTGCTGGCCGCTGCCGCCCTGGTGTTGGTGAGCGTGGGGCCGCAGTTCATGAACGGCTCTCCCGAGGACGCGCTTGCGCCTCAGGCTCTGCCCGGAGCAGAGGAGCAAATGACCCGCAGCCCGGCGCCGCCGCCGGCAGCGGACGAGGCCCTCAAGGACCTCCAGGCGATGAGCAACGATGCCGTCCGTCCGAGCGAGGACTTGGCCCAAGAGATCAGCCCGAGCAAGGCGGAGGCCGAACCGGACACGCAGAACAAGAGCCTGCTGGAGCAGATGGGCGCCACCCGCGGCCAGAACGAGGACAGCGCCAAGCGCGCTCCGGCGCCGCTGGCTCCCTCCTCCAGCTCCTCTTCCTACGGAGACCTGGTGGAGAACTCGGTGCCGTCTTTGGACGAAGCCAGCGGCAGCGCGGCCTCGACCGGGACGAGCAGCAACCGCTCCTACGACCAGATGGATCTGGACGAGGTCGCCGCTGAGTCCGTGAAGGAGAGCGGTCGCTTCAAGCTCCGTGGTGAGAAGTCGCCCGAGGCGGAAGATGCCGGCACCGTCGCAGACAACTTCGAGTACGAAGAGGAAGTGGATGCGCCCGCTGAGCCAGAGGCACTGCCTGGCGATATGGACGGTCTACGGAGCGCTGCGGTCCCCCGGGACTACCGCGGTGGTTGGTACCTGACCGGCCTGGACGGCTCGGACTATGATCGCTTCGAGGCGGCTATTGACACCGCCGCGGCGCAGTCCGGCTCGGCCAAAGCGCAGACCTTCGCAGGGCTCATCGATGACCCCAACCCACGCATCGCGCAGGACATGGCCTTTAGGGCTGCCTCGGCTGCGCGGGCATCTGGGGACAGCGCCACGGCCCTTCGCTACCTGCGATCAGGACAGAGCCGCAGCTCCCTGAACACCGCACAGCGCGCCAACCTCTACTACCTGGAAGGGCAGATTCTCGAGGCGCAGGGTGACACCCAGGGGGCCTTGGCGGCCTACCGGGTCGCAGCGAACTTGAACCAAGCGCGCTGAAGAGGGCCTTGGCTCGCGGATGAGGTAGGCTCTCCGTATGCCAATGCCCCCAATGCTGGCCCGCGCCGTTGTCGCCGCGATGCTCAATGACGAAGACCAGGAGATGCTCCAGCGCATCCGCATGAAGGATGCTGGACACGGCTACGACGCCTTCGGCCTGCACAAGGACTTTGTGGGCATGGGGATGAGCATCGCAAAGCCCTTGTACGACCACTATTTTCGGGTGGCCAGCTATGGCGCGGAGAAGGTGCCCTACAGCGGGCCCGCCGTGCTCGCCTCCAACCACTCCGGCACGGTGCCCATCGACGGCATGATGCTCTGGGTCGACGTGATCAAGCAGACGGGCCGCATCCCTCGTGCCATCGCGGACCACTTCGTGCCCACCCTCCCGGTGATCGGCACCTTCTTCTCCCGAGGCGGCATGGTCGGGGGCTCTCGAGGCAACGCGCGCGCCCTGCTCGAGGCCGGCGAGATGCTGATGATCTTCCCCGAAGGTACCGCAGGTGTCGGGAAGCTCTTCAAGGACCGTTACCAGCTCCAGACTTGGCGGGTCGGCCACGCTGAGTTGGCCATTCGCCACCGTGCCCCTGTCGTTCCCGTGGCCTTCATCGGTCCAGAGGAGCAGATGCCCCAGGTCGCCGCCATCAAGAGCCTCGGGAAGCTGGTGGGGTTGCCCTACCTGCCCATCCCGGCGACCCCCGTACCCCTGCCGGTCAAGTACCACATTCACTACGGTGATCCAGTGGACCTTCCCGCTCTGTATGGCCCAGAGGACGCCGACGATCCCGAAGCGGTCAGCGAGGCAGCAGCCCGGGTGGAGGTGCGCGTGAAGGAGCTCATTGAGAAGGGCCTCAAGATGCGCAAGGGGAGGCTGTTCACCTAATGCCACCGGTACCCTCCGTTCCCATTCGCGGTGTCATGGTCACCGGCGCGACCACCCCCATCGGCGAGCGTTTGATTCGCTCCCTGCTGGCCGATGCACGCATTGAGCGCATCTTGGCCGTGGGCATTGAGCCCGAAGAGCAAGCTCTGCCCTTCGCCCACGGGGACCGCTTGGTCTACAAGTCCGTGGACTTGGCTCGCTCCCGGCGGGTGCGAAACCTGCTCTTCGGTCCCGCCAGAGAGATGGGAATCGAGGTGGTCATCCATACGGCCATGCACCGCGACGCCAACGCCAAGGGCGGCCGGATTCGCTCCCTCAACGTCGAGGCCCTGCGCTCTCTGCTGGACCTCTCCGAGCGCCATCCCACCATCCGGCGCTTCGTGTTCAAGAGCTACGGCGAGGTCTACCAGGTGCAGCACGACCTGCCGATCCTGGTCACCGAGGACCACCAGCTCAACATGAGCGGTGGAGCGCCTCAGTGGGTACGCAACCGTGTGGAGGCCGACCTGACCGCCTGCGCCCGAATGGGCCTCTCGCGGCTGGAGATCGCTGTGTTGCGCTGCGGGGAAGTCTTGGCGCCAGGCACCGGCAGTCAGCTCTTCGACTACCTGGACTCTCCGATCTGCCTTCGGCCCATTGGCTTTGACCCGATGATGAACGTGCTGTCCATCTCGGACTGCGTGCGCGCCATGGAGTTGGCCGCGCGGGCCTTCGGTGTGCAGGGCGTCTTCAACGTGCCGGGCCTGGATACCCTGCCTCTGAGCGCTGCGATCCGCCGCTGGGGTCGAATGGGGATTCCTCTGCCTGGTCCCGTCATTACGCCCTGGTATCGGGTGCGTCGGCGCCTCCGAGGCCACGACTTCAGCTACGGGATGAACCGCAAGCGCTTCCACTACTGCTCGGTGCTGGACGGAACGCGCGCGCGGGACACCCTGGGATATATCCCAGAGAACGCCATCGATTGGCCTGCGCCCCGAGATCCCGCTGGCTGAATGGGGCGCCCGTCCTGGGCCTTGCCAAAGCGGCACGCGAGCGGCGCACATCCTCGGGTTACACTCGCTGCCTGATGGAGGTCTTCATGCGCGCCCTAGCTCTGATTCCACTGCTCGTTCTGAGCGTCTCGTGCACCAAGGACGAGGTCGTGGACACCTCACCGCCCGAAGACACCGGCCCAGGCCTCCACCCCAATGTGCCCGAGGGCTACGAGCTCTTCTGGAACACCGAGGGCTGCGGTGAAGAGGGTGACCAGACCCAGGTCTACATCATCGCCGAGGGCTCCATCTCCGAGGATGGGCAGAGCATGACCGGAACGGAGAAGTGGTACTGGTTCTTCGGCGGCGACCGGTCCGAGGACTGCATCGACACCTTTGAGTTCAACGGCTCAAGGCGCCTCTCCACCAGCGAGTTGGAGCAGTTCAGCGCCTCCCAGGCCGAAGCTGGCTTTGCGGGGACCTACAAGAAGACCGAGAACAACTGTCCCGGCATGAACTACTACGCGACCTGGGGCCACAACGGCGAGGACGGCTTTGAGTACGGGGACGAGATCAGCGCCAACATGGCCCTTATCTTTGACTACCTGACGCCCAACGGCGCCCTGAACTGGGAGAACAAGGCCTTGGTCTACGCCTACGTGGGCGACAACACTGCTTGGACCTGGGGCGACACCAGCTACGATCCAGCCGGCGTGTTCACGCCCACGGGTGATGACCCCGTCGGCCCTCCCGCGGACGTCACCTGGGAGCCCTCCTTCTGCTTCGGCACCTCGGAGTAGCGAGGGAGAACCCCGCCAATCATGACCACAACTCTCGCTGTACTCGTCGCCGCTGCCGTTGCATGGCTGATCGCGCATTTTGTCGCCGACTGGATCCAAGAGCGCTTCTTGGTGACCTCGGGCAGTGAATACATGCTCTTGGGTGTGTTGCTCGGTCCCGTGCCGGTCATCGCGCTTGTCTTTGGTTCAGACAGCACCTTCTCTCTGATCAACCAAGAGACCCTGCGCCAGCTGGACCCCTTGATGAGCCTGGCCATTGGCTGGGTCGGCCTGACCTATGGGGCCAACCTGAGCCCCACACGGGTTCTCGCCCGTGGCCGAGGCGCCATCACCCTGAGCTTGGTGGCCACTTTTACGACCTTCGCTGTCGTGGCAGGAATGTCCTGGTTTATCCTGGAGTGGGTCTGGTCCGGTGACCTGAGCACGGTCGACCGCTTGGGCGCTGCAACCAGCCTGGGGGCTGCCGCGGCTGTGTCCAGTCCAACCGTCTTGCAACGCATCAAGGCCAAGTTTGACGCCCAGGGGCCCACCGCCAAGGTGCTGGCGCAGTCCGGTCGCCTCGACGAGATGCTGGGCATCGTGGGCTTTGGCGTCATCTTCTGCTTCTTCCACGAGAACAGCAGCAGCCTGGGCCGCCAGATCACCCCCACTGAGTGGTTCGTGATCTCGGTGGCATTGGGCGCGCTCTTGGGCGGGTTGTTCCGTTTCTTCCTCAAGGACGAGGACAACCGCGACAAGCAGTTCCTGAGCCTGGTCGGCATCATCGTTTTTGCCAGCGGCTCGGCGCACTTCTTGGAGCTCTCCCCACTGCTGGTCAACGCCGTGATGGGCTTGGCCATGATGGTTGGCGTCGAGGACAAGGTCAGCGAGCGCATCTTGGGGGTGCTGGAGCGCTCTCGTCGCCCCATGTACATCGTCATGCTCATCTTCGCGGGCGCCACCTGGCTGCCCATCCCGGCCGTCGCTTGGCTCTTTGTGGCTGGATACGTGGTATTGCGCTTTGGAGCACGTCTTTTCTCGGGTTGGACCAGCTCCGTATTCCTGAGCGGAGAGATTCGACGCGACATTGGCCGGGGGCTGATTCCCCAAGGCGAGGTCGCTGTGGCCATGGCCTTGAACCTCACGCTGGTCTTCGGTGGACGCCCGGTCATGGCTTGGGTCTTCTCCGCCATTCTGGCCAGCGTGCTGCTGAACGAGATCTGGTCCGCGCGCATGCTGCGGGGCCTGCTCATTGATGCGGGTGACATTCGTCACGCGGCAACCGAATCCACCGAGGCGGAGAAAGCCTGATGTACGTGGTTGTTGTGGGAATGGGACAAGTTGGTCAGCACGTCGTGCGCGAGCTGGAGCGTGACCAACACGACGTGGTCGCCATCGACTCCAATCCGGCCATGGTCGAGGCGGTCGAGGACTCCCAGGACGTGGGCACCTTGGTTGGCTACGGCTCCTCGCCCAAGATCTTGCGGGAAGCGGGCGCCTCCAAGGCCGACCTGGTGGTCGCGGTCACCGACAACGACGAGGTCAACCTGGTCGCGGCGTTGGCCGCCCTACGCCAAGGGGCCAAGCGCGCCATCGCGCGGGTTCAAGGGGACCAATACTCCGGCTCGGACGAGGGCATCCTCTACGGCCTGCTGGGCATCGACGTGGTCATCAACCCGCGCATTCTCGTCGCCCAAGAGATGGCGAAAATCGCACGCTCTCGCGGTGCCTTGGAAGTGCTCGGGCTGGCCGGAAACCGCGTGGAGATGATTCAGATCGAGATGCCGGCGACGGGACGCATGCTGCACAAGGGCTTGGCCAACCTCAGCCTACCGGCACAGACCTTGGTGGCGGCCATCGTGCGCGACGGCGAGCTCTTCGTACCCGGTGGATCTGAGGTGCTCCTGCCTGGAGACCGTGCCTACTTCCTGGGTCATGCCGGAACGATGGACGAGATCGAGGACCTCTTTGGGGCTCGAAAGGACATCACCCGCGTGTGCATCATCGGTGGAGGCGTGGTCGGCTTGGCGCTGGCACGCCTGCTCGTTCAGTCCGACGTCGAGGTCATGCTGCTCGAGAAGGATCGGGACCGGGCCGAGATGTTGGCCATCGAGCTGCCCGACGTGACGGTGCTCCATGGAGACGGCACCGACTCTCACTTGCTGGAAGAGGAGCAGGTCGGGAGCTTCGACCTCTTCGCAGCGGTGACCAAGGACGATGAGGTCAACCTGATGGCGGGTCTTCTCGCCAAGCGTGCCGGCGTCCAGCGTGCTGTCTCCTTGGCCCAGCGTCCCGACTATGCCGACATCTACCGCCAGCTCGGCATCGACATCGTGCTGAGCCCCCGCACCCTCGCCAGTGAGAACATCCTTCGCTACGTGCGCCAGAGCGAGGTCCAGTCTCTGACCTTGCTGGAGCACGGCCAGGCCGAGGTCTTGGAGCTCATCGCCAGAGAGGGGAGCCGGATCTTGGGCACGCCCATCAAGCGGCTGAACATCCCCCGTGGCGCTCTGATCGCCGTCCTCGTCTCTCAGGGACGGGTCAGCATTCCCCACGGTGGAGACCAGGTTCGGGCCGGAGACACGGTGGTCCTGATCACCACGGCTTCTGCGCGTCCCGCCGTTGAGCGCTTGTTTAAGAGGCGGACTCTGTGAGCCGAGCCCGGGCACGCCAGCGCCGAATTCAGACCAGGGAGAACCAGATCCAGCGGGTCGCGGAGATGATCCCGGCCATGGCGCGCTCCGTGGGCAGCCTGATGGTCATCGTGGCCTTGAGCATGCTGTTCTCGGGCGGCGTGGGCTTGGCCATGTCCTCGCCAAAGGGTGCCATTCATATGGCGATCTCGGCGGGAATTGTGCTGGTGTTCGCAGCCGCCAACCTGGTGATTGGTCGCAAGGCGCGCTTCAAAGACCTGGACCGTCGTCAGGCCTTCGTGGTGGTCAGCATCAGCTGGCTTGCCCTGTGCGTGGCCGGCGGCTTGCCCTTCATCGTAGGGGCGGATTTCACCTTTGCCGAGGCCCTCTTTGAGTCCACCTCGGGCTTTACGACCACCGGGGCCACCATCCTCCCGGAGATTCGGGAGCGTCTGAACCCAGCCCTGCACTTCTGGCGGTGTCTGAGCCATTGGTTGGGAGGCATGGGCATCGTCGTGCTCTTTGTGGCCGTATTCCCGGCCTTGGGCATGGGGGGGAAGCATCTCTTCCGCAGCGAGGTCCCTGGGCCCAAGTCCAAGGGCTTGAGCCCGCGCGTACGCGAGACCTCCAGCGTGCTCTGGAAGGTCTACGTGATCCTGACCTTGCTGCAGGTGGGCATGCTCCTGCCGGCCATGCGGGCAGCGCTCCCCAAGAGCATGGCCTGGAAGCAGGTGCTCTTCGAGGCCGTCTGCCATGCCTTCTCCACCATGGGTACCGGAGGGTTCTCTACCTTCAACGGCTCGGTTGGAGAGCTGGACAGCTGGTTGGTAGACGGGATCATCTTGGTGTTCATGATCATCGCGGGCATGAACTTTGGGCTGTTCTACGAGGCTTCCAAGCGCGGCATGTCGGTGTTCTGGAAGGACGCCCAGACCAAGACCTACTTGGGCATTCTGGCCTTCATCTCTGTGGGCATCGCCATCGCGATCTTGCCCGACGTGAACGGGAACCCCTTGCGGGCGCTGCGCTTCTCGTCTTTTACCAGCGCCTCCATCATGTCCACCACGGGGTTCGGCACCGCAGACTTTGAGCAGTGGCCGTCGGTGACGCGCATGCTGCTGCTGGTGCTCTACTTCATCGGGGGCTGTTCGGGCTCGACGGCCGGGGGCATGAAGATGTCCAGGGTGATCGTGCTCTTTAAGGCGGTTCTCGTGGAGCTACGCAAGTCCTTCCGGCCGCACCTGGTCCTTCCAGTGCGTGTCAACCGGCAGCCGGTGGACAACAGCGCGCTGGTCGCGGTCCTGGCCTTTATGGGCCTGTACGTCGCTTCCGTCGGAGTGGGCGCGATTTGGGTGGCGATGGTGGACAAGACCGATGGAACGACGGCCATTATGGCCAGCTTGGCTTGCGTAGCAAACGTCGGTCCGGGCTTTGGCATGGTCGGTCCAACCGACAACTTCGGCTTCTTGAGCGGGCCCACGCAGGTGGTGCTCTCCGGGCTGATGCTCTTGGGACGCTTGGAGTTTCTGACTCTGCTCGCTCTGTTCACCCCTGGCTTCTGGAGGCGCTGACATGTCTGGTGGACACAAGCTCAGTCCCCTGGAGGGGCTCGCAAAGACTGGCATCGTCGCGATGCTCTTTGGGCTGATGCTCTTCTTGCCGGCGATTCACACGCCAGCAGGGGACATCAACCCAGAGAGCATGGTGACCCTGGGCTTCATCATCCTGGCGGCCTACACCGCCGGAGAGGTGTTGGGCACAGTCTCTTTGCCGCACATCACCGCGTACCTGCTCATCGGCATGATCTGCGGTCCAGAGGCGCCCCACGTCTTGCACGTGCCAGAGGCTTTCAACGTCCTGAACGCGGACGTGATCAAGGATCTGAAGCTCTTCGACAACCTGGCGGTGTCCCTCATCGCGCTCTCAGCGGGCGGGGCCTTGGCCCTGCCGTCCTTGAGAAAGAACGCCAAGCTGCTCGGCAGCGTGCTGACCACCCAGTACATCGCGCTCCTGGGCATCATCGGTGGCTTGGTCTTCCTGCTCTCTGGTGTCATTCCTGGCTTCACCCTGCCTTTCTTGGAAGGGCAGAGCACCAAGGTCGTCGCCGGTGCCGCCATCCTCTTGGCCATCATTGGGGCCGCACAGTCCCCGGCGGCCTCCATCGCCATCATCAACGAGACCCGCTCAAAGGGCCCCATGACCGACGCGGTCTTGGGTGTCTCGGTGCTCAACAACGTGGTCGTGGTGGTGCTCTTCGGCATCGGCTCCGCGCTGGCCTTCGGCATGCTGGGTGCGGACGCTGGCGGCAAGGTCAGCTTGCCCGCTGAGTTGGGCATTCAGATGGGCGCCTCCTTGGTCATGGGTGGCTTGGTCGCCGGTCTCCTGGCCGCCTGGATCCGCTTCGTCGGCGCCGAGCTGCTGCTCCTCCTCGTGGGGCTCTGCTTTGTCACGGTCTGGGGCGCGGGCGCCTTGGGCGACGAGCTCATCGGCAAGCCCATCGACCCCTTGCTGGCCTTCCTCTTCGCCGGCTTCCTGGTACGGAACTTCTTCTCCGAGAAGGCCCACGAGGAGCTCTCTTCCACCGTCAGCACCTTGTCCATGCCGGTGTACGTGGTCTTCTTCTTCTTGGCCGGCGCCAACCTCCACCTGCACGCGCTGCAAGAGATGGCGGCCTTTGCCGGCGTGCTCTTCGCCGGACGCATGTTGGCGCTCTACTTGGGCACCACCTCGGGCGCGCTCATCGCCAACGGCCCCACCCCTCTCAAGCGCAGCGGCTTCTTGGGCTTTGGCGCCCAGGCTGGCATCGCCCTGGCCATGTCCGGCGCCGTGGCCTCGGGCGCGGGGGAGATCGGAGAGAGCATCGGCACCATCGCGGTCGCTGGAATCGCGCTCAATGAGATGTTTGGACCGGTTCTGCTCAAAGCCTCCCTGGGCTGGGCGGGGGAGCTGCCCAAAGAAGACGAGGACATGGTCGTCGAGCCCCCAATCACGCGGGCTGAAGATGCGACGGCGGAGCTGGACCAGCGCATGCCGGAGTTCCTCCCGGAGCCCGGCCGATCGGCCTTTGATCCTTGGGGCGAGCCTCCGGACGTCTCTTGGCGGCGCCTCTTGGAGCTCTCTCGGGAGCTGAAGAGCGACCTTCAGGGATTGGTGCGTGACTTGCGTCAGAACAGCACCGCTCCGCGGCGGCGAGATGCACAGGCGTGGCTGGGTGGGCTGCGCCGTGAGTTCTTGCGCATGCACCGCCGTATGGCCGTCAAGGCGGTGGACCCTGAGCTGGACACCCAAGCCTTCCGGGTGCACGTGCGCCAACACTTGGGCGCCCTGGCGCGGGAGTGGGAGGACCAGATCCTGGACCGGGCCGCCTCTGCGGACTTCCGGGCCGAGCGTCGCCATTTGGAGCAGATGCTCCTTGAGGTAGACGGTATCGTCGACCAGCTCCCTGCCGCTTTGGAGCTGCCCAGAGAGCCCGAGCTGCTGCAGGCCAGGGAAGGGGACGGCGTGGGCTTGCGCTTGGCGCTGCTGGGCTCCCGTATCGGCAACAGCCCTCGGGTCATCCAGCCGCGTGCCATGGCCCGCTTCACCTTGGGTGGACAGATTCCGGACCACTTGGCTGAGTTGGCCGGTCTGATGGCCCTCTCCGAGCGTCACCTCTTGGCCCGCGCCCGCAACATCTTCGAGGCGCTGCGGCACAGCTTGGACCAGGCGGTCAGCCTGGACGATCTGGGACCCGGGGACTTTGAGGCCGTGCTCCAGAAGGTGCGCGATGAGATGGAGGAGGAGTTCGAGCTGGCCCGCCGAGAGGTGGACCGCTTGGGTGACGAGACGGTGAGAGTGGCCCAGGCCGCCCTGGGCCGGCCCTACAAGGAGTTCAACGCCCTGTTGCTCATCGCAGGCACCCCGCGTCTCTCCGACCGGGACTTCCGCTACTCCAAGGTCTTCGCGGCCCGCGAGGCGGCCGTAAAGGAAGTGGGGGATGGCCTGGTCTCCAGCCGGGAGCTCACACGCGGCGTGGCCAATGGGCTGGCCATGGAGCTGCAGCTCTTGCGCCTGCGCCTGAGCGTGCGCGAGGCGGTGGACACGCATGGAGAGGCCCTGGGCCGAGACCTTCGCGGTCGTGTTTTCCTTCAGCTGGACCGCATCAACACTGGAATGGACGCCGCCCTGGAGAAACTGGGCACGCTGCTCTTGGAGCAGGAGATGCCGGCCTCGACCTTGGCCAAGGAGATCAACGGGGTCTGTGAGCCTCTGATCCATCTGATTGAGGACGCCCTTGGCGTGTGCGAGACCATGCGCTCCGGCCTGAAGACCGAGGCGGCCATCGAGCCCCTGCGTGAGGGACTGGCACAGGGTGTAGATGCGCTCACGGACCGCTTCCGGGTCGTAGAGCGGGCTCCGGGCTTGACCGGACGTCGGCTGCCCAAGATGCCTCCGATGCGCGATGTGCCCTTCCGGGAGCTTGCCAGCCAGTACCTGGACGCCGAGGTAGGCCGTGACCTGTCGCTGGTGCTCGAGGAGCTTCTGAGCCAAGTGGAAGAGGCGGTGCGCGCCGTCGAAGAGACCCAGCGTGGGCTGCAGTTCAACCTGGAGCTGAGCGCCAGCGAGCTGGGGGTTCTGGGGGACCAGCCCTGCAGCAACGAGGTCCGCCGGGTGGTTGAGGAGACCTTGATCAGCACCGCTGCCCGCATGGGCAATCGACTTCATGGGATCCAAGCGGGTCTCTCTGGCTTGGACGTTCAAGGAGAGCGCCGCGTCGCCGAGGTCGTCTTGGGCCACATCGATGCCTTCCACGACCTGCTGGTTGGGGGGCGTTGGGACGAGGTGCGACGTCGTCTGGCTTTGGGGCAACTCGAGCGTCGCCGCCAGTTCCTTACCGGCGGTGCATCCAACCTGGGTGACCTGACCCGGCACTTCGGCGAGAACGTCGAGCGGGCCATCGGCTCCCGAAACTACGGGCGCCTTCGCCGCCGACTGGGTCTTCCGGACGCCCGAACGGAGAGCGTGCTTGGGCCCGAGCACTTTGCTCCGCTCACCGCCCGCGTGGAGCTACCCGTCGTCTTCAGCCGGCTCTTCACCGACCCCGCCCTCGAGGCCGCGGACCTCTTGGCTGGCCAAGATCAGGAGGTTGCCAGCCTGCGCAGCTTGCTCTTGGGGAGCGGGCCTGGCGTGCGCAGAGGCGTGGCGGTGCTCGGACATGGAGATGGACGTGGGGCTGCGGTCAACGCCCTGCTTCGAGGTCTCAGTGAGCGGCTGCGCATCAAGCGCCACACCCTGACCCAGCCGGTCTCCAGCGTGGAGGAGGTGCAGCGCATCTTGGACTCTGCCAAGGGCCAGGGCTGCGTGGTCATTGAAGGTGTGCATTGGCTGTACCGGGCCGAGCCCGGTGGTTTTGAGCCGCTTCGCCACCTTGTCAGCGGGATCCTGGAGGACGAGGGAGAGAACGCTTGGGTGCTCTCCGCGGACCCGCACTCCTGGGCCTTTGCCTGCTCCGTTGTCCCCCTCACAGACCTGTTTCCTGGGACCTTGGAGCTTCAGGCCCTGGACGCCGCTGGCCTGCGTGAAGTGCTGATGAACCGGCACGCGATGAGCGGCTACCGCCTGCGCATCAGCGGCAGCGACGGGAACTTGGGGCAGCTGCTCCGGGACAACATTCGTGGGCGGCGTGGTGCAGAGCAACGCTACGAGGAGACCTACTTTGAGCGCCTACACGAGGCCACCGGTGGTGTGCTTCGAGACGCGCTGCATCTGTGGATGGCGTCGGTCACCGAGGTGGACCCAGTCGCGGACAGCATCGTCATTGGCGATGTCCCCGAGTCGCCCTTCCATTCCCTGCGGGAGCTCTCGGAGACGGACCTGATCAGCCTGCGCCAGCTCTGTCGCCAAGGCCGATTGGACGCCGCAAACCACGCGGACTCCTTGCACATGGATCCGCAGAACAGCGCCGGTGAGCTGGCCCGTTTGCAGCACTGGGGCATCCTGCGGCGGACCCGGCACGGCTTTGTGGTGCAAGACCATCTGCTCGGGCCGCTGCGCCGGGTGCTGATCGAGAAGGGGTTGGACCAATGATGCACCTGCTGCTGATATTGGCCCCACTGGCTCAGACCGTCCCGACCCGTCCGGCCGCCCCGGATGGGCTTCAGGCGCCCGCGGCGCAGGCGGCCCCTGCCGAGGCAGAACCAGCCCAGGCAGACTCCCAACAAGGACGGGAGTTGGTCGACCCCGAAGCCCTTCAGGATCTCATCGAAGCCTTGGACGGAGAGGCGGAAGGTGCAGTCCCTGAACCCGAGCCCGAGCCCGCAGTTCCAGAGCCATGGCATGCACCGGAGAGCGACGCGGCGCGACAGAGTCAGCTCGGACCCTGGCCGGATGACTTTCATCCACAGGCGCTTCGTCTGGAGATGCTGCCCACCGTCGACCCTGTGACCGGCAGGATCTTGGACGCTGGAACCCCCATGGAGGGTGAGCTCCAAGGGCCGGTGGCGCCGCTTCCTGCGCCTCCCGAGGTGCTGCCGGTTGTGGCCGCGCCTTTGCCTCAGGACCCCGCCTCAGAGGTGGCTGTCCCGGAGAGTGAGCCCGTCCTGCCGCCGCCACCGACGAGCGGCGCCGGGCCCCAGCCTCTGGTGTTTCAGGAGACGGGCCCTGCCATTGAGCTCTGGCCTTTTGAGCCACCCAAGGGCGGACAGTCCCTCTCTCGCTCTCTGATGTGGTTCTTCATCGCGACCGTGGCCGTCTTTCTTGGACGCCGATTGTCCTCGGCGAGGATGACCCTGCCAAAGCGGGGACTGCTGCCTGCTGCGGCCTTGGTCCTCAAAGTGGTCAGCCGAATCGCCGCCCTCGTCGCGATGCTCTTTGGTGCGATGCGCTTGGTCCCCGATGCCTACTTCCAGTACTTCCCGGTCGTGCTGGTCGCCGCATCGGTCGCCGTGGGCTGGAGTGCCAGAGATGTGCTGCACGATGTCTTGGCGGGCATCCTCTTGGTGGTTGAGCAGCGTCTGGTTCACGACATGCGGGTCGAGGCCGATGGTCGCGTGGGCACGGTGATCGGCGTGGGATTCCGCTCGGTCACCATGGAGTCCGATGACGGACAGATCATCAGCATTCCGAACCGAGATTTCCTGAGCACCGATACCCGTGTGGACAAGGATCCCTACGCCCCGGTGGAGGTGGTCGTCGAGGCCCCACATGGCGCCCGTCGACGCCTCGAAGAGATCGCTCTGGCCAGCCCATTGGTCGCTCCGGGCCATCCCCCCGAGGTCTTCCGTGACCCCGAGCACCCGGAGCGCTGGGTGGTTCGGGCCCGTCTCGTACACCCCCGTTGGGCCCTGGCATTTCGCGGTGCGGTCCAGGATCGACTCGAGGCGGGGTGAAATCTCTGGGCAACTCGCTCGTTACACTCCCGAAGATGCAGCGAACTTGCGCGCTTTGAGACCTTGGGAGCCCCAATGAGCCAGATCCAGCGAGCCGTGCAGCGTGTACGCCGACGTGTGGCCCTGGCTGCCTGGGCCGGCGCGGCGCTTCGTCAAGGTGCCTTGCTCTTGGCCGCTCTGGGCGTGCTGGTCGTTGGACTCCGACTGACCGGCCAATGGGGCCCCTGGGCCGCGCTGGCCTTCTTGGTGCTCGCGTTGGTCCCCGCCACGGCCTGGTGGGTGTCCAAGGGACACGTCCCCAGCGCCCAGGATGCGGCCATTTGGCTGGACAAGGCGGCGGGCGGGGACGGCCAGCTCGTCACGGGACAGGAGCTTGGCCTGGACCCGGCTGTGCCAGCCCATGTACCGGAGACCCGTCTCAAGCAACCCCTGAGCTGGGCTGCTGCCGGCGGGGTCTTCGTGGGCCTGACCCTCTTGCTGCCTCTGCGTCCCGTCTTGGCCGAGGATGAGCTCTCGGATCCCCCAGCGGTGGAGGAGCTCTCAGAGCAAGCCGAGGTGCTGGAGGAAGTGGTCGCCCTGGATCCCGAGGAGGAGGAGGCGCTGGAGGAGGCCTTGGAAGAGCTGCGCGAGCCCGAGGCCAGAGCGAACCCAGAGGCCGCCTTGGAGGCCATGGACGCCCTGGAGTCCCGAATGGAGGAGCTGGCCCAACAGGCCGCCGATGCCGCGAAGGCCGCCGAGGAGGCCATGGAGGCCGCCGCCGACGCCGCTCAGGCTTCCGAAGAGGCCGCCGAGGAGAACCAGGACGCGGCTGCTCAGGCTGCAGCACAACAGGCCAAGGAGGAGGCGCTGGAGAAAGCGGCGCAGGCCATGGCCGAGATGGGCACCAAGATGCCCGAGGATACGCTCCAGGCCATGCAGGAGGCTGGACTGCCCCAGGAGATGCTCGACCAGCTGGGAGGCGAGCAGATGAGCTCCGAGCAGCTCCAGCAGGCCATGAGCCAGCTCACCCCGGAGCAGCTCGCTGCCGCAAAGCAGCAGATGAGCCAAGGCATGGCCGAACAGATGGCCAAGCTGGCCCAGGCTGGCCTGGGTGAGAGCCCGGGCCAGGGTGAGGGCGAAGGCCAAGGCGAAGGCCAAGGTGAAGGCCAGGGAGAGGGTGAAGGCGAGGGCCAAGGTCAGGGCGAGGGGCAAGGCGAAGGCGAGGGCCAAGGTCAGGGCGAGGGGCAAGGTGAAGGCGAGGGGGAAGGCGAGGGCACCTGCCCAGTGGGGCAGACCTGTGAGGGTGGAACTGGCGGCGTCACCAAGGGCCCCGGCACGGCACCCATCACCTACGGAGATGAACGCCCGGATCAGAGCGAGCGCTTCACGCCCACGCGTCTGAGCCCTGGCGAGCTCGATCTGGCCTCGTCGGCGATTCTGGGTGAGAGCTTCACGGACGCCCAAGTGCACGTGGTCCGGGGCGCTGATGGTGTGACCCAGACCGTGCTCTCGACGGGCGAAAACACAAACCGGCGGCGCCTGGCGCCCAGCCACCAACAAGCGGTGTCCACGTGGTTCGCCGTGGATGAGGAGTAGGCGTGGCCGATCTATTGCAGGACAGTGAGCTCAAGGCAGCTCAAGAGACCGCTCTGGCCCTTCAGGCCGGGCTCAACACCCGACTCCTGGGCCAAGCAGAGCTGGTCAAGATGGTCACGGTGGCCTGTCTTGCGCGAGGTCACGTCTTGCTCGAAGGCCTGCCGGGCTTGGGCAAGACCGAGCTGGTCAAGGGCGTGGCCGGTCTGATGGGGTTGTCCTTTCGGCGCGTGCAGTTCACCCCGGATCTGCTGCCCGGCGACGTGACCGGCGGTCCCGTGCTGGAGGAGGAGGACGGCAAGCGCCGCTTTGTCTTCCATCCGGGCCCCATCTTCGGAAACGTGGTGCTGGCCGACGAGATCAACCGGGCCAGCCCGCGAACGCAGTCCGCCATGCTCGAGGCCATGCAGGAGCGTCGGGTGACGGTGCTTGGAGAGACCCACAACCTGCCAGACCCCTTCTGGGTGCTCGCGACGCAGAACCCCATCGAGCTGGAGGGCACCTTTCCCTTGCCCGAGGCCCAGCTGGACCGTTTCCTCTTCAAGCTGGACGTGCGCCGCGTAGGCGCCGACACCTTGACCACCCTGTTGACCGAGCGCCGCCGCGGTCGGCCTCCGGAGCCCAGCCCAGTGTCCACCGCTGGGGGCTTGGACAGCCTCTTCCAGGCCGTGGACCGGGTGTTCTTGCCCAAGGCTGTCGCCGGCTACATCGCGCGCCTGGTCAACGCCACGCATCCCGAGGAGCCCAGCGCCCCCGCCAAGGTGCGCCAGTACGCCCGCTACGGCGCCAGCCCGCGCGCAGCTATTGGAATCGCCGAGTCCGGTCGGGCCCATGCGCTCCTGCACGGCAAGCCCAACGTGGGCTTTGACGATGTGCGCGCGGTCGCTGCGCACGCCTTGGGTCACCGCATCGTGGTGGACTACAAGGCCAAGCTGGATGGCATCGGCGGAAAGGACTTGGCCTTGGAGGCCTTGGCGACGGTGGACGAGATGGCCACGCCGATGCCCAGTGAGGTGGCCTGATGTTCCTGCTGCTGGCCGGCGCCGTGGCCCTGGCCGAGCCTACCCAGTGCAGCGGTCCGAGCTCCTCGTCGACAGCCGACTACAACTGGCCTGGACGGGTGGAGAAGGGCTACTTCCCCGTGCTCGTGGACATTGAGAACCGCGGCTCCGAGGACCAGGACTTCACCCTGCGCTTTGAGAGCTCCTACGGCTACAACGTGCACATTGAGCAGGTTGTACCGCTCAAGCGTGGGGAGCGCCGAGAGGTGGAGGTGCTGCTCCCAGCTTTTGTGGACAGCTCACCGAACTTCAGCATGCAGGTCCTGCTAGACAACGGCATCTCCGACTGCTACAGCAGCTCCATTGGCCCCTATGACGTCGCGCGCGGCAGTCAGGTGGTGCTCCTGGTTCAAGACCGCGAGCCGGAGGCCGGAGAGCTGGAGCGTTGGGTCTCCGAGCTGGGCATCGGCGATGACCAGCTGGCCATCATCTCCCCGGAGCAGCTCGCTCAGAGCTGGGGGGCCTACTCCAGCGTGGACCTGGTCCTGGTGGACACCCGAGCCGGTCTGCCCTCGGATGCGGCGCTGGCGCCTCTGATGCGCTGGGTGCGGACCGGTGGTGCGGTGGTGTTCCGAGGGCCCGGGGTCAAGACCCTGGCTCAATCCAGGGACCAGCTCGCGCCCTACGCCGAGGAACGTCACGCACTCAGGCCGACCCTGGAACGCCGGCTGGTCAAGGGCCTGGACGGCTTCGCAGTAGGCGGTGGCGTGATGGTGCTTCAGGAAGAGGAGATGGCTGCAGACCGTCTGCTGGAGTCCGCCACCCTGGTCGCCCAGGACGTGCCCCAGCAGCGCTGGATTCCCGACTCCACCAACACCTTTAGGGTGGCCCGTCCTCAGATTCCCGGCGTGGGTGTGATTCCGAGCGGACGCTTCGCGCTCCTGCTCTTTGGGGTGGGCATGCTGCTCGGCCCCATCAACGTGGTCCTGATCCGTGGGCTCAAGAAGTCCGCGGGCATGCTGCTGACCACGCCGATTCTCGCGACCCTGAGCGCCGGCGGCATCCTGGCCTACGGGGTGGCCTCTACGGGCCTGGGCGCGCAGTCCGCCAGCTACTCGATCACCTACTTGGATCAGGCCGCGCAGACCGCCACGGTTCAGGAGGTCAGACAGATCTACCTGGGGGCAGCCATTGGAGGCGGCCTGCGTCCTGGGGCCGGCTTCTACGATTTCCCATCCCGTCTGGACTACGACGAGAGCTTCGAGATTCGAATCGACGATGAGGGTCGACGGGTCAGTGGCGCCTTGCTGCCCTCGCGTGTGGCCACCACACAGGTCTTGGTAGGGGAGCGCTCTTCCCGCCTGAGCCTCAGCTTGAGCGGCGATGAGATCGGCAACAACCTGGACGCCCGCCTAGACAGCGTGGTCCTGCGGGCTCCCGATGGCAGCTACTGGGGCCTGAATGCGCCCCTCAAGGCCGGAAAGAGCGCCACCTTGGTCCCCATGGACAACCCTGAGGAGCAGCTGGCGGCAGTCTGGGCCAGCACCATGAGCTTGGGCGGCGGCGGACACCAGTACCCGGCCAGCTACCAAGACATGGCCCCGGGCTCCTACGTGGCCCGATTGGACCACTCGCCCTTCTTGGACGACGAGGGCCTCAAGCTGGATGAGCGGGCGGGTGAGCATCGGGTCGTCGGCCTGTTGGAGCTGCCATGAAAATCTTGGATGTACAGTCTATTTCGCGTAGCTTTGGCAACGTCAAGGCCGTGGACAACGTCAGCTTTTCGGTCTCGGCCGGCGAGATCTGCGGCTTCATCGGACCCAACGGCGCCGGCAAGACCACCACCATGCGGATCTGCTCCACCTTGGAGCTGCCCGACTCCGGGGATGTCCTGGTCAGTGGCTCTTCGGTGCTCGACGATCCCCGTGGAGTGACCCGCAAGATCGGCTTCATGCCCGATGCCTATGCCAGCGAGCAAAACACGCCGGTGCGGGACTACCTGGACTTCCACGCACGCGCCCAAGGGCTGCGTGGAGCCGAGCGGGACAAGGCGATGCGCTCGGTCATCGACTTCACCGGCTTGGACCCTCTGCTGGACAAGGAAATCTTGGCGCTCTCCAAGGGCATGCGCCAACGTGCCGGCCTGGCCGTGACCTTGCTCCATGACCCCAGCTTGCTCATCTTGGATGAGCCCGCCGCCGGTCTGGATCCGCGCGCTCGGGTGGAGCTGCGGGAGCTGCTCACGGTCCTGGCTGAGATGGGCAAGGCGGTGTTGATCTCCTCCCACATCCTCACGGAGCTCTCGGAGATCTGCGATGTGGTGGCGGTCATCGAAGCCGGCACGATTCGGGCCTCGGGCCGGGTCTCCGACATTCAGAAGAAGCTCTCTCCCGACGCGCTCTACTACATGCGCTGTTTGGCGGAGGGGGAGGCCTTGCAGCGCTTCCTCTTGGAGCAGCCCGGCGTGGACAAGGTGCGGGCCGAAGGCCATGGCTGTGTCTTTGGGTTGGCGGGCGGTGAAGAGGCCCTCGCGGACCTTCTGGGGCGTGCCGTGAACCAGGACTTGCGCCCGATGGAGGTGCGACCGCTGGCCGTGGACCTGGAAGAGGTCTTCCTCTCCCTGACGGATGGAGTGGTGCAATGACCCTTCCAGACTGGATCGACGACCGCTTCAACCCCATCCTGGTCAAGGAGGTTCGGCAGGCTCTGCGTGGCCGCTACTTCAAGGTCACCTACGGACTGACGCTCATCGCAGCCACCTTGGTGGGCATCGTTTGTTTGATGGCCTCCGACTCCAACCAGGACATCGGCCAGACCTACTTTGTAGGCATCTACATGTGCATGGCCGCCGCCATGATGGGCTTGGTGCCTTTCCAGGCCTTCGTGGCCGCCAGTGGATCTGGACGCGGTGGACGGGCTGAGCTGCTCCAGCTCACGGCCCTTCGTCCCCGGCAGATCGTCGCCGGACGCCTGCTGTCCTCGCTGGTGCAGTCAGGGCTTGTTTTGGCGGCTTTGGCCCCCTTCTTGGCCCTCAGCTTCCTTCTGCCTGGGGTGGATCTCACCGTCCTGGTCTTCGTGGTGGTCTACACGCTGATCTTCTCGGCCTGCGTGAGCTGCGTGACGCTCTCGGCCAGCTTCCTGACGGAGAACCGCCTGCTGCGGGTGCTCTTGATGGTCATCTTGGGAGGCTTTCAGTTCAGCTTGGTCAGCTCGGCCGTCGCGGGGGTCAGCGAGATCCTCCGGAACTCCCAGGATCTTCAGGACATCGAGGCCCAAGTGGCCCTGGCCGTCTTTGCCGGTGTGGCCATCTTCATCGCCACCTTCGCCTTCATCGGCGGAACACTGCGCATCTCTCACCCCGAGGAGAACCGGTCCACGCCCCTGCGTGTCCTGATGTTCTGCTTCGCGCTGGTGGGCATGATTGGCACCTACTTGGCCATGCACTTCGTGCCCCACCCAGAGGCCGAGGGCTTCGTGGTCGCCTACCTGGCGCTGGGCTTTGCCATGCTGCTGCCCGCGGGCATCTTCTCCGGTGAGCCAGAGCGGCTGGGCAGGCGCGTTCAGGTCACGGCGCCCAAGAACGCCTTGGTGGGGCTGCTCGTCACCCCCTTCATGCCGGGTGGCGGCAACGGAGCGCTCTTCAACCTCATGATCTTGGGCACCTTCGGGTCCATCATGATGCTCTTCCCCACGGTGGACCCAGACGCCGGAGATGCCTGGGTGGAGCTCTTCGTCTTCTCCTTCCTCTGGGGCGTGACGGCCTTCAACCTGCCGAGCGCGCTGCTCCAACGCTGGTCCAAGCACATGCCGGTGCGGGTGCTCTCGGCCTTCTCCCCCGGGCTCTTCTTCGCCGCGACCGCCATGGTCCCGACCTTCTTTGGCCTGATGGCTGGTGACCGAGACTGGGGCGACTTTGAGCACCCCTTCTGCTTCCCTTGGGCCTTTGAGCGTCTGACCCGTGACAGCTACTCGAACAAGGAGGCGATCTGGGCCGTGGCGCTGTTGATGTTTGTGGTCACGGTGCTGGTCAACATGCCCCGCATGCTGCGTGGACTCAAAGAAGTGCAGCGCGTCTCAAGGCTGCGTCGCGAGAACGAGGCCAGAGCGAAGGCCGAGAAGGCCCAAGAGGTGTCCGCTGCTTGAGCCCACCTCCGACTCTGCGCGCCTGGCAGAGGCCTGGCGAATCGGTCTGACGGCCCCACGGGTAGGCCAGGAGGGCGGCTCGGTCATGGGCCGGGGTGCGGGCTCCAGCACGGAGTTCCAGGACCACCGCGGCTACACCCCGGGCGATGACGTGCGCAAGCTGGACTGGCGCGCCTATGCCCGCAACGACCAGCTCATGATCAAGCGCTACCGAGAGGAGGTGCGGCCCACGGTGGAGATTCTGGTGGACGCCAGCCGCTCGATGGCCAGTGAGCCGGGCAAGGCGCAGCTCGCCTTGGACATGGCCGCCCTGTTGACCCGCTCCAGCTTGCGCATGGGCTGGCGGGCGCGGCCTTGGGTCTTGGACGATGCACCCCGCAGCGTGCCCCTGGAGTCCCTGCTCCACGAAGGCGTGGACAGCATGAGCCGCCGGCCCTTGCTCGACGCCCTGGGTGCCATGAGCAGCCGCACCTCGGCCGGTGCAATGGTGGTGCTCATCTCCGACTTTCTCAGCCCCCACGAGGCGGAGAGCCTGGTGAGCTCCCTGGCGCGACGTGCGGGCGCCGTGGCGCTGCTACAGGTTCTGGGGCCTTGGGAGGCCGCCCCGCCAGTGGGTGGCAGCTTTGAGCTCATCGATGCCGAAGGCGGAGAGCGCATTCAGGTCAACCTAGACGCCGATGCAGTGGCCAAATACAGCCTGCGTCTGCAGCGCCTCAGCGACGCCCTGGCAGACCAAGCCCGCCGCGCTGGAGGGAGCTTCGGTCGGGTCGTGGCCCAAGGAGACTTGGCCCAGAGCTGCTTGAGCTTGGGAGAGCAGGGCTGGCTGGTCGCGGGCTGAGTCTCTGTGGGGAGTCCCCCGAGCTGGATTCAGCCGACCAAGAGCGCTGCAACCAAGCCCACGAGTGCTGCCCCCATGAGCGCCAAGGCGACCATGTGGGTGGAGTCCGAGGCGGAATCAAGGGCCTCGAGCTGCTCGGGGCTGTCAGGAGGGCAGGCTTGAATCAGGGCGACATCGCTCTGGGTCAACGCAAGGGTGAAGAGCATCAGCGTGCTCTCTCCCTCCTCCAAGCGCGAGGTCAGCACGCCTTGGGTGAGCACCATCTCGCCGTTCCCCAGAATCAGGCGCAGCTGCACGGGCTTGAGCAGGTCCAAGTCCGAGTCGGACTCGACGGCCAAGCACTCTTGAGTGAAGCAGGCCTCCTGCCAGACGCCGCTCTTCTTTCCTTGTCGCCAGCTAACGTGGCGGAAGGTCCGCTCCTCCAAGATGGGGAGGCGATGTTTCGGGGTCGGGGCCAAGTTTTCCGCTCGTCGGTTCCTTGGCTATATACCCCTTGAATCCCTGGCGGGCAATCGAAAGTCGGCGTTAAACCGAGAACGTCAGAACAAGGGCGCCCAGGAGCGCTGCCATCGAGAGAATGAGGCTCAGGCGCACGACGCGGGGGAGTGGCTCTTTGGTGGTCGGGGCCACGGGGGCGGTCTCTGCAAGGGCTGCTGGCTCAACGGCCTGGGCCATATCGTCCAAGAACTCCGGCTCCAGCTCCAGAGGCACCATCATCAGGTCGGGCTGGCCCGGCTCCCGCAAGCAGTGCACCTGGTGGGCGAGGACCGAGAGGTTGCGGCCGTCCACCAAGGTGAGGCGGAGCTGCACTGGCTCTCCCTGAGCGGGCCCTTCGGTGCTCTCGGCGACCAGAGTTCCATCCACAACCGCCGCGCCCTTCCACATCCCGTAGCGGGAGCCTTGGCGCCACGTGGCGTGGCTGAGTTGGATCTCGGAGGGGGTGTGGGCGTGACCGGCAGACATGCAGGCTCCTGAAGTGACGCTCCCCTAAGAACCCGTTGGGGTGTAAGAGTCCACTTTCAGCCTATTACACCTGTGCAGGTGAAAGGGTCCTGAAAGTAGTGGAAAGCCCTTACTTTTGGGGAGGTCAGCCCCCTGTAAGAAAGCCCGCATAGTCGCTTGCAATCGGCTTTCAAGCCAAGGACGCCAACTCAGGCTCCGCTGTCTGCGCAGACGTCTCCTTCGGTGGCACCGCTGACCTCGTCAATGAGGAAGACCCAGGCCTCTGTCCACTGAAGATCGCAGTCGCCGTCGCCGGTGAACTGTCCGGGCACGGTGCGGGTGCTTCCCACAACGAAGGGCTCGTCCCAGGTGTAGCTGCGGGGATTGCAGGCGTCGTAGCGGTTGAGCCAGAGCAGCACATCCTTGCCTTCCCAGTCGGCGTCCGCCAAAGGGTCGGCCCGACCGTGAACGTCCAGGTAGGTGGTCCAGAGGTTCAGGCTGTTGTGGACCTGGTCGCTGGGCTCTCCGACGTCGTAGAGAGACTGGCCCTCGGGCCACTCCACAGCTTGCGCTGCGAAGGTGGTTCCCGGGTAGTCCATCAGACGACCACATTCGGTACCTGAGCCCGAGTCTACGGTGTCGTCCTTGCACGCAAAGAGCGCCAGCATCCAGATCATGCGACGCTCCTAGAGCCGGGAGGAGATGGCTTGAATCACCTGCTCGCAGCCGTCCGCTCCACCGCAGTCGGCGGTGTGCAGGCCCTCTTTCAGAGCAGCGTGCACAGCCTTGCGGATGCGCTCAGCGGCCTGCTCCTCTCCCAGGTCATCCAAGAGCCAGGTGGCGCTCATCAGGTTGGGGATGGGGTTGGCGGTGCCGGTTCCGACCAAGGACTCCGCCTTGCCATGGGGGTTCTCGTAGAGCTTGATGCCCTCGCCCAGGTTGATGGAGCCGCCCACGCTGATGCCGCCGGCCAGGCCGGCCGCCAGGTCACCGATGATGTCTCCGAAGAGGTTGCCGCAGAGCAGCACATCAAAGTCGCTTGGGCGACGCACCAGGCGCATGCAGAGGGCATCGACGATGACGTCCTCGGACTGCAGCGTCGGGTACTCAGCCAAGACCGCTTGGGCGGTCCGCAAGAAGAGTCCGTCGGACTTCTTCATGATGTTGGACTTGTGCACGATGCTGATCTTCTTGCGGCCCTTGGAGAGGGCCAGCTCGCAGGCAAAGCGCGCGATGCGCTCGCAAGCAGGCTGGGTGGTCAGCTTGATGGACTCAAAGACGCCGGGAGCGGTCTCGTGCTCAAAGCCCTTGTAGATGTCCTCGCTCGTCTCGCGGACAACGACCACGTCCACGTTGTTGAAGCGCGCAGGCAGGCCCGGCAGGTTCTGAACGTGACGGACCTGGGCCCAGATGTCCAGCTCCTTGCGCAGGTGGATGCCCGCGGGCAAGGCGCCGGGTACCCGTGGGGCCTTGGTGCGGTTCTTGAGGATACGGCCGGTGGAACGGGCGCTCTGGATTAGCTCTGGGCTGACGATGCCGTCCACAATGGGGTGCATCTCCCAGGCGATGTCCACGCCGGCAGTCTTGAGGATTTGCTGGACAGCGCGGGTGGTCTCAGGACCGATCCAATCGCCGGGAACCAGGGTGACTCTGTGGCTCATGTGGGGCTCCTACAGCGCGTCGATCAGGGCATCGGTGAAGGTCTTGGTGTTGGCGTTGCCGCCCAGGTCACCGGTGAGGTGCTCGCCCTTCTCCAGGACGTCCCAGATGGCGCGGTTCACCTTGTCAGCGATGGCACGCTCGCCGATGTGCTCGAGCAGCATCACGCCGCTCATCAGCACCGCCAGGGGGTTGGCGATGCCCTTTCCTGCGATATCGGGGGCAGTACCATGCACGGCCTCGAACACAGCGATGCGGTCGCCGACGTTGGCGCCTGGAACCACGCCCAAACCACCGACCAGACCCGCGCACAGGTCTGAGAGGATGTCTCCAGAGAGGTTCTGAAGCAGCAACACGTCGAAGTTTGTCGGGTCCATCGCCAAGGCCATGCTCACGTTGTCGATGGGCATGGTGTTCTGGGCGATGTAGGGGTAGTCCTGACCGATCTTCTGGAAGGCGTCCACAAAGGCGCCATCGCTCATCGGGTTCACGCTGGGCTTTGCACAGCAGCTGATCAGGCGACGCCCGCGGTAGCGCATGTACTCAAAGGCCCACTTTGAGATGCGCTCTCCGGCCGAGCGGGTGCTCACCTTCACGGAGATGATCTGGCCTGGAGCGAGCTCGTGCTCGATGCCGGCGTAGAGGTCCTCGGTGTTCTCACGGAGAACGACCAGGTCCACGTTCTCGTAGGGGGTGATGATCCCCGGGAGGCTCTTGACCGGACGTAGGCCCGTGTAGAGCTCCAGCTCTTGGCGGATGGTCACGTTGGCCGAGCGGAAGCCCTTGCCCTTTGGGGTCTCAAGGGGCCCCTTTAGACCGATTCGGTTGGTGCGAAGGGAGGTGAGCACGTTCTCGGGAACCGGAATTCCGGTCTCCTCGAAGGCCTTGCGACCAGCATGCACGGTCTCCCATTCAATGGGAGCGCCCGCTGCTGCGAGGACCCTCACCGTCGCGCCGGTCACCTCTGGACCAATCCCGTCTCCGGGGATCAGCGTTGCTTTGTACGCCATCCAGTTCTCCTCTTTCTGCCCACAGGCCTAACGCCCCTGCGGCCCTTCGGCGCACCCCCTTTGTAGCCAGGTCGGTTAAAGGCGCGCCCCATGAGGTCCCGCACCCCCAAAGAGCGCAACGCGCGTTTCATTTTCGGCAGTCTGCCCATGCTCTTGGCAGCCTTCCTCGTCCTGAGCCTGATCGGCCTGTTCGTCTTGACCCGCATCGGCGGCAAGGCGGAAGGGGCCAGGGTGGAGATGCGCTTCCAGAGCGACTGCAGCGCTCTGATCGCCCCTGTGATCCAGAGCCGCGTCCAGGAGATGGGACTGGGTGAGCCCAGCGTCGAAGTCCAAGGGCAACAGGTGCTTGTTGTGGCGACGCTGCCTGGCTTGGAGGACGATGAGACGGCGGTTCCGGCCCTGTTGGCCTCGAGCGGGGTCTTTGAGATCTACCAGGCCGAGACGGTAGAGAGCCGTCCTGAGGGCGAGGCGCTGGCTGGCCAGGAAGACATCCTCAACGTCTGGTATCAGCTCAGCTTGGAGGGCCACCCCGTGGTCGAGCTCGAGCTC
Source organism: uncultured Pseudomonadota bacterium (assembly GCA_913060515.1). GTDB lineage: Bacteria > Myxococcota_A > UBA796 > UBA796 > CAJQPC01 > CAJQPC01. Next base: position 37,825 of record CAJXRZ010000035.1, on the reverse strand, counting down.
CAGCCCAACGCTCTGCTTCGCCTACAAGGGCGCTCCAAGCCGGTCTTGCTCTACACCCTGGACGGGGTGGTCATCGAGACATGGGACTTTGAAGAGGGCCCAGACGAGGACACCGTGGAGCTGCAGCCCGAGCTGCTCCGCACCGAGGACGAGGTCCGCATGGCGGCCGACTGGGTGATCCTGCTCCGAACGGGGCCAACGCCCTGTCCCGCTACGGTGGCCAGCGTCACCACAGTGACTCCGGCGCCCTAAGCGCTTCAGCTGTCTATGCTGCCGTGGCCGCTCAGCCGTGCCCGGTGCAGCGCCATCTCGCTGCGCTGGAGCAAGGCCGGTCCGCCCAAAGTGTCCGCGACTCCGGCCGTGAAAGTGACCCTGGAGAGCACCGCGTCGTCCTTGTGGGTGGCCGCAAAGGCACGCTGGATGCCAGCCAGCCTGCGTTTGGCCTGATCGGCCGTGCAGGCCATCAAGAGCAGTGCGAGTGTGGACTTGCCCACTCGGCCGACAGCATCGGTCTCCCGTATGGCGGACTGCAGTGTGCGGGCCACCAAACGCAGGATGCGGTTGCTGCGTCCTGTGCCGTGCTCGTCCACGAAGCGTTCCCAGTCGTCCAACTCCAGCAGGCAGGTGGCGTGTGGCGTTCCGGTTCGCAGGCTCAGGCCCACTTCGCGGTCAGCGACGGCCAGGAGTGCGTTGCGGGAGAGCACCCCTGTTCCGGCGTCGAAGAGGGCTGCGGCTTGTTGGCTGAGCAGGCGCTCTGCCCGTCCCAAGATCTGGTGGGCCACGACCTGGAGATCCAAGCCGCAGAGCAGCAAGTCTGCCGTGGAGATGGAGGCCTGGGGTGCATCGCCAAATACCGAGACGCACAAGCCGTTCCAGCGCTCATGGCCTCGGAGCACCGGGACCACCTTGTCCGCGAACTCTGCGTCGATCACCAGCAGGTCAGGGGCCAAGTCCGCGAGAACGTCCAGCAGCTCGTCGGCGCTGTGGTTGGTGCTGACGTGGATCTCTTTGCCTTCCAGATGGGGGGCGATCTTGAGGCTGGCCTCTGGCCCGATCAAGAGCAAGCGGGGCTGGTAGGGCTCGGCCTCGCCGATCTGCTGACGGATGCGCCAGAGCATCGCGGGGATGTCGATGGGGGCAGCGACCCATCCAGCGGCACCGGTCTGGATGGCCTGGAGGCGGCGCTCCATGTCCGCTCCGCCAGGTTGGAACACGTACAAGGGCACTGTGGCCAGGCGGTCGTCCTCCTTGAAGGCGGCCGCCACCTCTTCGAGAGCAAAAATCGGCAACACCACGGCGAAGGGGAGGTCGCCCCTGGCACTGCGGATGAGCTCTTCACTCTCCCCGTAGAAGTCCACCTGCACTGCGCAGGAGCGGGCGCGCATGCGCAATCGCATCGCCGAGGCCTCGTCCGGCTCCATGACCACCAGGGGCCGAAACACAGGACGGGAGCCGTCTAGGGATCGACAGACTTCGAGCAGGGCGTCGATCTTGTCTTGCAGTCCGCCTTCGGTCGCGGCGCGCTGGGCACTGTCCGCGGCCCGCGCCACATCGAGCAGCTCCAAGGCCAGAGCTGTGGCTTGGATCCGAGAGAGCTCGGCGACGAGGGCCTCGAGCAAGTCAGGATCCCCAGCAGCTTGGCGCGAGAGCCACGACAATGACGCCACCTGCTGATCCAGCACGGTGGTGAAGTTGCTTCTTAGGCGTCCCAAGCCTGACCGGTGAACGGCCATGTTTCTCCTTGATTCAGAGGGAGGGTACACCTACGGCGCTTCAGAGTGAGGCGCGATTCCCTACCCGTGGGATAGTCGGCTCCTAAGTACTCGGAGAGCGCGTGGCGCGGATGCGTGGGCTGGCTGGATTCTTTGTGCTCTTGTTCGGGTTGCTCTGTGCAGGTGGGGCTGCGGCGATCTGCCCCGAGGACGTGCTCTGGCTCTCCGCTCTGCGTGCGGTGCTCTTGAGCCTGCCGCGCCCCGCGATGCTGCTCTTTGCCGTTTGGGGGATTTGGTACTGGCGGCGCAGCTCCTACAAGATTGGCGGCGTGATTGCCCTGGGCGCTCTGCTCTTGTCGGGGATTCCACCCCTCTGGCCTGAGAGCAGTGAGGGCCTGCTGCTGGTCTCCGCGAACGTGCAGGCCTACGCCGAGGAGCAGGAGGAGCTGGAGATGGCCTTGGGGGAGCTGGGCGCCGACGTGCTCATCACCCACGAGAAACGCGGGGAGCGCATCCCCGGAATGGCCCGGGTGGCCGACAACTACCAGAGGGACTTGCCCAAGCCCAGCCATGGGGAGGCGGTCTACTGTGCACGCGGACGATTCTGTGATGGGGCCATCACGGAGGAGTACGGCGCAGAGGGCTGCGCAATGCCTGTCGCTCTGGTCCGGGTCGAGGCCAGCATGTGCGTGATTGGTATCCACGCCCCTCCGCCCATCCCCATCTGCTCCAGCGGCATGACGCCCTACCTGGAGAAGGTGGCCTCGAACATTGAAGACGGTCGTATGGCGCGGGCCTGGGGACCTTGCAAAGAGGACGACCCGGTGGTGGTCACTGGAGACCTCAACTACGTCCCTGGCTCCCGCGCGTGGCGCAAGCTCATCGACACCGGTCTGCGAGACCCGGCGGTCGTGCAAGGCATTTGGGCCAACAGCTGGCCTGCCGGCGGTGGCTGGCCCATGGCGCCCTTCTTTAGGCTGGACCACATCCTGGTCGGCGACGTGGACGCCCACAGCCTGCGCTACTTTGGGGTGCCTGGGGCGGACCACCGAGCTCTGCGCATTCGGGTAGAGCTGCGGGACTAGCCCGGCGGTTTCAGGGGCAGCGGCTGATGATCTCTCCGCCGACGGAGAGGGTGCTCAGCCAACAGTCCACCTCTTCGATGCTCTGCACCACAAGGGCTCCCTCGCAGCCCTCCAAGCCGTCACAGTTCTGGTCAAAGCCGTCATGCAGGTCCGTGGCATCTGGATGGATCGAGGCCTCGTGGTCATCGCGGTCCCCGTCCACTTCCCTCCGGCCGGGCAAGGGCTCGCAAGAGACGACACCCTCGCCAGCGCCGAATCCGTCCCCGTCCAAATCGGAGAACCAGTCGGGACAGTCCAGGTGAGTCGCGCAAGCCAGGAGCAGGATCAAGGACATCGGTTCACCACATCGCCGCCAAGTGAAAGGGTCGTCAGCCAGCTCTGAATCTCAGCATCCGGAATGAGGGGCGCGCAGTAGCTCACATCACCGCCCACCTCTTCAATCTGATCCAGGCTGCCCAGACCCGTTGCCTTGTCCAGGTTCATGTACAGCTGGCCTTGAATCTCCCGCACGATGAAATCTTCAGCGGGTGCGCTCGCTCGAACCTGTATGGACAGCGCCCCTTGGACCACGTCTTGTTCCAGGGAGCCATAGTTGGAACCGTCCAGCCAGAGCGCCGTAGGCAGCGGGTCCGGCAAGGTGAAGCGTGTGGCCACGCCAACGGGGTCCAGATGAAGGGGCCCGGGGAAGGTGTTTAGGCCGCTTAGGTCCAGATCACAGCTGCTGGTAATCCAGGAGTCGATGCGGGCCAGGGCGCCAAAGGCCAGGCAGTCTTGGGTGCGGAGTGACCCGACCGAACGTAAGGCAGGCAGGCTGTGGCCCTAACCGTACAAGGTCACAGAGCCAGCGTCTCTCAGGCTCGTGGCGATGATGGGGGCATAGGCGTTGACGGAGCCCAGCTCGGTGAGCTTCGGCAGCTCAGCGGCGCTTTGAATCTCCATGCTGTCAATGCTGGTAATCGCTGGAAAGAGCGTCTCGCTGAGCAGATACAGCGAGCCCACGGTGCGGAGCCTGGGCGCCTCAAAATCACCGGGAGCCTGCTCTTCCAAGATCAGGCTGGGCAGCTCCGTCAGCAGCGGCAGGCTCACTGCGGCCTGTGCCACCTGGAGTGTGTCCAAGGTCGTCAGCTTGGGTAAACTGAGGTGTCCGCCTCCCTCGACCCGGATGAAGCGCGCGATCCTCAAGCCGGGGAGCGCAAGCTCACCGGCTTCTACCAGCAGAAAGTCCACAAGCTCCAGCGCTGGCAGCTCGGCCTGTGCGCCAACTTCGAAGTTGAGCCTTGGCAGCCACGTCAGCTTGGCCGCAGTGAGCTCCCCGGCGAGCTCTATCAGCTCCACCCGGTTCAAGTGAGAGAGCGTGGCTTGGCCGCCGGCGTCCACGGTCAAGGTGTCCAGCTGGACCAGGCCAGGCAGCGCCACCTGGGTCTGAATCGTCGCCGTGTTGGCCCAGGACAGCGCGGGGGCGTCCAAGGTGCCACCGTAGAGAAGCAGCCTGTCCACCCTCTGGAGGCTGGGGGCCGAAAGGACGTCTTCCTGGGGGCCGAGCATCTGCAGCTCTTGGAGGGCGGATAGGCTCTTGAGCTCCAGTGCCACCCCGCCGTTCAGGAGCAGCCTTCTGTCTGGGCCAGCACCGGCATGCCCATCCAGGCGCCACCGCCTCCAGTAAGATCAATGCGCGGGACCTGGCGCAAGCGGGGCAGCTGGTGCGTGCCCCCAGCCTGCAGGCTCAAGCTGCTCCCGACCTCCATCAGATTCTTGAAGACCTGGCCCTCGCCCTCTAGTAGAAAGTTCAGTTCCAGGACTCCGCCAACGCGGGTCAGGTTCCCGTTCGGCAATGCAAAGTCCTCCTTGCCCAAGGAGAGATTTCCACTGATTTCACAGACGCAGTCGCCTTCGGGCCAGCTGTAGGCATCACCGCCAACGCTGTGCATTCCCTTCTCGCAGTCCACATCCTCGATGCTCTGCACAATGCGGGTGCTCTCACAGAGGTCCACGCCATCACAGTCCTGGTCAAGCCCGTCTAAGGGGACATCCTCCGCCCCAGGAAAGAAGGCCCCATCCCGGTCATCGCAGTCCCCGGCCTGCTGCACCCGACCCGCCAGAGCATCGCAGGAGACGACGCCGACGCCGGCCCCGAACCCGTCCCCGTCCAAGTCAGAGAACCAAGAGGGACAGGCCGGTGGAGGAGCGGCACAAGCCAGAAAGAGAAGGATCATTCGCACACCTCCAGCACGTCACCGTCTACGACCCGCTCCGCCAACCAAGCCTGCAAGTCTGCTTCCGCCACCGAGGCCAGGCAGTAGCTCAGGTCACCCGAGATGGGACCCAGGGTCAGCGGCAGCGTGACCCAGTTGGGGGCATCGAGGACCACGTTGCCTTGGACCGAGTGGACCGAGAAGGTGGGCGGGCGAATGGCTCCGTCCGAGACGGTCAATCCTCTCTCAAGAACGCCAAAGTCTTGCGCGCTCTCGGGGGACCAGTCCTCCAAACGAAGGCCCCAGGGGAGTGGGTCGGGCAAGGCGGCGGTGCTCTCGCCTCGGAGGGTGAGCCAGTCCACCGTCTGTAGCTCTGGGGCGTAGAAAGTCTTTGAGTCGATGAGCACCAAAGGGCCATCCACGCTGCGCAGACTGGGCAGCCACACGGGGCCTTCGAACCGCAGCTCCGAGGCGCTGTGGCGCAGGCTGGGCAGGCTGCTCTCCCCGGTCGTGATTCGGACGTGGTCGCAGTATAGGTACTCCATGGCCGGCAGGATGGGGGCGCCCAAGAGCGCGTCGTCCACCTGGGTGAGCGCGCTGAGCTCTCCAACAAAGTCGACCTTCTCGGCGTGCTCCAGGTCGGGCAGTGCGGTCTCTTTGCCCGTGAGAGAGCCGACCTTGTGCAGGCGGGGGAGTGAGACCTGGCTCTGGGAGGCGTGCAGAGAGTCAAGCTGCGTGAGCTGGAGGGCGATGAGGGTGCCGCGAGTCAGAACGACTTGGTCTACCTCCGTCAGGGCGGGCGCCTCGAGGGTGGCGTCGTTGGGTAGATCGAGCTGGCCTATGCGCTCCAGATCCGTTGCGTAGACCCGCGTCCGTTCATCTAGGACGAGGAGCTGAACCTGCCGCGTGCCACCAAGGCGGTGTTCACCCCCGGCCAGTGACAGCTCGCTCAGCGCTTCCGGAAGCTGCAGGGAGGCGGTGGATGCCGACCACACCTCCAGGGACTCAATGGCCTCGCCTGGGCCCTGGAGCTGCAGATGCTCTGCCGCTTGAATCCTTAGGTACTCGGCGCTGATCAGCGAGGGGAAAAGAACCCGTCTCAAGGTCTCCTCCCTCGAGTACACCTGGAGCTCCCACGCCGACTCGAGGGCCGGCAGGTAGAGCTCGGCGCCCCTCAGCGAGACGCTCAGCACCTCTATTGTGTGGAGTTTGGGCCAGACCAGCGCTTCTGCATCGTTGATTTGCACGCTTGTGGCCTGCTCCAGTGCCGGCAGATCCACCACCCCCGCGTTGCCATCGATCCGCAGCTTCCCAACCCCCGTCAAGCTCGGCATGATCAGGTCCGCCGGCGCCGCCGAGGTCTCGCCGTTGGAGCCGATCCACAAGGTGCCGCTGACGCTCTGGAGAGCCGTGAAGGCGCTGGCCTCCGCTGCACCGGAGAGCCGCAGATCCCCGTCGATCGCACACACGCAGGAGGCATCGCTGCTCGCATCGGCGGTCAACCCCTCCAGCTTCACCGGTCCGTCCTGGCAGTCCCAGTGTGACACGGTGACCAGGCGGGCCTGATCGCAGACCTCGTCCCCGCTGCAGTCCTGATCCAGGCCGTCGTTTGGCGGATCTACAGCATCCGGGTGCCAGAGGGCGTCCCGGTCATCGCAGTCACCCGGCTGCTCTGTGCGTCCATCAAGAGGCACGCAGGAGCGCACCCCATCCCCGCTGCCGAAGCCGTCCCCGTCCAGATCGCTGAACCACAGCGTACAGACTGGTTCAAGGGCACAGGCGATGAGGAGCAGCAGCATGCTGCAGTCTGCCTTGTCTCGGCCCGTCTGTCACCTGTTAGATGACAGGACTATTCAAAGTCAGGATCAACCTCGACCAAGTTGAACACGAACTGCGCGTTGTCTCGGTTCTCCAGCTTGCCCGTGTCATCGGCGAAGCGGTGGTCGCCGATGAGCACCACATCGCCACCCCAACCGCCGCGCCAGGCAGCACCGTAGATGTCTCGGGTCTCGAAGAGCATCGCGTCCGCGCCGTTGGTCTCCACCTTGCAGGGGGTGGAGAGCAGCACGCCTTCGCTGATGTCCTTGGACATCTGCAGCCCGGCGCCTACGTCGGCCAACACGGGCGCGGTGGCGACCTCCCCGGTCAGGCGCATCGGGGCCCCCAGCTCTTCGAGCAGGGAGTTGATGGCGCGGCTCTCGCAGTTGTCGACACCGGCCATGAGCACAATGCGGGTGCCGGCGTCCAGGCCGGCCTGCACGTCCGCAACAGCGTTTGCGCCCAGTGTCACGTCCTCATCCTCGCCCGGAGAGACCATGAACACGGTGCGGAACTGGGTCAGGTCACCCAAGGAGGCGCGCTCCTCGACGTTGAAGCCGTACTCCGTCGCTATCGCTTCTTGCGCGTCGCTCCAGCCGCCGTTGCCGCTCTGATCCCCGCTCACGCCGCCGTGACCCACGTAGATCATGACCGACTCGGCGCTTGGATACGTGATCTCGGTAGGTTCGGTGTCCACGACCGAGTCCTCGGCCTCTCCTTTGAAGCAAGCCAGGGTCAACAGCATCAACATTTTGAGCTACTCCTTGGCCAACACCTTGCCTTGTTGGCCTCGCCCTGTCACCCGGGATTGCACGATGCAGCTCTCCAAGATCCTCACCGCCGTCGGCTCGCCGGTCCCTCCGCGCTTGCCTGCTTTCCTCGCTTACCTCGCCGGTGTCGAAGACCTGGAGCTGGTGGATCCCCGCGCCCGCGCTGCTTTGCACCCCCTGGTGATTCCGGTGGCCAGGACCGGGGAGGGGGTCACCATCGGTCTGCTTCGGTGGCCGACAGCCACGCCAAACTTTCCGCTGCCCGTGGTCCGAGTGGGGAGCGTTGGCATGACGCTATGGGCAGCGTCGATCGACCAGCTTCTCCACATGGAGCTGGCCACCCGGGATGCCGACGGCGAGGACATGGCGGGTCTGGCAGCCGCCGCCAACCGCAGCGAGCTGCTCTACAGCGCCGGCACCTTGGCGGAGACGGGCCTGCCGCTGAAGGCCTACCTCTTGCTCAAGGTCGGGGGGCTGCCCCTGCTCTACGAAGAGCTGGCTCTGAAGCATCATGAGAAGGGCGACCACACCAGCGCTGCGGTGACCGCCGAGCGCGCCGGAGTGGCCTCGAAGGGGTGGGGCCGTCCTCAAGCCTTCTTGAGCCGACTGCTCGAGAAGCAGGGAATGCCGGACTCCGGCAGAGAAGCTGCTCGAGCCGCCCTCTCCTTGCCCATCTGGACCCTGGGAGCGCCCTTTGAGGAGATCGCTCTGCGGGCGGGCTGGAAGGAGCCGATCACCGCGCAGCCCTACCGGACTTTGGCCGAGTTGCCCGACAAGCCGGTCTTGGACCGTGCCGCCCACTGGATGGACGTCTGCGCCATCGAAGGTGGGGACTGGGATGCGCTTCGACCCAAGCTGGCGGAGCTCTACCTGGAAGCAGGCCTGCCGCAGATCGCCGCCTTTGTAGGGGGATGATGCTTTGTCACCCACTGGGTGACAAGTGCGTGTACGCCCGCTATCCTGAGGGGGGAGTGTGGCATGCAGCGGAATCTACGGTGGTTGGGCGTGGGCTTGCTTGCGCTGGCGGGGGCCTTGGTGCTCGCGCAGGAGGCCTGGGCTGAGCAGGCTGAGCAGGCCCCAAACGTCTTGGTCATCATCCTGGACACCCAGCGGCCAGACCACGTGGGGCTGGATGATGAGGACCCACAGAATGCGCCTTGGCTACGGGCCCTGGCGGAGCGTGGGGCGCGCTTTGACCAGGCCAAGTCCACCAGCTCTTGGACGATCCCGAGCATGGCCAGCGTGGCCACCGGCCAGTATCCCAATCGCCACGCTGTGGTGGACGGCGCTGTTCCCAAGCGCAAAGAGGCGGCTGAGCAGGGCATCGAGCTGACCCCCTTGCCGTCCATCGACAAGTCCACCAAGACCTTGGCGCAGCGCTTTCGAGCTGCGGGCTACGCGACCATCGGCGTGAACACCAACACCCTGATGATGCGGCACCAGGGCTTTGAGCGGGGATTTGAGCTCTTTCGGAAGTTCACCCCCACCGAGTACGAGGCCTACGAGGGGGATCGGACGCCGAACCCCAAGGCGCTCCGAAACTGGGCGATGGAGGACCGCGGCAAGGCGCCGGCAGATGCCTCCCGGGTGGTGGCTTGGGTGAAGGAGCAAGCTGGCCTCGTTCACGGAGACAAGCCTTTCTTTCTGTGGGTTCACCTGACCGACCCCCACCAGCCTTATCACCGCAGAGCGCCTTACTTTCAAGAGAGCCAGGACCCCCTCCAGGAGATGCAGAACGCCTACGACTCAGAGCTCCACTACACGGACGCTTGGCTGCGGACCTTGGTCGAGGACATGTCGCTGGAGGAGAACACCTACATCGTCGTCCTCAGCGACCATGGGGATGCCTTCGGAGAGCATGGGGTCTATGGCCACGGCTCCGAGACCCACCTCTACCGCGAGGTCAACGATGTGGTCTTGCTCATCGCCGGTCCGGGAATCGCTCCCGGTCAGAGCCCTCAGATCCCAGTTTCCCTGGTTGATGTGCACCCCACGCTCCTGGGGCTCGCGGGTCTACCCAAGAGCGCTCAGGTCGATGGCGTGGATCTGTCCCCACTGCTGCTTGCAGAGCCCGGGGCCAAGGCCTTGCTGACCCGACTGCGGGAGCGGCCTATCTTTGCCATTCGCTCGGACTTGAAGGGGCCCTTTAGTGGCACCTGGATGGTGCTCAAGAAGAACTGGAAGTTGATGGTGCGTCGGGAGAGCGCGGAGCTCTACGACCTGAGCCAGGACCCCAGCGAGCAGAACTCTCTGCACGGCAAGGCTCCCGAGATTCAATCGGAGCTGGAGGGCTTGCTCCAGGGGCACAGAGAGCAAGCACGCATCCAAGCGCCCCAGACCGAGAGCATCGAGGTGGACCCTGAAACGGTCGAAGCCTTGCGGGCAATGGGCTATATCGAGTGACAAACCCCATTCCCACGGATGGCCACAGTGCGCTCAAAGCTGATTCTTCCTGCCTTTTTCCTCACTGCAGCACTTGGCTTGGCCTGTGGCGGTGGCGACACAACCACGACAACGACCACCTTGTCCGAGGAGGGGGATCTTTCGCAGAACACCACCACTCGGCCAGCGGCGGACGCTGTCAACGTCATCGTTGGTGAGCCGCTAGGCAAGTGGGCCGACCCCATGGGAGAGACCAAGACGCGCTTGCTGGCCTTGGGCTGGTCCGTCGACAGCTGCGATATGTACAAGGACGATGGGGAGGCCTACTACAACTGCAGCGCCACCAAGGGCGAGCTGTGGGCCGATGTAGACATCACGGACCTCTCCGATACCCAGGATGCCAAGTGGCTGGCCGAGGACAACCCCGCTGCCAAGCGCGACGGAAAGCGCGTGATCGAGGTCACCATCTTTGACGGCGGTGCCGGCAAGACCCTGGGCGAGATGATTCTGCCCGCGGGCAAGAAGATGGACAGCTTGGACATGGGCGTGGCCGCCAAGGTCATGGAGAGCAAGGGCTGGGACATCGAGGAGCAGAGCAGCAGCAGCTCCGGCGGCTACGCCAGCCTGGAGATGATCGGCATCAAGGGCGGCAACGTTCTGGTGGTCGAGGCGGACATGGAGACGGGCCAGAAGCTGACCCGCGACGAGCGCAGCATCGAGGAGGGCATGTTCTTCGTGCAGCAGGCCGACGAATCCTTCTTCACCGTCGCGGTGTTGGACGAGGCGCAAGGCACCAAGCTGCTCAAGAGCATGCTCGGCAACTGACGCAGAGAGGGCGGGGCACTCCTCTTGGAGCACCCCGCCCTTCCGCAGCTCAGCTCGGCGCAGTCCAAGACTGGGCCATGAGCGCTAGGCTTCTGGTTTGCCGATCAGAGCCTTGGGGGCGCCTTCTTCATCCTCCCTTGGGGCAAGGATGCGATCGAAGGTGATGGCATCGCGCTCGGGGTCAAAGCCCACCACTACGGTGTCTCCAGCGTTGTAGCCGCCCTTCATGATGGCCTTGGCCATCGGGTTGAGCAAGTAGCTCTGGATGGCACGCTTGAGCGGCCGCGCACCGTAGAGCTCATCAAAGCCGGCCTCGGCCAGTGCTGTGGCTGCAGCATCGGAGAGGGTCACCTTCAGTTCGCGCTGTTGGAGCAGCTTGGTCACGCGCTTCATCTGAATGGTCAGAATCAGGTCCATGTCCTCGCGCTTGAGGCGGTCGAAGACGATGATGTCGTCGATGCGGTTCAAGAACTCAGGTCGGAAGGCGGACTGCAGCTCCTTCAACACCGCGGCCTTGCCCTTCGAGAAGTCGTCCTTGTGCTCAAAGAGGTGCCTGGCGCCCACGTTCGAGGTCATGATCAGCACGACGTTCTTGAAGTCGACGGTGCGGCCCTTGGAGTCGGTCAAGCGACCATCATCCAGCACCTGCAGCAGGGTGTTGAACACGTCCGGATGGGCCTTCTCGATCTCATCGAGCAGAACCACCGCGTAGGGACGACGACGCACAGCCTCCGTCAGCTGGCCGCCCTCGTCGTAGCCGACGTAGCCGGGAGGCGCTCCGATGAGGCGGGCCACCGAGTGCTTCTCCATGTACTCGGACATGTCGATGCGCACCATGCAGTGCTCATCGTCGAAGAGGAACTCGGCCAAGGCGCGGGCCAGCTCGGTCTTACCGACACCGGTGGGGCCCAGGAAGATGAAGCTACCGATGGGCCGTTCGGGATCTTGCAGTCCGGCGCGTGCGCGGCGAACCGCATCGGCCACGGCCACGATGGCCTCGTGTTGGCCGACCACCCGCTTGTGCAGGTTGTCCTCCATTGCCAGCAGCTTCTCCTGCTCCCCTTGCTTGAGCTTGGTCACCGGCACACCGGTCCACTTGCTCACCACGTAGGCGATGTCATCGTCGGTGACGTGCTCACGCAGGATGCCTCCGTCTTCGGCCTGGAGCTGGTCCATGGTGTTCTGCGCTTTGACGATGTCGTCTTTGATCTGCGGCAGGTCACCGTACTGGAGGCGGCTGGCGGTCTCGTAGTCGCCCGCTCGCGTGGCGGCGTCCAAGCGGAACTGCAGCTGCTCGGCCTTCTCCTTCAGACCTTGGATGGTGTCGAGCACATCGCGCTCGGCCTGCCACTTGGCGGTCTGACCCTTGCAGTCCTCCTCCAGGTTGGCGATCTCCTCTTGGAGCTTGGCCGCGCGGTCCTGGGCGTTCTTGTCTTCCTCGCGGGAGACAGCCGTCAGCTCGATCTTCTTGCCAGCGATGGTCCGCTGCAGGATGTCAATGGCCGTTGGGACGCTCTCGATCTCCATCTTCAGGCGCGAGGCGGCCTCGTCGACCAAGTCGATGGCCTTGTCTGGAAGCTGGCGGTCCGCGATGTAGCGGTCGGAGAGCTTCGCGGCGGCGACCACGGCGTCGTCGGTGATCTTGATGCCGTGATGGACCTCGTACTTGTCCTTGATGCCGCGCAGAATCTGAATGGTCTGCTCGACGGTGGGCTCGCGCACAAAGACAGGCTGGAAGCGGCGCTCCAGGGCCTTGTCTTTCTCCAGATGGGTGCGGTACTCATCCAGGGTGGTCGCGCCCACACAGCGCAGCTCGCCGCGGGCCAAAGCCGGCTTGAGCATGTTGCCGGCGTCCATCGAACCTTCGGCCTTGCCTGCGCCCACCATGGTGTGGAGCTCATCGATAAACAGGATGATGGTGCCGTTGGACTCCTCGATCTCAGTGAGCACCGACTTGAGGCGCTCCTCGAATTCGCCGCGGTACTTGGCGCCGGCGAGCAGGGCGGCCAGGTCCAGAGAGAGCACCTTCTTGTCCTGCAAGGACTCAGGCACATCACCGGTGGCGATGCGCTGGGCGATGCCTTCGATGATGGCGGTCTTGCCAACGCCGGGCTCGCCGATCAGCACCGGGTTGTTCTTGGAGCGACGAGAGAGCACCTGCAGGGTGCGTCGAATCTCTTCATCTCGGCCAATGACAGGGTCCAGCTTTCCGTCTCGGGCCTGCTGGGTCATGTCCTTGGTGTACTTCTCCAAGGCCTCGTAGCTGTCCTCGGCGTCCTTTCCGGAGACGTTCTGGCCACCACGAAGGGCCTCGATCGCGGAGATCACGCGGTCTTCGGTGACCCCGAACTCCTTGAGCATCGCCTGGGTCTTGCTCTTGTTCCGGATGATCCCAACCAGGAGCATCTCGCTGGCGACGTGGGTGTCCTTGTAGCGACGGGAGACCTTCTCGGCGTCGTCCAAGGCGTTCTGCAGCAGGCGGCTCACCTTGGCGCTGTTCTGGCCGCTGACCTTGGAGACCTCGTTGATGATCTGAGCGCAGCGCTCTTTGACCTGGTCAACATCGGCACCGACCCGGCGGAGCAGGTTGGGGACCACGCCGCCTTCCTGGACCAGGAGTGACACCAAGAGGTGCGCAGGACGGACTTCTGGGTTGCCCATGCGTCCGGCGATGCGTTGGGATTCTGCGATGGCCTCGACGGCCTTTACAGTGAACTTCTCAAAGGACATGAAATCTTCTCCTCGCGGGTGAGGGGGCCGTATTCGGGCCTCTGTGCATGCCCAGATGGTAGTCACCTGTTCGGCCAGGGGAAACCGAGCCCCCGCATCCTCGGGCCCCAGCCGGGACCCATGCCGCTATGCATGGGCAGGATCGCCGGGTGTACGCCCTCCTTGCCGATGCCCGGGTCCCAGGTCATGTGCGGGGCATGCTGATCCTCTGCGCTGCCCTTTCTCTGGCCGCTCCTCCTCCTGAACTCCCCCTCGAGCTCCACGCGAGCTGGTCAGCGGGCGAGGATGCTGGGACCCTTCGCGCCCGTCAGGATGTACGCCGCTACCGGGCTGGAGCGGCTGGCGTTTTGGCGGGTGGGGCTGCCGCCGGAGCTGGTTTGGCCTTGGGGACGGCGCCCAGGATCGACAGCCCCGGCTGTGCGGCTTTGGGCTGCGGTTCTGTTGGTTTGGCGAGCGCCCTGTGGGCCTGGGACCTGGTGATCGTGGAGACGCCGGCTGTCTCTGAGCAGGAATGGGATTCCCTCGCATTTCAGGGCGGTTTTGACGCGGCCTACCGAGAGGAGCTGCTCAGCCAGAGGCGCAAGTGGAGCCTCGTGACCGGTGGCGCGGCGGTGCTCGCGGTCAGCGGTGCCTGGTGGCTGGGCTCGCGCGCCCTGGGCTCAGGCGGATAGGGTGGCTGCGGAGGCTTCATGCTGCTGCTGCTGACCACTCTGGCATTTGCCCAGGACCCTGCGCCAGAAGGCGAGGGAGAGACCACCAGTTCCGCGCCTGTGCAGGCTCCTGCTGAGCCGTCTGCAGAACTCCCAGCTGAGCCCTCAGAGCCCTACGAGGAGACCGAAGACGCCAAGATTGAGGCGCCGGACGAAACCCCCGAGGATGCCCCCGCAGATTCCCCCGCAGAGACCGCTGGCGAGGAGGCACTGCCTTCGGGCTGGAGTGGTGAGACCGAAGCTGAGCCAGAGCTTGCAGCCGAAGTCGCGGCAGAGCCGGTACAGGTCGACCCGGCCCTCTGGGGATCCTACGAAGAAGGCTACGAGGCCGGCCAGGACGCCGCCGAGGAGCTCGCAGACTGGATTCAACCTGCGGTCGCTGGCGCTGGCATTGGCGCAGGCGCCGCCGGTCTTGGTGTGGTCTGTGGCGGCCTGGTCTGTGGTGCGCCAGCGGTGCTCGGCGGCGCCGGCTACCAAGCCTACAAGACACGCAAAGACGTGCCCCCTCCACCGCCTGGTGCCTGGCAGCAGCGCAGCGCGGAGTTTCAGACAGGGTTCATTCAGGGCTTCCAGGCCCGCGCCAACCAGAAGCGGACCCGTTGGGCCTTGGCCGGTGGTGCCACTGGCGCAGTGGTCGGAACCGGGGTGGGCTTGATTGTCGTCGCGGTGCTCTACGACCGCCAAGGCCGCGACTTTTTGTAGCCGAGGTGCACCACTGCACCGCCGCGAATCACGCTTTTCTCGGATCCAGCTTTCGCAAGTCTTTCAGTGACTTGGATTAGATCCTATGAAGTGCCCAATAATTCAGGGTTGACGCGTCAAGGTCCCCATGTGACCAATCGTGCATGATGCTGCTGTTTACGATGCTGTTGGCCTGTCATGGCGTGGATCTCTTGGGTGCGATGTCGCCCTCGGGAGAGCCCTACATGGAAGGCATGTGGGAGGCCCGCGCCTTGACCCTTCAAGCGGGTTTGGCGGAGGCCGAGGCTTTGCACGCCCAGGGCGAGCGCAAGGCCGCTCAGCAGATGGTGCGCGACGTCTACCAAGGCAGCTTCGAGCCTGAGCTCGAGGTCCTGGTGCGCGAGCAGGGAAGTCGGGCCTCGGCGGCGGAGCTGGAGTACAGCTTTGGCTTGTTGGAGCGTGCGATGGGCCAGAAGGACACCGAGCGTGTCGTCAGCCTGCGCTCTGAGATCGAAGCTGGCGTCTTCGCCCAGGCTGAAGCCTTCGACACCAAGAAGTTGGTCCTGCGCTGAGCCCACTCTTTGGAGCTCGCCTAACCAGGGTTTTGGCCGCGAATCACCAAGGCGCCGATGCGGTGGTAGCCGCGGATGGTCTCGTAGTCCGGCCAGTAGGTGCTGGACTTGAAGTCCGCTTCCGCCGGCGCGGGCTCCGGTCGGGGGATGCAGCGGGTGCGCACACCTGACCAGCCGGCCTCTTCCGTGACCCGGGCCCATTTTGCTTGGCTCCAGTTGTGGATCTCCACGTCCAAAGCCTGCTTCCAGACCTTGCCAACGGGGCTCTCGTCGAAGAGCTCGATGACCACGGCGAGCTCAGCGCCGACCGCTGCAACCCGTCGGAACTCGCGCAGGGCTGCCAAGGGATCGGCGTAGTAGTACAGGCTCTCCACGCTCAGTACGTGGCTAAAGTGCCCATCGGCGAAGGGCAGCGCCTCCCCAGAGGCCACCTCGAACGCGCCCGCGCCCAGCTCCCTGGCCCGCTCAATCATGCCGGGGCTGATGTCCACCCCAGTGGCCTGTCCGGCCCCTCGCTTCAGGCAAAGGCGAACCAGCCATCCGGCGCCGCAGCCCACGTCCAGCACATGGCTCTCGTCACCCAGCGTCAACTCCTTCAGTACCGGGAGGGTCACCGGTAGATGGCCCTTCTCCATGCGCTCACCGCTTCCCTTGGCCGCCCACTTGTCGAACTCGTCTGCGGCGGCCTGGTCGTGGGGACTGGTCATGGACTCTTCCTGGCTTGGGTGGGTTAGGGGAGTCAAGGTCAATAATCGCGGAGTGATGCATGCCCCAGTGGGCCACAGACATAGGCGCCGAGCTCGTCGGACGCGCGGACCAGACCGCAGTGGGCTTCCGCGGAATCCTGGGCCTCTTGGGCGCCGGCCTGACCTTCTTGGGCGCACGCCTGTACAAGGTCACCATCCTGGTCCCCGGCATTGTCTTGGGGCTCTTCATCGGCACCCTGCTCCCCACGGACATCGACGCGGCCATCCGTGCCGTCATCGCAGTGGTCCTGGCCGGCTTGGGTGCCTTGCTCTGTCGCTTCGTGGAACGCGCGGCGATCTCCGTGTTCGGCGCCGTGCTCGCAGGTGGCCTCACTTTCACCATCTGGCCTGTATTCCAGGGAGAAGCAGCACCTTGGTTCGTGCCGGCCATCGCCTCCGCGGTGGGACTCCTGCTCTTCCCCAAGCTTTTCCACGCCCTGCTGCGCCCCCTGACCGCGCTGCTCGGCGGCATGCTGGTCGCCATCTCGGTGGGCTACCCCGGCAACCCCCTCGTCATCGGCGGCGTGGCCGCGCTCGGCATGATTGTGCAGTTCTCCCTTCACGGAAAGCGAGACGAGAAGAAGTGATCTGGGCCCTGGCCATCGCCTGCGCGCCCTCCGCGATGTTGGGCACGCCGCTGCCGCTCGCCGTCTCTGCCACTGGAACCCCAGCCGAGGTCAGCGTGGCCCTCACTGGAACCGGCCCCGTCGCCCAGCCCCAAGAAGGCGGGTGCTTGCTGCTCGGCGGCTGCGAGGGACTCAGCGGCCAGCTCTCCGGACGCTTCACCTGGCGGGAGCGGGTCGACTTGGGCGGGGTGGCCTTTGTCGGCAACACCAGCGGCGCAGGAGCCGGGGTCTACGGGCGTTTTTGGTACGTGGACAACCCCCGATTCCGCCTGGGGGGCGAGCTGCAGGTAGGCTTCGCCTGGGTGGCTGCGGGCGTACCCATCGCAGGCATGGTGCACGAGCGCCTCTGGATCACGGCCAACCCCAGCATCGGCCTGCGCAGCCTCAGCGTCATGCGCGTGCCCATGGGTGTGGCCTTCAAGCTCGGTGAGCGCAGCTGGCTCACGGCGGAGATGGCCGTAGGATGGGATCCTTGGCGGGTGTTCCAAGACCCCGAGGCCGTGCAGCTACAAGGCTCGGCCGGGATCAGCCGCCGCTTCTAGGCCGTCCTAGCGCCACACCATCCAGCTCTCCAGCCCGGCCACGTCGGTGCAGGTGGCTTGGGTGTACACAAAAGAGCCCGCGTTCAGGGCCTGCAGGGTCTCCCCGGCGAGCTCAAAGGTGCCGCGCTCCCCAGTCTCCAAGCTCAGAGCGTCTCCATCACCCTGAAAGTCGATTTGGCCCCAGTCTTGGGTTCCGCAGTCGCCCTCTACCGTCAAGGTGCGCTCCCCATCCGAGACCCGCAGTCCATCGCTGACTTGGTCGTCCAGAGCGCGGCCCCAGTTGCCCAGATCGGCTGCGAACACCAGCCCTTGTGCATCTTCGATCACCGCCCCGGCTGTCTGGCCAAAGGAGAACACCCCTGAGAGATGCAGGTCCACCCTTGCACCCACGGCCAGGTCAAGCTCGGGCAGCTCCCCCTCGCCTTGGCCCATGCCCAAAGTCCAGCTCACGCCGTCTTCATCCACGAGGGTCATCATCAGCTCAGGCGTCTCCCAGCAGGAGTAGATGTTGAGCTCCTCATAGTTCTCATCCGCCGCCAAGGTCTGCAGCGCCGCCACTTCCCCGGAGACCTCCCAGCTCTGGCTCTCCCACTCCGTCGGCGCCTCAGCGTCACTGCCAAAGCAGAGGCGAAGGGTCTCGGTCTCTGGAGCCTCACTTAGGGAAGCGCAGCCGGCGAGCAGGGTGAGAAGAATCATGGTCACTCCAAGGTCTACCGGGTCTGAAGCACGTCCCATGCCAGATCACAGTTTCAACACCTTAGCCGCAGCGAGGCCAGGCCACCGCGACAAGGCTGTCGCTGCGGAGCTATTCGCGCCAGACCATCCAATGCTCCGCCTCGCGCATCTCACCACACGTGCGTGGGTACGCCGGTACGCTGGTGCGGCCGGCCTGAACAACCAAGTTCTCGCCGTTGAAGGCGACACTGCCGCGTTGACCGGGCACCAGCACCAGCTGCTCTTGGTCCGCCTCGACCAACAACTCTAGCTCACGCTCTTGTTCGCAGCCGGAGCCCGTGGTGCCCAAGCGCCGGCTGGGAGAGACCTGCAGACCTTCTTGGAGACTGGACATCAGACTGCCCTGTCCTTCGTGGGCCGCCAGAACCAGTCCATCCTCATCCCAGAACCGGAAGGCCCGGCCGCCTTCGGAGGAGCTGAAGGTCGCCACGAAGCTGACCAGTTCACCGGGCTCCAGATCCGCCAACGGGGCGTTGAACTCAGCTTCCCAGCTCCAGCCAAACCTCCAGACATCACCCGTAGCCGTCTCCTCCAGCTCCACGTTCTGTCCACCTTCTCCACAGGCCCCTGCGGGGGAAGAGAGGGCCATCACACGGGCTTCGTTGCCGACCTCCCAGGCTGGCACGCCTTGGTCGGGGCCGTCCATGCACAGCAAGGTGTCGGGTGCTGGAGGCTGCTCCGCGCAGGCGAGCAGAAGCAGCAGGCTCATGGGGTCCCCTCCTCTGGCCCGGTCTGCCCCCACACCCATGCCTCCGCCAAGTCCTTCCTCAAACGCCGCTCTTGCCGCGGCGCGCTCAGGTAGCGCAGCACCCCCAGCAGGGGCAGTCTGGCCTGGTCGCCCGGCAGCTCTTCGGACAGACGCAGGGCCGCCAAGGCCGCGTGGGCGCGGTGAGCGGACTGGAGGGGCAGGGCGGTCTGTCCATCCAAGCCCAAGCGCATCACTGCGCCGCAGAGCGCCGGCATGGGGAGCTGCCTTCCAATGGCCACCGCTTGTACAGGATCCCGCATGGCTGCGGCTTGGAGCAGGGCAGGCACGTCTCCAGCGCGGGCTTCCTGTAGGCGGCTCTGCTCACCGTCCAGCTCCGCCAGCTCCGCCACCCGCCAAACGGCGAAGAGCAGCAGGCGCAGCACCCGGGCGTCGTGCCAGCGAGAGACCACTTCTTGAAGGGCTTGGGCGTGGGTCAGGGCCTGAGCCAGCTCCATCCAGCCTTGAGGTTGGCGCGGATCAAAGTCCAACCGTAGGTCCGCGCGCAGCAGGCGTTCTGCAGCGCCAAGGGCCAAGACTTCGACCAAGTCGGGCAGGGGAACGCCGCCCTGAATCGCCTTGATCCACTCTGCCAAACACTGCTCCGGTGGCATCTCCAACAAGGCCCGCAGCAGGCCGCTTCGGTCGAACCAAGCAGGAGCCCCGGTCACAGAGGCCCGGTGCAGCGCCGCCAGGTCCAGCCTGTCCAGGGCTCTGCGCAGTCCCGTCCACTCCGGCAGGGCCTCCCAGCGTTCCCCTTGCACCAAGCTCCGGCCTAGCCCAGCCAGAACCTCCGCCGCTTGCTCCGGGCTCGCCCCCGCGCCCTCCAGCAAGTCGAAGACGCGGCTCACCTGAATCAGCCCCTGACCCAGGTCCAGGAAGTGGTCTGAACACAGGCCCAGCAGAGCCCCTTCAATGTGTGCCCGGTCCCAACCTGAGAGCGCTGCGCCAGCGAGGAGTGCAGCGACTTCTTCCCCATGACCGTGCTCAGCGGCCGTATGCAGGCGCGCGTCCAGCAGCCCGAGCTCACCAGCGGGTCGGGGCCTTGGAGCTTCTGGCTGAAGGGGGAGGGAGAGCAGGAGTTCCAGCGGACCCATTGCGATCTGGGCCAGCGCAGGGCCGTGCTGTTGACGGCTCAGATGCAGAGCGTCCGCAGCCGAGGCCACCACGCCCGCGTTGAGCACGGCCATTTGCAGCAGCAGCTGAGTGAGGGGGTGCCCGTCTTGCAGCCACAGCACCAAGGCGCGGTGTGCCCCTGTGGACTCCCCCGCACGCACAGCAGCCTCCAGCTCGCGCCAGAGGGCCTGCACGCTGTCACGCTCGGTCAGCATCGCCTGCACCCGGCCGCCGCGCACCCGGGTCTCAAGCTGGGGCAGGGTGCTTATCAAGCCGCCCGGACGCCCTTCTCTGGCCAACACCCGCTCACCCGCCATTCGCATCAGCATCAGCGAGCGACCCCCAGGCACTGGCGTCCACACCCCAAGGGTGAGTGAGCTCAGGGGGATGGGGGCGGACCAGGGCATGCAGTGGGACTATCCACCCTTGCGCTCGGTCTCCAGGGCTTCTTCTGCGAGCTTGTTCAGAGCCTGGATGGCTTCGTCCTCGGGCATCAAGCGGGCCAGCGGGGCGATGTTGCGCACGGCCTCCGCGTTGCGACCCACATCCAGCAGGCACTCGGTCAGGCGCACGCGGATCGGCAGGTTGTAGCGGTTCATGGCCAGGGCATCTTGAAGGGCCTCGATGGCCAGATCGGCCTCGCCGACTTCCCAGAGGGCCTGGGCCAGTGTGGCTTGGGCCCAAGGGGTGGTCGACATGCCGGCCTGCAGGGCGTTCTGTGCCTCGCGCAGTGCGTCGTCCGGGCGGCCGTCCAGCAGGTAGAGCTCGGCCAGAACCAGCATCAGCTCGGCGTGGTCTGGGTAGACCTGTAGCCAGGTGTAGGCCAGCTCCCGGGCCCGCTCGGTCTCCCCCTTGGACTGGGCCGCGTGAACCAGACCAGCCATGGCCTCGGGGCTGTTGGGTTGGTGCTCCAGGGCCGCCTCAAACCAGCCCTCGGACTCCTGCCAAGCGCCGATGGAGGCGTAAATGCCGCCGAGCTGCAGCGCCGTAGTGGAGCTTGGAGCGCGCACGTAGAGATCCGCAAAGACCTCGCTGGCGCCACTCAGGTCACCGCGTGCTCGCAACAGGGATGCCCGGAGCTGGTCCACCCCGTAGGTGTTGGGCATGCCTTCTTCCAGCTTGGCGACCACCTTCTCGGCTTCGGCCAATCGGCCCATGCCCATCAGCTGCCGGGCCTGCCAGGTCAGAGGCACCAACTCCACCACGTCCCGTGGGTCGATCTCTCCAGGGCCTGCGTTGATGTCACCACCCATGTACCCCAAGGCCATCAGCTGCTCGAAGGCGATCTCGTCCAGGGTGGCGTCGGGCGCGATGACCTCGTCCAAGCGGGCCTTGAGCATCGCAAGGCGCTGCTCCTCTGGTACCAGGTCCTTGGTGGAGTCCGGCACCGTCAGGATGCGGTTGCTGACCACCGAGTAGAAGTCTCCGTGGCCCCCTTCGGTGTAGCGGCCCTCTTGGTGGGTCACGCTGAACAGGCCGCTGAGGCCCAGGTTGAACTGACCTGTGAGGGCCTCGGAGTAGACCTCTTCCGAGCCGCCGGTGCGCAGATCGCTGCCCTGGAGGGTGTCGTCCAGGGGCAGGCCTACGATGTTGAGGACCGTGGGCACGATGTCGACATGAGAGACCACGTCGTCGCTGCGTGCGCCCGGGGTCAGGCCCGGTGCGCGCAGGATCATCGGCACGCGCAGGGTGCCGTCATGGAGCAGGAAGCCGTGGGTGCGCTCACCGCCGTCTCCAAAGGCCTCGCCGTGGTCTGCGGTCACCAGGACCACGGAGTTGTCCCCCTGGCTCTCGTCCCACCACTTCATCAGGCGGCCGACCTGGGCATCCGCGAAGGCGATCTCGCCGTCGTAGGGCATGCGCGGGTGCTCGGAGAGGTAGGGCTCTGGGGGCGCGTAGGGCCAGTGGGCGTCGAAGAGGTGTACCCAGACGAAGATGGGACCGTCCTTGTCCAGCTCCGGCAGCGCCATCAGGGCGTCGTCAATGACCTCGTCTGCGGTGCGCTGATCCCGCCAGTCCAGCTGGGTAGGAAGCCTGGAGAGGGGGTCGTAGTACAAATCGAAGCCTTGGCTGAAACCCCAACGTGCCTGTGTCGGGAAGGCCGAGGTGAAGGCCGCGGTCCCATAGCCAGCATCTTGCAGCCGTTCTGCCAGGGTGACCTGCTCCTCTCCCAGGATGAAGTCGCCGTTGTCCCGCACGCCATGGCTTGGAGGGAAGCGGCCCGTAAAGATGGTGGAGTGGCTGGGAATGGTCAGGGGGCAGGAGGAGTAGGCGCGCTCCCAGACCATGCCCTTCTCGGCCAGCGTGTCCAGAGTGGGCGTGTCCGCTCTGGGGTAGCCGTATGGGCCCAGGTGGTCCGCTCGCGTGGTGTCCAAGGTGATGATCAACACGCTGGGGCGTTGATCCACCAGGGGGTTGTTGTCGGCGCTGCAGGCCAAAGTCAGGAGGAATGCAAGCACCAATGATCCAGGGGTGACAACGTTTCTGGAGGAGGATTTCTGGCCCCGCGGGCGAGCGCCTTCCCCACTGTAATCTACTGTAGTACCGATTCTCTGGGGACGTGTAACCTTGTAGGTGACTTTGATGTCAGGCCACAGGCTCTGTCGACAGCCACCACTCCAGGCACCCGGGGTGGTGGCTTTCCTCGTCCTTGGTCCCAGTAGGTCATGCTCAGGTCAGAGGCTGAGCTTTCCTGTCGCTCGCCTTTCAGGCTATCTTGGCCCGGCACCGAGACGCCCCTGGCTTAGACGCCGGTTGGGCAACGCTTACCGAGGTTTTCCTATGCGCCGTTCCACACTCTTGCTGCCTTCCTTGGCACTTGGCTTGCTCGCCCTTCCCCAGACCGCTCTCGCGGCGGGTCAAATGAGCAGCACAGCCGGCTTCTGGTACATCGATCATGGTGACTGCGGAACCTGGGTCAATCCCGACACCAGCACGGGTTTCCAGATCAGCGATCCCTACAGCTACGCGACCTCGCCGGGCGTAGGGGACATCGACCTGACCTACGCCGATCAGCAGTTCATGCAGATCACGATGGAATACGACCAGGCCAGCACCTCCTACTTTTACGAGGCCAACGACGCCGATGGCGTCTGCGACTGGAGCGTGGACTCCGAGTCCTACGGCGGCGCCGACGCCTTGCATGTCTTCTCGGTAGGTGACTTGGTCATCACCCGCTACACCTACATCAACGCCACGGTCACCCGCACCAGCGGCAGCACCACCATCGACAACGCGATGATGATGCGGGTCTGGTACGAGGTCTACAACGTCGGAACCACCGACATCACCGACTTCCGCATGATGCACGGTGTGAACACCGAGCCGGACTACGACACCTACGGCACCAACACCTCCATCAACGATGTGGAGGACTTGGACACCGGTGACAGCCTGGACGACTGGGCGGGCACCACTGGCAGCTCGGGCTCCACCTTTGGTCTGGCTCCCTGTGACCCCAGCAACGGCTCCCTGGGCTTTGGCAGCAACGACACCGACGCGGACATCGCCTGGTCGGACCCAGGAGGAACCACCACCGACTCTTCGGTTCACTACACCTACGAGTCCACCACCATCGCTGCTGGCGAGGCCGTCAGCTACGGCTTCTACGTGGGCGCTGGAACGGCCGAGGACATCACCTCCTCCTACACGATCTACGCGGCCAGCGGCGCCTTGAGCATCGGCGATGTCTGCACCGACTGTGACGACGACGGCGATGGGTTCTCGGACTCGGTCTGCTACGGCAACGACTGCGACGACGCCGACGCCACCATCAACCCGGCCGCCAGCGAGATCTGGTACGACGGCACGGACCAGGACTGCAACGGAGAGAGCGACTACGACGCGGACGAAGACGGCTTCGACTCCGACGCCTACGGCGGCTCTGACTGCGATGACACCGATGCGGCCGTCAACGTCACCGCGACCGAGACCTGGTACGACGGCACCGACCAGGACTGCGATGGGGCCAGCGACTACGACGCGGACGGCGATGGCGAGGACTCCAGCTCCTACGGTGGCGACGACTGCGACGACACTCTGAGCTACGTGAACTCTTCGGCGACCGAGACTTGGTACGACGGCGTGGATCAAGACTGTGATGGCGCCAGCGACTACGACGCAGACGGGGACGGCGAGGACCACGATGCCTTTGGCGGAACGGACTGCGATGACACCGACTCGGCCATCTCCACCTCGGCGACCGAGACTTGGTACGACGGGACGGACAGCGACTGTGACGGCGGCAGCGACTACGACGCCGACGGCGACGGAGAAGACAGCAGCGACTACGGCGGCGATGACTGCGACGACACCGACAGCACCGTCAGCACCGGCGGCACGGAGATCGACGGCAACGGCATCGACGAGGACTGTGACGGCTACGACGGCGGCGTGGACACAGACGGGGATGGTCTGGACGACGATGACGAGGTCTACGTTTACGGGACCGATCCAGACGTCGCCGACACGGACGGAGATGGCCTGACGGACGGGGAGGAGGTCAACACATACAGCACCGATCCCTTGGACGAGGACACCGACGGCGAGGGTCTGACCGACGGGGAAGAGGTGCTCACCTACGGCACCGATCCCAACGACAAGAACAGCGACGACGATGGCCTGAACGACTTCCGCGAGGTGCGGGAGACCGGCACCGATCCCAACTTGGCAGACACCGACGGTGACGGCCTGACGGACGGGGACGAGGTCAAGGTGCACGGCACCGACCCTCTGCTGGCCGACACGGACGGCGACGGTCTGAGTGATGGGGATGAGATCAACATCTACGGCACCGACCCTCTGGTGGCAGACACCGACGGCGACGGCTTGGATGACGGCGAGGAAGTGCTGACCTACGGCACCGATCCCTTGCTCACGGACACCGACGGCGAGGGGCTCTCGGACTACGAGGAGGTCATCGACATCGGCTCGGACCCCTTGCTGGAAGACACCGACGGCGATGGCTGCGACGACTACCAAGAGGTGGCGGTGGCCGGCTCTGATCCCAACGTTGTGGACACGGACGGCGACGGGCTGGATGACTGCGAAGAGGCGGACCAGGGTACGGATCCCACCCGCGCCGACAGCGATGGTGATGGCCTGAGCGACGGAGACGAGGTCAACACCTACGGCTCCGACCCAACCGACTCAGACACCGACAACGATGGCCTGGACGACGCGCGTGAGGTGGAAGCTGGAACCGACCCAGAGGTGGCTGATACCGACGGTGACGGCCTGACGGACTCGGAGGAGGTCGACTCCATTGGGACGGACCCCCTGGACTCCGACACCGACAGCGACGGTCTGGAAGACGGCGAGGAGGTGGACGACTACGGCTCCGACCCCTTCGTCTTCGACACGGACGGCGACGGCCTGACGGACTCGGAGGAGGTCAACTCCACCGGGACGGATCCCAGCGACCCCGACAGCGACAACGACGGCGTGGACGACGGGACCGAGGTCGAAGTAGACGGCACAGATCCCAACGTCTCCGATGTCACTCCAGGTGCCACGGACACGGACGGTGACGGTCTGAGCGACGAGGAGGAGGCTGCCCTGGGCACCGACCCGAGCGTGGCAGACACCGACGGCGATGGCCTGAGTGACGGGGACGAAGTCAACACCTACGGCAGCGATCCCTACGATGCAGACTCGGACAACGATGGCCTCGACGATGGCGAAGAGGTGAACACCACGGGCACCGATCCCAACGACGCGGACAGCGACGGGGACCGACTCACGGACGCGGAGGAGGTCGACTCCTACGGCACCGACCCCAATGACGCGGACAGCGACGGAGACGGCATCGCCGATGGCGCTGAGGTGGACACCTACTCGACGGATCCCAACAACGCAGACAGCGATGGGGACGGCCTGGACGACGGAGTTGAGGTGGACTCCACCGACACCGATCCCAACGCCAGCGACTCGGACATGGACGGTCTCAGCGACAGCGAGGAGGTCAACACCACGGGCACCGACCCCAATGACCCCGACAGCGACAATGGTGGGGCAAGCGATGGCGTCGAGGACGCTGCCGGCACGGACAGCAGCCTGCCACGCGATGATACGGACCCAGGAACCGACAGCGACGGGGACGGCCTGACGGATCTGGAAGAGGCAGCCTTGGGCACCGATCCCAACAACGCGGACACCGACGGTGACGGCCTGAACGACGGGATCGAGGTCTCGGTGTACGGCTCGGACCCCTTGCTGACGGACACGGACGGTGACGGCCTGGACGACTACACCGAGGTGGTGGACACCATCACGGATCCCTCCGATGCGGACTCCGACAACGACGCGCTGAGCGACGGTGAAGAGGAGGCAGCAGGCACGGATCCCAACGAGGCGGACACGGACGGTGATGGCCTGGGAGATGGCGCCGAAGTCGACACCTGGGAGACCGACCCCCTGGACGAGGACAGCGATGATGACGGCCTGACGGACGGACAAGAGGCCGACGGCACCGACACCGATCCCAACGATGCAGACACCGATGACGGTGGCCGCAGCGACGGGGACGAGGTCAACACCGACGGCACCGACCCGCTGGACCCCTCTGACGACTTGCTCGACAGCGATGGCGACGGTCTGACCGACTACGCCGAGGAGAACGTCTACGGCACGGACCCCTTGGACGCAGACACCGACGACGACGGTCTCTCCGACGGTGAGGAGGTGCTGGAGACCGGCACCGACCCACTGGACGAGGACACCGACGACGGTGGCGTGAACGACGGAGACGAGGTGGACCGCGGCAGCGACCCATTCGACCCAGAGGACGACTTCCCTGACACGGGCGACACCGGTGAGACGGGCGATACCGGCATCACCGATACCGCTGTGGAGACCGACTACAAGGGCGGCGGTGGCTGCAGCTGCAGCACCGCACCGGAGTCCAAGGACATGCCTGCCCTGGCTGGCTTCCTGGGACTGCTCGGTGGACTGTTGGTGCTTCGCCGCCGGAGCTGAAGCACCGTAGAGAATACAGTCTTGGATGGGCTTGGTTCACGGGTGTTGTAGACACCCATGGGCCAAGCCTGTTTTGCTCTGTCGCCGGTTGTTTGTCTCGTGCGATTCAGAGGGAGCGGATACACTGTCGATACAGTTGCGGTTACAACAAGCACAAAAAAAAGTGTAGGCCAGCAACAGCAGGCGGGCAGGCAGCTCCGGGTTGCCGCGCAGTGCGTCGGTGAAGGGGGCACAGATTGTCGCAGGAAGCGTTGCTGCGGCTGGTCAGAGGTCCCCCTCCAGGCGCCGCTCTCCAATACGCCTCGGAGACTGGGCCTCCTAGTGAGTGGCTTACGCGGACCCATCAAAGCACAGGAGCAGCCAGCGGGTTTGGGTCTGGCCGGGGTATGAGTGGGACATGCACAGACCCCGCTGGTTCATCATCGGCTCCCTGCTGCTCGTCATTGCGGTCGGCCTGGCCTCGCGGGCGAGCTGGATGCCGCCTGGTTTCTGGGCTGACAACGCTGGTGATGCCCTCTGGGCGCTGTGTGTCTACCTTGGCTTCCTCCTCCTCTTCCCAAAGCTGCGCGTGCCCTACGCGGCACTCTGTGCCTTTGGCGTGGCCGCAGCGGTGGAGTGTCAGCAGCTCATCCAGTGGCCTTGGCTGGTCCAGGTCAGGGGAACGCTGCCTGGGCAGTTGCTGCTGGGGAGCGGGTTTGTGTGGGTGGACTTTGTGCGCTACGGCGCGGGGGTTCTCTTTGGGGCGGCAGTGGACTGGGGCATTCAGGCCCTCAGGAAATGACAACGCTTCGCGCGTAGTAGCGCTGGTCCAGGCGCACCTGTGGGACATCGGCGTCTACGCGAAGCACTATCTCCACCTGGCCGGAGCCCGAGGGGCGCCAGAGGTGTTGCCACACCGTCCAGGTTCGCGAGGTGTTGACCGCTGGGCAAAATGTGACATCCTCCCAGCCCTCGTCCAGCTTGATCTGCAGGGCGTCTGTCGCTGAAGTTCCTCCCCAGAGGATGCCCCACACCAGGTACACGGACTCTCCTTCGATCTCCCATTTCTCAACGCGAACCGGCATGGCCGCGTGCTGGATCTGAGCGGGGGCATAGTCCGCCGCCAGGGCATGGGCTGCGCTCTGGTGGGTACGGGAGGCGAACTCCTTCATCTGTGAGGTGGCGGGGGTTTGTGCATCGACGCCCTTGAGTGCGGTGACCCATTTGATACATGTACAGCCGA
Source organism: uncultured Pseudomonadota bacterium (assembly GCA_913060515.1). Classification (GTDB taxonomy): domain Bacteria; phylum Myxococcota_A; class UBA796; order UBA796; family CAJQPC01; genus CAJQPC01. Next base: position 9,641 of record CAJXRZ010000035.1, on the reverse strand, counting down.
ACCAGCCCGGCACAATGAGGCGTATGGGGGCGCCGTGGTCGGTGGGTAGAGGCGCTCCATTCATCTGGCTCGCGAGCACGGCGTCTTGGAGTTGAGCGCGGGTGAAGACCCAGCTGCAGCCTTGGGTGGAGCTGCTGGTGGAGCCTCCGTGTTCATCCATGCCCTCAACTTCGATGTAGTCGGCGTCGATCAGCTCCAGTACGGGGGTGCCGGCCCAAGTGGCCGCCGAGATCAAGCCGAAGGAGCGGTTGCTGCCGTTGCCCGAGCACTCCATCAGAACGGGCCCAATGTCCTGCGCGGTGGGAAGCTCAGTCAGCTCCCCGTTGACCTTTAGGCCAGGCCAAGCGTCCACATCCTGGGGCGCGAAGGTACGAATGAAGAAGCGCTCGTTGTCGATGAGGGGGTTGGCCTCAACGCCCAACAACTCCAGGTCGATGGCGTAGCGTCCGTCCAGGCCGGACTCCAGGCGCTCCTCCAGAGGCAGGCTGCCATCTTGGAAGGGCACAAGGTCCAGGAGCTTGCCGCCTGCGACCAAGTCAGGGCAGTCGTCGCCGCCAGTGTCCCCGGTCTCCGTGCCCCCTGAGTCGCTGTCGAGGACCAAGCTCCCCTGACCCTTGCAGCCTTGGAGGAGTAGGGCCGCGCTGGCGGCGGAGATGAGTTGGCGGCGGGTGGGGGGCATGGGGAGCATCGATGCCGCGGACGATGTTGGGTTGCGGGATCTTCGGCAAAGGGCTGGTCATGGGAGCGTGCAAGACCACGATTGACTCGCCTCTTGTCTACCAGCGGGGAGGGTGGGTACGGTGCACTTCGATTGGAGGACTCATTGGCGACCCACTCTGACGGCATTCGAGCCATCTCTTGTCTCCAAGTCCCGTGAACCACTATTTCGGACCGGGCAGCACACCGGAGCGTTTCCTCTCAGCACACGGGCAGGTCCTGCGCTTGGGAGCGGACTTGGACACTGTCACCCTGACCCATCACTCGGAGTACTGCGCGCAGGTGCCGGACAAGACCCTTGTTACGCGCCGCTATGTCCTCGCGGGCGGTCAAGTGGTCGACATTGAGAGCCTGGACGACACCCTTGGCATCCGGCAGTGGTCTGAGGGAGACTATTTCTCTCAGATCCTGGTCGACTACCTGGACCTTGGCCATGCTCGGACTCACCAAGTTGGTGAGTGTCAGGCACAGCTCTTGGACGGGCCTGACTTCCACACCTTCGCAGTCGCTTGGTTGGAGCGATGCTTTGGGGTGAAGAGCTCAGCTGAAGGACTTCAGTCGCAGGACCAGGTCATGTAGTCGGTGTACTCGCCCCAGCGGTTGGGCGTGTCGTTGACCACCGAGCTCTCCACAATGCGTCCGTCACCGTTGTAGGTGTCGTCAATGGTCAGGGCGTAGCCGTCGTTCATGCAGTCTGTGAAGACGACCTGGTCCTTGTCATTCCACTCGAAGGTGCAGCTGTTCTCTGGCGTGCCGTCGTTGTTCGTGTCCTTGGTGCTTGCGACCCAGCGGAAGTCCGCATCGTACTCGGTGGTCTTCACCTCATCGATCTCGCCGTTCATGTAGAAGTCGTACTCGATGCGGGTCGTGCAAGGCTCGTATCGGTACAGGCTGGCTGGGTTGCGTGTGCGCATGGCCTCCATGCAACCTTCGTAGTCTTCGACGTAGGTGTAGGTGGCGTCGTACTCGGAGCGTGTGTCTTCAGGCACGCGCAAGCTCTCCAGAACAACCCGGCCGATCTCGTCTCGCTCGTAGACCTGGCTCTCGTTTGTCGCTCCGGACAACACGGCGTCGCCCTCGGCGGCGATTGGAAGACCAAAGGTCTCGTCGTAGCTTCGGTACTCAACGTAGGCGGACTTGTTGTGCCCGTCGTATGGCGAGAACATGTCGTAGACGTCCCACTGGCCGAAGGCGTTCAGCGTCAGGGTGTCGATGTAGTCCTCGCTGCCTGAGTTCCAGCCATCGCTGATCATCTGAACCTGGCTACAGCCGACGTAGAGGTCGTAGGCGAAGGGACCTGCTGGGGTCTCTTCTTCCACTTCTGGGTCGGTGGAGGTACATGCGGCGAAGCTGGCGAGAAAGAGAAATGTCATTTTTTGAGACTCCTGATGTGGGCTGAAAGTACCTCCTTGGGTGCGCGCTCTCAACGGGGGTTGGCAGGCGCGAATGAACAAGCGTGGACGAAGCCCAAGTATGAGGGTTCTTGCGTATTGCTTTCATCGTGCGCGTAGACCTGCCGCTGGCAGGTCTGCGGGGCTTCGGACCAAGGACATGACCTGGAACAGGGTCTGTCCCTAGAGCTCAAGACACACATATGCCTCCCTGTGGGTGGGTGAGCGTCTGCTGGCATGGGTCCCGGCTTCGTCCGTGAACGTTCCTGTTAGGCCCACAGCCCAGGTGTGAACGGAACTCCGAGCTGCTTGCAGACCGCCCGCCATCTCTGGAGCTTCTCTGGGCGCAAGACGGGATGGAATCCAAGGGAGAGGTAGATTCTGAGTGCAGCGCTTCGATGGTCCTGGGTGCTGCCAAACAAGCGGGTCTGGCCGACGGCGAGCAGGTGGGTCACCAGCCTGTGGCAGACCGCGTGCCCGAGCCCCCTCCCACGGTGCTTCGGTGCCACGGCCACCCAGCCCAGCTCGATCCAGCCTTCACGCTGCTCACCCACGGCTGTTGCGACTGGCGAGCCGGTCTCTTTGTCTACGGCGAGGACCATGGCATCGCAGACCAAGCCCGCACTGAGTTCAGCCCAGCCCCTCTCCGTCACCTCGAAGCCGATGGCGCTCTGGACACGCCGAAACGGCTCCTGGTTGACGCCGACGGCGAAGCTGTACCGGTTCTGCACCCGTTGGGGGAGGGGGGCTTGGCCGCCGATGGGCCAACGCAATGCCAGGGTCTCGGGTCGTTCTGCGGGGACCATAGGTGTTTGACCGCCATCGAATGGGGATTCAACAGTAGTATGCATTGGCTCGCTTGCTTGGCTCTCTGTGCCTTCCAGTGCGATCCACAGGAGTTGTCATGAAGCAGGACATCTACAGTTTCGTTCAGGACGGCAAGCGCTTCGTCTGGGATGTCCGCCGACTCTGGAGGCTCTCCGAGGGCTTTGCTGTTTTCGAGTTCGAGATCTCCGACTTCTCAGGGATGGACCTCGACATGTGGTACTGCGGCGTAAATGTGCCCACGGTACGAAGCGTCTACCAGCACTGCCTGCGCATCAACGCTGCGGACTTGAGCTATCCCATTATGCTTGACCCCTCTGGCATCGTGCTGGATGGTGTACATCGGCTCTTGAAAGCCAAGACCATCGGACGGGCGAGCCTGCCCGCTGTTCGCTTCGATGCCATGCCGGAGCCTGACCGCGTGGAGGACTGGCCTCTTCCCCAAGCAGAGTCACTCTGAGCGCTCCTGCGGGGGCCAGGCTCGTTACACAGGCGCCTTGGACCGGCAATATCGGCCGCCTCCAGCGACAAGTCCCACCAGGAAGCACTGTGTCAACCGAACTCAATCTGCAGGCCAATCGAATCACCGTCAGCCTTCAGACAGGCCGCCGAGGCGTTGAAGTGCTTGTCTCCGGAGCGCTCACCTTCACCCCTGGGACCGCGTGGGACGACTCTGCGCTCTTGGTGGCTCTGGTTGACGCCGATGGGGCGGTCTTGGCGATGGAGCGGGACGGGCTGCGCTTTGAGGAGGCGAGCGGCCAGACTCTGCTCTTTAGTGAGGCGTGTCGACTCCCAGAGGCTCTTGCTTCGCGGGTCGCTGCCCTCGAAGTCTGGGCTTGGGCCAGCGTCATCGATGTGAAGGAGATCGGGACTGTCTACATCGCAACGGAGCTTCCTGCTCCGAGCCCTGGCAACATCTCCTTCCACACGGTTGGGGAAGCTTCCATCAAGCTTCTCCCACCTGATGAAGGTGGAGAGGCCCGCCTGACCGTGTTTGGTCAGTGCGTATTCGTCTCCGGCTGTAGCTATGACTCCCGGGCGGAGGTTCAGATTCGTATGGTCGGCCCCGAAGGGGCGGTGCTTCACGTCGATGATGGAAGCTTCGAGACCATGAATGGGCAGCATGGCCCAGCATTCTTCGACGTGCGCTTCCGCCCGCACATCAGCCAGCTTGAGATGGCGCAGCACATAGACCTGCGCATCCTTGCCAAGCGCGTGGTGACCAGCAAGCGGGCACGCGTGACCCGAGATGCATTTACGCTTGTACAGGATGGTTAGCAGTCGATTCCCTGCTGGTGCTCGTCCTGAAAGGCGGATGTCTTTGGCTTGATTCCCTTGTCTAGAGGCAGGTGTCTTCCGGTGTGTTTCCGGAGATGTTGTCTCTTGTGCTGGTCCAGTCCTTCTGTTCGTCCCAGACGCCTCCACCCAGGCAATCTAGTCCCCAGCTTGTAGCGGTGGCCATGTTTCCTGTGATGTTGTTTCCAGAGGTGCTGGGCTCTACCCCGTGCAGGAACAGGCCCCCACCGAGAAAGGCCGTGTTGTTGGTGAGTGTGTTTCCAGTCCAGCTGACATCAAACGTGAAGTACTGATAGCCACCCCCGCCGAATGCTGCAGTGTTGTCTGTAATCGTGCTCTGGTCGATGCTCAGGGAGTCGAAGGAGTGGTTGTTTATCCAGACACCACCGCCGTAGGAGGTTGCGGTGTTCGCCTCAATCACCGAGCCCTCGATTCGTCCATCTACGATGGAGACGCCGCCGCCGTTGTACGCCTTGTTGTCTGTTAGTCGGCACTCCGTGATGAGCAGCCCGTGTGCTGTATCAGCAGTGATGCCCCCACCGTCTCCATTTAGACGGTATCCACCCTGCAGCGTCAGCCCTGCCAAGACGACCTCGTCGGCCTCGACCGATACGACCGGACACTCGGTGCCAGAGCATGAGCTTGCGTCGACAACGATGTCCTCAAGGAGTCCAGCCCCCCGCAGCGCCAAGGGCCTGGAGATTACGATGGATTCATAGTAGGTGCCTGGGTTTACCCAGACCGTGTCTCCATCTGCGCAGACAGCATCCACTGCTCCTTGGACCGTGGGGTGCGTCCCGCCAGCTGCCATCTGGTCGATGTACCCGTCACAGTTGTCATCTGTCTCATTGCTACAAGTCTCTGGAGCACCTGGATTTACCCGCGGGTCCTGGTCATCGCAGTCCCCACCTTGTGTTGGTCCCATGGCCTCGCATGAGCTCCACCAGGTCTTGGGGTCCCCGTATCCATCACCGTCTTCGTCCAGGTACCCGGAGAGAGCATTCAGGGCGTCCTCATCCACCCGTCCGTCGCAGTCCTGGTCTAGCGCATCGCAGGACTCAAGCGCACCTGGATGAATCATTGGATCGGAGTCCGCGCAGTCCTCTGCATGCCCGAACCCATCGGCGTCTAGGTCATCCAGGTCGGCCCCATCGCAGTCCTGGTCAATCCCGTCGTAGGGAATCTCCTCGGCCTCGGGATGGCGAGCTGGGTCTTGGTCGTCGCAGTCTTGTGCCTCGCTCCACCCGTCCTCGTCCACGTCGTCCAAGTCACTGCCGTCGCAGTCCTGGTCGATGCCGTCGTAGGGGACCTCTTCAATGGGGAGGCAGTCTGAGCCGCTCTGGGCGGGCGTATCTGGGCCAAAGCACGCGGAGAGCAAGAGAAGCAGTTCAAGGCTCATTGGAGGCCGACCGCGTCCATGCTCCGTGTCTTAGAGGTGCGTACCACAGGACACTGCGCTGATGGAGTACTGCGCTGATGGAGTTGGGAGAATACGTTGACCTCGTGGGGCAGAGTATCGGCAGCCAAGTCCGGAGTCAACGGCTCCCTGAGAGCTGGCGAGTTCCCGCGGGCACGTGCTCGAGGCCCTCCCCATGGCTCTTCAAGCCGGAGGGGCCGACGAGGTTGATGGGAGTCGGTCCCTGGCTCTTACCGTCCAACACAGAGCATCCCCTTTGCCAATGTCACCAAGTTCCAGGGGAGACCTCGTGCCCAGGGGAGTCTCTCAGGGCAGACCTAGCGAAGCTCAGGGGGGCATGGATAGCGGGCCAACCCCTTGCCCACTGCCCACGGTAGAGCACCGACTTGAAAGAGGCTGTGCGAAACGCCGCGTCGCTGTTTGGCGGGCTTGGGGGGCCGAACCTTTGGGCTACTTTGGGCGTGGCGACCTGAACGCGGCTCTGCCGGTAAGAGCGGGGCGTCAACTGCGGACTGATGTGGGGCTCCAAGTACTCAGTCATTCCCGTTCGAGAGTGATGGTACCGTCGATGTCGTAGTCGTAGTCGGTGCCCCACGACGAATACTCGTAGGTGCCCTCGAACTCCGCCTCGATGTGGTCCTCGTCCACCGCAGCGCCGGTCACGCTCACCTCGGTGTCGGGGGCGTAGATAAAGTCAATGGTCATCGTGCCGTCGAGGTTGCCTTCGGCGTCGACTTCGCCTTCAAACTCCAGCTCATAGTCGCGGTCGCTGTAGTCGCAGTTCGCATCCCCATCGACCTCGCCGTCGCTGTCGAAGTCGAGTTCGATCTCACCCTCGCATCCGTCGAAGTAGCCCTCGCCAAACGCACCGATAACGAGAGCTCCGACCCAATCGGCGGCCCAATCTTCGAGCGCGGGCTCAACCACCTCCTCTTCAAGTCCGGTGTCGTTGCTTGGCTCTAGGTCGATGCTGGTCTCTGCGCAGGCGAGGAAGAGAAGGAAGGTCATGGTGTCTCCGTATTCCCCCAAGTGTAGCAGTCCGGGAGAACCGACCCTGCCCTGGCCGAAGAAGCTGCTCGAGCGGGTGCCCGCCGGCCAGGGGTGTGGAGGAAGGGGCGAGAGAGAGCCCTCGCGGAGAGTTCCAGCCGGGGCCTTGGATGCGACCCACTGCTGCTTGGTTGCCTCTCGCTCCTTCCCTCTCTCGACCTCGTCTGCGTACGAGGGCTGCCTGCCCGAGAGCAGGGCCGAAGGCCGAAGGTCTCGCGCACATTGGCTGACATGCGCCCTCTTAATCGAACACCTGGGCGAGGCCGCCGCAGCTTAAGTGGAAAGTCACACCCTATCGAGCGCCCATACAAAGGCCCTAAAGGAACGCAGCGCAGACCCTCACACCGGGAGGCAAGACTCTGGTACGACGCAACCAACCCACTTACGCAATAGCCAGCCTAGAAGTACTCGAAGTATCGCCGCCGCCAAGTTCCATACTTGGCGTGTGGGGAGTCTAAGCTCGTTGGAGGCACCCAGATAAACCCATGCTGCCGTAGAACGGCTCGGACAGCTGAGAGCGCAGCCTCGTCGACGACATCTGGATTTGTCAGAGTGACCATTCGCCCAAAGTTGCTGAAGCGCAAGCTCTGCTGAAACACAACCGCAGCCACCTGTACGCGACTGAAGACCAGGTCTCCGAAGAATCCACCGCCCTCGTCAGCTTGGTCCTGAGCAATTGGTCTCTCAAGCCAAACCTCCAAGTCCCGTCCGCAGCAAAGAACTTCGGCCCGGAATTGATCTGAATCGAAGCCGCCGGGTCGTTCTCGGTCGACAGCTCAATCCACAAGAGCAAATAGCACCAGATACGACTCGTGGACCGTCCCAGGCACAACCTCTAGACTGAGCGGGCCTTCCAGGTCGTCCCGAGTTCCCTCGGACATCACCAGCTTCTCCCCTCGACACAGGTGCAAGTGCAGTCCAGCCGGGCCTCCCGGAAACAAGGGAAAGGATAGAGCCACCCCCATTCGGCGGCCGATCAACGAATCAAACTGCGATAGGTTCTCAGAGTCCTCATCCAATTCCCACTCCCCCCAGAAGGAAGCGTGCGCATCCAGAAAGAGCCGATGCCAAATGTCCCATCCAGCTTCAGCATGAGAATCTCTGGGTTCACCGCTGACGTCCCAGCAATTCCACGAACCAACTCACCCTGCACCAAGTCCGATTCCCAATAGGCACCGCAAGCCTGTTGATCATCTATGATGAGACTGGATAGGGGGTACGAGAAGGGGGTGGCGAGGTCAGTGGTCTCAGGGATTGCCGTTGGAGCAAAGTGTCGGGGGATGGGGGAGGAATTCGACATGGGAGGCGGGATTGCACACAACGTCCAGCGGGAGACGACGTTCCCGCTGGGAATGTCTCCTAGGCAGGCCGCGCTCCCCTTTTGCTGAGGGAGTGGAGAACAAACTCCGAAGGAGTCCCCGAAGGGGCTTGTTGTGCGACCGACCGTTGCCTGGTCGCCGCTCGCTCCTCCCCTCCCTCGACCTCGTCTGCATACGAGCGCTGCCTGCCGGAGAGCCGGCCGAAGGCCGAGCGTTTCGCGCCCGTTATGCGTGGTTAGCGTTGAGGTTACGGTGGGGAAGGGCCCGGGAAACGTGAGGTTCTTCATCCCCCTTGTCGAAGTATTGACCGGAGTACACGCGCTGGAGTCAACTCTCACGCGTCGTTCGTCCCGAGATTGAGGCCAGTGAGTGGGGCGGATTCGCTCTCCGCGCCCTGCAGGCCACAGAGTTTGGAACGGCGTTGGATGGAAGCGATCGGTAGCGTGTGGGAAGCGGAGGACGGCCCCTTTGCGTTGAGGGTGTAGATGTAGGGGGTGGATAGCGAACAGCTTGAGGGTCACCCCGAACGGGCCCTGGCGACCGACCGCAGCCGCACGCCTGTTGCGGTGGTGCAGCCCTTCCTCCTCTTCGCCTCAGGTCATCTGTGCCAGGCGCCCCTTGGCGGAGAGCCGGCCGAGGGTTGAGCGTTTCACACCCGTTCGACGAAATGGGGTCTTACCGGGATAGTCGATCCATGCCCAACGCATGGAGGGGTCTCATGACTCACCAAGAACACCGTTTTGCCATCTCGGATGTCGCTCCTGGCGAGCATTTCCCTGAACAGGTGCCCCTGGCGGATGCGGTTGCATCACTCATTGGAGAAGCCAACTCCATCATGGATGCAGGGAGCAATTCCACCGCGGTAATCCCCTCTCGTGCACACGGGCTCATCGACACCGCAAGCCTAGCCTTCGACCACCATCTTCCGCTGGTCATTGGTCCAGATGACATCTGGTTGGCGATTCTTCAGGGGTATTCCAATCACCCACGCCCCAGTATCGAGCCGAAGTTGAACTTGGTGGTCGTACGAAACGACTTCCTCCACCTCAATCCGAAGCCATGGCCGGAAGTGTTCCAGAGCTTCTCCGACCAGATTCGGACCCACCTGGGCTTCGACCAACACCAACTCCTAACGGCCCCCTACTCCACAACGGGAGAGTTAGAGCTCGCCAGTTTTAACGTGGCCACCATGGCTGCCATGAAGAATCGCTTCACCTACGAATTTCTGTCCATCTGCGGGATTCCGGAGGTGCGACTCCTTGGCACACCGGACGACTGGGCCAACCTCTCAGCAAGGGCCGAGAAACTGGTCAGATCAGAGATGAAGTGGTGGTGGGCGAAGCTGAGCGTTGCCCTCAAACACCTCCAAAACGCCAGTCAAGGCAAGCCAGACATCTCAGCCTGGAAGTCCTTCTTCAAGTGGAATCAGGAATCTGGCGGCCCCTACGTCAACGGCTGGATCAATGCCTTCGTCCCGTACCTCTTCGACAATGATGAGGCGGTAAGAAACCACTACTTCAGCCCGGCAAAAGGCAAAGCCAAGCACGAGACCTCCACTGCAACCTTAGAGAACCTACTGTGCTGATCACAGCTGTTGAGCCTGATAGCCGCAAGCTCGGAACCAGCCTC
>CAJXRZ010000034.1 GCA_913060515.1 uncultured Pseudomonadota bacterium | reverse complement strand
CGAGATTTCTGCCTGTCTCGTGGGCTCGGAGATGTGTATAAGAGACAGCTCCACGATCCCGTTCACCCCAGGCAACAAGCCTTGTCCCGCTTGAACGTTGCATCCGATGGCTTGCAAGTCAATCACTTCGTTTTCGATACGATTCTGAACGATTTTGCACCCGGAAAAGCCAGTATCAGACAAGTAAATGAGCCAGCTGTCCTGGTGCCAGCACATCGCATCTGAGCTGCGCAGGAGCAGGTTGATCTCCTCGAAGGCGGTCGCCTCGGGACCCGAGACCCAGAGTAGGGCGAAGGGCGTCTGGTCCAGCACCAGCTTGTCCAGCGCCCCGCGGAGGTGGCGCGTCAACCCTCGGTAGGTGAGCACGCCGGTGGTGGGATCTCGGTCGGGCGGCTCGGGAAGCAGCTGTTCGCGGAGCCCATCCCGCACCCCTTGGCGCTGTTGCTCTAGCCCAGCAAGATCCCGGGTCAGGCTCTCGAAGCTGGGGCTGACGAAGAGCGGGGAGGGCCCAGACTCCCGCTGAAGCTCGCTCCAAACAGGCTGGGACTCGATCGGCCAGCCAAGCACCTGAGCGAAGCCCGGCATCGCTTCGCGCAGCGCATCAAAGAGAACGCGTGGGTCGAGGGCGCGACGAGAAGGGAGGCGTTCCAAGTAGCGCTTCAGGGTCTCTAGGGTGCCGGCTGAAGCTTCGGCCTGAGTCAGATCGGCGAGGGCGTCGGCAGCCCGGCACAGGTCAAGCAAGCGCTGGTGCTCTCTTGAGGGAAGGGTGGCCCGAGTGGTGTGGTGGGCGGCTACAATCGCGCTCCACTCGGGGGGCAGGCCCACGAGGTCAACCGCTTCTGCATAGGCCTGTGCGTGGTTCTGGCCGAAGTGATGCTCCTCCAGCTGGATGCGTCGAGAGGCAGGCAGCGCGGCCATCTCTTCGATCAGGTAGGCCTTCTCGGGGTTGTTGAGGGCCAGGTGTAGCAGCCCCGAGTCTTGCAGCATGCCCAGCAAAAAGGCTTCCTCGGGACAGAGGGCGCCTGCGTGGGTCGCTAGGACCCAGCTCGCTACACCCCGGCGCAACATGTCCTCGAACACCCAATCGATCTTTAGCCCTTCAAGGTCGGCATCCTTGAGGCGCCTGCGCAAGGCTCGCAGTGGAGCCAAACCAACCCCAAGCGCTTGCTGGAGCTGTGGGGGGTGAGGCATTGGACGTGGCACGGGCATTACTCCCGACAATCGGTTGTAGAGCGGAGGACTTTAGGGCTTGGTAGACTGAGCCCATGTGGTTTCCCATTCTCAGCGCGCTCGCGTGCAGCCCGACGCAGCCGACTCTGCAGGCGCTGGTCAATGCGCGAGCAGAGCAGGTCGCAAAGGATGCGGAGCTGGGGTCGCGTCTGGCCCTCGCGAGCGGGGCCATGGCCGCCGAGCTGGCGGCCTACGACATCGCTTTTTGGCTAGATATGGAGGGTCAGCAGCTCGACGTTCATCCCAGTGTGGAGGAACTGCTTGCCCTTGACGGGCCCGGCCAAGTGAGCGTGGATCAGGCGACGGGTGCCGTTCGCATCGCCTGGGAAGGGGTTGAGTTCACCCCACAGGCCTTTGGGCGCGTGGAGTTGGACATGCTGCGCCCTCAAACGACGGCCGTGTTGAGGATGGAGCAGGAAGAGGGGCAACCCCCAGGAATATCGGTTGAGGGGCGCTACTCCCTGCAACAGAGTGAGGACACCTCTTCTGTCAGCGGAAACCTGGTTCTGCGCTTGGCAGACCGGGAGCAGGCGGTCATTCTTCCTTCGGCCGAGGAGACGCAGCTTGTCTGGAACACCGAGGGTGGGTTCTGGCCGATCGCCGGCCAGTTTGCCTGGAGTGAGAACTGGGAGAACGCTGACCGATCCCTGGAGGCGCTGGAAGTGGAACAAGCTCGGCCAAAGGACTTGGTGTGGCCGGTTGTGGTCCGCGCCGAGGACTGGAGCAACCTGGTCGAGCTGGACTTGAGTCGGCTGGGTACAGGCAGCCAATCGATAGAGTAGAGCTGTCAGGAGGCTTTAGAAGGACCAGCCTACCCAGGCGTGAAGCCCCGCTCCAGCGAGCGCTTGAAGCTGTGCCCCAGCGCTTAGGTAGCTGCGACGCCTTCCAGGCATCCCCAATGCGTCGGAGCGCAGTTCAGCGCCCACGAGCAGCCCAATGCGCTGGTCCGGCTTGAGGCTCAGGCTGACCTCGTCCACCTTCATGTCCAGCGTTTGGATGCCCCATGGGGTGTATTCGGCGCCAAACCAGAGCGTGGCACCCTGAGCACCACTTCCCCAGACCAGCATCGGGTCGAGCTGAACGAGCCAGTGGCTGCTGCTGCTTCGCTCCGTAGTCTCGGTCTCCCCGTCGATGTCGAGCTCAGAGACCGGCGCTTTCGGTACCGAGGACATGCTCCTGTGGGTGCCAACTTGGGCGCTGAGAGCTGGTCGGAGTCGTTCTCCTGGCCAGACCAAGCTCGCGCCCGCGGCAGCGCCAAAGCCCGTACCGGAGTGCCCAGAGCCCTGGGACTCAGACTTTCCGTAGGTGCCGTCAATCCAGATGGCCAGGGGATCGATGGGGCGTAGGCCGACACGCAGCATTCCCTGTGCTTCGACCATGGTCGTCACACAGCGCTCCCCTTCACACCCCTCGGCGCGCCAGTCGCGTTGACTGGAGCTGCCGATCGTATCCACCCAGATCAGCGACTCTTGGGCGCTGCGGCCTGGGTTTGGAACTGGGCCGGCGAGGGCGAGGCCCAGCAGGAGGTGGATCAGCGGTTTGTACCCGTCTTTCCGATCTTGCCGCTGTCCAGCATGGACTGAACGTCCTGGGCCAGCGAGGTCACGCCGGTCTGGAAGGTCGGCACGAAGACGTAGGCTGCGGCCACAACGGCGATGACGATGACCGAGATGAGCAGCAGGTACTCAACGGTGCTCTGTCCGCCCTCGTCGTCGACGAAGGAGGTGGTGGTGTCGCTAAAGAAGGCGTGCAAGGTGGCAAGCATATTGGAGGAATCCTCTTGGGGCCCCACCAGCATAGCACCGGCGGGGCTCAAGACTAAACGCTCTTAGATGTCGAAGCTGATTCCCTGAGCCAGGGGCAGTTCCTTGCTGTAGTTCAAGGTGCAGGTCTGACGCCGCATGTAGGCCTTCCAGGAGTCCGATCCAGACTCACGGCCGCCTCCCGTCTCCTTCTCTCCACCAAAGGCCCCGCCGATCTCTGCACCGCTGGTGCCGATGTTGACGTTGGCGATGCCGCAGTCCGAACCAGCGGCGCTCAGGAAAGCCTCGCTGGAGCGGAAGTTGCCGGTGAAGATGGACGAAGAGAGGCCCTGCACCACGCTGTTCTGGGCATCGATGGCCAGGTCCAGGTCGCTGTAGGTGAAGACGTAGAGGATGGGGGCGAAGGTCTCCTCCCGCCACATCTCCATGTCCTCGGTCGCGCTGACCAGGGCTGGCTCAACGAAGAAGCCGGGCCGATCCAGGCGCTTTCCACCGGCAAGAATCTTGCCGCCCTCTTCCCGGATCTTGTCCAAGGCGGTGGCGTACATGTCCACGGCGTCCTGGTCGATGAGCGGGCCCATCAGGGTTCCTTGCCCCAAGGCATCGCCGATACGTACTTGGCCGTAGGCCTTCACAAGGCGCTGGGTGAAGTTCTCAGCGATGTCCTCGTGCAGGTACAGACGGCGGGTCGTGGTGCAGCGCTGTCCTGCGGTGCCGACGGCACCGAAGAGTACGCCGGTCAGGGCCAAGTCCAAGTCTGCATCAGGCTCGACGATGATGGCGTTGTTGCCACCGAGCTCCAACAGGCTTCGGCCCAGGCGCTTGGCGACGGTGGTTCCAACATGACGGCCCATACGGGTGGAGCCGGTCGCCGAGACCAATGGAATGCGCTTGTCGTTGATCAAGGTCTCGCCGACCTCGGCGTCCTCGCCAATGATCAGGGTGAACACGCCGCCAAAGCCATGCTTCTCCAAGACTGCGCTGCAGATCTTGTGGCTGGCGATGGCGGTCAGTGGGGCCTTGAGGGACGGCTTCCAGACGACGGTGTCTCCGCAGATGGCGGCCAACATGGCGTTCCAAGCCCACACGGCGTTGGGGAAGTTGAAGGCCGAGATCACGCCGACGACGCCCATGGGGTGCCACTGCTCATACATGCGGTGGCCAGGACGCTCGCTGTGCATGGTCAGGCCGTAGAGCATGCGGCTCTGGCCAACAGCAAAGTCAGCGATGTCGATGCTCTCCTGCACCTCACCCAGGCCCTCTTGCAGGACCTTGCCCACCTCGAGGGTGACCAAGCGGCCCAAGTCTTCCTTGGCATCGCGCATGGCGTTGCCCATCTCACGCACGATCTCGCCGCGCTTGGGGGCTGGGAGTGTGCGCCACTCCTTGAAGACCGCTTGGCTCTTGGCCATCAGGCGCTCGTAGTCGTCGACACTGGCCAGTTGGACCTTGGCGATGACCTGGCCGCTGGAAGGGTCCACCGACTCGATGATCCGGCCGCTGCACTCTTGTGCGTCGGGCAGCCAGCAGCCACTGTTGACGGGCTCAATTCCGAGGCGAGTGAGAAAGTCGTGCACGTGAACTCCCAGGAAGCGTGTTGAGCGCTGGGGGGTAGCACGTCCTTACGGTCTATGCTGCCCCGTCCGAACCCTGGAGAGTCGATGTTGAGCTTGCTTCTCATACCCGTCACATTCGCTGCGGATCCCATCGCCTTGGAGGTGGTCGCAAGGGCCCAGAAGGATCTTGGCAAACCCAGCCTGACCTTGGTGGTGAATCAGAATGCTGAGAAGTTGGACGTGCGGGTGGACTGCGCCAGCTCCTGGGGCGAGTCCCACGGGGGGGCGAGCGCTGGAGACAAGATCACCATGGAGTTCGACGTGCCCATCGGTACGCACAGCTGCTCGGGCACTTTGGCCGCGGAGTTCAGCGACGGCAGCACCGGAGAGATGCCCCTCAACTTCCAGGTCACCATGTTGGGTCCGATGGAGATCACGGTCCCAGCGGACAAGATCAACATGGAGGAGCGGACCTTGGTCGTCATCATGGATCGGCAGCCTGCACAGGTTCAGGTCCAAGCCTACGGGCCTGGCGATCTGCTCTTGGGCGAGGTCAGTGTGCCCTCTTTTGGAGCGGGCCCTGGTGACCCCATCGAGGTTCAGTGGAAGAGCGAGGGGGAGGTGATCCGATTGCACGTTGTCGGGACCGACGCCGATGGCTTTTGGACCGCCAAGGATCTGATGCCTTGGTACTACAACATCCCCCACGAGGACGTGATCTTCGAGTCGGGGAAGAGCGAGATCTTGCCGGCGGAGGAGCCCAAGCTGGTGGCGGCCATGGAGGAGGCCAACAAGGTGCTCGTAAAGTACGGCAGCGTGGCGAAAGTGAACCTCTATGTGGCGGGCTACACCGACACTGTTGGGGACAAGAACAACAACCAGCGGCTCTCACAGGCGCGTGCAGCGGCCATCGCGCGCTGGTACCGAGACCACGGCTTTGAAGGGGAGATCTACTACCAGGGCTTTGGAGAGCGCGGCTTGGCCGTCGCGACACCTGAGAACACCGATGAGCCGAGGAACCGGCGTGCACTCTACGTGCTCGCCGCGGAGACCCCACCGGTGAGCGAGACCATGCCCCAGAGCCTGTGGACGCGTCTCTAGTGTTCCGGGAGCTCCAAGTGGCTGTGAAGGCGTGGGGACTAGCACCATGACTGAGGGAGCCTGGACAGATCGGGTTGGAGTTTGGCTGGACGCCGGGCGGGACCTTGACCCCTTCCTGCAGACCCGGCTGCGCGGCATTCAGGTGGTCGTGGCCATGCTCATGGTCTTTGGTCTGCCTTGGATTGGCGTGACCTTTATGGTCGGCTTTCGGACCATCTCTCTGGTCGTCTTCGTGGCTGTTGCGCTCGGTCCACTGGTCATCTGGCTGGCGCGAAGCGACCGGATAGAGTTGGCCAGTCACATGCTGATGTCGAACCTTCTCGTGGGTGTCTCAGTCGGAATCTGGCAGCGTGGCGGTCTGGAGTTTTCCGCATCTGCTTGGCTGGCCATGGTGCCGGTCTTCGCCTTCCTGTTCTTGGGACTGCGTGGCGGAATCATGTGGAGCGTCGGCACCGCGATGTGCGCGATGACCCACTGGCTGGTCGAAGGGGCAGGGTGGGTGACCTACCCAGAGCTGACCTCTGCTTGGCACCGGCGTCTGGTCATCCTGGACTATGTCTCCCTTCCCATCGTGATCGCCGCGGGCATGTGGAGCCACTGGACCGGGCAGGTCGCGGCGATCGCTGCTTTGGACCCAGTGAATGAAGCCCTGCGGGTAGAGATCTCGGAACGCAAGCGCGCGGAGGAGACGGCCAATGCGGCCGTTCGCGCCCGGGACAGCTTCTTCGCCACCATGAGCCATGAGATCCGAACGCCCCTCAATGGCGTTCTGGGCTTGAGCGAGGTGCTCGTCGGCACGGATCTGAGCGAGGACCAGCAGGAGCTGGCGACCATGGTGCAGGGCTCAGGGCAGCTGTTGCGCAGCCTGCTCGATGACGTGTTGGATTACTCCAAGATCGATGGCGACCAGCTGGTCATTGAGGAGCGAGCGCTTGAGCTAAGGCCCTTTTGCGAGAAGCTCTTGAAGGCCGCCAGCGTCGGCGTGGACCCAGCGCAGGTCGACCTGCTGCTCGAGGTCAGCCCGACGTGTCCTGCCTGGATCCTTGGGGACTCCGTGCGTCTCTCACAGGTCCTGGGCAACCTGCTCTCCAACAGCACCAAGTTTACCGAGCAGGGGCGCGTGACTCTGCGCGCAATCGCCTCTCCCGGTGGCCTTCGCTTCTCGGTCGAGGACACCGGAATCGGGATGAGCCAGGATCAGCTCAAGCGGGTCTTTGAGCCCTTTGCACAGGCCGACGTCAGCACGACCCGGCGTTTTGGCGGCACAGGTCTGGGGTTGACCATCTCCAAGGGCCTGGTGGACGCGATGGGGGGGCGGATCTCGGTGACCTCAGAAGTTGGCCGAGGCACTCTCTTTGAGGTGGAGCTCCCGCTTCAGGTCTGCCCGGCGCCCGAGCCCGAGGCCAAGGTTCTCATGGGGCCCAGTCTGCTTGAGGGAGTGCGCGTTCTGGTCGCAGAGGACAACCGCGTCAATCAAGTCGTCATTGAGCGCTTCTTGCAGCAGCTCGGCGTGCACGTCCACCTTGTCGGGGACGGGCGTGCTTGCGTGGGGGCTTGGGAGCATCTACGCCCCGACCTAATTCTGATGGACTGCCAGATGCCGGAGATGGATGGCTTCCGCGCCACGGCGGAGATCCGGTCCCGGGGAGGCACGCTCCCGATCATCGCCCTGACGGCCAACACCTCGCCCCAAGATCGACTTCAGAGCCTGGAGGCGGGCATGAACGACCACCTTGGCAAGCCTGTCTCGATGCCGGACTTGGCATCGTGTTTGTTGCGTTGTCTGGCCGGCAGCGCGGCCTCAGACCTTCCTGAGGGAGCCTGAGCGGCCTTTGCTCAGTCCCCTCGGAGGGGAGATGGACTCAGTCCATCTCGCTGAAGTCGATCTTCTTTCCATCGACCTTCAAGCTGGTGCGCTTGCCGGTGCCGGTGACGGCGACAGCCTCGCCCTGCAGCTGTGGTGCGACGCGAAAGCCGCGCTCCCCGACCTGAACGTAGCCCTCTGGACCGACGAAGCCCTCCAGCCGTCCACGTCTCCAGCCCTGGTAGTGGCGGGAGCAGAAGCCCTTGCTGCGGTGTGGATCCTCACAGCCTTCGACCTTGCAGCCCAGCTCCTTTAGGCTCTTGCGCCCGCCCTTGCCCTTGGTCTTGTTGGGCTCGCTCGAGGTCTTGGTGCTCTTCTTCGCAGCTGGCTTTGCGACGGCCTTTGGGGCCGCCTCAGCCTTTGGTGCAGCTTCAGCCTTTGGTGCGGCTTCAGCTTTTGGGGCTGCAGCGTTGGCCAGTTCAGTCTTGGCGGCCAGGAGCTCCCTGCGGGCAGCTTGTGCCTCGCGCGCGCTGGCGTCTGCACGGGATTGGAGGCTCGTCACAGCCTCCGCCAGAGTGTCCAGGCGTGCCTCCAGGGCGCGCATACGCTCGCCAGACTTGCCGAGCTCGCGACGGAGCTGCTGGAGCTCCTGGGCGGAGGCGACGGTGCCCTGCGCGAGTGCGTCCTGAATGATCTCGCGCACGGGTGCTTCGACGACCTGGCTGGCAGGGCCGGCCAGGAGGTTGGAGAGGCGGTCTTTAAAGGCCATGAGGAGACTCCTTTCGAGACCCGTATCGGATGCTCTGGGATAGCGTCAAACACTGGAAAAACAGGCAAAGCTGCCAGAACATAGGCTGCGGGCGGGCCCCCCCGAGTCCAGGTCGAGCACAAATACTTCCGCTCGGCTCTTGTGTGGATCAGCTCCAGGTCGGTGGCCGACAAAGACCAGACGCTCACCTCTGGGGTCCACCGGTGGATGGCTCAAGGAGAACTGCTCGAAGAACTGCAGGCTCCAGAGGAACTCTCGGCTGGGCCAGAAGGAGGCACGCTCTTGGGCCAAGCCGCTTGAGTCGACCGTGTGCCAGGTCAGGCAGTTGCGCTGGTTGTCGACCGAGACCGTGGCGATCTCGCCACGCTGGGGGAGGGCGTAAAAGGCCAGACAGGGCTGCTCGCTCAACTGACTGCTCAAGCCGCTGCGCAGATCCACACGGTGGACTCCGTTGTAGGGGCTCCCTGGACCGGCCGGCGCTTGGCCGAGCAATAGGCTGTCACCGTCCGGCACCAGGGCCACGAGTCCCTGCACGGGGCGAAGCGTCTCGGTCTTGCCGTCCCTGTCCGTGCGCACCAGGTACTCCAGGCCGCCTTGGCGCTGCACATGCCAGAGGTAGCCACCGAGGGCCAGTGGGACGCAGAAGGCACCGGGAGTGCCCTCGAGCAACATGTCCTCGGCCTTGGCTTGGTGCAGTACAACCCGCTTGGGGCCACCGCTTCCGGCATGGACCAACACATCGGAGGCGCGCCAGGAGAAGAAGAGGGGACCACCGACTTCGAGCTCTCGGGGCGGGCTTCCATCCAAGGAGAGCAAGGTCAGGCTGAGCTCTTCTTCGTCCTGTAGCACCACAGCGACTTGGGAGCCGTCCGGGCTCCAAGCACAGTAGATAGGCACCCGGCCGTGACTCTCGAGGAGCACTTGCTGGCGCAGTCCATCACAGTGGAGGACCTGAATTCGGGCCGGATCCGCCAGGTCTTCACCGGCTGGAAGCTCGATGCAGGCCAGCTTGCTGTGGTCAGGGGAGAAGGTGGGCCAGCTCCAGGCGGAGCGGGGCATGTCGGGTTGGCCCCAGCGCAGCAGGGGGTCGGCGCCCAGGTCCATGCTGAGTTGCCGAATACCGCCGGCTCGGGCCAAGTGGATCTGACGGTCCAGCCCAACGACGACGATGGCGCTCACATCGCTCCAGTGGCGGCGAGAAGCCTCCAGGCGGCGGCCCCATGCAGAAAGAGCGCCAAGACCATCGCAGCGAAGCTTGCCTTGGGGCTCGGCGAGAGCGCGTTGGTCTCCGCCTTGTCTCGGGCAAGCTCGTCGTTGAGCTCTCGCTGAGCGGCCGCAGGCAGCGGCTCTTGCGTGCGAAGGAGCAGCGCGAGGGCCGTATCGTTGTTCAGGCCAAAGCTCCCGATGCTCAGTCCGGTCGCTGCGACATAGAGCATGACACCGCCCCATGAGCCATCGGCTGCTACCTTGGCTGCCAGTGCCGCACAGATGCCTGCAGCCCCCAACCAAAAGAGCGGAACACCGTACCAACGCAGGCTGCGATGCCGCATCGCCTGGCTCAGGCTCATCCCTGTTCCTTCGGCAGCATGCCGTTCAAGAACAGGTCCACCGTCGCCTGAATGATCTCTTCGGGGTCCCCTTGTGGGTTGGCCCCGATAGCCTTCTCCAGAGTCAACCCATCTGAGCTGGCTTTGAGCACCGCTGCGATCACGTGCGGGTTCACCTTGCGGAAGCTGCCGTCGTCGATGCCCTGTTTGATCACCCGGATGATGCGCTCCATCAACCGCTCGTGGGTCTCCAGGAAGTTCGCGCGCAGCTCTTCATCCCGTGTGGCCAGTTCGCCGATGAGCAGGAAGAAGCGCGGCGGATAGCGCAGCGAAAGCAGGTGATGAAGGAGCTGCCGGAGCAGATCTGCAAAGTTCTGCTCTGCGCTCAGATCGCCATGGTCCAAGACCTCGTCGAGGATCGCGTTCGCTCTGCGATGCTCTTGCGCAGCAAGGGCTCGAATCAAGGACTGCTTGCTGTCGAAGTAGAAGTAGACCGCACCTTTTGACAAGCCCGCGGCAGAAGCCACGTCCGTCATGCGTGCGTTCTCAAAGCCCTTCTCAACGAAGACCTTTCGCGCCGCTCGGAGGATCTGTTCTTCCCGCTCAGCCTGGGGGAGGTGCCTGGTCATTGTCAGGACAGTTGCACGCTCAGAGGCTGGCGGCAAGTGCCTGAAGCAAGGCTTTCCCATCCGGCTGAGCAAGTAGCCGATCCGGGTCGAGCCCCAGCCAACCGGCTGCGCGGCGCGTGGCCACAACAGGCAGCCCCAGGGCCAGGGCGTCGGCGAGCACCGGGTGGCTGCTCTGCACCCAAGCCGGTGCGATCACTGCGTCCACTCCCTCCAGCGCCAGCTCTGCAGGGGTCGCCAGCCGCACCTGGGGGTGTTTGAGCAGAGCGTCCGGCTCGACGACCTGGCTCGGCCGAAGGAGGAGCGTGATCTCTGGGAGCGCCTCCAGCACCTCCAGTGCCTCGTAGCTTCCTGAACGGGCCACAGGCAGGCCGCTCAGGAGCACCCGTGGCCCAGCCGAGGACTGGCCCCTGAGCTTGGCAGTGGGGAGCCTGTTCTGGGCGGTGGGGCCGGTGCGCCGGCATGGCATGGGCGTGCAGCGTTTCTCGGCGAGCATCCGGTCTGCGCTTGGAACGAAGACCTCCTCGGCCAGCTCCCGTTCAGCTTGCTGGGTCGCCAAGTCTGCACCGCGCGCCCTGTGACGCCGAAGCAAGACGGCGGTGGGGTGCGCAGCGCTGGCTTGATCGAGCTCTACGCCAAGGCGCCGGAGGTCGGGAAGGTCTTCGAGGAGGTGGGTCTGTGCACCGATCTGCTGTGCGGCGGAGAACACCCGCCTGGCCGCGAAGCTGGGCGCGTAGACGTGGGTACACCCCTTCGGCAGACGCGAGGCCACCCAGGCGCCGACCGCTTGCCGCCAGAGGATGCGGGCCTGGATGCGCCTGGGCGCGGAGGTCCCGGCGGCCTTCATCCAGGTGCGGCGGAGGAGTTCCGGTGGAGAGAGACGGAGCCAAGGGCCCGGTTGGCTCTCGATCAAGGGCTCCAGCCAGGGGGCCTGGCCCTCGGGCAATACGATGCACCTCACGCTGCCTCCAACAGACGTCGTGAGGCGGAGAGCTCCGCGTCACTGGGTTTGGCGTGGCAGCTCAGCTCGCCACAGCTCAAGCAGCTGCGCTTTCGCTGGGCTTGATCGTGCAGCAGGCGCTTGCTGTTCTCCGCGATGACCTCGTGCTCGAGCAGCTCTCCCGCTGCGTTGAAGATGCGCCGATGAATGCGGGAGGCCCGCATGCGCTCCGGACCGTCAGGGACCGGCAGGGCTTCACTCTCCAGCTCCACACGCAAGGGGCTGGGGCTGGCGCTGAAGACCTGGATGACCAACTCGTCTCCCTCGATGCTCAGTGCGAGCCGGGCTTGGCCCGTGCGGGGTGCGATGCGAAGGTCGACGTAGGGGAAGAAGAGGGTGGCGTCCAAGCCCCAGACCGGGGCGTGATCGGGAACGGCCTCGGTGCTGTGTCCGTGACGCTCCAAGATGATCCAGCCCAGCTTCGCGGCGATTCGGAACAGCCCGTTGGAGAGCAGGCACAGGCCGCCTCCGATGGCGGGGACGACACAGCCGGCCTGTAGCTCCATGCCATGGCGGAAGCCGCGCGCAGCGGTCGCGGGTCCCAGAGTCCGCCAGAAAGAGAGGGGCCGCTCTGGGTGCAGAATGCGGCCATCAAACGCGGCCAAGGCCAAGCGGACGTTGTGGCGCTTTCCGGCCTCTAAGAGTGGCTCGGCAGCGCCATCCTGGCGTGTGAGCGACAGACGCTCCTCGGCCGCCAGGTGGCCCAAATCTGCGCGCGTTTGTACAGGCGGGCAAGGGTAGCCCTGGGAATCGAGCAGCCACTCTGCTAGTCGCGCTGCGCTCAATCCAGCAATGGCGGCTCTGCGCTTGAGTCTCTGTCCTGGGGTCTCGTCCAATCGTCGACCGTAGTTCACCTTGCACCTCGCGCCCTCCTACAACGCAAGGCGCGTGCCAGACTTACACCCCGCACAGCGGCGCCCCGGAGGCTACTCTGCGTCGATGCATAGACTTCGATCAATCTCCAGTGGATCTGGAGCTGGGGATCATCTGGGACGCCAAAGACACAAGTCCTTGGGGCGATGTTCCGATGAGGGGGAGACACCCCCGTACTGCGCCCGAAGGAGAACACCATGGCCGCTCTTGCCGCGAGCATGCAGGAGACCACTCTTGTGATGGACCTGAACCTTGAGACGCTGGCGACGCTGCGCAGCTACAGTGCCCCGGGCATGGACTTTGTGGCCGAGGTCGTGGGGGCTTTCATGAGCACCGTGGGCCCCTACATGGCTCAGATTGACGCCGCGGTCGCTACGGGCGACTGTGAGGGCGTTCACCGCTCAGCGCACCCACTGAAGAGCTCGAGCATGCAGGTCGGGGCCGAGGCCTTCTCCGAGATCTGCAAGGAGCTGGAGACCGCCGGTCGAACAGGCGATACCGCCAGTCTGGCCTCGTTGAATCAAGAGCTGAAGCGCCGTTGGATACGGGTCGAGCCCTTGCTGCAAGCCGAGCTTGGTTGAGGGAAGCTCTGGCTCCAACGACATGAGCATCAGGGGCCCCAACGGAGGGCTCCAGGCCACTACTTCATCTGGTTCGCGACGCGCTTGAGCTCCCGCATCGAGGTGATCTCCAGCAGCTTGCCCTTGAGGGCGAACTGAGAGAAGCGCTGCGCCTTGCGGCCCAGCTCCCCGTACTCGTACATTTTGCCCCAGAAGCGGTCGTACTTGCGCTGGTTGAAGCGGCGCACGTAGCGGTCGCTGGCCAACCACATGACCATCTCTTTGGGCAGGTTGTTGAACAGGGTCAGGAAGAAGAGGAAGTTGACGTAGCTTCCCTTCGGGACGTGGAAGCTGGCCCGGTACACCTGGTTGTATTCGTCCGTTACAAAGCCATCTTCCATGGACTTGTGGAAGAACTCAGTGCCGGGGTAGGCAATCAGAGAGCTGGGCAGCAGGTTGTAGGGCGGCGGCAAGGTGCAGATCAGGCGCAGGCCCTTCATCACGTCCTCGGTGCTCTCCCAAGGGTTGTCCAGGATGATGTGGTAGTCGGGGACCTGGATGAACTCCCGGTACTTGGAGATGATGTTCACGGCCTTGAGCAGCTGCTCGTTGGTCATGCCGCGCTTGTACATGCGCATCGTCTCGGAGCTGCCGGTCTGGATGCCCAGCTCGGTGAAGCACAAGCCCGCATCGATCAAGGCGGCGTACTTGGCCTCGTTGATGGTGGTGGGGCTGCACTGCGCGCGGAAGGGCAAGCCGACCTCGGCCTTCCACACCTCGGCGAACTTCTGGATCTCCTCGGTGCTGGTCGAGAAGAAGACGTCGTCCTGGAAGTGGATGATTCCCACCTCTGGGAAGCGGCGCATGACCTGCTTGATCTCGCCGACCATGTGCTCGACGGAGCGACGCCGCAGGTACTTTTGGCCCTTGTACAGGTCGTGGTTGAAGGCCACGCCGCAGTAGCTGCACTTGTGTGGGCAGCCGCGCGTGATCATCGTCTTGTAGGAGATGCGCAGGTCGCCGTTTCGGTCCGGGTAGGTGGGGACCAGGTGCTTGAAGGTCTCCCACTCGACCTTCATCATGCGCTCGTGGGTCTCCGGGTCCCAGGTCCAGTCGTCTTCGAGCTCGAAGTCCTGGTAGGGCAGGGTGTCCAGGTCCTGAACCAGCGGCCTGTGGGGGTTGCCGACGACCTTGCCGTTGGGCTTGCGGAACCAGAAGTTTCGGACGTCGTAGTAGTCCTCGCCCTTCTCGATGCGGTCGACCAGCTCCAGCAGCGCCTCCTCGCCCTCGCCCACGCACACGCCGTCTACAAACTCAAGGGCTTGCTGGGGCATTGTGGTGGGGTGGAAGCCGCCCCAGACGATGAACTTGTCGGGGTACTCCTTCTGGATGGCGCGGGTGGCCTGGACCGCAACGTCGAACATGGCGGTCAGGAAGCTGATGCCGATGACGTCGTAGTCCTTGACCAGCTTAACCATGTCGTCGACCAAGCTCTGCTTCATCTGCTTGATGTAGCCGGGCTGGAAGCGCGTGTTGTAGTTGTCGCTGGGCAGGAAGATCTGCCGCACGTCGTGGCCGTGTTGCTTGAGGTAGCTGGCCAGTGTGCGCGTGCACGGGCTGTAGTGATCAATGGGGGTGGGGTTGATCAGGGCAACGCGCATGTGTGGTCCTCTACAAAGCTGGGCCCAGCTAGACCGGACCTCCCCCCAAGATAGCCGCGAGAGTGCCCGTCTGCGAGGTCAGACTTGCGCAGGCTCCACGGGAAGCACCGGACCGGGCGCATCACCGAGGTAGATCTGGTCGTTAACCACGTTGAGGGCTTGATCTCCGAGCCAGAGGCCTCGAAGGGTCGGGGGACCACCGCCCACGCGCATGATGGCCGAAATCAACAAGGGCGCCTCTGGCGCAGTCGGGGCGTTGGCCACCTTGATCGCCTCGAGGCGTAGTGCCCCACCTTCGGCGATGAGCTGAGCGGAGGCCTTGGGGCCGTGGAGTTGCCAGGTCTCGGTGTCCAGAGAGACCGGTGTTCCCGAGAGCTGGGCGAGCAGGGCTTGGGTGTCGGCATCGACCGTCGGGGGCAGTCCCTTGGGGCGGCGCAGGCGTCCCAAAATGGAGCGGGCCTCCCGCAGTCCAATGGCCTCGCTGGCGAGCACAAAGAGCGCAGCGCCCAAGACGATGGTGAGGAGCAAACCTGGGATACCCGGCAGCCGGCCTTCCAGTGCCCAGAGTCCTGCTCCCATCACCCCACTGGCGATGAGGATGCGAACCTGAGGGCCGACCAGGGCACGGAGCAGGCCGCCTTCGATGCGCCTGGAGAGCAGCCAGATCAGGACGCCCACCTCGCCGGTGACCAGGACGGCGTGGGAGAGGGGCAGTCCGCGCAAGCCCACAACATCCAGCAGCCAGAGGGCCAAGGGGAGCTTGACCACCAAGGTTGCGATGCCGGCCCACATCGGGGTCTTGGGATCATCCAGGGTGTAGAAGACCGGGACCAGGATGCGCTGGGCGCCGATGCCCATCAGAGCCACGGCGTACATCTGCAGCATCGCGGCGGTCTGGGCGGTGTCGCTCGCGGTGAAGGCGCCACGCTCGAAGAAGAGGGCGGTGATGGGCGAGGCCAGCATGAAGAGGCCAACGGCGCTGGGCAGCAGAAGGAAGGAGTTGAGGTTCAGCGCGCTGGCCAGATCGGCCCGAAAGCGACCCCACTTCTCCTGAGCCGCCAAGACGCTGAGTCCCGCCAACGAGGCCACGCCTACCGCTCCAGAGACGATGGAGAAGGGCAAGTGGGCGATGCGGAAGCTGTAGAGCAGCCAGCTCACGGCCCCGTCCCCTTGGCGGCTGGCGAGCTGGGTCTCGATCAAGATGTGCAGCTGGATGACCGAGATGGCGATGATGGCCGGGCCGATGAACTTGATCAGGCGCTTGAGGGCCGGGTGGCCGCGCAGGTTGGGCGCGAAGCGAAAGCCGCCGCGCACCAGGACCGGGAGCTGCACCAAGGCCTGGGCCATGCCGCCGAGCAGGGCCGCAGCCGCCACCAGCATGATGGGCTCAAAGGGCAGCTCGACCTTGGCGCCGATGATGCACGCCGCGATGACCGATGCGTTGAAGAACATCGGCATGATGGCGGGCAGAAAGAACTTGCCGCGCAGGTTCAGCATGCCCATGAACACGCTGGCGACGGAGACGGTGGCCACAAAGGGGCTCAGCACCCGAGCCAAGCGCACGCTCAGGTCGAACTTGACGGGGTCGTCGGCGAATCCGCTGGCCACGGCCCAGACCAAGGGCTCGGCAGCCACGAAGGTCAGGATGGTGACCCCGCCCACGGCCAAGAGCAAAACGCCCAAGAATGCGTTGACCAGGGCGTAGGCGCTCTCACGGCCCTCGCCCTCTTCCACGCTGGCGTAGAGGGGGACAAAGGCGTTGGACAGCGCGCCTTCCGCGAAGAGCTCACGGAAGAGGTTGCCGATTCTGAATGCGGCGTTGAAGGCGTCGGCCTGGATGCCTGCCCCAAAGGCAGCCGCGAAGGCCATCTCCCGGATCAGGCCGGTCGCGCGGGTCAGCAGGTTCGCCGCGCCGACCACCGCGCTGTTGCGGCGAATGTCTTGGGTCTTGGCCATTGTGGCCGGGGACTAACGTTTATTGGTGGGGGTGCCCGGCACCAAGATGCAGCAAGAGCAAGCCCTCCCGCTGTGGAAAGGCTTGCCCGTTCACTCAAGCGATGGTCGTTGAAGCCCGGCGCCTGCTCAGCGAGGGCGCTGGTGCCCGTGGCTGGCCTGGCGCTGCGGGGTCGCCACGGCGCCTGCGCTCCATCCGTCCAAGCTGACGCTCACGCTGACGACCGTGCTGCCGTACTGGCGGGCATCGACCAGGTCCACGCGGTGTCCACCCAGGGCCACGTCCAAGCAGCGAACTTCGCCGGCTGCCAGGGTCGTGATCTGGCGTCCGTCTACGTATACAAAGACAGGGTAGGGCTCGTAGTTGGTCACCCAGACCTGCCCGACGGTGGGGATGTTCACCGAGACGGAGGCCTGACTGCCGCCGTAGATCATCACGTCTCTGTTGTTGAGCACACGGCCGTTGTGAACGACCTTGACCCGGTGGCTGCCGGCGTTGACGCTCAGGGCCATCGAGCCGTTGCTCAGGTAGCCGTAGGAGATGCCGTCTACGAAGACTTGGACCTGTTGGTAGGAGGCGTTGTGCACGACCAGCTGGCCGGTGCGAACCTTGGCAGGCCGGTAGTGGCTGCTGCTGTGTGAGCTGTGGTGTGAGCTGTGGTGTGAGCTGTGGTGTGAGCTGTGGGAAGAGCTGTGATGGCTGCTGTGGGAATGGCTCTTGTGGCCGTTTCCGTGGGCATCAGCGGTGGGGCTCAGGGCCAGAAGAATGGAAAGCAGCATCTCGTCACCTCGCGTTGTTTGGAAAGACGCGGGCTCTGGGCATCCATTCAGTGCACCCCCAAAAAAAGAATGCCCGGGCGCCCAAAAAGAGCGTCCGGGCGTTCTGGCCAGCTGGCCCCATCTACGGGCGCTGGGGAGGTGTCGACCCCGTCGGGTTTTCGTGACGGGAAGGCGGGACTGGCAACCCTTTCTACAGGAAGTCCCCCCAAGGGGGCCGACGGAGAACCCTCTCGGGCTCCCGCTTTGTAGTTAGGGTTCGGGGGGCACTTTGACTATTACGCGAGGGTGACAGCAAGAGGTTGCCGCTGCCAAGGAGAGCTCAGCTAGGGAGCTGAGAGGGGGCCTCTGCAAGCTGAGCCCAGAGCGGTCCGAAGCTCATGGCGTAGAGCAGGACTGACTCACCGACGGGGTTGTCCGCTGCGGCCGCCAGCTCCGGGTCCAATGCCAGCATCAGGTCTGCCGCGTCCAGGGCCCGGCGCAGTGCGATCTCGTGCTCTGCATCTTGGAAGGCCGTGGCCGCCAGCAGAGCAAAGCCGCTGGAGCTCGCGCTTGCATCCAGGCCCGGAATGATGGGCCCGGAGTCCACGTCCACCACGCCCTGTGCGCGCTCTGGCCACTCTTTGGCGTAGGCCATGTTCGCCACCCGAGCGCCCAGGTGTTCTTTGGCCAGCGTGTACTGCGCATTGGCGAATTCGGGATCAAAGAGCATCAGGTTTGTGGAGACCAACCAGATGGAGCTGCCTTCGGGGCCGTCCATGCGCGTGCCCTTGTAGTTGTAGGAGGAGATGAGCATTCCCGTCGCCGGATCGATCAAGTTCGCTTTGGCCATCTCGATCCACGCGCCCGTCAGCTGGCTGTGGTCCGCGCCCGAGGTCAGCTCGTCCATGCGCAGTGCCACCAGCGCGAAGCTGTTGCAGAAGGTCCAGATCTCATCGGGGTAGCTCTCCGCTGAGAGCAAGGGGCCAGCCCGCATCTCGGACTCGATCAAGGCGATGCGGGCTTGGAACGCGGTGCGCGTCTGGGGCTCATCCTCCAGCATGAGGCGCGCCCCGAGCATCACCGCCACCTCGCCGTCCACAAACAGGCTGCGCCCACTGGGATTCTGGAAGGGCTTTCGGTCTGCATAGGAGAGCAGGTACCAGTGCTGGCCATGTTGGGATTCCATCGCCAGCGTGTCGGCCAAGATGCGGTCGATCACGGGCAGATAGTCGGCCTTCAGCGTGGGGTCTTCGGCCGCGCGGTTGGCCAGCGAGAGCACCATGAAGGTGCGCTGCATGAAGTCCCATTCGGGGTTCATTCGCCGCATCGCCGTCACCTCCTCCGTGGGCGAGCTCCCGTCCCAGAGGGCCAGCTGGTGGGTCAGTGCGCGCACCTCCATGGGGTGCGGATCCGTGGCGGCGTGGGCCGTGTGCGCCACATGCAGCGCACCCAAACTGAGGGGAATCAGGGCCAGCCAGAGGAGGCGTTTCTTCAAGGGACCATCCAGTGCATTCTGGAATGGACAAGCGCTTGTCTCCTCGGTTCTGCTTTCCGTCCTTCGGGCACGCGATTTCCTTGAGCCGCACCAGCTCCGTGTGGAAGTCGGTTCCGTCCAAGTCCCCCCTGAAGAACCGCGCTGCGTGTTGTCCTTCGGAAACCCGCTGGGTGTTGTCCTTCGGAAACCCGCTGGGTGTTGCCCTTCGGCGTCAGTCGGGCAACTGCCCGCTGCCGCCCGTGATGAAAGGGGCCCGGGGCGCTTTTGGAGACAAAGGAGGAGAGCGCAGCGAAACGACGACTCGAGAAAAGTGCTCCGTCGACGCCCCCTGAAGAACCCCAGGGGGTGTTGGGCAAAGCCCAACAAGGGGGGGCAGGGCCCCCCCTCTCGATAAAAACAGAAAAGGCCGGCCCCCCACCAACGGGGGCCGACCTATGCACAATTCCAGTCGGGGCTCACACCTCTGCCCGAGGTTCCCTTCAAATGCTTTGAAAGATTGAGGCTGGAGCCACACCGTCCTGTTCTTGTGTTCTGGTAGTGAGACGCTCCAGGAGCACAAAGCTTTCACCGCCCAAGGCGCGAACAGACATTTGTTGACAGCCCCTAAAGCTTTGTAAAAGGGCCACAGACCCGGAAATAGGCTGGAGATCGACCCCCTCGGTGTACCCTGGTGGCATGTCCCTTCCCGGCCGCATCTCCCTGCTCATCGGCACAAGCTCGGTGCTCTTCGGTTTGGCGATGGCGGCGACCGGCGGCCCGGACAGCGCCGGCATGGAGTGGATCGACTCGGCCGAGTCCGATGGCCCGCCTCACCTGGCCCTGGACATCGACGATGAGGGATCCGATCTCGGCTTGGGGGACGAGGACACGGCGAGCGTGGATCTGCCCTTTGATGTGAGCTGGTACGGCAGCACCGAGAGCCAGATCATCGTTGGAGACAACGGCACTGCCTTCTTCTCGGGCAGCCAAGCCGCCAGCTCCGCGGCCTGCCCAGGCAGCGGCACCTGGCAAGGGGTGGCCGCCTATTGGGATGACCTACAGGGCGGCACGGTGCGCACCGCAACCCTTGGCCGCACCCCCAACCGGATCTGGGTGGCCGACTGGCAAGACATCACACCCAGCGGGGCCTCGGCGACGGGACAGGTTCAGATCTGGTTCCAAGAGGGCCGCCCGAACGAGGTCGTGGTCGTTCATGAGGACCTGAGCTTTGGCTCCTCCTCCTACACCGGCGGCGTGGGGGCGAGCATCGGAATTCAGGGCAGCAGCGCTGGTCTGGAGTGGTCCTGTGTGGGCGGGCTCAGCGACAGCACCAGCGCCTGGTTCGGCGACCCCTCCCAGCGGCCCAGCGCAGCGACCGTGGACCTGAGCAGCGAGTATCGCCAGGAGTGGAGCGGGAGCAGCGACTACAGCTTCATTGGCGAGACCTTGGCCGGTGGAGACCTGAACTCCGATGGCTTGGGCGATGTGCTCATCGGCGCGCCGCAGAGCGACACGGTCTGGCTGAGCTACGGCGGAAGCAGCCCCTTGGATGGGGACGTGGCCTTGGCCCAAGCCAGCTTCACGGGCAACAGCGGCGACTTGCTGGGCACCGCGATGGCCATCGCGGATCTCGACGGTGACGGGGCCCCAGAGGTCATTCTGGGCGAGCCGGAGTTGGCCGGCAGCAACGCCAAGGAGGGGGCGGTACACATCTTCTCCAACATCTCCTTCTCTGGAGACTTTGATGCCGTAGATGCCGACGCCAAGCTGGTGGGCCCGACCCTGACGACCAAGCCGCGCTTCGGCACCGCCCTGGCGGCCCTGGACTTTGACGGGGACGGCTACCTGGACCTGGCCATCGGCTCTCCCAACGTGGACGCCGGCAGCTTGGGCAACGCGGGCGCCGTTCGTATCTGGAGCGGCGGCAGCGTCGCCAGCGGGACGGTCAACACCCTGGACTTCACGGGACAGACCGCCAACGACAAGCTGGGTGCGGTCATCGCGGGCGGAGACGCGGACGGGGACGGATTCGATGATCTGCTCTTAGGCAGCACGACCTCGGACACCACCGACAGCGACGCTGGCGAGGCCTGGCTGGTGCTCGGGTCCGCGGCGTGGTCGGGGTCCAACGACATCGGCACCTCGGCCACAGCGAGCTTCGCCGGGGACCTGGCTCTGGATGGCTTTGGCAACGCCTTGCTGCTCACGGACTTGGACGGCGACGGCCTGGGCGACCTGGTCATGGGCGCGAGCGAGGAGAGCACCGGCGGCAGCGGAGCCGGCGCGGCCTATGTGTTCTTGGATGGCTCGGCCTGGACCGGGGCCAACCTGGGCTCGGACGCCGACTGGATGGCCACCGGGGCCAGCACCAACGCCGAGCTTGGCGCCAGCTTCTCCAGCATCGATGCGAACGGGGACGGGGACGTCGACCTGATTGTGGGGGCCCCGGGTGTGAGCGGGTCCAGTGGTGCCGCCTACGTCTTCAACGGGCCCATCAGTGCGGCCACGACCACCTCGGCCTCCGCGGATCATGCCCTACAAGGGGGCGTGGCGGCTGGCGCTGCGGGCACCTCGGTCTTGGGGCTGGAGGACCACAACGGGGACGGCTACGGCGATGTGGCTGTCGGGGCTTGGTTCGCCGCATCAGGCGCCAAGACCCTGGCCGGTGTGGTCAGCATCTGGGGGTGGGTGCCCAGCTTTGAGGATGCAGACGCAGATGGGCTCGTGAGCGCTCTGGCCGGTGGCCCGGACTGCGATGACGCCGATGCATCCATCTACCCATCCGCAGCCGAGGACACTGCGTTGGACTCGGGCTTTGCCACGGACAATGACTGCGATGGCTGGAACGATGGGGCCTACTGGCTTCGCACCCAGTCTGACCTCTTTGACGCCGATGCCATTGAGATCCTGGGGGAGAACGCTGGAGAGAGCTTCGACTTTGAGTCCGCCACTGTGGGATCGGACCTCTCCTCCTTCTACAGCAGCAACGGCATGGAGCTCTTTGGCACCAGCGTGACGGGGGCCTCCTCGGCCTTCGGTGCCTCGGCCAGCGGCGATGTGTGTCTCAAGGTCAGCGGAACCAGCCTGACGGTGAGCTTTGATTCCGACGTGGACGGGGTGAGCTTCGGCCTCTTGGACGCCAGCGGCCCCTTGACCTTCCAGGCCTGGGATGGAAGCGGCGCTTCGGTCCTGAGCACCGGAGGCGCCCTAAAGCTGGAGGCGGACGGCGAGGATGTGCCGGGTGGACGCTTTGTTGGGGTGCTCTTTGACAGCCCCATCCAGAAGCTGCGCATCACGCCCACCACCAGCGATGGCGTGGGCTACGACGACTGGCAGGTCTACTGGAGCGAGGACAGCGACCGGGACGGGGACGGCTACACAGGCGGCGATGGGGACTGTGACGACTCGGACGCCGACGTGAACCCGGATGCCACAGAAGACTTGAACGACGGGATCGACAACGACTGCGATGGCACGGTCGATGGGGGAGGGGCCACGGCCTACACCGACGCCTCGAGCTGGGAGTCCGATGCCGGCGTCACTCTGCAGGAGATGGACTTTGAAGACCTGACGGTCGGGGACACGGTCAGCAGCGACTACGCGGATCTGGGCCTGGACGTGGACTCCAGCTTGGACGTGAGCACCGACATTGACGGCGCGAGTCCAAACGAGACCCAAGGCGGAGAGGCCAACACCACCACCGTGACCTTGAGCTTCGAGGAGGTCCAGCCGGCGGTAGCCTTTGAGATTCTCGATGGCCAAGGGACCTTTACCTTGACCGGCTACGCCCACGGAAGCGCGCTCTACAGCAACACCCTGACCCTCTCGGAGAACAACAGCAGCTCCTTCCGCGGCTACGTCTACGACTATGGGGTAGACACGCTAGAGATCACCGGGCCGAGCACCGACACCTGGGGCTTGGACGACATCTCCTTCGCCGAGTTGGGCTTGGACGACGCCGATGGAGACGGCTTCACGGAGGCGGAGGGGGACTGTGACGACTCCGATGCCACCGTCTACGAAGGGGCCACGGAGACCTGGTACGACGGTGTCGATTCGGACTGCGGCGGGGACAGCGACTACGACGCAGACGGCGATGGATACGACTCCGATGATGACTGCGATGATGGCGATTCATCGGTCAGTCCCGATGCGGAGGAGACCTACTACGACGGCGTCGACTCGGACTGTGACGGGGGCTCGGACTACGACGCAGACGGGGATGGCTACGACGACAGCTCCTATGGAGGGACGGACTGCGATGACAGCGATGCGGCCGTCAGCCCAGGGGCCAGCGAGGTCTTCTACGACGCCACGGACGACAACTGCGACCCCACGGATGACTTTGACGCAGACGGGGATGGCTACTCAGCCAGCGGCTACGGAAGCTCGGGCTCCATCGGAACGGGGGACTGTGACGACGCGGAGAGCGGCACCAGCCCAGGGGCCAGTGAGACCTGGTACGACGGGGTGGACGCGGACTGTGACGGGGCCTCGGACTACGACGCGGACGAGGACGGCTACGAGTCGGAGACCTATGGCGGCACGGACTGTGACGACGGCGATGAGGCGGTCAACCCGGGCGTGACGGACGTCTGGTACGACGGGCTGGACCAGGACTGCGCTGGGGACTCCGACTACGACGCCGACTTGGATGGCTACGACCACGACAGCTACGGCGGCCTGGACTGCGATGACACCGACGCGAGCATCAACCCGGACGGGACCGAGAGCAGCACGGACGACGGCATC
Source organism: uncultured Pseudomonadota bacterium (assembly GCA_913060515.1). Taxonomy (GTDB): domain Bacteria; phylum Myxococcota_A; class UBA796; order UBA796; family CAJQPC01; genus CAJQPC01. The sequence continues at coordinate 40,815 of CAJXRZ010000034.1, read as the reverse complement.
GATGAGGACTGCGACGGTGTCGATGAGTGGGACGATGACCTGGACGGCTTCCGCGATGTAGACCAGGGCGGCAACGACTGCGACGACGCGGACGCCACCATCTACCCAGGCGCGGCGGACACCTGCTACGACGGCACGGACTCGGACTGCTTCGGGAACTCCGACTACGACTGCGATGGGGACGGCTACGACTCCGATGCCTACGGCGGTCTGGACTGCGATGACGCCGCCGGCAGCGTGAACCCGGGCGCCTTGGACTACTCCTACGATGGGGTGGACTCCAACTGTGATGGCTTGGATGACTACGACGTCGATGGGGACGGCTACGACGTGGACTTCTACGGCGGCTTGGACTGCGATGACACGGACGCAGGCATCAGCCCTGCGGCTGTGGAGATCTGGTACGACGGCGTGGACCAGGACTGCGCGGCGGACTCCGACTACGACGCCGACGGTGATGGCTCCGAGTCCATCGACTACCTGGGCGATGACTGCGATGACGCCGACGCCACGATCTGTCCCACCTGCGTCGACGTGCCCGATGACGGCATCGATCAGGACTGCGATGGCGCCGATGACCTGGACGGCGATGGCGACGGCTACGGCTCGGATGACTGCGATGACACCGACCCAGATGTATCACCAGGTGCCAGCGAGATTTGGTACGACGGCGTGGACCAGGACTGCAGCGGCACCTCAGACTTTGACGCGGATCTGGACGGCCAGGACAGTGAGGTCTGGGGCGGTCAGGACTGTGATGATGGCGATGCCAGCGTGCGCTTCGGCGGCAGTGAGATCTGGTACGACGGCAAGGACGGCGACTGCTTGGGCGGCGACGACTACGACCAGGATGGAGACGGCTTTGCCATCGACACTTGGGGTGGCACGGACTGCGTGGACACCGATCCGGCTATCCATCCAGATGTAGCCTTGGACGAGTGCTTTGGTGGGGACCAAGACTGTGATGGAGAGGTGGACGAGGACTGTGAAGCGGAAGAGACCGGTGACACAGGCGATACCGGGGAGCCCCTGGACACCTCGGAGACCGGTGACACATCCGAGGACACCGGAGCGCCTTCGGAGACCGGAGAGCCCAGCGACAGCGAGCCCGACACGGAGCCTCAAGACACAGGTGAGGCCCCGGAGGCCGATGGCTGTGGGGGCTGCTCTGGGAGCGGCGGGGCAGGCGGGCTGGCCTGGCTGGCGGTGCTGGCGCTCGGAGCGCTTCGCCGCAGGCGCTGAGCTCAGTCCAAGAAGCGCGCGGCCTGTGCGGGCTCCGGAATCCTACACGCCTCAAGGGTGCCGAAGATGCGGTAGCGGTTGGCGGCCAGGAGCCGGTAGCCCAGGTCCGTCAAGAAGCTGGGAAAGACCCGGAACACCGAGAACCAGGACCAGGGCGCAGGCAGCTCTCGCAGGATCTGGAGCACGGCCTGGCTGCGCAGATACACCTGGCCATCCCGCACGAAGACCATCGTGTCCAGCTCTGTGGGAATCACCGGATTGGCGGCACGAAGCGCGGCCGCCAGCTCACCTTGCAGGGGCGCATAGTGGAGCCGACCTGCATCGTCGTGGTCCAAGAGCCACTGGACAGCGGAGTCACAGAGTCCGCAGACCCCGTCAAAGAGCACCAAGCGCGGAGGAGGACTAGAAGCCACGGACCTTTCCGAGCTTGCGCCTCTCGCGCTTGGTGGGGCGGCCCAGACCGCGTTCCCTCAAATCCAAGGGGGACTCCATGGGCTCGGGCTCTGGGGTGTGGTCAATGTAGAGGGCCTGGGCGGCCTCAACCGGGCCTCGCTTGTCGCCAATTGCGATGACTTCCAAGACGCGGGGCCCACCCAAGGTGAGCACGTTGACCGTGACCCCAGCGCTCAGCTTCTTGCTGGCCTTGACCGTTGTGCCGTTGATCTGCACGTGTCCGGCGTCGCAGTTTGCGGTTGCCAGGGTGCGGGTCTTGAACATTCTGGCAGCCCAGAGCCACTTGTCGATGCGGGTACTTTGCACGCTCTCATCTCCTTGCCATCTGCAGTTTAAGCACGAGCAGCGGTGCGGCAGCCGCTCGGATAGCTTTCGCTCACCCAAGGGAGCCTTGCATGCGCCAACTCGAGTTCTTCTTCGACCTAAGCTGCCCCTACGCCTGGATGGGTTTTCACCGCGTCCAAGACATCGTCGCCCGCTATCCCGTGGAGCTGGTTTACCGGCCGGTCCTTCTTGGGGGCATCTTTCGAGACTTGGAGGCGCCGCAGGTCCCCGCCGAGAGCTGGTCCCAGGAGCGGCAGCGAATGATCGCCCAAGACTTGGTTCGACAGGCCGAGAAGCTGAACTTGAACCTTCAGTTTCCTGCCGGCCATCCTCGCCGCACCGTACAGGCTCTGCGGCTGATTCTCAGTGCGCCCAAGGCCCAGTGGCATGCCCTGATCACCCGCTTGTATGCGGCCTATTGGGAGAAGAAGGAGGACATCGCCGACCCAGCGGTACTCGGCCAAATCGCCCAGGACTTCGGCCTGGATTTGGCCCAAACGCAGGACCCTGCCATCAAGGCCAAGCTCAAGGCCAATACCGATGAGGCCCTCAAGCGCGGGGTCTTTGGTGTGCCGGCATTCTTCTTGGAAGGGGACGAGCCCGGGGCTTTCTACTGGGGCCAGGACCGCATTCACTTCTTGGAGAAGGCCCTGGGAGGCCCCCAAGCCTTTGTGCCCCAGCCGCCCAAGGCCATTGGGTCCGATGAGCTTCACTGGTACTTCGACTTCAGCAGTCCCTTTGGCTACCTCTCCAGCCTCCGTGTCCGGGAGATTGCCGCCGCAGCTAGGGTACATCTTGTGCCCAAGCCCTTCTTGCTCGGAGCCCTCTTCAAGGACATCGGCACGCCGATGATTCCCATGGCGACCTTTCCGCCACCCAAGGTGCGCTACCTGGCCCGGGACCTGAAGCGCTGGGCGGACTGGTGGGGTGGACCCTTTGAGTTCACCAAGACCTTCCCGCTCCGAACGGTCTTGCCCCTCCGCATTGCGCTCTTGGAGGAGGCGGCGATCCAGCCGCTGTATAAGGCGGCGTGGGCGGACAACCGCGACATCGGGCAGGCCGAGGTTGTGCATGCCGTCCTAAGCGAGGCCAACTTGGACGCGGACGCTCTGATTGCTGGAACGCAAGACCCAGGTATCAAGCAGCAACTCAAGGACAACACCGCCCAAGCGCAGGCTTTGGGTGTGCCAGGGGTGCCCACCTTCAAGCTCCCGACCGGGGCGCTCATCTGGGGCCAGGACCGGATGGACGTGGTGGCCTCGCTTATGAGGTGATGCACGTACCTGCTTTGTGGCATCCTCGGGTTCCCCGGAGTCCGTCTACATGTTTCTGCCCATCTTGCTGTCCTCACTCGCCGCCAACGCACAAGAGGAGGCAACACCGACAGTTGAGCAAGCTGGCTCTGACATCCCGCGCCACCGCGTCTACTACGAATCCCTGGCAGCGCTGCGCTACAACCCTCTGGGGCTTCAAGAGCGCATGACCATCGGCTACCGCATGCGCCTGACGGACATGCCGCAGGACCACCTCTTCTTTGGGGACAGCTACGCTTGGGTTGGGGTCACGGGCCTGCAAACCCCGGCCTTCATGCGCGTGGGGCCCTGGGCTCGGTTGATGCCCATCTCCTTGCTGCGCCTGCAGGCCGGCTACGAGATCGTGCGCTACAACGGCGGTTTGGACCAGATGCTCACCTGGGACGATTCCTCCAATGTGAACTACAGCGATGACAACATCGAGGCCCTGGCGGCGGATGGAACCCTAAAGGCGCAGGGCTCGATCTTCACCTTGGAAGCGCGCATTCAGGCCAAGGCAGGTCCCGTCGCTGTTCGTGCGACTCTGGCCCGCTACGACTACAGCTATGACGTTGATGGGTTCGCCTTCTACGACCAGACCCTGGACATCCTCGCGCCGACCAATGGGGTCGTCAAGATGGGCGACTTTGACCTGCTCTACGTCGCCACCGACCAGCTGACGGTTGGTGCACGCTCCTCGCACACCCGCAGTGACGCCGAGTTCGCGGCGAACGACTCCGAGGCGACGCGCGCGGCCAGCATCGACCGCACCGGCGCCCTGGTCGCCTACAAGTTCAAGTCGGACCAAGGCTCCCGCTTTGACCAGCCCACGGTGTACGTCATCTCCCAGTGGCACATCAACCACGAATACCGTGCTGGCACGGAAGTGAACCGGGCCGTTCCTTATCTGGCCATTGGCTTTGCCTTTACCGGCGACGCCATCGCCTGGACGCCGCAGAACTGAGCCCTTCAGTCATCTCGAGCTTGTGCGCGACGTGCGCGTTTGGCTGCATTCTTGTGCACCCGGGCGCGCCGTTTTGCTTTGGTCTTCGCCGAGGGTGGGCGACCTTTTAGGGGCGGTTGCTCCTGGTGGTGTTCGGCCAGCGTGCCCGGGCGGATGCCCAGGTCAAAGACCGCGACCTCCCGTTTGCCGCGCTCCCCCGCGCGCAGGGGGAAGACGCTCGCACCGACCCCGGCTCCGACGTACACGGCCGCCGTCTTCCGGTCTCCATACAGGCCGTGAACGTAGCGGTGACCGGCCACCTTGCCGACGGAGAGCTCATGCAGGCGGGCCACGGTGAGCTGGCCTGCGTGGGTGTGACCGGAGAGCACGAACTCGGCGCCTCGGGCCCAGAGCCGGTCGGCGTCCTCCGGGACGTGAGCCAGCGCCAGGGTGGGAATGCGCGTGTCCAAGCCGCGCATGGCTCGGTCAAAGTCTGCGAATCCCGTGTAGGAGTCGTCGACGCCGGCCAGGTTGAGCCGTCGGCCCTTTAGCGTCAGCTGGGTGTGCACGTTGTCCAGGACCTCCACGCCGGCCCGGGCCAGGGCAGCGCGCACCTCGGAGGCGCCGTTCCAGTGGTCGTGGTTGCCCAGCACCGCGTAGGCCGGCGCATCGAGGCGACTCAGGGCTTCGATGAGGGCGTCCAAGTGGCCGCAGGAGTGGGCCACAAAGTCGCCGGTCAAGCACACGATGTCCGGCGCGCAGGCGTTGGCCAAGCGGATGGCCTCCAGCTGAACCTTCTGGGAGGTGACCCGCCCAAAGTGTTGATCCGTGAGGTGTGCGATGCGGATGGGGCTGCCGCCCAGGGCCTCTCGCTGCTCTGCGAAGCGCGCTGGGCCTGCAAAGCGTCGCAGGGCAAAACCGAGCTTCGGAGACGGGGATTCATGAGGTGACATGCCCCAAGCTAGGCATGGCCGTGGCCCGGGCAAGGTGCTGCACGGGCATTGCACGGCTGCGCAAGGACCGCGGGTCAGCCTGCGTCCGCCAACACAAAGAAGAAGCACATCTCCTCCTCGGTGCGCTCTCCGTAGAACACGTCCTCGGCGTTGTCGCCGTTGTCCCAGGTGCAGCTGTAGTCCACCTGCTCTCCGGCCTTGAGCTCCAGGGGCTCTCGAAACAGGTAGTAGAGCTGGTTGGAGAAGTCGTAGCCGGGGCCGTCCAGCACGCAGCTGTCGCGTTTGCGCTCAGGCAAGCCCATCGTGTAGCGCACACCCCGCTCATGCATGTGCGGGAAGACGCCGTAGATCCGGCGATCGGATTCGCTCTCCCAGGCGCCCTCGAAGGTGTAGTCGCTCTCACCGGCGGGAATGCGGAAGCTCTGGCTGCCGACCGTGACCATCTCCAGCGGCTGGTCTACCTCCTCGGCGGCTCGCAGGGCAAAGCCGCTCTGGTCCACGAGCCCCAAGGCCTCTGGACTGGACTGGAAGTAGTGCATCTGCAAGACGAAGACCTCGTCCGAGGCCACCTTGAGCCCAGCCCCCTCAGCCATCTCCATGGCCTCCATACCGGGGGCCCACACGCCGACCAAGCCTTCGATGGCCCCCATGTCGTCGTTGATGCAGTCGGCGCCCTCTGGGCCGGTCCCAGCGCTTCCCAGCTCATCTCGGGGCACGGCACCCAAGACCATGTGATGCAGCACGCTGCTCTGGTCGATGATGGGCTGAATCCCCGTGATGTAGAAGTCGCTGTCCCGTCCATGCTCCAGTACAAAGCAGCGGTATTCGTTGCCGGGCTCTCGGTCATCGGAGAAGGTCGGCGCATAGCTCGGTACGGTGAGCTGAAGGTCGGTGTCGGAGAGCGCCAGGTTCTCCTCGGGCAGGTCCCGCTGAAGCTCGCCCTCGCCGTGGGCAAAGCCTTGTTCTGCCCATTTCTCCAGCAGCTTCAGGTCCCGGTCGCCCAGGGTCAGGCGCTCACTGCTCTGGTAATCGCGGCACTCTGGGTCGCTCGCTGGCGGAGGCATGGTGCCGTCTTGGGCGCGCGTCACGATGCGTTCGGCGAAGGCCTGAACTTGGTCCGGATCCTCAAAATCGCCAACGCCGATGCCCCCGTCTTGGTGGCAGCGAACGCAGTGCTGGTCAAGCAAAGGCTGCACATGCTCGGTATGTGTGACCTCGCCGGGAAGGCAGGCCAAGAGAAGGAGAATCACTTGCTCACCTCCACCAGGCCGTCGACCTGGACTTGGAGTACGTCTTCCACCCAAGGAGCGTTGTCCTTCAACAAGGTCAGCTTGGGGTCGCGCTCCGAGTCCACGCGCAGCTCGTAGGCGCCGATGTCTCCCAGTCCGTCCAGGTCGGAGTCCGGCGCGGTGCATGCGCCCCATCCCCAGACCACCACTTCGTAGGTGCCGGAGCTCTCTGGTGTGAAGCTGCCACCGGCGCACTCGTACTCCAGCGGGTCGTAGCTGCAGCGAAAGGCGTCATCGGAGACCGCGACGGTGCATCCCTGGGGGGCGTTGATGGCCAGCATGGTGTCCATCGCCGTGTCTTCGGTCACAGTATCCAGGATGAACTTGATCTTTTCACCGGCGATGGCCTCGAAGCTGTACACGTCCGCGGTGGCCTCGCCGCAGTCCACATCGCCTCGTGCGCTGAATTGAGGATTGCCCTCGAGCACGGCGTCAATGTTCTTGGGCTGCTCGCACTCAAAGTCCACCAACAGCTCGTCTCCAGCGGTCTCCTGAAAGCCGTAGCTCCACTCCAGCCATTGACCGTCCCAGTCCACCTCGGCGCGTGCCGTGCTCTCGCCGATCATGCCCGCGCTCTGCCAGCCGAAACCGTCCAGTCGGCCCACAGCCATCAAGGCATCGTTCAAGGGCTGCCCTTCGAATGTGGCGCTTGAGGCTGCCCAGCCCAGGCCGCCGTCGGTGATCAAGTCATCGTCGACGTAGGTCCAGAGACTGGGGAGAACGCAGTCTTCTGGAGAGTCGTCTCTGAGGATCTCCGGTGCGACGTGAAAGGCGAACTCGCAGTCGGAGCAGCCGGCGCCGTAGGGCCTGCCGGTCAGCGCCAGGTCCACATCACAGAAGACGTCTCCGTCTTGGTTTTCGCTGTAGTAGCTCAGCTCACCGGCCAGCGTGGTGTAGCCATTGAAGTCGTCGACCTCGCGGTGACAGGCGCTCAGAGAGAGAAGAATCAGCAGCATTGGATGCCTCCTGTGAGCAGGACACCGGGCGCTTACAGAACTGTTACTTCGAGCCGTGGTAAAAAGCGCCGGGGCGGTCACCCGTACGAGGCACAGTGCAGAAGAAGCCCATCATCCTGGTCATCGACGACGATGAAAACAACCTGCGCGTCGCGTCAGATCTGCTGGAGTCAGCTGGGTTTTCGGTGCGTGCAGCGCGCGATGGGCACACGGGCTTGAAGCGCGCGAAGGCGGCGCAGCCCGACTTGATTCTGCTGGACGTTCAGATGCCTGGAATCGACGGCTATGAGACCTGTCGCCAGCTGGTGGCCCAACGGGAGACCTCCTCGATCCCGGTCATCTTCATGACCGCGCTGACGAACACCGCCGACAAGGTCAAAGCCTTTGAAGCGGGCGCAGTCGACTACGTCTCCAAGCCCTTCGAGTTTGAAGAGCTCAGCGCGCGCATTCACACCCAGCTCAAGCTGGCCCGGCTTCAGCGTGAGCTGCGCGCCGCAAACACCTTGCTTGAAGAGCGGGTGGTGGAGCGCACCCAAGCCCTAGCCGAAGCCAACCGGGCCATGGCGCGCTTCGTGCCGACGGCTTCCTTGGCGGCCCTGGGGCACTCAGAGGTGCGCACGACCTCGCTCGGGGACAACATCCACGGCGAGTTCACGCTGATGTTCACGGACATCCGCAGCTACACGACCATGGCCGAGGCCTTGGGGCCAGAGCCCACCTTCCGCCTGCTCAGCGACTACTACCGGCGCATGGGGCCCATCGTGCACGAGCACGGCGGCTACGTCGGGCAGTACATGGGGGATGGCTTTCTGGCCAGCTTCCCAGACGCCACCCAGGCCGTGCTCGCATCCGTCGCCCTTCACGAGGCAGTGGAGGTCATGAACTCAGAGCGCCGGGAGAAGGGGCAGGGCGTCATTCGCATTGGCGTGGGACTGAACACTGGTCCGGTGACCCTCGGCATCATCGGAGACGAGGAGCGCTACAGCACCTCCATCATCGGCGACACGGTTAACCTGGCCTCGCGCATTGAAGGGCTCTCCAAGTTTTACGGCGTGCGAATCGCGATAAGTGGGAGCACGAAAGCGGCTTTGGAGAAGCACTTTAGCCTCCGCTTCCTGGACCGAACCAAGGCCCGCGGCAAAGTCGAGGAGACCTCCGTCTACGAGGTCATCGACGCCGACCCCAAGGAGCTCCAGCAGCGCAAGAAACGGGTCTCCATTGACTTCCACACGGGCCAACAGGCCGTGATGGAGGGAGCGCTGCCCGAAGCGATCTCAGCCTTTGCCCGCGTTCTTCAGGTCATGCCGGAGGACGTAACGACGCGCCACTGGCTGGAGCGCGCCTCCAGGCGGCTCCTCCAAGGCACCGAAAATTCATAGCGATCTGCGCCGGCCATGGAGTCTGCATTGAACCTCACTGACTACCGCGACCTAGAGCAGCTTCACGCCGGTGGCCAAGCCATCGTGCACCGCGGCACCCGCATCTCAGATGGGCGCTCTGTGATCCTCAAGAGCATGCGCACGGCCTACCCGACGGGGCCCCAACGCGCGCGCTTCCGTCGGGAGTTTGACCTGCTCAAGCGGGTGGCTGGCCCAGGTGTGGTGGAGGCCTTGAGCTGGGTCGATGCCCACCGCAGCCCTGTGTTGGTCTTGGAAGACTTTGGGGGCAGCTCCTTGGAGCGCCACTTCTCCAGCCCACCTCCGCTGGGGCAGGCCATGGACATCGCGGTCGACATCGTCCAGGCCCTGGAGCGCGTTCACGCCGGTCCGCTGCTGCACTTGGACATCAACCCCTCCAACATCGTGATCGAGCCGAAGACGCAGCAAATCAAGCTCATCGACTTTGGTCTCTCCATCGACCTGCCCCGCCAGTCCGCCTTTCTTCAGGCCGACCGCGTGCTCCAGGGCACCCCGCGGTTCGCAGCGCCCGAGCAGACCGGACGGATGAACCGAAGCGTGGACTACCGCAGCGACTACTACTCGCTGGGCGCCACGCTCTACTGGCTCTTCACTGGCCGAGCGCCCTTCCAAGCCGAGGACCTGCTCGAGCTCGTCCACGCCCACATCGCGCGTCGGGCCACGCCGCCGGATGAGCTGGTAGGTGGCATTGGTTCTGGTCTGTCCAACATCATCATGAAGCTCTTGGAGAAGAGCGCGGAGGACCGCTACCAGAGCACCTTTGGCATCCTGGCTGACCTACGCCGCTGCCGGGAGTTGGGAGCAGAAGCGGGTTTTGAAGTCGGGCTTCAGGACCGGCCGGCGCGCTTCACCATTCCAGAGCGCCTCTACGGACGGGTAGACGCCCTCGAGGTCTTGTTCTCCGCCTTCGATCGTGCCCGGGAGGGCGCCCGAGAGGTGGTCCTGGTGACCGGCGACTCCGGAATGGGCAAGTCTGCCCTCGTTGGCGAAGTCCAGCGTCCGATCTCCAAGCGCCAGAGCCTCTATGTGGCTGGAAAGTTTGATCAATTCGCCAGAGACATTCCCTATGCCAGCTTGGGCGACGCCATGCGCCGCTTCGTTCGCAAGGTGCTCACCCAGCAGCACGGCGACGTGGAGGGTTGGCGCAAGCGAATCACCGAGTCCGTCGGGGTCAACGGCGGTCTGCTCACCCAGCTCATCCCCGAGCTGGCCCTCATCATCGGCGAGCAGGAGCCCATCCAGGCGCTGCCTCCCTTGGAGGCCGAGGGCCGCCTGCACTTGACCATGCGGCGCTTCATGCGGCTGTTGGCGACCTCGGAGCATCCACTGGTGCTCTTTATGGATGACCTGCAGTGGGCTGACCTGCCCAGCATTCAGCTCCTGCGGGTGTTGGCCACAGACCCTTCCTGCTCCCACTTGCTCTTCATCGGGGCCTACCGCGACGGGGACGTCAGCGCTGGCCACCCGCTGCGCAGCTTCCGCCAAGAGATCGAGGATGAGGGGGTCGTGGTCTCGGAGCTGCGCGTCACTGCGCTCTCCACGGAACACATCACAGCTCTGGTCTCAGACTCACTGCGGCTGCCGGGCCCAGAGGTGCAAGAGCTGGCGAGCTGGTGTTTTGAGAAGACGGCGGGGAATCCCTTCTTCGTTCACCGCTTCCTCTACGCCTTGGTCGAAGAGGAGCTGCTGCGCTTCGAGGGGGCTTCGGGCAGCTGGACCTGGGACCTTGAAGGCATCCTGGCTCAAGATGTGACCGACAACGTCGGCGAGTTTTTGGCCACGCGTCTGGAGCGGCTCTCTGCCCAGTCGCTGCGCCAGCTCACCGCCGCTGCGAGCATCAGTGGCAGCTTCAGCGCGCGAGAGCTGGCCGTGGCCTTGGAGGTGTCCTTTGAGACCCTGCTTGAAGGGCTCAAAGAGCCGCTGATCGAAGGCTTACTGGAAGAGGTGCCCAACGGCGAGGGCAGGGATGGGGACCGGCGCTTCCGCTTCATGCACGACCACATTCAGCACGCCGCCAGGTCCCAAGCCAGCGCCTCCTTCCAGCAGCAGGTGCATGCCCGGGTCGCGGAGATGCTGCTCTCTGAGACCGAAGACCCCGAGACGGACACGCGCCTCTTCGACATCGTCACCCACGTCAACGCGGGCACGGCCTTGCCCAGCACAGGTCTGGCCAAGGAGCGCTTGATCTCCTTGAACCTGGCCGCAGGGAAGCGCGCCCTGGCGGCGTCGGCCTACGCGCCAGCCAGCGTGTATCTGCAGACGGCCCTCTCACAGATGGGTTCGGAGGGCTGGGAGGAGGACTCCGAGCGCATGCGGGAGCTCATCGGTTTGAACGCGATGGTCGCAGGAGTTCGTGGGGACTACGAGCGCATGGATGAGCTTGTGGACCAAGCGGTCGCGCACGCCCGGGACCACCTGGACAGCATTCGCGCGCTCCGGGTGCGCATCGACGCGCTCATCTCCAGGCTCCGCCATGAAGATGCCTTGCGCGTGGGCTTGCAGGCGATGGAGAGCATTGGCATCCACCTGCCGTGGTCCCCCAGCGAGGCGGACATTGGGGCTGGACTGCAGGCCACCTTTGCGCGCTTGGAAGGGGTGGAACTCTCGGAGATCGCCACCAAACAGCCTCCGGAGGACCCCTCCTTCATCTTGGCCATGGACATGCTCTGTGTCTTGGCGCCGCCGGCCTACTTCTTCAACCAAGCGCTGCTTCCGCTGCTGGGTGTCGAGCTGGTGCGTCTCACAGTAGAGGAGGGGCCAACCGCAGTATCTTCCTATGGTTTCGCGCTCTTGGGTCTTGTGCTGTGCGATGTGGGGCACATCGACCAAGGCTATGCCTTTGGCCAGCTGGCCTCGAAACTCTCCGCGCGCTTCCCGGACAAGCGCATGCGGGTGCGCTCCAGCCACGTCTACTACGGCTTTGCGCGTCACTGGAAGGAGCCGGCCTCCGAGTTCTTGGGCGACTACCACAAGTGCTTCGAGCTAGCGATGGACGTCGGGGACTTTGAGTACGCGGGCTACGCCGGCATGATGCACACCATCTTGGGCTTCTACCTGGCCGATGATCTGCACCGCTTGGAGCGTTCGGCCAGGGCCTATGCCGAGGCCATGACGGAGATCAAGCAAGACAACGCCTTGGCCATTCACGGCATCTTGTTTCAGGCCATCTTGAACCTGCTCGGAGAGTCGGAGGACCCGGTCCTCCTCACGGGGGACGCCTACGACGAACCGAGCATGTTGGCGCTCTTTCATGAGTTGAACGACCCCACCTGTCTGTTTGTCATCCACTGTATCAAGTGTGTCTTGGCAGGCATGCACGGGGACTGGGCGCGGTGCTTGGAGCTGGCGCAGATCACGCGACTTCACAGCCTTGGGGCTGCCGGAACGATACACAAGGTCCTACTGGACCAGTGGGAGGCGTTGGCGTGTATCGCCCGCAGTTTGAAGGGCGAGGACCAGGCCTTGATCGCAAAGGCAGATGCGGCGATTCAACGCCTTGAGAGCTGGGCAGGGCACAATCCAAGCGCTCACGGTCACCGGCCCATCTTGGTCAGGGCGCGTCTGGCCCAAGCCACCGGCGACCACGCTGCCGCCCTGCAGGGCTTCGATGAGGCTGCGCGAATGGCGCGGCGTCACAAGCGTGTGGCCGACGAGGCCGTCGCCCTGAGGCTCGCCGCAGAGCTGGCCTTTGAGCTGGGTCTTGAGGTGCCGGCGCGCGCCTACTTGGTGGATGCCCACCAGGCCTTTGGGCGCCTGGGGGCCAGGTCTTGTCTGCGGGCCTTGGAAGCTGCGCACCCGATGGTCAAGGGTCTTCGCGCCCAGGGAGAGCGCAACCACCTGGACAGCACCACCAGCATGACTGGATCCGTGGACATCGACGTTGAGGCCTTGATTCGGGCCAGCGCCGCCGTGTCCAAGGAGCGCAACCCAACCCGCCTTGTCGAGACCATCGTTCGGGTGTCCATGGAGGGCAGTGGGGCCGCCCGTTGCCTCGTCATCACGCCCCTTGATGGGGGCTTGAACATCACCGCCAGCGGCGCCCTTCTGGTCGCTCCAAAGGTGCACGCCAAGCCGATTCCGCTGATGGGCTCCGGCTTGGCACCAGAGGGCTTGGTTCAGTTTGTCGCGCGCACACGAGAGGCGGTGGTCTTGGATGACGCCAGCAGCCACGAGCTGGTGCTCTCGGACCCCTACGTCATCTCCAGAAACCTCCGCAGCGTGCTCTGCCTGCCGGTCGAGCAGCAAGGCCGCCTGATGGCTGTGCTCTACCTGGAACATCCGCTGGTCATCGGTGCCTTTACCAAGCAGACCGTCGCTGTGCTTCGGGTGCTCTTGGCGCAAGCAGCGATCGCTGCCGAGAACGCAGAGTTGATCGACACTCTGGAGGAGAAGGTGCGGGCACGCACCCAGGAGCTGGCCGCCGCCTCCGAGGCCAAGTCGGTCTTCTTGCGCTCCATGAGCCATGAGCTCCGTACGCCGCTCAACGGCATCCTCGGCTACGCGCAGCTCCTGTTGGAGCGACCAGGCAATGACCGAAAGCAGAACGAGGCCCTTGGGACCATCCAGAACTCAGGCCAACACCTGCTCTCGCTGATCAACGACATCTTGGACATGAACAAGATTGAAGCGGGTGCCTTGGAGCTGGTCTCCAGCCCCCTCAAGCTCAAGGGCTTTGTAGAGAGCGTGGCCGCCTTCTCCAAGCCAGAGGCCAACCGCAAGGGCTTGGTCCTGACGACCCAAACGGACCCCACTCTGCCGGCGTGGATCAGTACCGATGCCCGCCGCATGCGGCAGATCTTGCTCAACTTGATTGGCAATGCGGTGAAGTTCACCAGCCAAGGGCGGGTCACCGTCACCTCGGAGCGGCAGCCCAACGGAAACATGCAGATCCGGGTCTCAGACACCGGGCCAGGCATCGCAGCCAAGCGCTTGGGCAGCATCTTCGAACCCTTCAAGCAGGCGGGACCCAGCGCTCAGCGCGCAAAGGGCACTGGCCTGGGGCTGTCCATCGCGCGAGAGATTGCCCAACAGATGGGCGGCTCGCTGACAGTGGAGAGCGTGGAGGGGGAGGGGAGCACCTTCTGCCTGGACGTTCCGGTCATGGAGTGCGATCCCACCGGGGAGAAGTCCGAGCCCGAAGCGCCGATGCTGGAGCAGGCCATGGAGCCTGGCAACATCCCGGCGTGGCCGGAGCGCGCGGAGCTTGAAGCTCTGCTCTCTCTGCTTCACCAAGGCGCCCTGAGCGAGCTTGCCCGTGAGGGCGAGAGCTTGGCGGAGCGGCAGGTCGCACTCCGTCCCTTTGGCGAGCTGCTCTCTCGCCTTGCCCGTAGTTTTGACGACACCGCGCTGGAGTCCTTCCTTGAGGAAGGCTTGGCCCGGAACAACTGAATCCCCCCAAGCGGCGGTGGCCGCCGGAGTGACTATGCCCCCCAGAACTCAGACGAGCCCTGTGCCCCTGCTACCGGGGCAAGATCCGGACCAAGAGAACCGCGCCAACCGTCTCGAACTCCGACGCGACAACTACCGCTTCGTTCATGACTGGCCCCGTGGCGTGGCCACTTCCTCCTGGTTGCCCAGTGAGTCGGACTACTCCAAGGACTACACCAAGGATCTGACCAAGTCCTACGCGAGCATCGCTGAGAACGCCGTCGCCATCGCAGCCAAGGACCTGCTCACCGAGCCAGCCAAGCTCATCAAGGCCGCCGCCGGCGCCTTCAAGCGTATTGAGCACGAGACGGCCGGAAGAGACATCTTCTCTCGCTACGACCAGATGGCAGAGAGCGCCTTTGACTTGCTGAAGCCGGAGACTTGGCAGGACTACGCGAACATCTTTGCCAGCTGGGAGGAGCCTGACATTGTCGCCAAGATCAACGACGATGCCACCCTGGGTGACGCCATCGCCTGGCAGCGCATTGCGGGTGTCAACCCCACCGTGTTGGCCCGCTGCACCCAGCTCCCGGCGGGCTTTGCGGTCACGGAAGCGCACTTCAAGCAAGCGCTGCCGAAGGACAGCTTGGCCATGGCCCTGAAAGAGGGAAGGGCCTTTTTGGCAGACTACAGCGCCTTGGAAGGGGTCACCTGTGGTGTCAGCGAAGGGGACCAGAAGTATCTGGCCGGTCCAATGGCGCTCTACGTCGCAGACAAGGAAGGCGTGCTGCGCTCGGTCGCCGTGCAGTGTGGCAGTGATGCCAGCGTGTACCCGCCTCGTACGCCGGCCGATGGCTGGCACTGGCGCATGGCCAATCTCTGCGTCCAGGTGGCAGACGCCAACCACCACGAGGGCAGCGCGCACCTGGGCCGCACCCACATGGTGATGGAGGCTGTCACACTCTCGATGAAGCGAGAGATGGCCCCCAACCACCCCTTGGCCATTCTCTTGGAGCCCCACACCGAGACCACCTTGGCCATCAACGCCTCGGCCAAGACGGACCTCATCGCGCCCGGTGGCACAGTGGATACGGTCTTCGCGGCCAAGATTCGGGATTTTGGGGACTTTGTAGAGTCTCAGGTCTCCACTCTGTCCATCCGAAACTGCGACCCGAGGAGCGACCTCACTGCCCGGGGACTGATGGATACAGACATTCTGCCGGTCCATCCTTACCGCGATGATGTCTTGCCCGTCTGGGACGCCATTGAGACCTATGTCGAAGAGTACGTGGGTCTGTACTACAGCGATGACGCAGCGGTTCAGGGAGACGTAGAGCTGCAGGGTTTTGTCGCTGCGCTGAGCGCTGTGGACGGCGGACGTCTGCACGATGTGCCCGAGGTCACCACCGTGGCAGAGGCCAGCGCGCTGATCGCTCGGCTGGTTTTTACTGGGTCCGCCCAGCACTCCTCGGTCAACTTCCCACAGTTTCGCTTCATGTCCTACTCGCCCAATATGGCGGGCGCGCTCTTCGCGCCGGTCCCAGATGTAGATACACCCAATACGGAGGAGGAGTTCTACAAGTTGCTGCCTCCATCCATCATTTTCGCAAAGGGTGCGAACATGGTGTATCTGCTCAGTGACATGCAGGAGACCACCTTGGGTGACTACGAAGAGGGGCACTTCTCAGACCCTCGCTTGCCGCCCATCATCGCGCGCTTCCGAGCCAATCTGCGTGGCGTTGAGGCCGGCTGTATGGCCAGAGATGCCAAGCGATACCTGCCCTACCCCTATCTGCACCCATCCAACATCCTCCAGAGCATCAGCATCTGATTCGGAGCCTTTCATGACCCCCTTGCTTCCGCAGAATGACCCCGATGTCACGGACCGCCGCGAAGACCTGGACAAGGCCCGCGGGGAATACATTTTCGACCGCTCTACCTCTGATTTGCTCTTCGCAAAAGAGGTCCCAAAGCGCGACTTTGGCGGTGTTGAATACTGGGCCAAGCTGGCCAAGGTCAACCTCGAGGTCGCCCTGAACAAGGCGCGCCTCAATGGTGGCGTTCTCACCGTCCTGGCCAAGCTGGCCAGCTCCGCCTCTGAGATGGGCCCCGAGAACTTCTCGGACTCCCGCAAGGAGCTGCACAAGGCGGCCGGCGCGCTGAAGCGGGAGTACCCCGTTGTCTCGGTCTCCCAGTATGAGAAGCAGTACGAGCACTTGCCCAAGCCCAAGGTGCTCGAGAACTGGGAGGACGACAAGTTCTTCGCTTGGATTGCCTTGGGCGGCAGCAACCCCAACCTTATCACGCGCCTGCACGCCGCCGGTCTAAAGAGCTTGGAGATCGACGATGCGGCTTACCAGAAGATTGTCGGGCCGGGCGATACGCTCAAGAAGGCCCTGACTCAAGGGCGCCTCTTTGTTGGCGACTACAGCGGACTGGATGGCCTGCCAGCAGGCAAGGTGGACGAGTACGACAAGGTCGTTCTGGCGCCCACTGCTGTCTACGCTGCAGTGGGAGACCAGTGGTTCATCGTGGGGATTCAGACGGGCGCGGACCCTGAGACCTCCAGCTTTGTTCAGCCCGGAGACGGAGTCAGCTGGAAGATGGCCAAAGTGGCCTTGCTTGCGGCAGACAGTCAACTGACCGGCCTGGTCGCGCACTTCGGTCTGTGCCACTGCGTGATGGAGGCCGTGGTGCTCTCCACAAAGCGCAACCTGGCCAAAGCGCATCCTTTGCGCTTGCTCTTGGACGCCCACACCGAGAACACGCTCATCGTCAACGAGATCACGCGCAGCAGCCTGACCCCGCCTGATGGGGCCATCGACCGCATGATGGCTCAGGAGCTTCAGAGCTCCTTGGATCTGACGGCCAAGGCGGTTCGGGACTTCCGCATCATGGAGAGCTCGCCGCCCGAGGACTTCGCTCGCCGCGGCGTGGACGACACCCGGGCCCTGCCCAGCTACCCCTACCGCGATGACCAGCTGCTGCTTTGGGAGGCCCTCGAGACCTGGATTGCGGCCTACATCGCGGTCTACTACCACAGCGACGCCGACGTCTCCCTGGACGAGGAGCTACAAGCCTTTGTGGTCGAACTTGGCCACGAGAACTTGGGTGGTCTGGCTGGAATTGGAAAGGTGGAGACCGTCGAGCGCTTGGTGCGTCTCATCAGCCGTGTGGTCTTCCGAGGCACGGCCTTTCACGCGGCCATCAACTACGCGCTCTACGACTTTGGCTTTGCGCCTCTGCAGCCCCAGGCGGCCTTTGCAGAGGGGCCCACGGAGGGCCGAGGTCGCGACACCCTTGCGGACTATCACAAGATGCTGCCCCCCCTGGACGTCGCCTACGAGGTAGTGGAGGCCTTCTACCCGCTGAGCGTGCGCATCAACGAGCTGGGCGACTACGGGCGCTGGTACTTCAAGGATGACCGGGTCGATACGCCTCTTCAAGCCTTCCAGGACTGCCTGAAGGACATCGAGACCGAGATCGAGCAGCGGAACCAGACCCGCCCCTTCGAGTATTCCTACAGCCTGCCCTCACAGGTGAGCAACAGCATCCACGTGTGAGCCTGAAACAAGAGGCCCTCAGTCTTTGGGGGCCTCTTGATACAGGCTAGGGCGGTAGCTCTCCGGATCTGTCTTTGAGATGCGCTCAAAGCCAGCATCGTGGCTGCTCGTATCCCAGATTCGACTGCGCATAAAGGCCTTGCTGCAGTGGTGATACACCTGCTCAATGTGTATCACCAGGACCACCTTCGGATGATGGCCTTGCTCTTCAAAGCGAGCGGCCAGATCCGCGTCCACGTGTAGCTCTGCCCGCCCGATGATGCGCAGGGTCTCGCCAATTCCAGGGATGAAGAAGAGCAAGGCGATGCGTGGATCTTCCAGCAGGTTCCTGAGGCTGTCGTGCCGGCGGTTTCCGGGTCGGTTGGGGAGCGCGATCTTGCCGGGGTTCAGGACCACCACATTCCCGGGTGGGTCTCCGCGTGGAGAGCAATCCAAGCCCTCCGCCCCCGAGGTCGCCACGGCGTAGAAGGGGCTGCGCTCCAGAAAGCGGATGTGGTCCGGACCCAGGCTGCTCTGGACCTTGGCCAAGGCTCTGGCGCTCGGCGATGCATACAGAGCGTCGAGCTCAGAGAGGGTCTTCAAGATCATGGGGTGGCCTCTGTCTATGGGACGAAAGGTGGGCGCTGCGGCCCCTCGGAGGGAGCGAGCCCTACCGTGACTTTGCCCCGTGGTTATACAGGGCCCCCCGCCTACGCGCCCCTTGCCGGCGCACCGAAAAAGGTCCCCTGCGATGCCCTTCAACGACCTGCCCGCTCCCGTCGACCTCGAGACCGAGGTCCTGGCATTCTGGAAGTCCCAGAACACCTTCCGTGAGGGCCTTCGTCTGGCCCAAGGTCGCCCGGAGTTCGTCTTCTACGAAGGGCCGCCCACCGCCAACGGCACCCCCCACAACGGCCACGTGCTCACTCGGGCGATCAAGGATTTGATCCCACGCTACAAGGCGATGCAGGGCTTTCTAGTGAACCGCAAGGCCGGCTGGGACACCCACGGTCTCCCGGTCGAGGTCGAGGTCGAGAAGCAGCTGGGCATCCACGGTCGCGAGGCCATCGTCGAGTACGGCGAGGAGGAGTTCTCCCGCAAGTGCATCGAGTCGGTGTTCACCTACACCGAGCAGTGGGAGCAGCTCACCGAGCGCATCGGCTTCTGGGTCAACATGGACGAGGCCTACGTGACCTACCACCGCGCCTATGTGGAGTCGGTGTGGTGGGCGTTGAGCCGGCTCTTCGAGAAGGGACTGCTCTACCAGGGTCACAAGGTCGTCTGGTGGTGGCCACAGGGCGGAACCACGCTCTCCGCTGGCGAGGTCGGCCAGGGCTACAAGCAGGTCGATGACCCCTCGGTGACCGTGCGCTTCGCGGCCAAGGACCCCCACGCGGTGGTCAAGGCCTTTACCCGCGGCGTGATGACCGTGGACTATCTGCTGGCCGAGACGGAGCCCCTGAGCTTCCTGGCTTGGACCACCACCCCGTGGACCCTGCCCAGCAACACCGCCATCGCCTTGGGCCCCAAGCTGGAGTACAGCCTGGTTCGCTTGGAGAAGGAGGACGGGAGCCACGAGCTGGTGGTCGTCGCCGAGGGCCTGCGCGAGAAGGTCCTGGGCGAGGGCGTCGGCACGGTCATCGCCAAGGCCAGCGGAAAGGAGCTGGAGGGCTTGGAGTACGAGCCCATCTTTGACTTTGCTGAGCCGGAGACCGGCAAGTTCTGCGTGCTCATCACCGGACGCCACGTCACCCTGCAGTCCGGTACCGGTCTGGTGCACACCGCGCCCGCCTTTGGCGAGGACGACTTTCGTGTCGCAGCGGAGCACGGCGTGGGCCTGCTTCAGCTTGTGGAGCCCAACGGCAAGTTCTCTCCGGGCACCGGCTTCCTGGAAGGCATCTTCTGCAAGGACGCCGACAAGGGCATCGTCAAGCACCTGCGTGAGCGCGGCGTGCTCTTCAAGCTGGAGCAGTACCGCCACGACTACCCCTTCTGCTGGCGCGCGATGGATGATCCCCTCATCCAGTACGCCCGGCCGGCTTGGTTCGTAAAGACCACGGCCCTGAACAAGGAGGCCTTGGCCAACAACCAGGCCGTGAACTGGCTGCCTGAGCACATCAAGGAGGGGCGCTTCGGCGACTTCCTGCGCAACAACGTGGACTGGGCTCTGTCCCGGGAGCGCTTCTGGGGCACCCCCCTGAACATCTGGCGCTGCCCCTCTTGCGAGGCCATGAAGGCGCCCTCTTCCGTCGCGGAGATCGAGGCCCTCAACGCTGCAGCGGGCACCGACAGCGGCTTTGACCAGAGCGTGGACAAGGACCTTCAAGTCCACCGCCCTTGGGTGGACCGCGTCACTCTGCCCTGCGCCTGCGGGGAGCGGATGGTGCGCGCCCCCGAGGTCATCGACTGCTGGTTTGACTCCGGCGCGATGCCCTTCGCCCAGTGGGGATTCCCCCACGCCGAGGGCTCCCACGAGGTCTTCAAGAAGAACTTCCCCGCGGACTTCATCTCCGAGGCGGTCGATCAGACCCGAGGCTGGTTCTACAGCCTGTTGATGATCAGCACCTTGCTCTTCGACGATGAGACCTGCGAGGAGTTCAAGATGGACCCGGTGGGCATGCCGCGTCCCTACAAGAACTGCATCGTGCTGGGCCACGTCACCGACATGGACGGCAAGAAGGAGTCCAAGTCCAAGGGCAACTACACCAGCCCTGACTTGGTCATGCTGGGCCACACCACCCCACATGTGGTCCCCGACACCAACGTGCCGGTGGGCTCGGTGGGCTTCATGGCAGCTCAGATCAAGTCTCTGGCCTTTGGGCCCAAGGAGAAGTTCACCGTCAAGATCGGCGAGGAGAAGTTCCAACTCAGCGTGGTCAAGGCCAAGGTTCTCAAGAAGGACACCGTGCACTTGAACCCGGCGGACATCGAGCGCTTCGGCTTGGACCCAGAGCAGCCCATGGTCAAGCTCTACGCGCCCTTCCAGGCCCCCGGTGCAGACGCCTTCCGCTGGCTCTTCTACGCCTCCAACCCGCCTTGGTCCAACACCCGCCTGAGCCTGCGCAACATCCGCGAGGGCCAGCGTGAGTTCCACATGCGGCTCAAGAACGTTCACAGTTTCTTCGGCATCTACGCCAACATCGCTGGCTTTGACCCGACGCAGACTGCGCCGACCGAGCGCTCGGAGCTGGACCGCTGGGTCCTGCACGAGCTGAACCAGACCACCGCGGCCATGACCGAGTATCTGGATGCCTACAACATCTACGAGGCCGCCCGCTCGCTACAGGCCTTTGTAGAGAGCCTGAGCAACTGGTACGTGCGTCGCTCTCGCAGCCGCTTCTGGAGCGAGGAGAGCAGCGCTCTCTGGACTCTCTACGAAGTCTTGGTGCAGGTCGCTCACCTGGCCGCTCCCTTCGTGCCCTTCATGGCCGAGGCCTTGTACCAGGATCTGTGTGGGCACTTGCCCGAGTCCAGCGTTCACCACCGCTCTTGGCCCAAGGTGAACACCGCTGCCCTGAACCCGGAGCTCTCCGAGAACATGGCGCTGGTCCGTGAGCTGGCCAGCTTGGGGCTCGCCGCTCGCAAGAACGTCGGCGTTCGGGTGCGTCAGCCTCTGCGGGCAGTGGAGGTCGTCTTGGCAGAGCAGGAGCGCGCTCAGGCGCTGCAGCCCTTGCTGGGTCTACTCATCGATGAGCTCAACGTGCGGGAAGTGCGCTTCTCGGAGCGCGCCGAGGACTTCGTAGACTTTGCCGTCAAGCCCAACTTTAAGGCCCTGGGAAAGCGCTTGGGCAAGCAGATGAAGGCTTGTGCAAAGGCGCTCTCTGGGATGGACGGGGCTGCTGTGCGTGCCCAGGTCTTGGCCGGCGGCTTGACCATCGACTTGGAAGGTACCCCCGTCACTCTGACCGAAGACGAGGTCGATGTGCGCGTCACGCCAAAGGCCAGCTTCCAGGCAGCAGGTTCCGCCAAGGCCGTTGTGGCCTTGCATGCGGAGCTAGACGCAGACCTCTTGGAGGAGGGCCTCTCCCGCGAGGTCATCAGCCGCGTCCAGTCGCTTCGCAAGCAGCTTGATCTGGGCTACACCCAGCGCCTGGCTCTGCACGTAGACGGAGACCCTGCGGTGGTCGCAGCCGTCGAGCGCTTCCGGGACCACGTCGCCAAAGAGACCTTGGTTCAGACCTGGGAGAGCGCTCCTTTCGGCCAGGTCAGTGAGGATGAGGTGGACGGAAAGGCTGTGCGCATCTCGGTGCGCGGCCTCTGAGTCGCTGAGTCGCTGAGTCGCTGCGTTGTGAACTGCTGAGCGGCTGAGCTCAGCGGTTCTCGGCCACCCACGCTCGAACCACATCTGGCCTGTCCGTGATGAACTCCTCGACGCAGGCCCCGTGGTACTCGAAGTGGTCCATGTCGTAGTTCTCGGGGTCGCTCTCGGCGTCGTCCCGGACACGGTCCAAGGCAGGCTGCACCATGCCTCCGGCGTCCATGTCCTCGAGCATGTCAGCGTGCACCAGCATGGCATCGAGCACGGCGTTGTGGCACTCGGGGACCTGCTCACAGGTCCTGGCCAGCAGGCCCAAGTCGTAGTCCGCTGGGTCTACGCCGTGGCGGCCGCAGTCGTAGTAGCTCCAGGGACGGTAGCCAAAGCCCAGGTCGCCTGACCAAGGGATGAAGGCGAAGGTGTCGGCTGTGGGGTCGTGGTAGAGGCGGTAGTTGCTCACATCGTAGCTGTAGCTGTCCCAGTGGGCGACGACCCGCTCCATGGCCAGGAAGGAGACGAAGCGCTCCCAGTCCATGCGCTCCTTCATCTCGCCCAGCCAGTCTTGGCCGTTGAGCCTGGCGGCGCTGATCAGCCCCTCCAGGGCATCGTCGTTCCCCTCGTCCCACTCGTCTTTGTCGAAGCAGCCCACTCGGGTCAGATCGCAGTAGTTCTCGGCGTTCTCATAGAGGTTGCCGTGGGAGTCGCCGAACCACTGCTTGAGGAAGTCATCCTCGATGTCCTCGACGATGCTGTAGAGCCCCTCATCTCTGCCGTTGATGTCCAGGCGGGCGTAGCCCACACGTGGAGCGGGTAGAGCGGCGGCACGGAAGAATCCCCAGTTCAGCACTTCGCTGGAGAGCATGGGGTCCAGGACCATGTTGTGCAGGTTCAGGCGGCGCATTCCGTTGAAGCGTAGCTCGGAGTGCACGTAGTCAAAGCGGAGCTTGAAGGAGGGCTTGTCGCCGTAGTCCCTGTAGGTGCTCGAGCCCTTGATGCGGATGCCGATGGGGTAGGGGACCTCGCCTGCGATGAAGACCGCTTCGGTCCAGGAATAGGGGTCGGAGCGCAGGTCGTTTCGGGCTTGGCTGTCCAACTCCAAAGAGAAGCCGTGGGTCTCGGTCTCGGAGAAGACATCAACCACCTCGAGGGTGGGCGTGCTCTCTAAAGCAGGTGTGTCGAAGACCCACTGGGGACCGGGGTCCACGGTCTCCTCGACGGGGGTGGACGTGGGCGTACAGGCCAGCAGGAGAATCAGCATCTTGGCCAGCGTAGCACCGCGCTCAGGGCGCGGGCGTCAACCCGCCGTCAGTCCTGGGAGGCCTCGTCCGAGGCTGGGGACCCCTCGATGGGCGGAGTCGGCGGCTCGCTGCTCTCGCACACGGCCAGGTCGTGGTTGAGCCACTCTCCAGCCAGCTTCACCCAGCCTTGCTCTTGGACGGTGAAGGTCTGCGTCCAGTGGCCGCTGTTCATCCAGCCGCTGCCTGTGCCGTCGGGGAACTCGCAGAAGCCGCCTGGACCGCCCGAGGACAGGGTGTTGTTTCCTTTCCAGGCGAGCGAGACGCTGTGTTCACACGCGCCCCCGGGGATCTCGGAGGTGTCCATGACCTTGAGCTCTGCCGCTGGGAACGGGCCTTCGGGCAGCACGAGTGAGGCTTCGGTGCAGCTGCCGTCTTTGGCCTTTGCATACAAGGGGCCCTCTGCCAACCAGCCACGGAAGGCCTCCAGATCGGCGCTCTGGATCTGCTTGGCCTCTGGGTAGACCATCAGCATGCCCCAGGCCGTGCTCAGCTGAATGCCGATTCGCTCGTCTTCATCGACCTGCACGACGAAGGATGCGGTGTCCAAGGTGTGGGCGATCGGAGCGTCACCTTGGGCCAGATACAGCGGGGTGTCCGCTTCCAGCACGATGGTGCGCGGTGGCGTGCCCGGGCCGTAGCCGTGTCCGCCTCCGCAGAAGCCAATGGCCGGGGGTGTCTCTGGCGCTGGCAAGTCATGCGCCCAGGCGCGCAGCTGGAAGTAGGGTCGCTCAATGAGGACCAGGGTCCAGGGGCCCTGGCGGTCCAGGATCTTGGCGTCACTTCCAGGCCCCATTGTGGCAATGACGGGGCCCTTGGGCTCAGCGTGCAGCGTCTGACCTTTGGGAATCATCTGCACCCACGGGCCGCTGCTCTGCTTCATCTCGGCCAGAACGGCTTGGCTCTGCGTATGGCTGGGAGGCTCCATCTCCACGTAGCTGCGGCCCATGGAGGGAGGGTTTGCATCGGTCCAGGGGAGGGGGAGCTCCATGAACTCCAGGTCCAGGACCTGGCCGGGGGGAATCGCCAGTCCAGGGAGAAGGGTCAGGCTGGCCTGCTCGGAGAAGGGGAATGTGCTGACCTCGTCTACGACAAGCTCCAGCGATTGGGCCGGGACCCAAGGGTGGAGGCGCACGCCGGAGACCTGGACGCTGAGCGCACTGCTCTTCTCTCCAATCTCCGTCACGAAGAGGCGGTTGCCCTGAAATCCGTCCGGCTTCGTCGGGGTCCAGCACTGCGTCATGGCGGCGTCCGCACACAGCGCCGGAACTTCGCCGAGCAGAGAGAGTTCTTCGGGGGCTGGGCCGAGAGCGAGCAGGAGAAGAGGAATCATGTGGCCTTGTGACATGGCAGCTTGATTGGGGTTCAACATGGAACGCGGCATTGGCGCATTCCTGACAGGCTTGCAGAGAACGGCCTGCCTCGCTTCGTGCCGTGTTGGATACGTCGCTGGCGTGGGGGCCTCCTACGACCTATGGGGCGCAACTCCCCAGGACGATAGATTTTATGAGCGACGAGCAAAACGAGAAGCCCACCGTGCAGTTTGCGGACTTGGGGCTGGCTGAGAGCCTGCAGAAGGCTGTTGAGAAGATGGGCTTTGAGTCCTGCACGCCAATTCAGGCAGCAGGCATTCCTCCTCTCTTGGAGGGTCGCTCGGTCATTGGCCGCGCACGCACCGGCTCTGGAAAGACTGCGGCCTTTGGCCTGCCTCTGCTCCAGATGTGTCTGGATGCCAAGCCAGGGCCCGTTCAGGGCTTGATTCTGGCGCCTACCCGCGAGCTGGCGCTCCAGGTGCACACCGCTCTGGAGACCTACGCGGTTGGCTCCGACCTGCGCATCCTGGCCATCTACGGTGGCGCGCCCTACCCGCCACAGCTGCGCGCGCTCCGCCGCGGCGTGGACGTGGTCGTGGGTACGCCCGGACGCGTGCTGGATCACATGGAGAAGGGGACCCTGAAGCTGGACTCCCTGAAGATGCTCGTCCTGGACGAGGCCGACGAGATGTTGCGCATGGGCTTTATCGAAGACGTGGAGACCGTCTTTGCTGCTGTCCCCGAAGACTGCAAGGCGGCCCTCTTCTCGGCCACGATGCCTGCGCCGATCGCACGCATCGCCAAGGCCCACATGACCGATCCACTGGTCGTCCAGGTGGAGTCGAAGGAGGCCAGCTCCGATCACATCCGCCAGGTTTGGATGCGCGTTCCCCAGGAGCACAAGCTGGAAGGCCTGCTGCGCCTGCTTCGCAGTGAGGATCACGACGCTGTGTTGATCTTCGCCCGCACCCGAAAGGGCTGCGCCGAGGTCGCCGCTGAGCTCTCCCGTCTGGGCTTTGCCTCCGACGAGCTGCACGGTGACCTGTCCCAGGCCGCTCGCGAGCGTGTCCTGGAGCGTCTGCGCGCCAAGCGACTGCAGATCGTTGTGGCCACGGATGTGGCCGCCCGCGGAATCGACGTGGCCCACATCACCCACGTGGTGAACCTGGACCTGCCACAGGACCGCAACACCTACGTTCACCGCATCGGCCGTACCGGTCGAGCAGGTCGCAAGGGCACCGCCGTGACCTTCGTCACGCCCCGTGAGAACCGCAAGCTGCAAGACCTGATGCGCATCCTCAAGGTGACCATCACCCAGACGGATGTGGCCTCGGATGCCGTCATCGCTCGCCGCCAGCAGCAAGGTCTGGTGGACCGCATGAGCGAGAAGGTCGAGGACGTGAACCCTCACGCTGCCGCCTTCTTGGAGCGGGTGATGGAAGAGCGTGGTTGGAGCATGGCCGACATGGCCGCCGCCGCCATGGAGCTCTTGGCCCGCAGCGAGAACGTGAACCTCTCCCTGCCGGAAGAGGACCTGCCGCCGATGTGGGCCCGCTCTCGCAAGCAGAACGTTCGCCCAACCAACCCCCAACGCATGCGTCAGGAGGGCCCAGGTGCCCGCTCCAACGCCGGCGGTGGCGGCGGCGCGCACGTAGAGCTCTTCTTCCCGGTGGGCCGCTTCGGCGGTGTGCAGCCCGGTGACTTTGTCGCCGCGCTGACCAACCAGGCTGGCATCCCGGCCGAGGTGATTGGGCGCATCACGGTCGTGGACCGCAAGAGCTTCGTGGCCTTGCCGCAGGAGTTCGCTGAGCAGGTCATCTCTCAGCACCGGCGCCTGACCCTTCGCGGCGAAGAGCGTCCTGTGTTCATGGCCAAGCCTCAAGGCGATCGCCCTCCCTTCCGGCCCCGTGGCGGGCCCAGTGGGAACTACAAGGGCCGCGGCCCCACCAGCGGTGGCTGGAAGGGCAAGAAGCAGCACTGAGCTGGCTTGTCTGCACCCGCTGACCTCTCTGGGTGACCCAGCTTGGGCCAGGGTGTAGCATTGGGCTGCACTCCTCTTGCCCTCGAGATCCATGGCCCGCACAGATCTGCTTCCTACGGAGCTCGTGCGGGTGCTCTCCGGCGTTGACGCTCTGCGCTTGCGCGTGGGGGTGGAGGATCCCTTGACGGTCACGGCCCCGGCGGCCGCCTTCGAGGACGTCGTCTTCCTCTTCATCTCCCCTGGGGCCAAGGTCATCGAGCGCATGCGCGTGGACCCGCGGGCCAGCCTGGAGTTGGACGGGGAGGCTGGCCTGAGAATCCGGCTCAAGGGCCGCTGTGTGGCCGGAAACACGGTCATGGCCAACAAGCGGCGCTTGGAGCTGCTGCCTTGGTTGCCCAAGGGCATGGATCCGAACCGGATCTTGGCCATTCCTTTTTGGGCCGAAGAGGTGGACTACCAACGCGCCCACCCTGGAGAGCGCTTCACGGGTCGCACGCCAGCGGTCCCGGAGCTGGGCTTGCTGCGCCGCTTGGTTCAGACGGGTTTGGCGACGCTCTGGCCCTTCGTCGGCCTGGGCATCGCCATTCAGTGGGGTTTTGTGGCCTGGATGGGCCCAGAGATGCCCCTGCGGCCCATCGCACTGGTTCTGGGTGTGGTGGCCATCCTGAGCGCACAGCAGGGACTGATGCTCGGGTTCAGGGCCTTGGCCTTCGCCAAGTGGCGCCAGGGTCGCCTCCCAGCGGAGCAGGCCCCTTTGCAGACCCAAGGTTTGTTGGCCCCGGTGCTCTTGCTTCAGTTGGCCGCTCTGGGCTCGGCCTTGAGCGCGGTCTGCGTCCTGGCCACCCTGGCTTGGGGGTGGGACCTTGCAGTGGTTACGCTCACCGCGACGATGGCTTGGGCCTTGGTGCCGCTCTTGGGACTGCGTCTTCGCGGCGAGGCCTCAAGCAAGCCCAGAACTTAGAGAGGAGACACCGTGGAGCTTGAGCTCAAGGGCAACTCGCCCGCCGCCTTGGTCGCTGGCATTCTGCTGCTCTCTCGCGCTCGGAGCTTTGGTATTCCAGGGTTGCGCGTGCGAATCGTTGGAGACCGGGAGACCATCACGCCCGTGCAGGGTCCGGCCATCTTCCACAGCAACGTGCTGGCCAGCTGTGGCGTTGGACGCGAGGACGGCCAGGGACCCCTGGTCATCCTGCCTGGTCCGGCCGAGCTCCCTCTCTTGGCCTGCTTGAGCCGCGAAGGCTTGGGGCCATGGTTCGAGCTGGACACCCAGGGTCAAGGCCTGCATCCGGCCACACAGGCCTTCGTGCGTCTGGCCCGTGACCCTCGGCCAGCGGCGCGGAACCGCTCCAAGCAGCTCCGGGTGGCCATGTCGGCCCTGGGGATTCCGGCGGAGCCGG
The DNA here is from genome assembly GCA_913060515.1 of uncultured Pseudomonadota bacterium. GTDB lineage: Bacteria > Myxococcota_A > UBA796 > UBA796 > CAJQPC01 > CAJQPC01. Next base: position 12,795 of record CAJXRZ010000034.1, on the reverse strand, counting down.
CCCTCCTGGACATGCTCTTCGATGCCCCCGCGCCCACCCTGACCCGACTGGCCATCACCCTCCGGGCCGGACGGGCCATCACTGGACAGGCTGGCCATCCGTGGCACCAGATCCTGGGCCCGACAGAGCAGCGCCTGCCAGATCCCCTGGACCTCAGTGGCGCGGAGCTGCTGGAGCGCTTTGTCGCCGGAGGTCTGGAGCCTTGGCTGGGGCGCCTCTCCGTACAGCACCGCGACTCGGTAGAGGATTGGATGATGGGCATGGCCTTGCTCGGCGATGAGGACGACGGCCGAGACATGGCGCTGGTCGCCGCCCTGGGGGAGCTAATGAGCCAGGTCTTGGTGCTTCCCAAGAACGCCATGCTGCCTCCGCCCAGCGGGGCGGAAGACCTTGTCGCGACCGGCTTGGTACGGGCTCTGGGCGCCGCACGAGGCCAGACGGACGCCAACCAGTCTCTGCTTCAGGTCTTCCAGTTCCTGGGCGGCACCTTTGTGGACAGCGCACCCCATCCCATCGATGTCGGCAGCCCCCCCGCTCCAGAGGACCGCTTGGGCCGATGGAAGTGGTTTGTGGACGGCGTCTCGCGGGCCTCTGAGCTGGCCGATGATCTCTGGCGCAGCCTGATGGATCCCGCGAGCTGATGCGCATCTCGGTGCTGCTGCCGGTGCTCGATGAGGCCCAGCACCTGCCTACACGTCTCAAGGAGCTTGAGGGAGAGGGGCTTCATCAGGTCATCGTCTGCGATGGCGGCAGCCAAGATGGCACCTGGGCGCTGGCCCAGGCCAGCTTCTGCACAGCGCTGCAAGCCCCCCGCGGTCGAGGCCAGCAGATCAACGCCGCAGCTGCCCTGGCCACGGGCGATGTGCTGCTGATTCTGCACGCCGATGTCGGTTTGCCGGACTCCTGGATTCAGGAGGTAGAGCGCGCCCTCTCCGAGCCTGGGGTGGTCGCAGGCGCATTCAAGACCTGGCACGCGGGCCAGGGTGCCCTGGCGCCGCTCTTTCATGTCGCAGACCTGCGCAGCCGAGTGAGCGGCTTGCCCTACGGGGACCAAGCCTTCTTTGTGCGTCGTCCCGTCTTTGAGGCCGTCGGCGGCTGTCCGGATCAGGCCCTCTTTGAGGATCTGGAGCTCTCCAAGCGGGTGCGGGCCCTCGGCAAGATCGCGCGGGTTCCGGCTCGGGTACAGGTCAGCGCCCGGCGCTTTGAGTCCGCGCCCTTCAAGTACCTGGTGCTCATGAACACGCTGCCGGCGCTGTACAGGGCAGGCCTGCCCTTGCCGCTCATTGAGCGCATCTACGGGCGTGTGCGCTGAGCTGTCAGGAGTAGTCGAAGCGAATCACCTGCATCCGAGGCTCGGTGGGGACCACGCGGGTCAGACCGGAGAAGCGGCCGTCCACGGTGCTCGCAAAAAGCTGACCGGTGCAGAGCTCTTCGTGCAGCTGTGCAATCCAGCTGCTCAGTGACGGGGCGACCACAATGCGCTCTTCCTCGTCGTGCCGGTATTCGATGAGCGGCGGCTCGGGTTGTGAGAGGTCCAAGACCAGGTAGTCGCCGCTGCCGTTGGAGAACACGGGAAACCAGTCCGGATTCCACCATTCCAGGGGATGGCCGGAGCGGTTGAGCCACTGCCAAGTCATGAGCCGCTCGCAGATGGGGGCCAACTCCCAGAGCAGCGGGCCTGCCGCGCGCTGCCCGTCGTGCAGGCTCAGCAAGCTCTTGAGCTCCGCCGGGAGGGCTCGGCCCAGATCGGCCTCTAGCAAGGCCACATCCTCTTCCAGAGCGGGCCCTTCCAAGCAATCGTAGGCGAAGGGAACGATGGGGTAGAGCAGGGCCTTCAGTCCAAACCAAGCGTGCTCGAAGGCGGGATGAGGCTCCGCCTGCAGGGGCAACATGGGGCCATCTTCCAGGGTGAGGGTCAGGGCGCCCGTGTCCTGGACCTCCCGTTGTTTCACCACCACTGGCAGCCCCGCTCTCAGGCGGCCGGCGGTGTGTACCAGGTCCCCCAGACGCATGCGCGGGAAGGTCTGCTTCAGGGCCGCCAAGGTCCGGTTTGGGTCCGTCTCTGTGGTGGTGACGCGAATCCATTTGCGGTTCATGGACTCCAGCCTATCCCTTGCTGGCGAAGGCGCCGCCTTGCTCCGGTACAAACTCAGCGCCGTCGAAAGCGAAGCGCTCCACCTCCGCGATGTGGCCATCGGCCACCGTGTAAATACAGAAGTGGGCGGTGCGCCCCTTGTCAGGCAGGTGGGCGTAGCCGCCAGCACCAGGGTTCAAGATGTCGATGTCCGGGCCGTCGCTCACGGGCATCTTGGTGCGGAAGCCGTGGTGTTCGTGACCGTGAAGGACCGCGCCGATTCGGGCGCTGTGTTTGGCCAGGACGGCCTCGAGGGCGGCGGCGTTCTTGATGTTTCGCGTGTCCGGACCGTAGGGCTCACCGCGTCGGTTGCGCAGGGGGTAGTGCACCATCAGAAAAACGAAGCTCTCGTTCAGCTCCGGGCTCCCCAGGAGCGCATCCAAGCGCTGGAGTTGAGGGGCGTCGATCTCTCCCGTGCTCAAGATGGGCCGGTGCCTGCACACATCCACGCCGACGAAGGCCACTTGGCCATGCTGGTGCAAACGAGGCCAGTCTCCCTCTCCGGTCCACTCGCCAAAGTATCGCTCGATCCAGCGCTCTGCTTCGGCCTGGGCCACGTAGGTGTCGTGGTTGCCCGGGATGATCACGCTGGGCTGCGCGGCAAAGATGGGCCCGAGCAGATCCTTGGCGGCCTGGAACTCCTCATCGGTCGCCAGAGCGGTCAAATCGCCGGTGCAGGCCACAACGTCCAGCTGCTGTGCCTTTAGGGCGCGCACCAAGGCCTCCTGCGCGGCGGGTGTGAAGTGGTCGTGCCGCCCGGCGATGTAGAGATTCGCTGCGCCGAGGAAGCGCTTGCCGAAGAGCTCAGTGAGCTGGGGGCGGCGTTGGATGTGGATGTCGGTGATGTGAGCGATGCGCATGGTGCATTCATAGCCTCTGGGGATAGAGGAGCTCGGCAGGAGTTTAGATGTCCGATCCCCGTGAGTTGCTCGAGCGAGCCGCACAAGACCGTCTGACCCTTCAACTGCGGTCCAAGGACGGCGAGTGGGTGAGCGGAAGGGTGCTGCGCATCGAGCGCGCGGGCATCGTGGTTGCCTTGGATGCCCCGGCCTTCTCCAGTGGAGAGGATGTGCGCGCATGGATCACTCTGCAGGACCAGTCCTACACCTTCTCCGCCTCGGTGCTGCGCAGCGGCGTGCCCATCCCAGATCGCAGCGGCGCCGGCTTGCTCCTGGGCTACCTGGACGACTTCCAGGCCGACGCGCCTGCGCCGGCAACCCCCCGCACCAAGACCAGCGCGCAGATCGAGGTGCTGCCAGCCAAGGGGCGCGGCCTGCGGCTTTTGGGCGGGGATGTACGCATCGTGGACCTCTCGGTCACCCAGCTTGCCTTTGCGGTGCCGCAGCGCATCGCGCTCAAGTTCGTGCAAGGTGGCAAGGTTCGGGTGCGTTTCACCCCAGAGGGGGAGCCGCCCTACTTGGTCGACGGGGAGATCCGGCGCCTTGTCGCAGGCGACGGGCACTACCTCTACGGCCTGCACTTTGACGGCGTCCAAGACGCACAGCACCACCTGCAGGTGATCTCGGCCTTTAGGCGCTGAGTCCAGGGCCCCCAGGCCAACCTTGGAAAGGCCGGCTAAAAGGTGCCGATCTCGTCCAGGCTGTCACGGCCCAGGACGCGCTTCTCATCGCCGTTGATGTAGACCACCTCGGCAAAGCTCGCGGCGAAGTTTCCGTCGCTGAGCAGGGGGCGCATCATCCACATGCCGTCCACCCGAGAGGGGTTCAGGAAGTGAACCTGATGGCGCCGCAGCCAGGTCGCGAAGTGCGCGGTGTGCGGGTAGTCGTGATCGCGCAGAGTGCCGTTCTTGGGCAGCAGACGGTGCCCAATGGAGCGTGGGTTGCTCAAGGTCAGGCGGTGGTTGACGGCCCAGGCCTTGGCGAAGACGAAGATCTCGCCCACGGTCTTGAGGTGGCTGGCGTAGCCCACGCAGCCGCGGGTGCACTCCCGGGCCACACCCAAAAGGGCTGGCTCGTCGGCGTCCAAGACGACCGTGGTGCCGACCTCTCCGAAGGCCTCGGAGCTGGCCGGTGCCAAGCTCAGGACCACGGGATCGCCGGCTTGAATGCGTGCCTTTGAGCTGGGGCGCGGACGAATTTTGTCGTCTGCAGCTCTGGGCCCAATGCGGATCTCCGGCGGATGGAACCAGCGGTCAAAGCCGGCGGCCAAGGCCTTCTCGCGGATGAGTTCGTCCACGTCGACCTCGCTCAGACCAACGGCGAGCTCGCCGGTGATCTGTCCGAGTAGCGAGATGGCCCGACGCTGGTGCTGGTCGAAGGCGTCCAAGACGCCGGGGTCGAGTGCGGTCATGGCCGCAGACTAACCTGTTTTACCGTCGCGCCTCCTGCTCCGCCTCAGTCCGGCTTGACCTGGTGGTTGTAGGCCTTCCGGTCTGGGAAGGCAGGGCCGCCGTCGTAGAGCAGGTGGTAGGTCTGGTAGCTGCGGGAGACACGGCGGGTGTAGTTGCGGGTCTCGCGGAAGGGGATGCTCTCGATGAACTGGTCGGTGGGCAGGTTTCCGAAGCGCTTGAGCCACTTGTCCACGTTGCCCTCGCCGGCGTTGTAGCCCGAGAGGGAGATCCAGTGGTTGCCCTTGAAGCGACGCATCAAGAAGTCGAAGTAGTAGGCCCCGATTCGCGCGTTGGTGTAGGGGTCGTGCAGGTCGGACTTGCTCACCGTCAAGCCCATGCGGCGGCTCTGGCCTTGGGCAGTGGCGGGCATCAGCTGGCTCAGGCCAATGGCGCCGGCCCAGCTCACGATGTCCTTGTTGAACACCGACTCCTCGCGGGTCAGAGCGTGGAAAATGCGCCCGTCCCAGTCGTAGGGCTCCGTGGCCTTGGAGACCTCTTCCCAGTACTGCGGCGGGAAGGCCAGCGTGAGCACCTTGGCCTGCTGCTCACCCAGGAGCTCAGGCGGGTGGTGCTTGAGGTAGTTCTTCATGTCGTAGTGGGCCATCAGCCAATCGTCGGCGTCCCAACGCAGCTGGGTGACCACGGCGGCCTCGCTCGGGAGGAGATCGTCCAGGGCGCCAAAGTGGGACTGGGCATCCTTGAGCAGGCCCAGCTGTGCCAGGGCCAAGGCTTCCTGCGTATCTGAGTCCTGCAGCCAGCTCTCTCGCACCTTCCAGGGCTCGTCCAGGCCCGTGGGCTGCCAGCGGGGGATGGCCTCCAGGGCGTCCGGGTCCAGCTCCTGCATCCTGGCGGCGGCCAGCAGGGTGTAGTGGGAGAAAGGACGATCTCGGCACATGGACAACCAGATCTCCTGGGCTTTGGCCATGTCTTCTGGCACACCCGTCTCCATCACCGGGTCAGCGAGGTCAGGGTAGGCCCGCCAGCGTCCCGACCAGTAGATCGCGGCACGCACGTGCATGGGGTCCACCTCGAGAGGGACAGCCACTTGTGCCTTGTCGGCCCACTCGATGGCTTTGGCGGTCTCGCCGTCCAGGTAGGCGCCCCAGGCCAGGCGCCAGTAGCCTTCGCCGGCCAAGTCGCCTGTGGGGTACTCCGCCACCTGGCGAGCCCAGGTCTTGCGGGCCCGGGTCAAATCGCCCGCTTCCTGGTAGGCGATTCCAGCAAGGGCCAAGCCGTCGTCTGCGTAGGAATTCTCGGGGTAGAGATCGGCGATGGCCTCGTACTCGACGGCGGCGGCCGCCCAGGCCTTCTTGCGCTCCAGGCTCTTTCCAGCCAGGTACAGCGACTTGGCGCCGCGGTCGTCATCGCTGCCCTTACAAGCGCGACCTCCTGGGCCCAGAACCAAGCTGGCGTCGGTCACTCGGTTCAGCTTGAAGAGGCTGCGTCCCTTGGCGTACTGGGCCATGCAAGCCTCAGCGCTGCCGTCCTTTGGGATGGGCGTGTGGGAGAGCGCGACGGTGTCGATGGCTCGGGTCCACTGGCCTGCGGCCATCAAACGGTCGGCGCGTAGAGCGCTCTCCTGCCAGGTCGCGAAGGGGCCGTATTCCTTGAGGCGAACGCTGGCCGAGGCCCCGGCGCTCGTGGTCGGGTAGGCCGCCCAGAGGCGTCGGTCGTAGGGGTAGCTGGCCTCGGAGCCGGGCCCCGACATTTTGGCCAGGGCCGCCAGAGCGACATCGCTTCCTTCTGCCGGATCCGGACGCTCGATCAGAGCCTCGTAGACGGCGCGGGCGTCGGCCGTTCTGCCAGCATCTCTGAGGGCGTCTGCGCGCACCAGCATGGCGCGGGGGTAGAGCGCGTGCTCCGGGTCAAAGCCCTCCAGGGCTTGGGCGGCGCCCACATCGTCCCCGTTCGCCGCCAGGATCTCCGCTGCTGTGAGGGCCTTGTAGGCCTCTGGTGGCGTGGGCGCTTTGCGAAGCGCATCCAGGTAGGAGGTGGCCTGTGTGGCCTTTCCTGCTCGTACCAGGGAGTAGGCCGTCAGAAAGGCCAGGTCGGCGACTTGTTCGCCGGAGAGTCCGTCCCGCGACATGGCGACCAGTTGGCTCGACGCGGTCTTGTGTGCCCGCTTGGCCAGGGCCTTGTGGGTGGCCTCAGAGAGGGGAATCGCCAGGGCCAGCTCGGCGTCGGGCAGGGCGGTCATTGGGCCGTCAGCGGCGCTGGGGATGCGCGCGGAGGCCGAGAGGGAGAGCAGAAGAGGAAGGAGCATGGACCGGCGGGGGAAGGGGGGGAATGCAGGATCACACGGTGATCCTCAATGCGCCAGCGTCAAGACTTCTTCCCTGTGGAAGTACCGGGTCATGCTCTCGGCCAGCCAGATGCGGTAGAAGGAGCATGGAGGGTGTTCCCCATGGTTGTTGGCTTTGTGCTCATGCTTGCTGGACTGGTGCTGTTGGGCTTGGCCAGGTCCGAAAACAACGAGGAAAAACCAAGGTTTAGCGGCGCGCCTCGCATTGGGCTCTTCACCGGCGGAGGCGTGCTCATGGTGCTTGGGCTGCTGTTCTGCGTGACGCGCATGATCCAGTGGACCAGCGCCTTGGGCTCCCTATAGTCCTAGGCTCAGAGCGCGCTGGGCCCGTGTATGCTCAGGGCTTCGGAGGGCACATGTTCGCTGCGCTGAGCTTCATCTTCAGTCTCCTTGCTTGCACCCCCGACGGTGACGCAGACGGTGACGGCGCCCTGGCGTCCGAGGACTGCGACGAGGGGAACCCGAACATCTACCCCGGCGCTCTAGAGCTCTGTGACGGAGTGGACAACGACTGCGACGGCCTGATCGATGACGCGGACGATAGCCTCTCGCCGGCTGCGCTGGATGACTGGTACGCCGACGCGGACGGAGATGGTTGGGGGGCCAACCAGTTGGTGGCCCAAGCCTGCCAGGCACCTGCAGGCACGGCCGCGGAATTTGGTGACTGCGATGACAACAACGCGTCGGTCTACCCTTCAGCTCTGGAGCAGTGCGACGGCATTGACAACGACTGTGATGGCCTCGCAGACGACGAAGACTCCAGCTTGGACCCTGAGGATCGCAGCCTCTGGTACGTGGACGCAGATGGGGACGGATTTGGGGACTCGAGCGACTCCGGCACCCTCTACTGCCAGGGGCCCCAGGGCACGAGCGCCGACAATCAAGACTGCGACGACGGCGAGGACGAGACCCATCCGGGGGCCGTGGAGACCTGCGATGACGGTGTGGACAACGACTGCAGTGGTGACGCGCCAGAGTGCTCCTTCCTCGGGGATTTTGAGATCTCAGACGCCGGACAGACCCTGGCGGTGACCACGGCACAAGAGTTCTTGGGCCAGTCCCTGGCGGCAGCCGACTTCAACGGGAACGGCCGGCCCGCGCTGGCCATCGGGATCCCTGGCTCCGACGCCCTGTCCACGAACGGCGGCTCGGTGTTGGTGGTGGACAGGGGGCTCTCGCCCGGGGGCAGTCCCGGGGCCATCTCTCAGATCGCCAACGTGGTGAGCGAGGATCTCTTCGGCACGGACCTGGTCGTGGCTGGGGACGTGGATGGCGACGGCTTTCAGGATCTGCTCATCGGGAACGCGGACAGCGCCAACGACTCCTTCGTCGTGCTCTATCCAGCCAACGCTGACGGGGCTTTCGTCAGCGGCGCTGTCTTCTACCGGGGCAGCGCGGCCGACGCCTTCGGCAGCGAGGTGGCCTTTGTTGGGGATCTGGACGGGGACGGGCTGGACGATGTGGGCATTGGCTCTTCTCGGCAAGGCGACGCGGACAACGGTGCGGTTTACCTCTGGGACGGCAGCGCAAGCAGCACCGGGGTGAGCGGGGCGACAGCTGCGCTCTTGGGCCAGGATGGAGACGCCCTGGGACAGCGGGACACCGTCTTGGGCGTGGATCTGAACGGAGACGGCGCGGTGGACCTGGTGAGCGGGGCACCACGTCAGGCGCGCGTGTATGTGAACTACGGGCCGCTGCCCGCGGACTTGGGTGCCGAAGACTCGGACTCCATCGTCTCAGGCAGCTCGGATCAGGACGGACTGGGTCAGTCGATTCTGGCCGCGGACTTGGACGGAGACGGCTACCCGGAGCTGGTCGTGGGGGCGCTGGGAGAGCTGAACAGCGCCAGCGAGAGCGTCGGGGCTACCCACGTGTTCGCAGGCGGATCCGGCCAGTGGGCCGCGGGCGTTGCCAGCGGCGACTCCTTCGCCCAGATCCTGGGTGAGCAGGACCGAGATGACACGGGGAGCGCCCACGCGGTCGGCGACTTGGACGGGGACGAGCTGCCAGACCTGCTCTTGGGGCAGACCGGCCGAGACGAGGGCGCTGGCGGGGCCCACCTCTTCCTCGGACCCATCGCTTCGGGCCGCTTTGAGGTGGGGGATGGCGAGGCGTCCTTCTACGGGAGCGAGGCTGGGCGCTGCGGGGGCTTGGGGACGCTGGTCATCGCGGACATGGACAACGACGGCCGGGACGACGTGCTGATGGCCTGCCCGCAGGAGGGGGAAGCGCAGCAGGGGGCGGTGCACCTCTTCTTTGGACAGCGCCTGTAGGCTAGGGTCTTGGCTGCATGGGGCTCAGGTTGGGCTTCATGTCCCCGGCGCCCAGCTCATTCCTCTCGGCCCATCGATCCCGCGCTCTCGGCGGATGTAGCCCAGGAAGGGGTTGGTCTTCAGCTCGTGGCCGATGGTTGTGACTGGGCCGTGGCCGCTGTGCACGCGCAGGTGGCCCGGCAGTTGGGTCAAACGACGCAGGCTCTCTACCTGGAGCGCGGGTGTGGAGAGGGGGAAGTCCGTGCGGCCGATGCTGCCGGAAAACAGGGTGTCGCCGACCAGGATGTCGTCGTCGTCGTGCCAGCAGCCCTGACCGGGGGTGTGTCCCGGGGTGCTCAGAAAGTGCAGCGTGGTCTGGCCCAGCTGTACGGTCTCGCCGTCCTTGACCCAGTGGTCGATACGGCCCTTGGGCCGGTTGAGCTGGGGCATGCCGAACATCGTGCCTTGCATGGGCAGGGTGTCGTAGAGCGGCTCGTCCAAGAGGGGACAGTAGGTGGGCACGTCCCACTCCGCCTGCAGCAAGGTCAAGGCCCCGGCGTGGTCGATGTGGGTGTGGGTCAGCAGGATCATGCGGATGTCGGGCGGAGGCTGGATGGCCTTGAGACGCCGCACCAGCTCGTCGCTCTCGCCGGTGTCCAGGATGGCCGACTGGCCCGTCGCAGGGTCGGTCAGCAGGTAGGTGTTCACCTGAAAGGCGCCGACGGTAAAGCACTGAATCTTCATGGAGGCGGATTAACCGCGTGATAGCGGTGGGGCATGAGCTCCACCTCCCTGCGTACTCTGGACGCCTTGGTCCAGGCCGAGTTGGTCCCCGGTGACCCGGAGCTGGTGGCCGTGGTCCAGCGCTTCGCCGTCGGGGTGACCGAGCACGTCGCCGAGCAGCTGCGGCAGGAAGGAGGAGCCGGACCTCTGGCGCGTCAGTACCTGCCCACCGTCGCTGAGCTGGACATCCAGCCTCAGGAGCGCGCCGACCCCATCGGCGATGCGGCCCATGCTCCCGTCCCTGGCATCGTTCACCGCTACCCCGACCGGGTGCTGCTCAAGGCGGTGCACGTCTGTCCGGTCTACTGCCGTTTCTGTTTCAGAAGGGAGCAGGTCGGTCCCGATGGCGAGATGTTGGACCGTGCGGCCCTGGACGCTGCCGTGGCCTACATCGCTGAGAATCCCGGCATACGCGAGGTCATTCTGAGCGGCGGGGACCCCCTGGTCATGAGCCCCGGAAGGCTGGCCCCTCTGGTCCAGTCCATCGGTGCACTGCCGCACGTTGACCTGCTGCGCATCCACACCCGGGTCCCCGTTGTCGACCCCGCGCACATCACGCCGGAGCTCATCGCTGCGCTCAAGGGCGGGCCCACCCCGTGGCTGGTGCTGCACGTGAACCACGCCTCGGAGCTGGTGGGTGCGGAGCAGGCCATCGCTGACCTCGTCGACGCCGGGATTCCCATGCTCTCTCAGAGCGTGCTGCTGGCCGGGGTGAACGACGAGATCTCTGCCTTGGAAGAGCTCTTTCGTTCCCTTCTTAAGCTGCGCGTCAAGCCCTATTATCTGCACCAGGGGGACCAAGCGGAGGGGACCGGGCACTTCCGGGTTCCCATCGCCAAGGGGCAGGCGCTGATGCGGGCGCTGCGCGGGCGGGTCAGCGGAATGGCCCTTCCCACCTACATGCTCGACATCCCGGGCGGCTTTGGCAAGGTCCCGGTGGGGCCGGTGTACGCCAAGCGCGATGGAGAGCACTGGCAGGTCTTGGACCCTCAAGGAAAGGGGCACCAGGTCCCAGGCTAGTCGATGGCCGCGCGGACCTCGTCCAGGGCGTAGAAGGGGGCCAGCTCGCCCTCGTGGAAGTGCAAGCCCTCTGCGGTCCAGAGGTGGTGCTCGTCTTGGATGCGCAGCACGCCTTGGGCCAGGGCCACTGGGGCACCGTTCTGCACAAAGGCCACCACCTCGTCGCCTTCATAGAGGGTCGGCGTGCCCACCACGCGGTACTCCACGCCGCCCGGCAGCATGCCGCCGGGGTAGCGGAGGGTGAGGGTGGCCGAGCTTGGCCCCTTCAGGCTGTCTTCCACGCGCAGGGTCACGACGGTCCACGGAAGCCCGTTCTGCATCTCTTGGCTCAGCGAGGTCACCTCGCCGACCACGACCTTCTCGGCGCGTGCGCTCAGCTCCTCGAGGCTCAGGGGATGGTGAAAGCTGGTCGCGCCAATGGACGCGGTCAAAATCAGGGAGAGCATCAGGACCTCGCTCGGCGGCGGTTGATCAGGAGGATGGTCGCCAGCACGCCCAGCCAGGCCAGGGCCTTGGGGCTGGTGGAGACCGTCTGGCAGCCTACTTTCGGTATTTCGGAGTCTCCGGCGTAGAGGTGGAAGAGCCCATCCACGTCGTCTTGGGACAGATCCCGCTTGTGCACCTCGCCAGGGGAGGCGCTGGCGTGCATCGTGGCCATCGCGTCGTTCTCGGAGTGGCCCAGCCCCAGAACGTGGCCCCACTCGTGGGTCAGGGTGTTCTGCAGGTCGATGCGGTCTGCGTTTCCATCCAGTGCCCACTCGTGGTCTTGGGTGTTCACCGCGATGTCGAAGCCAACGAAGGCGCCGGAGGCATCGGAGTAGGAGGAGGTCATGGCCAACAGGGATTCATCCCAGGGCCAGTCTTGGTCTACGAAATAGACCGCTGCTTGACCGTCGTGCCCTGAGGTCTGTGCGTCGGTGGTCCCGGTGTAGGACAGCTTCACCGCTGTGCCGTCCACCTCCCAGGCTTGGGCGGCGCGCTGCACAACCACCGCTGCGGTGTTGGGGTCCAGGCTGCCTTCATTGTTGGCGTTTACCGCCCAGTTCACTGGAAAGCTTGGCCAGCGCATCGCGGCGCCAGAGTCCTTCTCCATCACCTCGTAGGCGTGGACCGGTTGGCTCAGCAGCATCAGTGCCAGCATGGGGTTCTCCTCGACCCCTGGGAGCGGAAGACCAGCCATCTCTCATGAGCCCGGATCACTTTCAGGCCCCGGGTCTTGACGCTCCGGGAGCAGGGGGCTAAAAGCTGGGGCGCCTTGAGAGAGGCACAACGTTCCCGCTTAGCTCAGCTGGTTAGAGCATCTGACTGTTAATCAGAGGGTCTCAGGTTCGAATCCTGAAGCGGGAGCCATAAAGAACGCGTCTCGGGAAACCGGGGCGCGTTTTTTGCGTTCTGGGAGTTGGCGTTACCCGCATGGGGCTGGAGGGGCCGCCGGGCCCTGGGGCTGAGGAGTACTTCGGTGTTGCCCCGTCGCGCCTCATCCTTGTACCGTCGCCGCCCGCCGGCGGCGCCGCCCACCCAGTGGTGCGGCCTTCTTGATCGCGTCGTCTCAGAAGGGCGGCGCGGAACGCTACCCGAAGTGGTGCTCAAACCCTCCCAATTGACTCTGCATCACGTTCCGAAAACGACATCGATGCTTTCGTAGATGAGAGAGAGTTCCATCTCCAACTCTGCTGGGAGCTTTCCGTCTGCGCGAAGGGTGGCTGTACATCCCTCCAGATGGAAGGACAAGGCGTGTAGAGCGGAAGCCAAATCTCGATCGATTGAAACCCAGTCCTGGCATTGCTCCCCAAGGACGTCCAGTGCGTCTCGGAGGGCCCTAAGGCGCTCCGGTGAGACTCTCCGAGCCATTCTCGTTGAAATGAGAATTCCGTCGGTAGACTCACTCTCCCATTTGATTACTGTGCTGATCACAGCTGTTGAGCCTGATAGCCGCAAGCTCGGAACCAGCCTC
>CAJXRZ010000033.1 GCA_913060515.1 uncultured Pseudomonadota bacterium | reverse complement strand
CTTTCGGGGTGGCCTTGGGGGCGGGGGGGCGTCCAGCGAGCCACTCGGGGCCAAAGAGGCTGGCGATCTGGGTGCCCAGCTCCCCGCCGCTCATGCTCCCTGCCTCTCCACCCAGAGAGCCCAGGGCCGCCATGCCGGTGCTCAGGGCAGGTGCCCGTTGCGCTGGGAAATACATGGGCAGGGCCATCAAGAAGAAGACCGGCCACAAGGTCGAGGCCACCGAGGTGCTCAGGATGCGCGGCTTGGCCAACAAGCCCAGGCCCATCACCGGCAGCACCACCAGGGTCAATGCGCTGATCGCCAGGGCGGAGGCCGGGGCCTCGCGCAGGGCACCCAGTCCCATCAGGACACAGAAGACCACCGTGCCCAGGGCCACGCCGACCAGGCCGAAGATCACGGCGATCACACCTTGAAGCTGCTTGGGCATCTCGGGGGCCTTTGGGGTTAGGCGGCTGGCACCGCTCTTGGAGGGTTCATGGCACGCGCCACATGGTTCTGTATCGACATTGAGTGCTCCGGCACTGTTCCGGGTCTCTTTGACATGATCAGCCTTGGCGCTCAGGTGGTCTACGACCTGGAGGACAACAGCCTTGCACTCGGCCCTCAGCTCTACCTGGAGTTCAAGCCCCAGGCTCCTCAAGTAGACGCCCGCGCCATGGAGGTCAACGGCTTGGACTTGGAGCGCCTCAAGGTGCAGGGGCTGCCGCGCATCGAAGGCCTCAAGAAGCTGACCGCGTGGACCCAGAGCCACTGCCTGCCCGGCACGACCCCCGTCTTTGTCGGCCACAACGCGCCCTTTGACTGGTCCTTCGTCTCCTATGCCTACAAAGCGGACGGTCTGGAGAACCCCTACGGCTACAAGGCTCTGGACACAAAGGCCCTGGCCGCCGGCGTGCTGAACATCCACTGGCTGGAGACCGGAAAGGAGACCCTCAGTGAGCTTTTGGGCCTGCCGGAGGAGGACGCGGTCAAGAAGCACCGGGCCGACTACGATGCCTGGTACCAGGCTCTGATTTTGGTGGGACTGCTGGAGCTTCAGCGCGGGCCTTTGCCGAAGCTGGAGGGCGAGGAGTAGCCCTCCTGACTTCACTGTGAGTCCTCAGGCCTGTGCGCAGGTGTAGACTGAAGGTCATGGAAGGGTCTGATCCGCACTTTCTGCATACGCAGAAGGCACTTCAAGCGGTTCTCCAGCCTCCGATTGATGGGGCGAGAGCGCTGACTTGGCTGGGTAGCAAAGAGCTGCTTCTCGTTGCGACGTCCGATGGTCAACTCATCGAGGTCGACCCGGTGTATGGGACGCGGAAGCTCTCCGGCGCCGTCACCGATCCCGCCTGCCTGTCCTCGTCTCCCGATGGAAAGCATGTCATCGTGGTCGAACGAGGCCAGGGTGTTGCGGTCCACGAGACCCGCCGCGGAGAGCGCCAAGCGGAGTTCGAGATCCCTCTGCTCTCCGACGTCGCAGTGAACTGGCTGCCGCGGCCTGGTGGACAGCTTGGCTTTGTGGTGACCGGTCAGACGCTGGACGGCCGGGTGGCCCTGATCTCCGAGCTCACTCTGGGCCGCCGGAAGCGCGTGCGCCTGCCCAAGCAGACCGTCATCGGTCTGGGGGCCAATGGCCAGGTGGTCTCCGCACGCATGTACAGCGATGGGCTGCGAACGGTGGCCTTTGGCAAGCCACTGCCCATGGGTGAAGTGAGCGCGCACCGCCTGCGCTATGCCGGACCGGGTCTGCTGTTGGGGCTGGCCGAGGGTGGCTTGACGGTTTGGAAGGGTGCCGAGTCACAGACCATCATGAGCTTTGAGATCACGGCAGGAGCCGTGCACCACAGCGGCGAAGTCGTGGCGTTGGGGACCCGCTCCGGGGACGTGGCCTTCGCGGCGTTGCACGATGGGACCGTCAAACGGGCACGACCGGGCAAGGTCAGCGGCCATGAGGGTCCGGTCCAGCAGATCTGCTTCTCCAGAGCTGGGCCCTGGATTGCATCCAGCGCAAAGGGTGTGCGCCTCTGGCGTTGGTAGTGACAAAGCCTGCGCTGGCGAGAGCAAGGCCTCTGGCGGTGCTCGGGCTGCGTGAATAGCTTCGGGGCCTGGAGTTCCCATGCTGCCCGTGAAGATCTGTTGCATCCAAGACCGGGAAGAGGCCGCCATGGCCATCGCCCACGGCGCGCGCAGCTTGGGCTTGGTCTCCCAGATGCCCACAGGATGGGGACCCATCGACGAGGTCCGCATCGGCCACATCGCAGCGAGCATCCCCCCAATGGTGGACTCGGTGCTGCTCAGCTCCAAGCGCACGGCCGCTGAGATCATCGGGCAGCTGCGCATCACCGCCTGCAACAGCGTGCAGATCGTCGATGCCTTTCCCGCCTCCGGCTACGCGGAGATTCGTCAGGTTTATCCTGGGGTGCGCATCTTCCAGGCCGTTCATGTCACGGGCATGGAGACCCTCTCCAAAGCCCAAGAGCTGGCGCCTCTGGTGGACTGCCTGATTCTGGACACCGGTGGCCCCAACGGCCAGCTGGGTGGGACCGGCCTGACCCACGACTGGAATATCTCTGCCGAGATCGTGCGCCAAGTCGAGGTGCCGGTGCTCTTGGCCGGCGGCCTAAAACCCCACAACGTGGTCCAGGCCATCGAGACCGTTCGGCCCTATGGCTTGGACCTGTGCACCGGGGTGCGTTCCGGTGAGAAGTACGCCTTGGATGCCGTGAAGCTCAAGGCCTTCATGGACGCTGTCGCCAGCGTCTGAAGCGGCGTCCAACGGGGCCCTCAAAGCGGGCACCAACAGGCGCCTACTTGACCTCGAAGGGGAAGGCGACCTGCATCTCTTTGGGGAGACGGTCCAGGCTCTCAGCTTCGGTGGCCTTGAGGATGCCCTGGGCATGGAAGGCGTAAAAGCCAGGCTCCAGAGGGGCCTTGGTCACGATCAGGTAGTTGTCTTGAGCCTGGGTGCCCTTGATGTCGAAGGCCAAGTCGGTGTCGGCCACCCACAGGTCCAGCTCCACGTCGGTTGCGCCCAGAACGCCGACCACTTCGGCCTCTTCGATGAACTTGAGCTTGGACAGAGTCAGGTTCTGCTGCTTGAGCTCGGCGGCGCGCAGGCCGCTCTTGAACACGAAGCGCTGGGGTTGGCCGCTTGGGAGGGCCTTCTCCGGCACGTTCTTCAGACCATGCCAGGTGGTCTTGTCCGTCGCCACAGTCTTGATGGCCTCTGTCGCCAGCGGCATGTAGTCCGCGTTGCCCACGCCGTAGAAGCCGACGCTGTCGGGCTCGAAGAAGAGCGTGAAGGCCAAGGCGTCGGGGTTGCCCTCGTCCGGCACTGTGACGGTGCCAAACTCAGGGATGAAGCCCTCCTTGCCGGCCATGATCTCGAGCTTGCCAGGGACAACGTCAAAGCTGACCTGGCCGTCCTTGCCCGTGGTGTAGGGCTCCCCGGTGGGCAGCTTGATGGTGACTTCCTCCAGAGCGGTTCCGAACGCGTCGGTCGCGTTGACGGAGAGGGACTGGGGATCGGTGCAGGCAAGGGCGAGAGCGAGCAGCATGGGCGGGCCTTTGGGGGGCGGGGTTGATGGCAGTAGCCTACTTCGCGGGGGACTCTGGGGCCACCCCAGGGGGCTGGGCGCGCTCAGAGAGTCGGACCAAGTAGTGGTAGGCTGAAGGCATGTGGGCTGCTCTTCTTGGACTCTCCATCGCCCAAGGGGCCACCCAAGTGCAGGTGCACCTGAGTGTTCCTGAAGGCCGCGCGCAAGACGGCTTCCAGGCCCAAGTGCGCTGGCTTGGAGAACCCCAGAGTCAGGAGCTGGTCGGGGAGAGCGTGGCCACGGGCACCTTCTCTGGGCAAGAGCTCCGCTTTGTGCCCATAGAGATCTGGAGCGATACGCCCCAGAAACATAGGGTCTACGCTGCGTTAGAGCCGGTCCCCGCTGGCCAAACCGAGCTGCACTATGTGCTGCGCGAGGACGGACAACAGGCCCAGCGGGTCTCAGAGGCCTTGCCGGGTGGAAGCTGGGATCTCAGCCTGCGCAGCGCGTGGGCAGTAGGCGGTGGCTTTGCTTGGTGGAGCCTGGCTTTGGGCCTGGTGGCTTGGATCGCGGGCCGCAAACCCAAGCGCACCAAGTCGGTCGCCACCCCCTCACAAGCCCCCGCTTGGCTCAGCCATCCAGCGGTGCTGTTTGGCCTGCTCACTCTGATGGCTGTGCTCTGGACCTTCCCGGCTGTGTTGGCCGGCCCCCAGGCGCTCGTCGGCCGAAACTTCGACGCACCTGGAACCCTCTGGTCTCTGGCCGCCGGACCTCGCTTGCTTGCAGGCGGCCTGATGGATGGGGCCACGGCCTGGCCTGTGGGCGGGGACTACCGGCGCTTCGACAGCTACACCTTGCTCCCGATCTCCGTGCTGCTTCAGTTCTTGGACCCGGCCCGCCTGCACGGGTGGCTTCAGATCCTGGGCTTAGGCCTCTCGGGAACCGCCGCGGCGCTCTTCGCCAAAGAGGTCGGCGCCCGTGGTCTTTGGCCCTTGGTCGGGGGCGCGCTCTACGCCTTCTCCGGGCTGGCCGCCACAGTGCTGCTCGAGGGGCACGTCTACCAGCTCGTGAACCCTTGGCTGCCGCTCTTTGCGGTGATGTGGTGGCGGGCCACTGGCGCAGAGGGCAGCTGGAAACAGGGGATGTGGGCCGGTGCGCTCTTTGTGCTGCTCGCGCTGACCTCGGCGTATCAGGGGCTCTCTGGGGCCCTCCTGGCCATCGTCTTCTTTGTGGCGGGGGTGGTGCACCAGGGGCCCAAGAAGCTCCTCCTTCCTTCTCTTTCAGCGGCCATTGTGGTGCTGCTGGGTGCCTTGCCGGTGCTGCTCTTCGCGGGCCCGGGTGCCGGGGGCAGCGAAGGCGTGGTCAACCTGGCTGGACTGGATCGACTCTCCCTCTCCGATGGGGAGCTGGACCGTTGGGACCACAGCTACACTCTGGCCCTCTCCGGCTTGGCCTTGGCGCTGGTGGCGTGCGTCCCCAAGCTCTGGGTCGGAAGAAATCGAAGCTTGCTGGTGCTCTTTGGGCTGGGATTGGCCCTCTGTGTGGGCATCCCTGCCAGCGACGCCGAGTCTCTGCCCCGCGGTCTCATCACGCCCCTGCTCTGGCTTGGGCTGGGAGATGTGGTGCGCTTCCCGGTGCGTCTGTTCTGGAGCGGTCTCTTGGGGCTCTCAGCACTGGCTTCGCTGGGGGGATGGACCCTGCAGCAACGCCGGGGTCCCAGGGTGGGCTGGCTCGGGCTCCTTGTCCTGGTCGAGGTCATGCTCGTGCACCACGTGGCCACGCGCCAGCAGGTGCAGCTCGCCCAGACCCCTGCGGTCTACAGCCAAGCCACCGGTCCTGTGTTGGATCTGTTCCCGGTGGGCGGAAGCAGCCCGATGGAGCAGGAGATGTGGTTCAACGCCAGCGCGTGTTTGGCCCAAGCCCAGCATGGCCACATCAGCTCCGAGCACTGCACCACCACCGACCCGCGCAGCAGCCCGCGCTTCCGCATCTCCAGGTTGCTGGAGCGGGATCTCTTGGAGGGGCAAGTGGAGCTCGCCGGGCAACACCTGGCCCAGCTTGGAGTGGCCCATGTGGCCTGGCACGTGGACTTGTACAGCGTGGCGGACCAGGGCCGCTTGGACGCCGGCTTGCGTGCGCTGGGCTCGGTGCAAGAGAGCACCGATGGCGGAGAGCGCTTGCTCTTTGTGACGCTCTCGGCGCCTGTGGGCAGTGATCCGGAGGGTGCCTACGCTCGGCTCCGTGAGCGCCCCCCCAAGGCCTTTGGTCAGCCGGTCAGCGGGCCCCCGGTCAAGCTCTCGGTGCTCGCCCTGGGCGACCCAGCGGTGGACGCGCTTCGCTTGGATGGGGCCACCATTCCGCTGGTGATGGGAGCGCGAGAGGACTTGGCGCGGGCCGATGTGCGACTGCCCCCGGGCTTTCGTGGGCAGCTCTCCACCTTGGGCAGCGAAGGCGTGATCTGGACCGGGCCAGCCGCCCTGCTTGCCGGTCAGCAGCTGGTTCTGGAGGGGGGCGTGCCAGTGCTCTCCGTTCCCCCTGCCATCAGTCCCGCGCGGCGGGAGGGTGCGCTCTGGGCCGCTTGGGCGGGGCTGGCGTTCTACCTGCTCTTCTTGGCGGGGTGGCTCTGGTGGCTGAGTGCGGGTGGCCACATCGAAGGATGGCGCCTAAAGTAAAGGACTCGGAGGTCCTTTGTTTTGCCGTGCACTTCTCCCGGCGTCCTTTGGCCTTCTGGTCGCCTGCAGCGGGGACGCCACCCCTGACCGGGTCGAGGACAGCACAGGCTGCATCTACCGCAACGGAGACCCCGGCGACAACGGTCCCATCTCGGTCTACGGACGGGCCTTGGCCGGTGCCGGCACGCTCTATGTGAACCCGGAGTCGGGCATGCGGCCTGGGAACACCTACACGATGCGCTGGGAGAGTGGCAGCGAGCAGGAGACGGAGATCGATGGATCGGGCCGCATCCCGATCTCCATCCAGGACTTGGAGGCCGGAGAGCAGATTGGCAACCTGCTGGATCGCAAGGGAGATGTGGCCCTCTACATCAGCCTGACCTTGGTCGAGACCGGAGAGCCGGTTGTGATCTGTGCTGGCCAAGTCTTGGAAGATGGGAGCGCCCAGGAACCCCAGCCCTTCGATGACCCGATGACCCTTCGTGCTTGGACCCAAG
Source organism: uncultured Pseudomonadota bacterium (assembly GCA_913060515.1). Lineage (GTDB taxonomy): Bacteria > Myxococcota_A > UBA796 > UBA796 > CAJQPC01 > CAJQPC01. The sequence goes on along the minus strand of CAJXRZ010000033.1, from coordinate 57,953 downwards.
ATGCGCAGGGCTTGGAGCTGGTTCTGTGGATCTATGAGTACGACGCGGGCTTGTTCAATGACACCATTCAGAGCGTCGGCACCCACCGAGAGATCCTGGAGCAGGACAACGTGACCGGCGTCTTGGAGCTCACCTACCCAAGGGACGACTCTGAGATCGGGGGGCTGGAGTTGGTCGGTCTGGCCCGTCTGCTGGATGAGAGTCAAGAGCAGGTCGGCGAAGACGTGTTCTTCCCCCTCTCCTTCGAGTGAATCATTAGAAGGACGTTGAGCCGGACAGTTTTTGGCTGGCCGCCTTCATAGACTGCAGTCTATGAAGATTCTCCACCTCAGCGACACCCACATTGGTCGCTCCGCCAAGCCCCAACCCGGATGGAGCGTGGAGGAGATCCACCTCTGGGCCTGGGACCAGGCTGTGGCCCCCGCAATGCGCGGCGAGGTGGATCTGGTGCTGCACACCGGCGATGTCTTTGACCGCTCTCGGCCACCGGCCGCGGCCATGGCGGCGCTGGCCCTGCGCTTGCGGGAGCTGGCCCGGCGGGTGCCGGTGGTGGTGTTGGGGGGCAACCATGACCGGGCGCGCCTGCACCGCAGCTTGCCGATGGGGGTGCCCAATCTGTACGTGGTCCGCGGCGCCCAGCATCTGCGGGTGGCTGGAGTGCGCCTGGCGTGTGTGAACTACCTGCGCTGTGCCCAGGCTTGGGGCCTTGCTGCCACGCAGGCCTGGGGCGGCGGTGCGGACTTTGTCTTGGCCCACCAGGCCTTTGATGGGGCCAGGGTGCCGGGCTTCTCTTTCAAGGCGGGACGGCAGCGGGACACGGTGGGAGAAGCGCAGCTGCCGGTGGGGGCCAAATGGGTTCTCTGTGGGCACATTCACCCACGCCAATCACTCTCTCTGGGGGCGGCCCAGGTGGTGCATCCAGGCAGCACCGCGATGACCTCGATGGCGGAGGAGGGGCAGGCAAAGGGTACGGTGATGTGGTCTCTGGAGCGTGAGATCACGTGGGCGTATCAGGATCTTCCTCCTCTTCCAGCCGCGGGCCCTCCGAAGCTGCGGGTGGTAGAGCGGCCCCGGCAGCTGGCGCTGATTTAGGCCCTGTTTTTGGGGCTCGGAGCTTACTGACGTGATCACTCCTGTTGAGCCTTCTCTCACTCGCCTCGGAGCCTGCTGGCCACGTTGCTCAACGCTCGACGGGCTCACGCACGCCTTCGGTCTCGCGCCTTGCCAGCAAGCCCCGATTCGTCGCGATAGACAGGATCAACAGTTCGGACCACGTCAGTAGGCTGAGATCCGAGGAAGGGGCCGCATCAACCATGCTGCGTCGGCCTCGGCCTCGGCGACGCGTCGGTCCTCCATGTGCTCGTCCACTGCCAACTCGATGTCCAAGAAGCAGCCCATCTCCAGGCCCTGCTCGGTGATCCAAGCGTTGGAGATGTGGATGCAGGTCTGGCCATCGGCACGCAGTTGAAGCTCCGTGCGAAGCAGCAGGCCGTCGATGGACACCATCACGTGATGCACCCCATGCATGGCTGCGGCCACGTGGGCGTTCACTGGCAGGTAGCTGCGGTTCTGGTGCAGCTTCTCCAGGTCAGCGAGGAGGGGGGCGGCGAAGGGGTAGATGGTCAAGTTGCTCATGTCGTACATGGGCTGTCAGACCGGTGTTCTGTGCGTGGGACAGTGTGTTCATCTCCGGAGCTATAGTCCCAGTTACGGACCCCAGGACGACCCGCTACACCTCGATCTCGAGCAGGGTGAGACCCAAGGCGGGGGTATGTATCGCCAGAGGGCCACGCGCCGATGGCTGGAGGTGTCCAGCCTAGAACATCGGGCCGGCCAAGCTTCGCGCGGGTCCAGACTTTGTAGGGGAGCGCTGAATCAGGTCAGAGTTGTTAGGCAATGCCGCCTTTCTTGGATATAGTTGGGCGGGGACGGCTGGCAGGGCGACCCTGGGAGGCAGGATGCTTTGGGGACTGTTGTTGGCGTGCACACCGGGGTTTTCGGAGCCGGAGATTCCGGACTACACGGCCTCTCTTCGCAGTGGGTTGAGCGTGGATCCCTTCACGGGGATGCTCTGGATTGGGCGTGTGGAGCAGGACCCGCAAGTGCAGGCCGAGGTGCAAGCCGAATACGAGGCCATCATGGCCCAGGCGGAAGCGAGCGGAGAGCTGACCTGGGAGGAGCTCATGTACCTGGGGGACCTCGACGCCAGGGTGCATGCGGCCTCGACCGCGCGGGTCAGCAAGGTGGATCCCCAGACGCTTCAGGCCACCGAGATCGGGGTGTACCAAGGGGAGGCCGGACCGGCGGCCGTCTTCGCCCCGGCTGGGGTCTATCTGGGCGAGCGGCCGGTCGATGACCAGGGCTACGCCACCGGCTCCGTGGTCTACGAGCACCCGGAAACGGAGGGCTTCCTGCGGGGAGGCGGCCTGGCACCTTCGCCTCTTGGGGGGTGGTTTCTACACAAGCAGAGCGGGGTTCACGCCCTGGTTCCCGACAGCCTGGGCTGGAGCTTGCCGCTCGCATCGGGGGACTACGCCTTCTTGAACAAGGGTGAGCTCTTGGGGCTGCGCTCCGGAGAGCTGCTGCGCTGGCAGCCCGGGGTCTCTGAGCCCACGTCGCGCATCGCCTTGCCCAATGGGGTGCGCCCGACACAGATTCTGGATCTTGCGGCGAGCGACCAACACGCCTTGCTCGCCATTCCCTACGAGAGCGGACAGGGACCCGAGGTCTGGCTGATAGACCTGGTCTCGGGTGCTCTGACAGTCCTGCCTCCTAGCTTCATCAAGGGGAAGTTCACCGATGAGGGGGGCTTTGTCTATGGCGAGAGTGGCGGTGTGGTCTCCATCTACAGCGCCCAGGGCAACCTGGTCAACGAGCTCTCCTTCGAAGGGGAAGGAGAGGCTTGGCTCAGTCCAGACGGCGGCGCGATGGTCTTCGAGAACGAAGACGGTGTGGGTTGGCGCAGCGTGGCCACCGGCGCGAACACCTTCGAGGAGGAGCGAGATCTGAGCAGCTTTCAGTACGCCCAAGGGCGTCTGTGGACCTCCGCGGCGGGCGGGGTGGAGTCTTTGGACCTGGACACCGGACTGTGGGAGATGTGGTCCTTGGGGGACTGCAGCCTGAGTCAGCTCGTGGTGCTGCCCGATGCACAGACCCTGGCCGGGCGCTGCGGCAGCGATGAGGTGGGGCTCTTCGACACGGTGAGCGGCGCGCTGGTCGGGCGGGTGGGGCTGTGATGGCCTTGCTGCTGAGCCTGGCGTGCAACGGGATGGGCTCGGGCTATGGCTTTGCCTTGCCCGAGAGCCCCGATCTGGGGAGCGGCCTGGGATCGGAGCTGGGCGTGGATCCCTTTACCGGGCAGGTTTGGACCTCCCGCTACGTGCTGGACTCCGCCTTGTTGGCCGAGTACCAAGAGCTGACTGAGCTGGAGGACCGCAGCGCTGCCCAGGACGAGGCTTTGCATCAGGCCGCTTGGGAGCTCTTGCTGACCCAGAGGGAGTACGTCTTCCAGGTGGATCCGGTCGACGGATATGGAAGCACCGTGGTCGGCGACTTCCCTGGTCTGGCTGGGGTTCAGGCCCACTTTGGGAGCTCTGGGGCCATCTTAGGGGTGCTGCCTGTGGACGAGCAGGGCTGGCCCAGTGGGTCCGTGCGTCGCTATTCCTTGTTGGGGCAGGGACGCCTTCACAGCCGGCATCTGCAGCTCTCTCCCCAGGGTGACTGGTGCTTGGGGGAGCTGAGCGGCATCGCTTTGCTCTTCCCGGCCGATTTGTCTTGGAGCCGCCCCATCGAGAGCTTGGGTCCGATGCAGTGGTCCCCGCTGGGCAGCTTGCTGCGCCTGGAAGAGCGCACCCTGTCCTTTGTTGATCCCTCCGATCTTGGTGTTTTACGCGCGCTTCCACTCTTGGAGGATCAACCCGAGGTGGAGGTCCTGGCGCTGCTGGATGTGGACGCCTTGGAGAGCCAAGTCTTGATCAGTGGGCTGCTGGCAGACGGCAGCTCGGCGGTCTTTTTGATCGACCTGGCCTCGGGCGCAGGAGAGGTGCTGGGCCCGGAGTTGGCGGGCGCAAAGTTCACAGCCATGGGGGAGATCTACGCCCTGAACCAAGGAGTGCTCACGATCCGAGGCAGCGACGGTGTGCAGCGTACCCAGGCCCTTGCCTCCAGCGCCTTTTGGATGGACGACGCAGGGCGTCTGTTGGTCTACGAAGAGATCAGCGAGGACGATCAGAACAACTTCACCTTCTTGAACATGGAGACCGGAGTGAGCGCTTGGTTCGGGCGGAATCTCCAGACGGTCGAGCAGATCGGCGACACCCTCTGGTTCCGTGCGGACAACAACGTGTGGCCGATAGACACCGAGACAGGGATCGTCGGTCGCGGGGTCTTTGACTGCGTGGCCTCGGACATCGCGGCCCTTGGGGACGGCACCCTGGCGGTGCGCTGCGATGAAGACACGAGCTATTGGTTTGGCGATGAGGACGGCGTGGCCGACGAGTCCCTGCTCTTTGTGGATGGCACCTCGGGCGAGCTTGTCGAGCGGGTTTGGCTCTGAGCTTCAGGTGGCCAGTCCGACCTGGCTCAGGCCGTAGACCCCTCGACTGACCCGCTCAAACCACCCATAGTGGTTGTCCGACATGATGTTTCGCGCGGTCGGCACTTCGGCCCCCTTGGCCACAATCGACGCCTTGCTTGGACCGTGCTCCTTCAGGTAGGCCTGACAGCGCTGAGCGTCGGCTCGGTAGGCCGTCATCAGGTTTGCTCGGGTTGAACCGCCCGTGTTCGGATCGCCGGGCAAGCGGGCAAACTCTCGCAGCAATCTGGCCTTGCGCTTGAGATTCTTTCGAGGACTGTAGGGGGCGGGATCGCAGACCACTTGGGTGTGGCCGTCGCTCAGGCGCACCAAGATCAGCCCCAAACCCAGGCGTCTGCACAGCCCTTTGTTGCGTTTCAGGGCGGCCCGCGAGGCCTTGGATTTGTTGTGTGGCACGGCAACGTAGACCACATCGGTGATGGCTTGTCGGGCGATGGCTTGGTGGAATAGGGAGAGAGAGAAGCCTGTTTTTAACTCCACAACGACCGGGTCCTCGTCGCCGCGAACGCCCATCACGTCCAGAGCGCCGACCTCGCCTTTGACGGTGTAGCCCTGGGACTCGAGCAGGGCTTTGACGGGGGCGTAGAGCTCGGTTTCGCGGGGGGGCATGGGTCTTTTGCTCTGGTTCGGCAAGGCAGTTTGGATGGCTTAATCTCTGCTTGGATGGCTCGCTGCGGGTCAAGGGAGAGCGCTTGAATCCGATGACGTCTAGCTCTGGCTACGAGGCCCGTTTTCATGAGGCGCTCTCTGCGCTGCTCGGCTCGCTTCCTGTGGGTGGGACCCGCGGCGTCGACCCATCAGAGCAGCTCTGCTTTGCGATGGAGCTGCTTCTTCCAGCTCTGCTCGGAGAAAAGTACACGCACTGGCGTTTTGAGAGCTTGGACGGCTTCTTTGACCTGCAGCTTCGGCGTACTGGAGCGGCTTCTGCGCACCTGGAAGGCATGGCTGTGGTCATCAGTGATCAGAGCGTGGTGCCCTTCGTATTTCAGGTCGCTTTGGCGGAGGAGGGCATTGGTTCTTTTCAGCTCGGTTTGGCGGCTGATGGGGAAGATGCAATGTCGTGGACTGAGTTTGGCCGGGTTCGAGGGAAGGGCTTGAGGATGCCGGAGGGTTGGCTGTATTTGCATACATGTCCGGGGACAGTCCATGACTGAGTTGCCCACTTTCCACGATGCGAGATTGGTCTCCGTTCACTTGGATTGGGCCAGCGCTGTGGCAACCATTGAGCTCAGAGTCGCGCAGCACACCGTGCCTCTCCGGATCTTGGACTGTACGGATGTCTGTTTGCCGCGCCGGGAGGAGTGGGGGAGAAGCGTCTCCGTGATGTCCGCGCAGTACTTGGACGGTCACGCGGAGGTGGGGCTGGTGGTCGAGATGCAGACCGGAGACCGCTTGGTGTTTCGGGGGAGGGTTTCGCTGGAAGAAGGATGATTGTGGCGGTCTCTCTTTCTCTACGAGTAGGTGCGAGCTTCGAGGGCCAGGCTGCCCGCGACGAGATGGTGCACGAGTCACCAGAAGCGTTCCTGCACTTGCGCTATGAGCGGGCTACTCTCGACCCCTTCCCAAGTTGGGTTGACCTTGAGGAGCCGCTTTGAACTGGATGAACTGGGCTTTCCCTCTCGCACTCGTGCTGATCATCGTCGTTCCAATCGCGATCAGAGCTGCGCTTGAGATGCGCCGTCGCAAGCGCCGAATGGAAGCCGCTCTGGTCGACGATTGTGGTCTGTGTGGCTCGGAGATCGAGCACGCAAACGCCGTCTGTGACACCTGCGACTGGAACCCAGAACTCCGACACGCCCCTGAGCTGCGCAGCAAGTACGAGGCTTACCGAGCCCTTCGGCGCGCCATCGAGGAGAGCAACGCGGCGGATCTCCAACATTCCCGGGCCCGCGAGATCGGCATGCTGCCTGGGGGTGGGGCCAGAGCCCATGCGGCGGATGCCGCTGACCAGGGCTTTCGCGCAGAAATGGACGCCATGAACGCCGTGGATCAAGCGCTGCTTGCGGCACCTGAACTTCGAGCCCGAGTCGCAGGGCTCTCGGATGCATTCGAGATCGCGTCCCGGCTGATTCCGGAGCTTCGCGCAGAATTGCTGGCGGCCTGTAGGGCCCGGTGATGCCCAGGGAGAGTCCCTAGCGCTTCCGCCCCATCCAACCCCGCAACACGCCCAGACTCAGCTCCCCAGTGTCCGCCAGCCGCGCCAACATGCGCTCCCCACTGCGGGCCAACTCCAAGAGCCTGGCCACCCGTGCGGAGACGAAAGCCAAGCGCTCACTGTCCTCGCCGGCGGCACGGGCCTCTTCGATGAGCGAGGTGGCGTGCTCCAGGGCTTGCACCGTGCGGTGAACCTGCTTGAGCTCCCGCTCCTTGAACACCCGCGTGACCATCGCCCAGATGTCGGTCTCGGCCCGGTACAGCTTCTTTCGTCGTCCGGATCCGGCCCCCGAAGAGGTGTCCCGTCCGACCACGCCCCAGAGGCGCAGCTCATTCAGAGTCATGCTCACCGAGCCCGAGGACAGACCAGTCCGGGCGCAGATCTCCTCTGCCGAGAGGCTGGTCTGGCTCAAGTACAGAGTGGCCCAGACCCGGCCCATGCTGGGCTTGAAGCTCCAGAACTCCATGATGTCGCCAATGGCGTGCGCCACCTGGTCCACGGCTTGGTCCAGGGGAGATTGGGTGCCTGTGCTGGCTTGTGCTTGAGCCATCGTGCGCCTCGCAGTATGAGAGTCATAGTCCCGAATGGAAAAGATTTCAATCCCTATTGAAGTTTTTGAAGCCGGTGACTATAAGGGGGCCACGATGACGCAGGAGTCAGGCATGGACGGACCCCAAGGAGCCCGCTCGCAGGGTGCCAAGATCCTTCCCCTGCGCCGTGGCGCGCCAAAGGGCGTGGCTGCCGGCAGCCCCCGAACCCGCATCCAGCCCCCCGCCCATGCATGGGCTCTGGTGGCCGACGAGATGGTTCGTAGTGAGCATGAGCTGATCGCTCTGCTGGGCAGCAGGGTCGAACAAGTGGCCGAGATCGGTCGCTACTTGGCCCGCTCCGGTGGCAAGCGCATCCGCCCTCTGCTGACGGTGCTCGGCGCGCGAGCGTGCGGGGTAGGCGGCGATCTGTCCCGTTTGATGTCCGTCGGCGAGATGATTCACTTGGCCAGTCTGTTGCACGACGACGTGGTCGACTCGGCCCCCACCCGCCGTGGCGAGCCTGCGGCCCACATGGTGCACGGCAACGCGCTGGTCATCCTCTCCGGAGACTACTGCTTGGCCCGCGCGGTGCTCCTGGCCGCTGAAGAAGGGGGCCACGAGTGTGTGCGTCACCTGGCCCAAGCCGTCGCCGCCATGTCCGAGGGCGAGGTGCTTCAGCTTCAGCGTGCCGGCCGCTTGGACACCTCCCTGGAGGACTACCTGCAGATCATCGAGGCCAAGTCCGCCGCCTTGATCTCCTGGTGTGCAGCCGCTGGCGCCCACATCTTGGAAGATGAGCACTTGGCATCCCGCATGGAGGCCTTTGGGCGCTCCGTTGGCGTGGCTTTCCAGGTCACCGACGATGTCCTGGACTATGGCGGGGAGCTGGCCCAGACCGGCAAGGAGCCCGGCGCCGACCTGATGGACCGCAAGCTCACCTTGCCGCTCCTGTACGCATTCGAGGCCACCCCAGGTCTGCAGACCCGCTTGGAGGAGCGCCCTCCCACCCGGGAAGAGCTGCCCGAGCTGCTGGAGATCGTGCATGACTCCGGCGCCTTGGAGCGCTCCTTGGCCTACGCCCGGGACCTGGTGGACGTGGGCATCGACCAGCTCAGCCCCCTGCCGGACACCCCCTACAAGCAGGCCCTCATCGATCTGGCCACCTACCTGGCCGAGCGGGCCTCGTGAGCTCGCCGGGCGCGCAGGGTCCCGTCGCCGGAGACCCCAACCGCGAGAACGACGTCCGGGACATGTTCGACCGCATCGCGCCCACCTACGTCAAGGCCAACGCCATGCTCTCCATGGGCGTGGACAAGCTCTGGCGCAAGCGCGGCATGGAGGCGCTTGGAGACTGTGTGAAGGGGCCCATGCTGGACCTGTGCGCGGGCACCATGGACCTGAGCTTGGCCCTGCACGATGCGGGCTGTCCGGAGATCGTCGCCTACGACTTCTCCGCCAACATGCTCGAGGTGGGCAAGACCCGCTTGCCGGCCGGCGCCAATGTCACGGCCATCGTGGGAGACGCCCAGAGCTTGCCCTGGCAGGAGCCACGATTCACCGGGGCAGTCGCCGCCTTTGGGCTGCGCAATGTGCCCGACAACCGCAAGGCGCTCTCCGAGCTCTACCGGGTGCTTCAGCCCGGCGGCCGCGCGGTCATCCTGGAGTTCTTCCAGCCCATTCGCGTGGACGCACGGGTCTTTCACAGCGTGTTCAACAAGGTGGTCTTGCCTACCGTGGGTGGCTGGATCTCCGGAGACTCCCAAGCCTACGGCTACCTGGCCGACTCCATGCAGGCCTACATGCCGCGCACCGAGTTCCAAGACATCGCCCAAGAAGTTGGGTTTACCCTTCGCATTGGCCGGGAGCTTCTTCCCCCGGTGGCCAGCTTGGTCTGCTTGGAGAAACCCAAGCACACCGAAGGAGCTGCACCGTGAAGGTTGTACTAGGAGTTTCAGGGGCCTCGGGCTCGGTCTACGCCAAAGGCTTGCTCGAGTTCTTCTCCGGTCCTGGAAAGGACGCTGGGCACGAGTGCCACGTGGTCTTCTCCAAGACCGGACGCTTGGTCTGGTCCCACGAGCTGGGCACCGACCCCAAAGACTTTGGGCTGCCCATCTACAGCCCTCTGGACATGACGGCGCCCTTCGCCAGCGGCTCCAGCGACTTTGAAGCGATGGCGGTTGTGCCCACCAGCGCAGGGTCCATGGCCCGCATCGCCCACGGCATGAGCACCGACCTGATTGGCCGGGCGGCCGACGTGATCCTGAAGGAGCGGCGCACCCTGGTGCTCTGCCTTCGAGAGAGCCCCTACAACCTGATTCATGTGCGAAACATGGAGCAGCTGATTCTGGCCGGGGCCAAGGTGATGCCCGCCAGCCCCAACTTCTATTCCAACCCCCAGTCCATGCAGGACCTGATCGACTCCGTGGTCGGCCGTGTCCTGGACCAGATGGGGATTGAGAACAACGTGCGACATCGCTGGGAAGGCATGACATGACCGCTGCACTCAAGCCCACACACAGTCCTCGCTTGAGCCCGCTGGCCCACATGGGTCTGAAGCGGGCCGGTCTCACCCAGATCACGGAGAAGGTCCTGGCTGGAGAGCGCCTCTCTCTCCAAGACGGGCTGCGCCTGATCGAGGAGCCCGATGTCGCCAGTGTAGGGGCCTTGGCCAACTATGTGCGCGAGGCTTGGCATGGCGACTTGGCCTACTTCAACCGAAACGTACACATCAACGCGACCAACGTGTGCGAGGCCAGCTGCATCTTCTGTAGCTTTGCCCGGCTCACGGAAGACTCCCCGCTCTCCTACACGATGACGCTCAAGGAAGCGGTGGGCCGAATCGAGGCTCTGCGCGATGCCTTCATCACCGAAGTGCACATCGTCAACGGCCTGCACCCCGGGCTGCCCTTCAGCTACTACACGGACCTGCTGCGGGCCATCAAGCAAGAGCGTCCGGACCTGCACATCAAGGGCTTTACCGCCGTGGAAGTGCACTACTACGCTGAAAAGTACGAGATGAGCTACGCCCAGGTCTTGCAGGAGTTTCGGGACGCGGGTCTGGACTCCCTGCCTGGCGGTGGCGCTGAAATCTTTGCTGAGCGCGCCCGAAAGAAGCTCTGCCCGGACAAGGTCACCACGGACGGTTGGCTAAAGGTGCACCGCACCGCACACAGTCTGGGATTCAAGACCAACGCCACCATGCTCTTTGGCAGCATCGAGAAGCTGCAAGAGCGGGTCGAGCACCTGGTCACGCTGCGCGAGCTGCAGGACGAGAGCTTGGAGAAGCGGGCGGTCGATCCCAACGCGGGCTGCTTTCAGACCTTCATCCCCCTGCGCTTCCACAATGAGAACAACCGCCTGGAGCGCATCACCGAGCCCACGGCCGCCGATACCCTGCGCACCATCGCGGTCTCCAGGTTGATGCTGGACAACTTCAGCCACGTCAAGAGCTACTGGGTGATGTTGGGCATGTCTCTGGCGCAGCTCTCCTTGAGCTACGGGGCCAGCGACATTGACGGAACCGTGCGCGAGGAGCGCATCTACCACATGGCCGGTGCCCGCACGCCCCAAGAGCTGACCCGCACCGAGCTGGTCCAGATGATTCGCAACGCCGGCCGCATTCCGGTGGAGCGCGACACCCACTACCTCGTCGCAGCGGAGGCCTAAGTCATGCCTGAGAACGCCCCCATTCGCGTCGCCGCAGTTGGCTACACCAACGCCTGGCCCCTGCTCACCCGCTTGGACCGCATCCGCTACCAGGTCACCGAGCGTCACCCCGCTCAGGTCGCCGAGCTGCTCGCCAGCGGACAGGCCGACGTGGGTCTGGTGCCCGTCGCCGCCATGCTCTCCGATGGCGACTACAAGGTCATTCCGGGCTGGTGCATCGGAGCCGAAGGCCCCGTTCACAGCGTGCTCTTGGTCGCCGAGACCCCGCCCGAGGAGTGGACCGCGGTCGCTCTGGATGGCGTGAGCCGGACCTCTGTGGCGCTCTCCAAGCTGCTGCTCACGGAAGGGCCACTCTCCAAGCGCGTTCCCGAGGGTCTGGAGATCTTCGACTGCGCAGCTGGCAAGGGCGTCGAGCATGCCCGCGGCACCGTCGCCGGTCTGGTCATCGGAGACGCCGCGCGCTCCCTGCCCGAGCGCCTGAAGACCCGCATGGATCTGGGCGAGCTGTGGTGGGCGTGGACCAAGCTTCCCTTCGTCTTTGCCGTCTGGGCCGGTAGGCCCGATCTTCCCCACGACGCCGTTCAAGGCCTGCGCCTGGCCGCCGCCGAAGGCATGGGTCTGCGTCAGCACCTGCCTGAGCCCGACCGCAGCTACGTCACCGACTCCATCCGCTATGAGCTGGACGACCGGGCTCTGATGGGCCTTCGTCGCTTCGCCGCTCTGGGCGCCAAAGCCGGCGTGTTGGGCAAGGATACCCCCAGCGGAAAGGTGGCCGAGTTCCAGCTCTATGGTCCGGCCAGTGCCCTGCGCCCCCGCCCGGATGTCGATGACCTGCTGGCCGCCTGTGCCGGTGGGGAGCCGGCTGATCTGGACGTGGCCACGACCCTGCACGAGCAGGCACCTCTCACGGACTTGGCCCTGGCTGCCAGCCTGCGCTCCAGCGCGCTCTTCTCCAACACCGAGACCGCCTACTGCTTGGGCGGCAAGGTCTCCGTCGCGCAAGACCCCACCGCCGTGCTCTCCGAGCTGATGGATCTGGCCGAAGCCGGCGCTTCCATGGCCCAGCTCACCGGCGAGCTCTCTCTGGAGAAGTGGCAGGAGTTGCTCAGCTTCGTGCAGGAGCATGTCTCCCTGCAGCTCAGTGGCCTGTCCCCTTCCCAAGTCCACAAGCTGGGTCCCGCAGCCCAGGTCATCACGGCCCTCAAGTCCGCTGGACTCTCCGCCATCGCCCCCGGTCAAGGCCTGCTGCTCGATGAGACCGCGCGTCGCCGCCAGGACGCCCAGATCACCGCTGCCCAAGAGCGCGTGGTGCTCCGTGCCGCCTTGGATGCCGGCATGATGCCCACCATCCGCGTGGTCTTTGGCCACATGGACACCCTGGCCCAGCGCCTGCGCGGCTTGCTGGCCGTTCGCGAGCTGGAGCCCATCGCCGTCTGTGTCACGACCTTCCCCATCGTGGATGTGGGCTGGCACGACAACACCGCCGCGGACCAGCAGCGCCTGAGCGCCTTGGCCCGTCTGATTCTGCCAAAGGCTAAGTTGGTCGCCGATCTCCAGGTGCATGGGCCCAGCCCCGCCCAGGTGATGCTGCACAGCGGCGTGGACGACTTTGGCGTGGTCTGGCGAGAGGGGGAGAGCTGGGATCCCACCCTGGCCTTGACCGAGCTGCACCTGCGGGAAGCGGGCCGCGAGCCCTTGCGTCGGGACCTGCACTTCAAGCCTGCAGGCGGCGCCCTGACCAAGCCGGCCTGGAGTGCAGACAAGCGCGCCCGTGCCTGAGCGGGTCTCTGGGATGCAGGTCCTTCGAACGCAGTGGGCCCTGTTGCCCACCGGCTTGGCCCAGAACATCGAGATCCACCGTGTAGACGGCGTGATCACCCACATTGGACCGGCCCCGGGTCCCTGTGCGCCTGGACTGGTTCTGCCCGGCCTGGTCAACGCCCACACCCACCTGGAGCTCTGCGGCCTGCAGCAGCCCGGCGGCGAGGGCCTTCCCCACTGGGTGCGCGGTCTGATGGGTCAGAGAAGGAGCCAGAGTCCCGCGGACCAAGCTGCGGCCGTTGCCCAAGGCATCGCCTCCCTGGAGGCATCTGGGACCCAGTCCGTCGGCGAGGTCACCAATTCGCGGAGTGCTGACCTCGCGCTGGCCGAGAGCTCCTTGAGCGGCGCCGTGTACCACGAGATTCTGGGCATTGATCCAGAGGATTGTGAGGAGGCGATGGCTTCTGTACAAAAGCCCGCACCCACCGGCTTCCACCTGCAAGCCGTGCCCCACGCGCCCTATTCCTGCTCCCCTGAGCTGCTCATCGCCGCCATCTCTTCGCAGCGTGGCCCAGCTCTGCCCACTCTGCATCTGGACGAGGACCCCGCCGAGCGGCAGTTCCTGCGAGATGGAAGCGGACCTTGGGCCGATGTTCTGGACTTCCTGGGCCGAAACCGGGCCGCTTTCAAGCCTCCCGGATGCACCCCGGTGCAGTACCTGGAGCGCTTGGGTCTTCTAGAGAAGGTGGCCCTGGTGCACTGCACTCTGACCCGTGGTGAGGACCTGGATCTCTTGGCCGAGCGGGGGACCCCTGTGGTGCTCTGTCCCAGCTCCAACCTGCACATTACGGGGATGCTGCCGGACGTTCCTGGCATGGTGGAGCGGGGGATTCCGTTGGCCCTGGGCACCGACTCGACGGCCAGCGGGCAGAGCTTGGATGTGATGGGGGAAGTGCGCATCCTGGTCGAGCACTTCCCGGAGATTCCGGTGGAGGTCTGGCTGCAGGCAGCGACGCGGGGAGGGGGCAGAATCGTGGGGGTTCAGGCGGAGTTGGTGCTTGGGGCCACCACGGAGCTGATTCGCATCGCGAATCCCGCCGAAGCATGGGCATCAAGTCCCGAACGCAACATCCCTTGGAGCAGCAGGGGTTGAACGCAACAAGCCCATGCGCATCGGGGGTCGAACGCAACACACCGATGGGCATCCAGAGCTGAGCGCAACAGATCCGACCCGGAAGGTCGGCACTTGTTGCGTTGACCCCTTGATGCTTCTGCTGGTGTTGCGTTGACCCCTCGATGCTTCCCTCCCTGTTGCATTGACCCCCCAATGCCCTCACAACAGTCCGGGAAAGCGGGGATCTCCAGCCATCTGCAGCAGAGGTCTAAGCTCGGCCCGGCTCAGAGCGGGTGTTCGGGACAGTGTGCTGCGGTTCACGCCAACTCGCCGCGCCAGCTCGGAGTCCGAGGCCGGCACGACTGCCTTGGCCGCGCTCAACCACAGGCGCCGCGCCGGCGTACGCCGCAGGGTGTGGGTCATCGGGACCCGGAGCCACTCGGACACCGCGGCACGAAGCTGCTCCAGATTGGGCTCAGGGACTCCGTTGGGCAGCTCGGATCCCTGGGTCGCCACGCTGGGGTCCGAGCTGACGTAGCTGTGCAGACGTGCAATATCCGCCACGGGGCCCCGCACGCTGCGGGCGCTCAGGCCGATGCAGTCTCGGTAGGTGGACCAGGTCCACGCCAGCGGGTCCTCGACCAGCCTTGCCCTGCAAGGGTTCAGGTGGATGTAGCGGGCCTGCCGCCGAATCTTCTTTGGGTCTTCGCAGGGCTCGCAGTGTGGCACTGACTCCAAGCGCACTCGCCCTCCTGCGTGGTTCAGACTGCGCGCGTGCCCGGCCAGGACTTGTGCCAGAGGACCCCGAATCTGCCGGGTTGTGAGCAGGTGGATGTGGTTGGGCATCAGACACATGGCCTCGCAGCCCGAGGCCAGTGGGCGCAGTCTTGTCCAGAGTGCGGCTGCGTCTTTGGGGTTTCCGGCCATAAGGCCTGTCTTGCTTCGGGCGACATAGTGGTACATGGCTTCTCCTCCAGCTCGGAGAAGCAAAGCCTGTGCCAGCGCACAAGCGACCGAAATCACTGGGTGGGGTGTCCAGTCTTCGACACCCCTGTCGAATCTACTCAAACAGAGCGGCCAGCCCTTTAGGGTAGATTTTCTGGCCTAGAACTCGCCCTAAAGCTGGCACGCCACTTGAAACAGAAGAGCCCGAACCCGGAGCTCCCATGTCCAACCTCAAGTGGGCCATCGCCCTGACTCTCCCCCTCTTCATCCAGTTCCTGCTGCTGCCTTATGCCCAGGCCGCCGCCAACAGCCACATGAACCCAGGCCACGTCTACGGCGCCCTGATTCTGGCTGCCGGAGTGGTCCTGGCAGTGCGCATCGTCAGGACGCGCATCTACCTGCCCGCCATTCCGCTCTTGCTCTGCCTGGGCCTGCAGTCTGCCGAGTTCTTCGGGCTCTACTGCCAGGGCTGTGCGAACTCCGGCTGAGAGCGGGTCAGTCGCTCGCTCTGGCGGCCGCTACGGCTTGCGCCCAGGCCGCATCGCTCAGGTACAGCTCATCCAGTCCTGGATGGGCCAAGAGCAATGTCATTAGAGACTCGGCGCTCTCCTCCCGCTCCCACGCCGCGCAGAAGTCCTGCAGAAGGCTCTCGTCGGTGAGCACGAGGGCTTGGTTCTCCACGAGCAGCCGGATCAGCTCCTCCCCGCTCATTGCGACCCTAGTCGGGAGTTCTCCCTCTACCTCCAGGGTCATCCCAACGACCCGCGCACCTGGGACAGGCACATAGCTCTGCTTCCAGAGAGCTTCTGGCCGGTTCAAGGGTGGGGGCAGCTTGAGCACGCTTAGCCAGCTGATGCTCTGGTGACCGACCCGGGTGATCTGTGCGGGCACGCCGGCCTCGATCAAGCCCAAGTCTATCCAGGGCGTCAGGTTCTTTGGGTCCAAACTCAGAGAGCTCTGCCCTTGGAGCAAGCGAATGTCTCGACCGTAGTCGTTGTGCTGGAAGCGTAGGACCCCCGAACCCTGCTCCGCCAAGCGCCCCAGGGCCTGCTCTATGTGCACCTTTGGGGGAAGCAGCACCTCGCACCAGCCCCCTCGTCCGGGAAGCACCACGCCCACCAAATCGGCTCCTGAGAGCACCTTGGCGGCTGCGTCAACGGACGGGCAGCGGAGGTAGTTGGTGTCGTGAGAGACGAGCATGGGATCCGCTAACGCAGTCCGCGGTTCTATTGAGGCGGTCCCCCGTCTTCCGCTTCAACCACCTCGCCGCTAAAGCAAGTAATAAACTGGTTTTCTCCGGCCTGGGCGACATGGTAGTGGTAGCCCAGAACAGCGTCGCTGTGCCCTCTACAATCGTCCAGATCGGTGGGCTCGCTGCCCCCCTCTGCGGCGTTCGCGTAGAGACCAAAGCCGTCCATCGCGTAGCCAATCAGAGGCGCGTGCTCGTCCTGCTCCACCTCGGTCGAGCAGCCTGTGGCCGCATGGTAGTGGTAGCCAGTGTTGGGGTTGACGTGGCCGCCGCAGTCGTCGAAAGCGGCGATGGTGTGGGCGGCCAAGATGGCGTCGGTTGGCGCGGGGGGGTCAAAGACCACGCCGCTGAGTGCCACACCGATCTTGCCGCGGGTGTCGATGGCATTGGCGCTGCTGGCCAGGGTCGGGGTGACCGGGATCTCCAAGGTGTAGGTGGTGTCCGCCAGGTATTCCAACGCGCACTCCACACAGTGGTTCTGGTACTGCTCCTCCACATCGGGCTTGGCGGCGCCCTCACAGGCCTCCTGGGTGGTGGTGACGTTTACGTCTCCGGTGCTCTCCTCGTAGAGCTGCCAGGTCTCATCCGAGTAGAACTCGGCCAGGGCGAGGATGAAGTCCCCGTCCAGGTCGTAGAGCGTGCCGCTCTCGATCCACTTGCCTGCGCTCTCTGCGCCCTCGCTGATGTTGCTCGGACAGAAGGGGCCGATCTCGTGGTTGGCGGGCTCGCCGGTGATCGTGATGCTGTAGCACTGGGTCTCGGTGCCGTTGGAGAGGGTGCAGTCCACTGTGGTGATGTCGGTAGCCAGAGCGCCGTCGGCGAAGTTGTCTGGGTTGACGCCAACGACAGCAGCGGAGACGGTGTCGGTCTCGGTGCTGGAAGAGTCGTCGTCGGAGTTGGTGCAGGCGAAGGCCAAGAGGAACAGCAACATGGGTCGCTCCATTGAGTCCTTACCTTATGTGCTTTGCACTTGGGTTTTCACCGTACTTCTTGTGTGCGTTTGTATCCGAACGACTCAATCCAGCGGCGCTCAATCCAGCATCACCGCCCAAGAGCTGAGAATCACCGGACTGAGAGGCCGTTGCACGCCAATACCGTACAGCGCCAGGGCATCTCCGCCGACCTCTTCCCCATGCAGCCCCTCGCCGTCCAGTGTGGCCGCCGCCAGCTCCTCGCCGGTCCAAGCGCTGCCCGAGTAGCTCAAGCTCACACCCTGGCTGCGAAGCACCATGCCGCTGGCGCTCCCGTAGGGCGTCGCGAAGCTCAAGATGACCTCGTCTAGGCCATCGCCGTCTAGATCGATGATGCTGAGCTGGTCAAAGGCGGGCACGCTCACGGCCGGAAGGGCCACCAGTGCTGCGCCGTCAAAGACCACCTCTTGGATGCGGGTGCTTCCGTCGGCCTGGGTGCTCCCCAAGATCAAGGTGCCTTGTCCCTCTCCGTCCAAGTCGGCTGCGCCCAGTGGGATGGGCAAGTCCGAGCAGTCTTCGGCGGTGGAGCTGCCAATCTCGATGGCGGCGGCCAGGTTCTGTGCCGGGTTCAGGGTGTTTCCTGGGATGTAGTAGGTGCTGTTGCTGCAGCCCTTGGCGTTTCCGTTGGGCAAGACCACCACGCGGTCACCCATCAGCTGATCTTCCGAGAGCGAGGCCAATACATCGCCCTCTGGCGCAGCAAGCTTGGCTCCGGAGCGCACACGCAGCTTGCTCGAGGAGGGGTAGAACCAGACGGAGGGCCCGCCGCGCTTCCGCTCGCTGGTGGCGCTAACTGCCCAAGTGCTGGTTCCCAGGTCCATCTCCGTGGACTCGCCGGCCGCAGGCAGGTCACCAACGTTGAGGGCACCCAGGGACATCTCGTATTCCCCGTCTTCGCTGATGCTGTCACCGAGCACGCCCACGCTGTCGCTCTGCAGCGAGAGCGAGCGGGACTCGTGAGAGATGGCGATGTGGGTCCATTGTCCGGGCCGCAGTCTCTTGAAGCTGGCCTGTCCAGTGCCGCCGCTCTCTGCTGTGACCAGACCCGATTTGCCGTCCACGGTGCCCAAGACCACCAGGGTGTCCTGCATCAGAGCGCAGCTCAGGGGGGCTGTGGGGTCGATGGCCAGGTCCATCTCTTTGCCGTCGGGCAGGGTGGCGATGGCGCGGCCGTCTTGGGTGCTCAGGGACCAGTCGTCCACGGCGCAGAGGGTGAGCTCGCCGTCATCGAGCCAGCGGCCGCCGTCCATGTCCAGCCACACCGAAGGGGCAGCTGTTTGGGCGTCGTTTGCCGAGCCAGCGACCACCGTGTCTCCGCCCATGGAGAGGACCTGGACGCTTGGCGAGAGGCTGGTGTCCCAGCCCTTCTCAGTGTTCCAGGTCCACTTGCTGAGCACCGATGGCGCCTGCACGCCGTCCCAGCCGGCTCGACCTTGGCGCATGTAGAGGTGCACGCTGCCCTCTGTGCCGGTGCGCAGCGTCATGTCTTGCAGCTCGGGCACATTCCCCAAGTCGCCTTGGTCCACGGTGACGGACTTGAAGCCGTCGGTGCGCACCAGGTAGTCGGCCATGTTGCCTTCGCCGTTGTGTGAGATCAGGATGAGACCCCCGGTCTTGCCCTGAATGTCGGGCGCGGCTGCCCCTGTGATGGTGGTGGGGTTGTCTCCAGCGGCCCCGAGCTTGCTCTCGATGCTGATCTCGCCCTTCTCATTAAGAAGGAACAACAGCATTGGGGTCTTGTCTTTGTCTTTGTCCTCTTCCTCTGCGAGCACCACGGTTCCGCTCTGTCCCTCGCCGCTCTGGATCGGTCCAGCGAAGGCAACCCGTGTAGAAGCGGACCACTGCCAGTTGCGTACCCAGACGCCGCCGCCCTTTGCGCTGTAGGAGTAGGACGCCAAGGCGGCGGATGGCTTGTCTTGTGTGGCGTTGATGCCCACCAATACGGTCAAGGCCAACAGTGCGCCGGATTCGTCGATCGCCATGTCTACGTCGTAGAGCACAGGTGCCTGTTCAGCCTCCATTCCAGCGTCGATCTTGTGCTGGCCGATGGACTCAAAGTAGAGCGGGATCTGCTGTACTGAGAAGCCCTTGGCACCCTGGGTGGCCAGAGCCAGCATCAAGCGGTCATTGGTGGCATCGAGCGTTGGGACCAACATGGCCTCGGATGCGCTGGACTTGAACTGCGTGGTGAACACGGGCGCACCGGCTCCATAGCGGCCGGAGAAGGTGCCGTTGTCGACAACGAATTCCTCCAAGTCCAAGCCGGTCTCCTGGCTCTGCAAGCTGCCCCCGAAGGTGCTGCTGAACTGAAGCTGGCCGTCCTTCTGCCAGAAGAGCATCTGGGCTTGGGAACTGACCCCCAAGACCCCGGAGACCGTGTCGGTGACGCCGCTGCTGCTCTCGCTCTGGACGACGCGGTCCAGCTCGTGTGGCTCCACTCTGAAGCGCAGCGTGCCGACCGAGACCATGGCCTGGGTTCGGATGGACACCGAGACGCTAGAGATGCCAAAGGCGGCTTGTGGGTCGGTCTTGAAGGCCACCCCGCCCTCCGTTGACCAGGTCTCCACCTCCTTGCCGTCTACCAGCACCTGAGCCTCGTCCAGATCCGCGGCCTCTGCGCATTCCAGGCCCAGGGTGATGGTCTCGCCGCCATTCCAGGAGGTGGTCAAGGGCCAGATGGTGCCCACCGTGCAGTCAGGGGGCAGCTCACCCGTATCGCCAGTGTCCAACTTGCCGGTGTCTACCTCCCCGGTGTCCTCGGTGTCTTGGGCACCGCTGTCCTCTGGGCGGTCTCTGGGGCAGGCCAGGAGGGAGAGAAGCAGGGTCCAGGTCATGGGATCTCCAAGGGGGGAGCACAACCTAGCCCGCGTTCTGTGCCCTTGGACCCTTCGCCGCTCCCACACGTTAGATGTCTGCAAGCCGGGAGCACGAGATGAGCCTGATGAAGAGCGCTGCGGACTACTCCCGCATGATCAAGCTCTCCCACACCATCTTTGCGCTGCCTTTTGCGCTGGCCGCCGCGCTGATGAGCTGGCGCTACGCCGACTTTGCCTGGCTGGACCTGGTGCTCATCTTGGTGTGCATGGTCAGCGCCCGCAGCGCCGCGATGGGCTTCAACCGCATCGCGGACCGAGACATCGACGCGGCCAACCCCCGCACGGCGGACCGAGAGATCCCCTCTGGGCGCATCTCGCTGGCCCGTGCTTGGGCCTTCACTGGGGCCTCGGCCGTGGTCTTTATGCTGGCAAGCTGGGGGCTGAGCACTCTGTGTCTGATGCTCTCGCCCTTGGTGTTGGCCGTGGTCATGGGCTACTCCCTCACCAAACGATTCACCTCGTTGTGCCATCTCTTTTTGGGCTTGGCGCTGGCCCTGGCGCCCGTGTGTGCCTCTGTGGCGATTCTGGACGCTGTGAGCGCAAGCTCCCTGGTGATGGCGGGCATCGTTGGGACCTGGGTGGCGGGCTTCGACATCCTCTACGCTTGTCAGGACGCCGACTTTGATGCGGGCACTGGGCTGAACTCTATCCCCGCCAGACTGGGTCTGAAGGGCGCGATGATCGTCTCAGCGCTGCTCCATGTGGTGACCGTTGGGCTGGTCGCCTGGCTGCCATTTGTGGGGGATTTGGGGTGGCCCTACTGGATTGGAGCCGCCATCATCGTGGCAATACTCATCTGGGAGCACTGGCTGCTTCGTCCCGATGACCTCAGTCGCATGAACAAGGCTTTCTTCCAGCTGAATTCGATGATCAGCATCGTGTTCATCGGTGGCGTTGTGGCGGGTACTTTTCTCTCGTAAGCCTCTCATGACGAGGCCTTTGCATCTGCACCGCAAGCGCGGGGTCTACCCTAAACAGGTACCGACCCTGGAGTCTTCATGTTGTTGCTGCTGAGCGCCTTCTCCCTTGCTCAAGAAGCGCCCCCCATCGTGGGCGGCGCGCCGACCTCAGACCACATCCAGGTGGGCATGTTGGCCATGTCGGATGGCAACAACACCACTTTCGACTTCTGCTCCGGTACCTTGATCGAGGCCAACTGGGTGCTCACCGCGGCCCATTGCTTGGAGGCAGCCCAGCAGTACGAGGACCAGTACGGCCTGGCCACCTTCTTCATCGTGGGGGACAGCTGGAACAGCATCGACACCTACGCACAGGCCGTCGACCTGATCCCGCACCCTCAGTACAACGCCAACAGCCTGGACCACGACATCGGGTTGATGGAGCTCTCTGAGCCGCTGAGCGACCAGGGCATCTACCTGGTAAATGACGTGGCCCCCAAGGACGGTTGGACCAGCAAAGATGTGACCTACGTGGGCTACGGCGTGACCAGTGGATACGGCGGCGGGGACGGTACATCCGGTGTGCGGCGAACGGTGGATGTGCCCTACTACGGAGCGGATTCGCGCTTCATCTACGCCTATCACGACACCCCAAACAACCCGAAGAACGTCTGTTCTGGCGATTCCGGTGGGGCAGCCCTGCTCAAGGTCAGCGGTGAGCTTGTGCTCGCTGGCGTGAACAGCTTTGTGAACGGCGATGGCATCAGCGATGACCCCTGTGAGGGTTTCGGCGCGGCCACCCGCGTAGACACCCACATTGACTGGCTCTCCGACTACGTAGAGCTCTCCGATGGCGACGCGGACACCGATACGGACTCCGATACAGACACGGACACCGACTCCGATGCGGACTCGGATGCCGACTCCGACACCGACTCGGACACGGACACCGATGTGGTCCAGGATGATGACCGCACGACCTCGCCTGTGGAGCCGGGCAGCCTGAGCGCTTCGGGCGGCTGCTCCAGTGCACCCGCGCCCGGCCTTGGCTGGTTGGGACTGGTCTTGGCGGCCGGTCTGATGATGGTGCGTCGGCCGAATAGACGCTAAGCGCTGGGAGAGAAGGGGTCTCCATGTTCGGCGTTGCATTGTCTTTTTTCGTGTTTCCCGTCTTGGCGAGCACCCCGCCCCCCATCACTGGGGGCGTAGAGACGGACGCCTTGCCGGCGGTCGTGGCCTTGGTCGGCGTCAAGCCGGACATCACGTGGGACCTCTGCACGGCCACGCTGATCGATCCCTACGTGGCGCTCACCGCTGCCCACTGCATCGAAGGCATGGAAAACGCGGACGGCTATGACTTTGAGCTGCGGGTGGGCTCAGGTCTGGGCGAGCCTGATGAGTCCTTTCCGCTGGATAGCTGGATCATGCATCCGGACGCTGACGTGGACATGGCCTTGGTGTTTTTGGCCGAGCCCGCGCTGACCTCCCCCTTGCCGCCCTTTGCAGAGCAGTTGGCGGTGGATGGGCCCGAGGAGCTGGCCAAGCTTGTCGGTTACGGAAGGACCAGCACGCCCAACAAGGATTCTGGGGTCAAGCGCAGCGTGGATGTGCTCGTTGGTCAAGTGGATGAACAGGTCATCTTTCTGCTGGACCGCGATGAGCTGCTTGGGGCCTGCAGCGGAGACTCCGGTGGACCGGTGCTCTTGGAGCGCGATGGCCAGTGGACCCCCGTGGCGGTGATGACCACGATCTTTGATTGGGACGGGGATGAGGAGGCATGCGGCGATGCGACTCTGGGCCTCTTGATCTACCCGCACCTGGCCTGGATCCAGGAAGAAGTGGCCGCCGTCCAGCCGGAGCCCGAGCCCGAAGGCGAGGAGCCCCAAGGGGACCCACCGGAGGAGGAGGGCGGCCGATTTGGCTGCTCGAGCGTGGGCGGCGGCAGCTCCTGGCCTCTGTCCTTTGGGGTGCTCGCTCTGCTCTTTGTGCGTCGGCGCAGCTGAGGGTCAGCCCTGTGGGTCATTCTCCACCGGCGGCAGACTCTTCAGGTACACCCCGATGGCCAGACGGTCTTCCCAGGACCACCACGAGTAGGAGTCCTCCACCTTCTCATGCATGACCCAGTCTGTGCGTGTCGCCGTGCCGTCAGGCTTTAGGCCGGTCTCCAGAAAGCGTGCGATGTCTTCGGCTTGCCAGTCGGGGATTCCATAGCTTGGATCCGGCGTGAGGTTTGGATGGAACTCCTCTTTGCCGGGGTTCGCTCCTCCACCCATGTATTGCCGCTGCTTGAGCACACCGGTACCTCGGCGCGGAGTGTGGCACTGGTCGCAGTAGCCCACGGCCTGCACCAGATAGCGCCCGCGGTTCCACTGCTCGGACTGCTCGGGGTCTGCTGCTAAGGGCCCAGAGTCAAAGGCCCGCATGCGCCAGTGGCGCAGGCCCACATCGGGGTAGCGGGGCTCGTTCTCGGGCACGGTGCCGGGCACCGCGGGCTGACTCTGCAGGTAGGCCCAGAGCGCCGAGATGTCCGGGTCCGACATCTTGGTGAAGGCCATGTAGGCAAAGGTCGGCCAGTAGCGCGCGCCTTCCGGGGAGCGCCCCTCTCGCATGGCCCTGAAGAAGTCTTCCTCCTGCCAGCCCGCCAGGCCGTCTTCGTGGCTGGAGATGTTGGGCGCGTAGAAGGTGCCAAAGAGCGTGGGGTTGTCTCTGCCGCCAGAGAGGTGCTCTCGCCCCGGCGGGCTGTGGCAGCCCACGCAACCGGCCACATGATAGAGCTGCTCGCCCTTGGCGATCTGGGAGATCGGCGCCGACTCGGAGTCACCCAGTCCGGTGGTCAACAGCAGGACAAGGCTGGGCAGCATGGGCTCCTTTTCTCGCACCCACTTGGATGCGCTTGCATAGAGCTACCATGCTGCTCTTCTCTGCATTGGCCCTGGCCCAGAGCCCACCCAGCCTCGTCCCCCCGCCCATCGTGGGGGGTGAGCTGGACCTGGAGAACCCGGCCGTCGGCATGGTGGCCTGGTTCGATGACGTGGGCGGCTACATCTTCTGCTCGGGCACGGTCATTGAGCCCCAATGGGTGCTCACCTCGGCCTCGTGCGCGGAGCTGGTTCAGACCTACCTGGACGAGGACCTGAGCGTGGACCTGCTGCTGGGCTTGAACTTGAGCCAGCTCGATGAGCAGATCGCTGTTGAAGCGGGCTTTCCCTACCCACAGTGGGATCATGTTGGGTCGGATGTGGGCTTGCTCAGACTGGCCTCGCCGGCGCAGGTCACTCCAGCCCCTTGGAACAGGGGAGCCATCTCCTCCGAGTACGAGGGCAGTACGCTGAGCTACGTTGGCTTTGGTATCTCCCAGAGCAGCGCCTCCGACGCCGGTTTTCGCCGGGTCACTCAGGTGCCGCTCTTGCGGTTGACCGCCCGGGCCGTCTGGGGCTACCACGACGACATTGACGCGCCAAAAGGCATCTGCGATCAGGACTTTGGCGGGCCGACGCTCCTGAGTCTGGATGGGGTCCCGACGGTGGTCGGGGTCAACGCCGAGGTGCTGCAGGACGGAGAGAGCTCCGATCCCTGCAAGGGCTACGCGATCTCGGCGCGCACCGATGTACACGCAGGGTGGGTGGATGAGCTGACCTTGGGTCTGATCGACACCGGCTCCATGGACTCGGGCCCGGAGGAGCTGGTGTTCGAGACCGAGCCTCAGGACTGCGGGGGCTGTGGAGGTGGAACATCGCCCTTTGGCCCTGCCCTAGTGCTGGCCGGACTTGCTCTGCTGTGCCGTCGTAAGTCTGGCGCAGTGGCTCTATAGAGCGAGCCTGCCTATAGTTAAGGAGCCCTCACGGGTTCCTTGGAGGATCGATGCTCCTGCTTACGTCCCTGGCGCTGGCCAAAACCCCACCGCCGATCGTCAACGGCAGCACCACCAGCAAGTTCCCTGCGGTGGGCTCCATGGTGGCGATCTCCGGCAGCCAGGGCGGCAGCTTTTGCTCGGGGACTCTGGTCACCAAGAAATGGGTCATCACCGCTGCGCACTGCGTGGAGGCGGCCGATGACTACTGGAAGTCCGGCTGGGACGTGTACTTCGTCTTTGCCAGCGATGTGTACAACGACAGCAGCTGGCAGGACTACGCCGAAGTCAAGCGGGGCATTGAGCACCCCAGCTACAACACCTCCAGCTTGGAGCACGACCTGGGCCTGTTGGAGCTGAAGACCAACATCACCTCCATCACCCCCATGCCGGTGAACCGCGCCTCCCCGACCAGCTCCTGGTCCTCCAAAGAGGTGACCTACGTTGGCTTTGGCATCACCTCGGACAACCGCAACGACGGCGGCGTCAAGCGCACGGTGGATGTGCCCTACTACGGCTACGACGCCACGGTGATCTACACCTACAGCGGCGACTCGGGCACCATCCAGAACATCTGCTCGGGTGACTCCGGCGGCGCTGCGCTCATGACCTTGGGCGGCACGCAAAAGCTGGTGGGTGCCAACTCCTTTGGCTTCAACATCTATGGCGGCAATGGCGACTGCGAGCGCCCTGGAGCGGCCGCCGGCTCCTCCCGCGTGGACAGCCAGTGGAGCTTCATCACGGACTATGTGCCGGCTGGTGACATGGACGCGGACACGGACGCCGACTCGGACTCCGACACCGACTCAGATGCAGACTCGGACAGCGACTCCGACAGTGACTCGGATGCCGACGCGGACACCGATCCCAACTGGGAGACCGGTGACACCGCTGGACCCCCGCGGCCTGCCTTTGATGGCGAGTCTGGTGGCGGCGTCTTGGGATGCACCACGCAGCCCGGAACCGGCGGTTTGCTGGGCTTGCTCGCAGCTGCGGGCTTGGTCTTGATGGGCCGCAGGCGCCGCGCCTGATTGGCGAAGCATGGGTCCTTTAGCGGGGACCCATTTTGTGCCGTAGAGTGGGGGCCAGAGGATTGTGTTCCCCATGCTGCTGATCTCCCCTTTCTTGTCCATGGCCCACGCCACGATGCCTCCTCCCATTGTTGGCGGCAGCGAGGTCAGCGGCCATCCCTACAAGCAAGTGGGCGCCTTTGTGGCGGAGAAGGGTGGCTTTGCCGGCAGCTTCTGCAGCGGCACTCTGGTCGCCGCCAGGCGCGTAATCACCGCTGCACACTGCGTGGAGGCTGCCGAGGACTACGAGGGCGCAGGCTACACCCTCTACTTTGTGGTCGCCGACGAGGTCGGAGGAAGCTGGGAGGACGCCGCGGTGATCAAGTCCATGCACAGCCATCCGAGCTACAGCGCCACGACCGCACAGCACGACATCGCGGTGCTCTACCTGGAGTCGGGCATCCAGGACTTTGGAACCATGGCTCTGAACACCGAGTACTTGGTGCAGGCAGATGTGGGGGAGAGCCTGACCTACGTGGGCTACGGCTTGACCGACTCGGACAAGGCCAACAGCGGCGGTACGCGCCGAAAGGTCAATGTCCCCATCTACTACTACGACAACAGCTTCGTTTACACCTACGCGGACGGCGCCTCCAAGAACGTCTGCAGCGGAGACTCCGGTGGAGCGGCCATCTGGAAGGATGCGGAGACCGGGAACTGGGAGTTGGTGGGGGTCAACACCTTCGTCTTCGACATGGACGAGGTGGCCCCAGACTGCGACTCGGGCAAGCCGGCTGCTGCCGCCGTGCGCATCGATCGTGAGCTGGACTTTCTAGAGGAGCACGTGGAGTTCGAGCGGGAAGGGGACAGCGACACCGACGCCGACTCGGACAGCGACACGGACACGGACTCCGATGCGGACAGCGACTCTGGGGTGCCCCAAGAGACCGGCGTGGACACCGGGCCGGAGGACACCGGTGAGGCGCCGGGAGCCGACTGCGGCGGCTGCAGCCAAGGCAGTCCTTCGGGCTGGTGGGCTCTGGGTCTACTCGGCTTGTTTGGGCTTCGACGCCGCCGAAGCTGAGCCCTTCATTGGCTTGGCGAAGCGGCCGCCCAGCATCTGAGCCTTGGTGTGGGGCTTAAAGAGCAGCACGATGCCCCAGATGGCCAAGGGTGCCGTCACGCAGCCCAAGAGGTTCAGAGCCATGGCGCTGACGCCCAGCCCCCAACCTTGGCGGTCGCCGGCGCGGGTTCGCCACGCAGCCAGGGCGGCAAAGAGGGCCACAAAGGCAGGCGCCGCCACGGTCGCCCAGAGGGGCGTATCGCCCAGCTCGTCGGTGCTCAGCTGGGTGTTGCCGTAGACGGTCACCAGGCTCATCAGGGTCCAGAAGACCGCTGTGGCCACCAAGATGCCGCGGATCTTGCCAAAGGGCGCCGGCGTGCTGAGCCAGGCCGCGCTGTCCGCTTCAGTCATCTTCTCGCAATTGGGCGACGACCACGGTGATGTTGTCCTCGCCGCCAGACTTGAGGGCTTCCTGCACCAGGGCGCCGGCCAAGTCCTCGATGTGGGTCTTGACGCAGAGAGCCTCGATGGTGCTGTCCTCGACCGGGTCACTCAGTCCATCGCTGCACAGGACGAGAACGTCTCCGGGCATCAGGGAGCGGGTGCTGGTGTCTGGTTCCACAGACCCGTGAAAACCCACGCTGCGGGTCAGGATGTTCTTGTGGGGCACGACCCGTGCCAGGTCGGGGGTCAGTCGTCCGGCGTCCACTTCCTGCTGCACGACGGTGTGATCGCGGGTCAGCCGCATCAAGCGTTCGTCCCGGAACAGGTAGGCGCGAGAGTCGCCCACGTGGGCCAGGTGTGCTTGGTCACGGTCCAGAACGACGACCACCAAGGTGGTGCCCATTCCCGTGTGCTTGGGGTTGTACTCGACTTCCCGCCGGATGTTTACGCTGGCCTGGTTCATGGCGTAGCGCAGGCGCTCCCGCAAGGCGTCAGCGGGGTCGTCCACGGTGGTGGAGAGGCGGGTCTCGTCGGGATCCTCGCCGCCGAGCAGGATCTCCTGCACGGTCTCCACAGCGATGGCCGAGGCCACCTCACCTGCGGCGTGTCCGCCCATCCCGTCGGCGACGACCAGAAGGCCCCCGTCAACGTCGATCAGCCAGGCGTCTTCATTGTTGTCCCGGACGGGACCGATGTCGGTGGCGGCGTAGGCTTCGACTTGCACGTAGTCCTTTTCCGGGTGGGGCTTTTCGCTCTTGGATCAGCGGGCTACGCACTATAAGCCGGGTTTCTCTTACACGGCAGCCACACCCGAGTTTAGGGCACACAGATGGCCCCCCCACCGCCAGAGCCGGACACCTCTCCAGGGGCAAGCATTGGTCCCTTCCAGGTCCTTGAGACCCTGGGCCGGGGCGGAATGGCGACCGTACTGCGGGTACAGGACAGCCGCGATGGCTCCTTCAAGGCGCTCAAGCTGCTGCACGGCGGGCTGAGCTCAGCGGAGCTGCGTCAGCGCTTTGTAGCGGAGTTTCAGACCCTGAAAGGCTTGAAACACCCCCATATCTTGAGTGTGTACGAGTCTGGAGAGCACGAGGGTCGCCTCTGGTTCACCATGGAGTGTCTGGACGGCCGGGACCTGAAGGCCGAGGTGCTCACCTGGGCCACGCTGCCCCCCGAGGAGCGATTCTCGCGCTGCGAGACCTTGCTCTTTCAGGTCACCCAGGCCTTGGCCGCGGTGCACGAACAGGGGCTGGTCCACCGGGACGTGACCCCAGGTAACATTCGCGTCAACGCAGACGGGCGCGCGGTGTTGATGGACTTCGGTGTGGTGCACATGCCCGGCGCCGAGCTGACCACGGTCGGCGAAATGGTCGGCACCGTTGCCTGGATCTCACCGGAGCAGATCTCTGCGGAGATCGGCGGCGGCCGGGTGGATGCCAGGGCGGATCTGTACTCCCTGGGCGCGGTCCTCTACTACATGCTCACCGGGCGGCGGCCCTTCCAGGCCAACTCGGTGGCCAGCCTGCTCGACAAGCACCTGCACCAAGTGCCGCGGCCGCCCCGTGAGGTGAGTCCCCTGGTGCCCGCCCACCTCGACGCGGTGTGCAAGCGCTTGCTCGAGAAGGACCCGGTGGCCCGCTACGGCAGCGCCCGGCACCTGCTCTCGGTCCTGGACCAACACCAGCGCGCTGCGGTGGATCTGCGGCGTTTTCCGGTGCGTTTGGTGGGTCGCACCTCTGAGATTGCCCAACTCCGTGAGGCGCTCTCGCAGCTCCAGAACGGCCGGGGTGGCTCCATCTTGGTGGAGGGACCGCCGGGCTTTGGCAAGAGCGCCCTGCTCCGGGTGGTGGAGGAGCGCGCTGCAGGCCTGGGACTGCGCGTCTTGGCGGGACGTTGTGGCCGTGATGACCATGAGTTTGGTGGCTTTGACGGGGTGATCTCTGGCTTGAAGTTGGCTGAGCTGCCACCCCCACTGGACGTGGCCTTTGGCCAGGCTCAGGGGACCCTGGAGCGCTACCAGCTGCTCACCGCGACCCGCGATCTGCTGCGAAAACACATGCCGCTGGTCATCGTGCTGGACGAGGTTCACCGGGCCCGACGCGGAGCTGTGGCGATGCTGGAGTTCCTGCTCCGCAACCACCTGCACCTCGCCGGCGATCCCATCCTCTTCGTCTTGGGTCGCAAGGCTGGCGAGGTCTTGGACCCTCTGGCCGGACTCTTCGAGGACACGGCCAGCGGTGTCGCCCCTCGGGTGCTCTCGCTGCAGCCCATCTCGATCTCCGCGGTCGAAGAGATGCTGCTGCAGCTGATCCCCGACGACGAGCGCTCCCGCACTCTGGCCAAGAGGCTGCACCGGGAAGGCGAGGGAAATCCGCACTTTATCGCCGAGATGATCCGCGGGTTGGTCTCCCAGGGCGTCATCGTTCCTGCGGACGCTGGCTACCGATTGGAGCTGGACACTGCCCTGGTCGCCAAGGCCCGTCTGCCCATCCCAAACAGCATCCGGGACGCTCTGCGTGCGCGGCTGCTCAAGCTCCGTCCGGCCTCGCTGGCGGTCGCCCGTGTCTTGGCTGTCTCCGGGCAGGAGCTCACCCTAGACGCCCTGCTGGAGTCCCTGCGCACCACGGAGACTGAACTCCTCCTGGAGCTCGAAGCCCTGCTCGATGCCGGCCTGATTCGGGCGCGTCTGGGGGGCATGGATGAGCTCTATGAGCTGGCCAGGCCCAGGCTCCAGGACATCTTGCTGGAGGGGATGCCCGATCAGCTGCGCAGGCAACTCCACCGCCGGCTTGGGGCCACCTTGGAGCGCCTGTACCGGCATCGAATCTCCACCGTCGTCGAGGCCATTGCGTGGCACTTCGAGCAGGGAGAGCTGCCTGCAAAGGCCTACCCCTACTTGCTGCGGGCTGGAAAGCGCTTGCAGGACCGCAGCTTCGTGCGCGAGGCCGAGGTCTTCTACGACCGGGCCCTGGCCGTGGAGCCGGACGCACGGGAGTACATGACTCTGGAGGACGCCGACCGGGCGCTGGCCACTCTCTTGCTTCGTCGTGGGCGCGCCATGGAGCACCTGGGCCGCAGCGAAGAGGCTGATCTGGACCACCATCAGGCCGATGAGTTGGCGCTGGCCATCGGCGATGAGCGTCTGCGAACCCGCACTCTGGCGGCCCTGGGATCCGCGGCCCGCAGAGATGTCGACCTGGACACCGCCGAGGACCGCTACACAGAGGCCCTGTCCATGGCGCGGCGCTTGGGGGACACCACCTTGCAGGTCGCGCCTCTGCACGGGCTGGCCTCGGTGCGCTGGAACCGCGGCGATCTGGACGGCGCCCGGCAGCACTGGCTGGAAGCTCTGAACGCCGCAGGCGCGGTGCAGGACGATGAAGCCTTGGCCCAGGGATACACCGGCCTGGGGCTGGTCGCGCTCTGCAAGGGGCAAGCGGCAGAGTCCAGGAAGTACCTGGAACAATCGGTGGAGACCTTCTCCCGCTTGGGCAAGCTCGGTCCCCTGATGGTGGCCCGCGTCAACCTGGTGGAGCTCTGCCACTGCACCGGCAACCTGCGTCGGGCCATGCAGCTGGCGGACCGCACCATCGCCCAAGCAAGAGAGACCCGGTACCAAAACGGTGTGGCCATCGGGCTGCAGTACCGGGCCTTGGTCTTGGTGGACCTGGAGCGCCTGGCGGATGCCCGAGAGTCCGCGGCCGAAGCCCTGATGCTCAGCGAGCGCCTTCAACGTCACGACGACGAGCTGGCCGTGCGCATCACTCTGGTCCGCATCGCCTTGCGCGAGCGTCGCCTGGATGAAGTGGAGCGGGAGCTGGTGCGGGTTGAGGAGCTGCTGGGCCGCTACGATCTGGAGGGCTTTGGACCCTTGGTTCAGGCCTGGCGCGGGCGCCTTCTCGCCGAGCGCGGCGCGCCACCGGAAACGGTGCTTGCTGCTGTCGAGAAGGCCTACGCCAACGTCGGCAGGCCTTGGCCTCACCAGCGCATCCGCTTGGATCTCATCGCGGCCTGGGCCCTGGGTGCAGCCGGACTGCGCTTTGAGGCCAATCAGCGCGCCAAGGGGGCCCTGCGCTTGGCAGAGACCTGCGGATTCCGCTTCTACGCGCTCAAGTCGCATTGCCTCTTGGCGCGCTTCTCCGACGAGGAGGCTGGGGTGTCCATGCACGGCCGCGTCTCTCGGGCCCTGGCCCGCACACTCTCGGCCAACTTGGGCCGAGAGGACGGCAAGCGCCTCATGGCTGTCTGCGCGAACATCGCGCACGGCTCCTAGGGCTTAAGCCTTAGCCAAAACTCAGGATAGACCAGTATGAAGCTGTATACGAACCCAATGTCTGCCAACTGCCAGCACCCGACCAAGCTCATCGAGCACTTGGGGATCGAGTGCGAGATGGTGGTCGTGGACCTGCAAGCGGGAGAGCAGCGTCGTCCGGAGTTTCTGGCTCTGAACCCCTGCGGTCGGGTGCCGGTGCTGGTCGATGAAGACGTGGTCTTCTGGGAGTCCCACGCCATCCTGCACTACCTGGCCGAGAAGCACGCCCCTGAGCTGCTGGGCACAGGGCCCGTCTCCCGTGCACGGGTGCAGCAGTGGCTGTCCTGGAACCTGGCGCACCTGATGCCCCACATGAGCGCGCTGGGCTTTGAGCGGCGCCTCAAGGGCATGTTTGGCATGGGAGAGCCCGACGAGGAGCGCATCGCGCGCGAAGAGAAGGGCTTGGCCAAGTGCCTGGCTCTGATGGAGCAGGTGCTCAGCGAGAAGGACTGGATCGCCGGCGAGCGCAGCCTGGCGGACTTCTCCCTGGCCAGCAGCGTGGGCCACAAGTTGGCGGGCCACAACCTGGATGCCTACCCCGCCGTGCTGCGGTGGATGGACCGCCAGAAGTAGGGTCAGCGCTTCGGCCTGCTCTTTACAAGCTTCAGGTTGGGGTGGGTCCGCGCTGCCTCCAGTCGCTGGTGCAGGGGGCTGTCCTGGCGCACGAGCACCATGGCCGCTTGCTGGTACCACTGGTCGGCGGTGCCGCCCTCGTTGCCGTTCCAGGGTTCTCCGCTCACTTCTCGGTGGCGGCGGTCCGTGGAGTTCACAGGGGAGATGACGCTGCCAGCCGGTGGGCTCTCTTGGGTCTCCCGCAGCGGCTGGCCCTGGGTATCGATCCAGCTGCTCATGGTGATCTGGCTCCCGACCAAGTCTTCAAGCTCGCTCTCGGCATCGGGCACCTCGTCGCCGCCGTAGCTGTACTGCTCCTGGACATCGGCCAGGCAGAGGAAGCGAGAGAACGCGATGGTCTCGCTCAAGGCGGACAGTCGCTGGGCTCTCCGCTCGTCTACGCCCTGCAGGCGCTCCCAGCCGAAGCCTTGGGGGGTGTAGACGTGGTCGAGCAAGAGCACCAGGACCTCGCTGCTCTCAAAGTGTGCCCGCAGCGCGTTCTCTATCTCCTGCTGGGAGCGCTCCACCCGCGGTCGCCCACTCACCCGCCCGTGCAGAGAGAAAGTGAGCGCCAGGCGTGTGCCGCTGGTGACCGGCTTGAGCTCGTGCACGCAGTCGGCGTACAGGGCGATGAAGGAGAGCCGGCGCTCGGTGGAGCGCTCGGCGCTCTCAAAGGCTCGCTCCTGGGCTCCATGCTGCACTCTCAGATCCCCACCCTGGTGTGGAAAGGGCAGCACCACGACCAAGGTGCCCCACATGCTGGGCTCGCGCTGGGTGTCCCGATGCGGCTTGAAGAAGCCGCCCTCCTCATAGATCACCAGCTTCTCTAAGCTCGCTCGGACCTCGCGGTCTTTGGGTAGACCCAGGGCGCGCTTGAGCTCTTGTAGGCCGCGGTCAATCCGCTTGTTCCATGCGGCGTTTAGCTGGATGCGGCTCCCGGGAAGCTCCCTGGCGTTGCGGACCTCGGCATCGAAGAGCGTCTGGTCTAGGTGGCCAAAGGGAGAGGGTTCGCTGGCTGCGATCAACGTCGCCACGAAGTCCTCGGACAGAGGCAGCCGACAGCGACCCAAGCCTTCCACCTCCAGGGCCAGCCCCATCGAAGCCAGGTCGGCCTCAGCGGCGATGGCCCCCGGTGCCTTGTCCTTCTGCAGGAGCTCTAAGACCCTCTCGGCGTGGTAGGTCGGCATTGGGTCCTTCCGGTTCTGGGGCCTCAGCGCTTCGGCGCATCTTTACCCAGCTTCCTCTGCAGAGTGCGGCGGTGCAAGCCCAGCACCCGCGCAGCCTGAGAGATGTTGCCCCCGCACTCCTCCAGAACACGCTGGATGTGCTCCCACTCGGCCCGGGCCAGGGTGGGCACGCTCAGGTCCGTCTCCTTTGTGGAGTGGTGGAAGGCCGCCAAGACTTCGTCGGCGTCCGCTGGTTTCTGCAGCACTTGAAGGGCGCCTAGCGCTCCGGCTTCTACGGCGGTGGCCAGGCTGGCAAAGCCTGTGAGCAGCACCACCTGAGGAGGCGACTTTCGGTCCATCAGCTCGGCCAGGATGCTCAGACCGGTGGCGCCGGGCACCTTTAGATCGAGCAGAACCCAGTCGCTGGGGGACTCAGCCATGGACTCAATGGCCTCGTCTGCGTCATGGGCCACGGATGTGGGGTGACCCCGGCGCTCCAGGGCGTTGGCCATGGTGCTGGCCAGGCGTAGATCGTCTTCTACAACCAGAATGCTCTTTTTCATGGGGTCTCCGAGGGGAGGGAGAGCGTGGCGGTGCTGCCTTGTTCGGGCGCGCTCTCCAGGGTCAGGGTACCGCCAAGCTGGCGGAGCACGGAGTCGGCGACGAAGAGGCCCAGGCCCATGCCCTCGCCGGGCTCCTTGGTGGTGAAGAATGGCTGGGTCGCGCGCTCGAGGACTTGTGGGCTCATGCCATGGCCTTGGTCCTGAATGCGGATCACGACGTGGTCAGCGTGGGCCTGAACTTGCAGCAACACAGACTGCCCAGGACCGGAGGCCTGCTGGGCGTTTCGGACCAGGGAGCGAATGACTTGGGCCATCAGGTCCTTCGGGACACGGACCAACGCCGCTTGCAGCTCGAGTCGAACTGGGGGGATCTGGGCGACGCCTTGCAGGGCGTGCTTCAGGAGCTCTTCCAAGGCGATGGGAGCAGCGCTGGTCGCTGGGGAGCTGCCGACCTGGACGGCCATCTGGGAGAGGATCTCTCGGCAGCGGTCTACCTCCTCCCGCAGCACCTGGGCGTCCGATTGATCCTCGGAGTTCTCCAGTCTCAAGGTCAGCTCTTTGGCGATGATGGCCACTGTGGTCAGGGGGGTGGCCAGCTCGTGGGCGGCGCCGGCAGCCAAGGTCCCGAGGGCGGCCAGCTGTGCGCTGCGGGCTTGCTCTGCCTGAGATTCCCGTAGCTCCGCCTCCGCTTGGGCCAGCGCCCTTCGGAAGCGCAGGATGGCCACGGAGACAAAGGCCCCCACCATACCGGTGCCCAGCCACATGCCCAGCAGGTGACCGCGCATGTGGGCGGCGTGCCCCGTGGCCGGGAGCAGAAAGAGGCTCCCGTAGAGGAGGCTGACGGCGACCAAGACGGTGACCACGCCGGCACGCTGCAGGATGAGCGAGGCCACGACGATCAAGGTCAGGTAGCAGGCCGAGAAGGGGTTCATCGCGCCGCCGCTCAGGCTCAGAACCAGGGTCAACAGGGCGACATCGAAGATGAGGGCGCCGGTGGCCACCCAGCCTGGCGCGGGGATCTCTTTGGTGGCTTGGTGCAGGGCCACGTTCGAGATGGCTTGCAGCCCCATGGGGATCAGCAGGGGCCAGGGGGAGAGGCTGCGATCCAAGAACATGGCGCTGCCGCTGGCGACTGCCACCAAGACCATGCCTGCCCACCGAAGCTGAACGAGGAATCGCTGGGCTGCACGCCGGTCAGCGAGCCATTCGGGACGTGGGGACGGCATGAGAGCAGGGTAACCGCGGCTTGGGGGTGGGCGGTGTGGCGGATTGACGCTGGGATCGCGGTAGACTCCTTCTATGAGCGTGCGCAACGGTCCCCGACACTTGGGGCCACCCCCCGGTCCTGGTTCTGCCGTCGGCCCCTATCGCCTCGTGGAGCGTGTGGGCTCGGGCGGTTTGGCGACGGTTTGGCGCGCTGAAGGCCCCGATGGCGAGGTGGCCGTCAAGGTCATGAGCCCCGACCGCACCACGCCGGAGCAGGTCACGCGCATTCACCGCGAGTTCATCGCGATGAAGCTGATGGACAGCCCCCACGTGGTCAAGGTGCTCTCTTCGGGAGAAGAGCAGGGATATCCTTGGTTGTCCTTGGAGTATGTCAGCGGAGGGACCCTCGAGTCCTTGCTCAAGCGCTGGGATGAGCGCCCCAACATGGACCGCTTCGCGGAAGCGGCGCGTCTGCTGCGCGGGCTGTCCTCGGCCTTGGCGGCCATCCATGAGAAGGGTCTGGTGCACCGCGACATCAAGCCCAGCAACATCTTGGTGGACCGGGACGGCTTGCCCAAACTGACGGACTTTGGATCGGTGAAGGCCCCCGACCAGTTCACCACCAACCTGACCATGGCCGGGCACTTGGTGGGCACCGTGGCCTTTATGGCGCCCGAGCAGATCACCGAGGACGAGATCAGCCCCAGGGTCGACCTCTACGCCCTCGGCGCGGTCTTTTACGTGATGCTGACCGGTCGGCGCCCGGTCGAGGCCGACTCCATCGCTGGCTACCTGGCCAAGCACCTGATGGAGGACCCGCCACCGCCTCTGCAGGTGGACCCCCGCTGTCCACGCAAGCTCTCCCGCCTCTGCATGAAGCTGATGCGGAAGGACCCCACCCAGCGGCCTCAGTCGGCCTTAGAGGTCATCGAGGCCCTCGAGGCCCCCGAAGCCCAGGCCAGCTTGCGCCTACACGGCCGTGAAGAGCTGCTGCGCCAGAGCGGTCAACGCCTGCAAGCCCTGCGACGTGGAGAGGGCGGAGAGATCGCGCTGCTGGGACTGCCGGGCAGCGGGCGCACCGTGGTCCTGGCGTCCATCGAAGAGCAGGCCCAGGAGCTGGGACTGGCCCACCACCTGGTGCAGCTTCCTTTGAAGGGTGGACTGGCCGGGACGCTCAAAGAGCACGTCGAGCCCTTGGTGCGAGAGGGTTTGGAGCAGCCCATGGTGCTGCTCATCGACGACTTGGATGCGGCAAAACGTCCAGACATCGGGGCTTTAGAGGCCCTGCTGCGGGATCCACGCTCTCGCGGGCGCCTGCTGGTGATCTACGGCTTGAACGCTCAGGTGAACACGCCCTTGAGCGAGGACACCAGCTACCTGCTGGAGCGCTTGAGCGCTGGGCTTCTCATCGACGTGCAGTCCGATCCCTTGGACTGCGGGCCCATCTCCCGAAAGGCCACCATCAGCCTGCTGCGGGATCAGGGCTTCTCGGGAAAAGCCGCGACTCTGTCCGGGGCCCGGCTCCACAGCTGGTGCGATGGAAACCCCAGGGCAATCCTGGAGTCTGTTCAAGCCTTCCACGAGGCAGCGTGGCTCAAGCAGCGCAGCGACGGCGCCCTGGAGCTCACAGTGCCCGGGGCCCGGGTACGGGGTGGCGATCTGCCTGTACCTCAACAGCACCGAGAGCTGGTCGAGGGCATCCTGATAGAGCTGGAGGCGACCCAGCGGCGGGCCTTGCAGGCCCTGGCCGTTCTGGATGGCGAGGCGGATCTGGGGCTGATCGCCGGGCTGTGCCCCGGCGGGCCCAGGGCGCTGGGGACCGAGAAGCTGGACCCCATCGTGCTGCGGGCCGGAGATGGCCTACAGGAGCTGCTTCGCTTCGCGCGCAAGGACACCCAGAGGGTGGTGCTGGAAGGCCTGGACGGTGGGGAGCGGGCACGTTTGAACCGGGCGGCCGCTGAGCTGCTCATTCGCAAGCACCGCCGCCGTCAGGGCTCGGTCGCTGAGCGGGCGGCCACCCACTTTCTGCGCGCTGGAGAGCCCGCCCAGGCTTGGCCACTCTTGGCCCGAGCTGCGCAGTGGAGCATGCGCCGTCATCGGGTGAGCGCAGCGCTGCGCCTGGCAGAGCGGGCCATAGAGGTGCGGGGCTTGGTCAAGGACGCCGGCCAGCAGGAGCTGATGCGTCAGCTCTTGGCTCTGCAGGGCCACGCCCTCTTGGAGTTGGGTCGCGCGGACGAGGCCGGCCAGGCCTTGCAAGGCGCCTTGGAGCTCTCCAACAGCGGGGACCTCTTGGGCGCAGAGATCAAGGGCCGCCTGGGCATGGCCCTGCTCGCGATGGGGCATCCCAATCCCGCGCGCACCCACCTGCAAGGCGCCCTCAAGGTGCTCCCCCAAGACAGCGCGGTGCGCCATGACTGCATTCGGGCCCTGGCCGAAGCCTTCTTGCAGGACGGTCGCCGAGCGGATGCAGCCCGCACTTGGGAGGAGGCGCTGAGCGCGGCCCGCCGCGGCGGAGAGCCTGCCCACGAGGGACGCTGTCTGCTGGGCTTGGGGCACCTGGAGCTGCGGGCAGGCAGCCTGATTCGTGCCGCGCGGGCCCTGGAGCTCGCGGAGCGCAAGCTGCCCGATGATGCGCCACGGGACTTGGCCATGTGCCTGCTCTACAGCGGCAACCTGGCCTTGCTTGACGGCAGGCTGCGGGTGGCCTTGGACCGCGGAAGGCAGGCTCTGCGTCTGGCCAAAGCGACCGAGCAGGCCGACTTGCTCTCCCTCTCTCAGCTGCTGTTGACCGAGGCCTACATGAGCGCCGGCAACACCGATGAGTGCGAGGCCATGCTGCCGGGCTTGATCGCCCAAGAGGCCGGGGACCCGGTCTTGGACGCGGTGGGTCAGGACTTGCTGCACAACCTGGGGCTGCAGATCCTGGGGCCCTCCGCAGTGCGCGGCCTGGCAGCCCTGGATGCTGCGCCCGTCACCTTGGTGGATGGGGCTCGGTGGGAGCTGTACCGGGCCTGGGCGATGATTCGTGAGGGAGCCACGGGCGCTGCGATGGGCCACGCCAAGCGCTGCTCAGAGCTCTGTGAGGGACCGGGCATGGCTGCGCTTCGCATGGAGTCCCTGCTCTGCCTTGGGGCTTTGGGGGTTCCGCCCAGTCAGGAGCTCAGGGAGTTGGTGCAACGCCAGCTCTCCGGGATGCCGGAGGAGCTGCGTCGGGGCTTTGTGGGCCGGTTGCAGAGGCTGGGGTTGTTTCCGGGCTGAGAGAGCTCTCAGGCGCGCGTGCCGTTGATCTCCACCAGGGTCTTCACCGGGCAGCCCTTGGCCAGCATCGCGCTCACCGGGCAGTAGCGCGACTCGCTCAGGTGAACGGCCCGCAGGACACGCTCGGCTGGCAGCGCGCCGGAGAAGCGGCAGGTCACTGTGATTTCGGTGAAGACCTTTGGGTGCGTTTGGGCCTCGGTCGCCTGTACGTGAACGGCAAAGTGCTCCGGGGCAAGGCGCATCTTCTCGAGGATGAAGAGCACGCTGATTCCCATGCACCCGGCCAGAGAGGCCAACAGCAAGGTCTTTGGCGTGGGGGCTGCGGCGTTGCCACCGTGTTCGCCTCTAGCGTCCATGGCTAGGCTGTGGCCATCTGAGGAGGCGTCAAAGGCCATACCGACGGTCCAAGTTGCCGTACTTTGCAAAGGAACTCCTAAAGGGACGAGCACGCTACCGTCCCAAGTTGGGGTCCGCTGACGCCCCCGCAGTTACACTGATGCCTGTGACACAGCCCCCTACTGATGTGCTCGAGATTGGCGACACCCGCATTGCTCCTGGCGGACGCTTGGGTGCCTACGTCTACGTCAAGAAGATCGGCACTGGGGGCATGGCGGACGTGGTCTTGGCCCGGGATCCCAACGAGGATCCAGTCGCCCTGAAGATCCTCAAGGGCAGCCGCTTGAACACGGGCTCCGCTCTGCAGCGCTTCCGCCGTGAGTTCCGCGCGCTCTCCCGCATTCGTCACCCCAACGTCATCCGCGTGGACGCCTACGGGGACCTGCACGGCCAGCCCTACATCTGCATGGAGTACGTCGACGGCAAGGACCTGCACCAGACCATCCGAGGCTTCCGCTACCTGGACAACGCCGACGACCGCTGGGCGCGCTGCGAGGAGATCCTGGTGGATCTCTGTCGGGCTCTGGCGCATGTACACCAAAAAGGCTTGGTGCATCGGGATCTAAAACCCAGCAACATCCTGATTGATCAAGAGGGTCGGGCCAAGCTCACCGACTTTGGCATTGTGAAAGACCTGGATCCCGAGGACGCCTTCAAGAGCGGCACCTTGGTGGGAACCTGGGCCTACGCCAGCCCCGAGCAGATCACGGGCGCCCCCATTGACCACCGCTCGGACCTCTACTCCCTGGGCATCCTGCTCTTCGCCATGCTCACGGGTTACCGGCCCTTCGATGCCAAAGACATGGCTGGCTACCTGGAGGCGCACACCAAGCAGGCGCCGCCTTCGGCCCGGGACTTGGAGCTCCAGGTCCCCAAGCACCTGGACGAGATCTGCGCCAAGCTGCTGGAGAAGGAGCCCAAAGACCGCTTCCAGTCTGCGCGGGAGATCCTCTACCGCCTTGAGCAGCTCCAGCCGGATCGGGTGGAAGAAGGGCAAGAGTGGGTCTCTCCCATCGTCGGCCGTGGCGCTGAGATGGAGCTGCTGAACAGCGCTGTGGACCGCTTGACCCGAAGCGAGGGCGCTGTGGTCTCGCTGCGAGGCCGCGTCGGCATGGGCCGCAGCCGGCTCTTGAGCGCGATGGAAGCCCGTGCGAGCGCCATCGGCATTCCGGTGCACCGCCTGCGGCCGGAAGCGGAGAGCCTCTACGGCCTGTTGGATCTCTGCGAGCAGGTGCTCCAGGCCTGTCCCCAGGCCCATGAGCTGGAAGAGGCGGTGACCGAGCTGCGGGAGGGGCGCGCAAAGGGCGATGCCCTGTACCGACTCACAGACCGCTTGCGGCCCGTGATGGCCAAGCTGCTCGAAGAGGGGCCCCGGGCGCTCTTCTTTGACGACGTACACCTCTTGCCAAGGCGCGGCGTGGAGCTTCTCTCCACCCTGACACGCAGCTTGGTGGGGGCCGGTCAGCCCCTGCTGGTTGTGCTCTCGGTGCAAGAGGGTCAGCTGCGCCAAGACACGGAGCGTCTGTTGGAAGGCGAGGATCTGGGCGTGGCGCCTCGCCAAGTGCGTCTGGAGGCCCTCTCTGAGCACGCCGTGGGCCAGCTGGTGCAGAGCCTCATTGGCCAGAGTCCACGGGGTGAGGTGCTCTCCAAGCGCCTGCACGCCGAGACCGAGGGCAACCCCCTCTTCATCACCCAGTTCTTGGAGTCCTTGCTCCAGTCCAACCTGATCGCCTCTACCCCCAAGGGGCTGCGTCTGAGTGCAGACACCGAAGAGGTGCGCACCGGCCATCTGGAGATTCCTCGCGGCGTCCAAGCCGTCGTGCGCCAACGTCTGGAGGCCGTGGGGCCGCAAGAACGTCAGGTCTTGAACGTCTTGGCCGTCGCCGGTGGCCCGCTGGATCTGGACCTGCTCTTGGAGGTCTTGGACAAGGACGAGGACGAGGTGCTCGACCAGCTCGACGCTCTGATTGGGCGAGGACTGATCCGGGAGAAACGTCGGGGCAGCGCCGTACTCCACGAGTGCTCTCACCGGCTGCTGGCCGATGTGGTGTACCGAGGCCTGGACTCCAAGGACCGGGCCGGTCTGCACGAGTCGCTGGCCGCCGCCCTGGAAGTGGCCGCAGAGCATCAGCCACGGCACTTGGAGCAGGTCGGCGAGCACTTTCGTCTGGCTGGAAACGCCGGAAAAGCCTTTGTCTACCTGACGGATTCGGCCCATCGTATGCAGGGCCGTAGTCTGCCCGCCATCGCCTGGGACTTGAGCACGCGGGCCATGGCCGTCGAAGAGATGGCGCGCACCGATCTCTCGGAGCAGGCCTTCGTCGCGGCCCGCATCACCCTCTTGGATGTGCGCCTCAAGGTGCTCTACCTGCGCGGGGAGTGGGAGGACTGCCAGAAGACCTGCTTGGCTCTGCTGCGCAGCGCCGAGAAGCTGCCGGCGAGCGCCGAGTCGGTCAACGCGCGCTGCACTCTGGCCCGGGTCTTGGCCCGTCTGGAGAAGCCCCAGCTGGCCATTCAACAGGCCGACCAGGCTCTGGAGCACGCCCGCAGCGGGCGCCTGCGGGAGTCGGTGGCCCAAGCCCTGTATGCCCGCGCCGCCTTGGCCTGGGAGGCCGGGGATCTGGACGCGGTGCAGCAGCTCGCCGAGGAAGGACTGCTGCTGGCGGCCCCCCGCGCTGTGATTCGAGGAGACCTGCAGGTGGCCTTGGCCGCCGCCCAAGCGGCCCGGGGGCAGATCCACCTGGCCTCGCGCGGGTTGGCCAGCGCTGAGAAGCTCTTTGAGGAGCTGGGCGAGAAGGCCAGCCGCTGTGTCGCCCTGTGCAACTTGGCCGAAATGAGGACCTGGCAGGGACTCTTGCAGCAAGCCCAGCGCACCGCTCGCCGGGCCCAGGCCGAAGCGGAAGAGATCCACTTCCGAGTAGGCCGCGGCACCGCCCTGCGTGTCCTGGGAGACGCTCTGCTGGAAGCGGGCGAGGACGGCGAGGCCAGAAAGGCCCTGGGTCAGGCCCTCACAGAGGTCCAGCCTCTGGGTGTTCACCAAGAGACCATCGCCTGCCGCTGGTCATTGGCCCGCCTGGCCGCCCGCCACGAGGACCCCACCACGGCCGAGGCCCACTTGGCCATCGCGCGGAATCTGGCCAAGCGCCAGGACCCCGAGTCTTATGGGCCGGCCATCGTGGCCCTGAGTGCTTGGGCTTGTGCCCTCACGGGAGATGCCGGCGATGCCCGCCGCATGCTGCAGACCGCCGAACGCAGCGCCGATGCGCTGCCCGTGCCCAGGCGCGCCCGTGTGCTCATGGAGTGCGCCCGCGCCCACCAGGTCTTGGGGGACGTGAGCGATGCCGAGCGTGTGGCCCGCGCAGCGGCGCACCTCTGTTCAGCGCGGGGTCTGAAGCTTATGGACCTGGAGGCCCGGCGCCTCCTGGCCAGCTTGGCGAGCAAGTCCGCGGACGCTGAGGGTTGGACGCGGGAGGCAGATGCCATCGCAGCGGAGCTTGCCGGGGAGCTGTGATGAGATTCTGTGGCGCGTTTCTTCTGCTCTGAAGGCGTCTTAGCGTGTTTCTTCTGCCTGTTTGCTTGCAGGATGTCCGCGGGCTTTTGCGGGTGGACGCGGCGAGTTTGTCCTGGTTGCAGAACAGGAGAAGCGTGCGTGGCAGCACGCTGGTGTTGCGGGCTGTGGCGCGCTGAGGGCCCGGAAGGGTGAGCTGACCCCCATGGGGGGGCAAGAGGGCCAGCTCTGGGGAATCCGAAGACTCAACCCACGCAGAACCTATGAGGTGTCGCGGGCCTTGTCGACACCTTGGGCAAGTTGCTCGGTTCAGCATCCTGGGGCAGCTCCGGTCACGGTTCTGTTCCTTGTCCCCGCTTGGCCACCCTTCCGAATAGACTCCGGGGCCAATGTCAGAGCAAACGAGCACCTTCCCAGAGGCCATCGGCCCCTACCTGCCACTGCGCCTCTTGGGCCAGGGCGGCATGGCGGCGGTGTACCTGGCCGTGGACCCTCGCGGGGTCGAGGTCGCGGTCAAGTGGCTGGACAAGGGCAGCGGCCGGGTGGCCCATCGCTTCGCCGGGGAGATCCGGGCGCTCAAGCGCCTCAAGCACCCCAACATCGTGCGCTACATCGACGACGGTCACCACGAAGGCCGGCCCTACATGGTCATCGAGTACATCGAGGGCCAGGACCTCTTTGTGTATGCCGACAAGCTGCGGTTGCGGCCGGCGCACGAGCGCTATCGAGAGACCCAGCGAATCGGTGTCGCCCTCTGTGATGCCCTGGCGGTGGTGCATGACGCCGACATTGTGCACCGGGACGTCAAGCCTTCCAATGTGCTGCTGGAGTCCAACGGTCGGGTGGCGCTCTCCGACTTTGGCGTGATCCGGGACCCCGAGGAGCAAGAGCGCACCCGGGCGGGCACCCTGATCGGCACGACCAACTACTGCGCCCCGGAGCAGCTCCGTGGAGAGGCGGTAGATGGGCGCTCGGATCTCTACGGCCTGGGCTGCACCCTCTTCGCGCTGCTCACTGGTCAGCCGCCCTACCCCAAGCGCGAGCGGGACAAGGTGGTCTACGCCCACCTGCACGAGCCCATCCCCCAACCAAGTGCCATTGACCCCAGCGTGCCGCCGGCTCTGGAGCTGGCCATCCTCAAGTTGATGGCCAAGAAGGCCAAAGACCGGCCGGCCAACGCACGCGAGGCCAAGCGAGCGCTCCAGGCCACCGGCGGTGCCAAGGCCCCTCCACCTCTGGCAGGGCGGCAGCGCTACGTCGACGCGGTGCGTGAGGCCTTGCAACAGGTCAAGCAAGGCCGCTCCGTCGCCATCCAGTCGGTGGGCGTGTCCGGATCCGGTCGCTCCTGGCTACTGGAGGTGGCCGAGGAGCTGGCTGGCACCTTGGGGGTTCCGCTCCTGGTGGCTCGGGACAAGCCCACGCTGACGGCCGGCTTGAGACGCATGCGCGCCGGCGAGGTCATGGCGATCGCGACGCGCTTCCGCCTGCCGGACGATGTCCA
Source organism: uncultured Pseudomonadota bacterium (assembly GCA_913060515.1). Classification (GTDB taxonomy): domain Bacteria; phylum Myxococcota_A; class UBA796; order UBA796; family CAJQPC01; genus CAJQPC01. Next base: position 14,304 of record CAJXRZ010000033.1, on the reverse strand, counting down.
GACCGTGCGCATCATCCTGGAGCCTGTTGGCCCCGCGGACCTTCGTCGAACGGTGGTGTCCATGGGACCGGACACCCCTGAGCCACACCTGGTGGCCGAGCGGCTTTTCCGGGAAACGGGCGGACACCCGGCCTGGCTCTTGGCCACCCTGGCCGAGCACCGCGAAGGCAAGATCTTGAATCTTCCGGTGCCCCTGGAGCCGCCTGGCCGCTTGATCGAGGCGGTCGAAGAGTTGCCCTTGGAGGCGCTCGACGTGCTGTGCGCGGTCTGCATTCTGCGCCAGCCCCCGGACCGGGAGCTCATCGAAGAAGTGGCCCAGGTCCCATCCGGTGACTCCTTGATGTTCTTGGAAGAGGAGGGCCTGCTTCGGACCCACGCCTCCAAGAGCGCCCCCGTTGGACAGCTCGTTCGGCGCGCGGCACTCCAGGCCCTGCCGGATCTGAACGCCATGCACCGGCGGGCGGCCTTGGCTCTGGAAGACCGCGGGATGCACTTCGAGGCCCACCACCACCGCGTGGCTTGCGGAGATGCGCGGGCCGAGGATGCGCCCACCCGTCCCGAGCACGGCGAGCAGGAGCCCGGCCAGCGCCTGAACCGGGCCATGGACCTGCACCTCTCGGGGGTGCTTGCCGGCGCGCGGCGGGCCTGTGAGGCGCTGATCAAGAGCTCGCGTGCCGAGCGAAACCCGGGCTTGGAGATGGACCTTCAAGCCGGCATGGGTCTGATGCTGCTGGAGCAAGGTCAGATGCGTCTGGCAGAGGCCCGCCTGGCGGACGCTGTGGCCTTGGCGCGCGCCCAGGAGCGCCCCCATGACCGCCGCGTCGCGCATCTCTGGCGTGCCGTGGCCACCCTGGACAAGCGCCCGGACTCCCGGGCCGCGGCTAGCTCAGCCCTGGACCGGGTGGGCCGGGCCTTGAACCGGGTAGAGGCGCCCATTGGTCCAGTGGAGTCGGCTCTGGCCGCCGCCATTCAGGCCCGCTGTGCTGCGCGCATCGGAGACCTTCGCGGCTATGAGAAGGCCCTGCAGCGCTCCCACGCGGTTCTGGACCTGGCCCCAACGCTGCTGCGCCTGCGCATCCAGCTTCAGCTGGCCCAAGCGGCTCTGGAGGCTGGGGACCGTCCCGAGGCCCAGAGCCGGGCGAACGCGGTGGTCATCGAGGCGGGCAACAACGGCTGGCGCACCCTGGCTTGGCTGGGACGTCGGGCCTTGGCCCGGGCCCTGGGCACCCACCCTCCGGAGCCCCGAAGCTTGGCGGAAGGACTCTCCCCGGCAGACGTTCGGGCGCTGGTCAACAAGCCCTAGCTCTTGCGCCTAGTCGATGCCCAAGGCCTTGAGCAGAGCCCGCACCACCGGCACACTCAGGCTGTTGCCGACCAGCTTGTACTGCTTGACAAGGTCCAGCCCAGGGGCCAGCTCAAAGTCTTCGGGGAAGCCGTGGAGACGCAGGATCTCCTGGGGAGAGAAGCGCCTGACCCGGCCGTCGGCCGACCGCAGCAGGGAGCCCGCCTTGAGCAGGCTGCGTCCGTAGCCGCTGGTGAAGGTCTCGGTGCTCTGGTCCAGGGCGATGATGGGCAGCACGCCGAGCAGGCGTGTGGTGTCCTCGTTTGAGAGGAAGAGGGCGGGATCTGGATGCGGGTCCAGGTACAGGCTGAGGCGCAGGCTCTCAGGCGCAAAGACGGGCTCAGGAACCGCTCCCCCCTGTGAGGCCAGCACGTAGAACCTGCGCCGCCGGTTGGGAACGCCGAGCTGACTTGGACAGAGGACCCCTTGCCAGATCTGATAGCCCTGCAGAGCGTCCAAGAAGCGCGCGTGGCCCTCGGAACCCTCAAACTGCGGCACGTTCTCCAGGCCCACGAAGCGCGGCCGAGCCTGGGGAATCAGGGCGCAGACGCGAAGCAGTGCGGCGGAGCGTTTGTCCGCCAGATCGCGCTGCTCCCCGCGCTGGGTGTAGGGCTGGCAGGGAGGGGAGAGCCAGAGAAGATCGCTTGAGGGGATGGACTTTAAGCCCGCGATATTCCAAGCCTTCGGGGTGTGTCCGAAGTTGTGGGCGTAGCTCTGGCGGGCCAGCTCAGACTGGTCTACGGCCAGAACCTGAGCGTCAGGAGGCAGAGCCGCAGCCAAGCCTCCGATTCCGCAGAAGAGCTCGGTGACCCGCAGTGGTGTGGGGTCCACGGGCTCGGGGCTCAGTCCCGCCGCCGGATGAGCAGACCGCCCAGGGCCATCGCCGCCAACCAGAGGGAGCTGCTGCCTGGGATCTGGCTACAGCCCAACAAGCCTGGCTCTTCGATCGGCACGTTGTTTGCGGTGGGGTCCAAGGGGTCCCCGGTGTCGATGTACATGGGGTCGTCCATGTCCAAGGCTGGCTCCTCGAAGCCCACCTCATCCAGGGGGACGTAGCCCTCGATCCACTCCAGGGCGCTGTCGACGCGTGCAGAGCCGGAGCCGCCGCCCACGCAGGACGTGGAGCCGTTCTGGACGGCATACACGAAGGAGTTGACGCTGATGATCTCCCAGGCGCCTGTGGTCTCGTCCTGGCGGATTCCACCACCGCCCGAGTCACCGGAGCAGAGGTTCTGCACCGGGTCGTAGGCGTAGAGCACTTGCTCGTTGCTCTGATAGATGGGGATGGTCGTCACGCGCTTTACGCCGCCGCCGCCGCCATCGTCCTTGGTGATTCCGTAGCCCAAGAAGGTGATGATCTCGCCCTCCCAACCCATGATGTCGTCGGTGTTCACAGACATTGGGGGGATGGCGGTGATCGGTGTGTCCAGGTGCATCAGACCCAGGTCCCAGGACTCGTTCAGAGCGTTCCCGTTGTAGGTGGGGTGCATCTCAAAATCGTCGCCTTCGGCATAGCCGATGACGCCTTCGGATTCGTAGACGCTTGGCGCCATGTAGAACAGGATCGCGACGCCTTGGCGCTTGTACTGCTCAGCGGCCTCGATGCAGTGCGCTGCCGTGATGACCCATTCGGGATGAATCAGGGTCCCGGAGCAGAAGCTGGATCCGCCATACCCCTCATAGTAGGCGAACATGGACCCGACCTGGGGGTGCTCGCTTGTGCGCTCCCCGTTGACCATAGGAGGTGCGGTCTGAGCGAGGGCAAGGCTTGTAAGGATCAGCATCGGTCTCTCCTGACGGGAGCAACGTAGCGAATTCCCTCTGCCCCTGTGTCGAGGATTGGTAGGATTCCGGCCCCGGAGGCCCTGCCACATGTTCCTGCTCTTGCTCTCTCTCGCGTGCCGCACCAAAGATGTTGCGGTCGATACTGGCACCTTGGTCTCCGATCAAGACAGCGATGGCATTCCCGATGACGAGGACTGTGCCCCGGACAACGCCGAGATCTTCCCGGGTGCCGAAGAGATCTGCGATGGTGTGGACAACAACTGTGATGGCGTGATCGATACAGACGCCACCGACGCCACCACCTGGTACGAGGACAAGGACAGCGACGGCGCAGGCTTGGACGGCACCGAGTTGACCTCCTGTGAGAGCCCCGGCGCCCTGTACGCGGCCGCCGGTGGGGACTGCGATGACCTGGATCCCGAGAGCTTCCCCGGCGCACCCGAGCGCTGCGATGACGTGGACAACGACTGCGATGGGGTGGTCGACAACGACCTGAACACCCTCTGGTACGCCGACGTGGACGCCGACGGCTTTGGCGATGCCTCCAGCACCCTGGATGAGTGCGACCCGGGCGCCGGTTGGGTGGTCGACGACACCGACTGTGACGACCTGAACGCCAGCACCTATCCCGATGCGGAGGAGGTCTGCGATGAGGCGGACAACAACTGCGATGGTGTGGTGGATGAGGGTGTGACGGAGGTCTTCTACGCCGACAGCGACGGCGACGGCTGGGGCGGAGAGAGCACCCTAGAGGCCTGTGAGCCTCCTGTTGGCTACGAGGACAGATCGGGCGATTGTGACGACACCGACGCCTCCATCTCCCCCGATGGCACCGAGATCTGCGATGGACTGGACAACGACTGTGATGGCACCGTCGACAACGACGATGCCGTGGACGCGGACGACTTTTACCTGGACGCGGACAGCGATGGCTACGGAGACCCGGCCCTGAGCACCGCCGCTTGCGATGCGCCCAGCGGCTACGTCGACAACGCCCGAGACTGCGATGACGCCGATGTGGCCATCAACCCGGCCGCGCTCGAGGTCTGCGACAGCGCCGACAACGACTGCAACGGCTACATCGACGATGACGACCCAGGCCTAACGGATGGGTCGACCTTCTACCTGGACTTTGACTCCGACGGCTACGGCGGCAGCAGCTTCACCACCTCGGCGTGCTCTGCACCCAGTGGCTACGTCGCCGACAGCAGCGACTGTGATGACTCCGAGGCGAGCACCAACCCGGGCGCCGACGAGTACTGCAACACGGTGGACGACAACTGCGATGGCGCCATCGACGAGGACACAGCGCTAGACGCCAGCACCTGGTACGCCGATGCCGACTCGGACACCTACGGCGATGCCTCCGTCAGCGACGTGGAGTGCGATCAGCCCACTGGCTACGTGGCCGACGACACCGACTGCGATGACACCGACGATACGGTCTACCCGGGCGCCAGGGAGCGCTTGGACAGCCTGGACAACGACTGTGATGGCACCGTGGACGACAACACCTGGGTGGGCTCTGGCGGCGACGGCGCCCTGAGCGTGACGGGCTCCACGAACCTCAACTCGGACGCCAGCGGGACACGCAGCTACGCCGATGCGGTGGCCTACGGCGTGGACAGCATCTCGGCAGCGGTTCTGACCCTGGATGCCACCGCCGATGGCATCGTCGCTGGGGATGAGCTGCTGATCATCAACCTGCACGGCTCGGACTCCGCCTACACCAACGTGGGCAACTACGAGTTCATCGAGGTCGCCAGCGTCTCCGGCGCCGACGTGACCTTGAGCAGCACCCCCAGCGTGACCTTTGGCGAGAGCAGCAACGCCGATCTGACGGATCAGACCGTCATCGCTCAGCGGGTGCCTCAGTACACCGATGTGGACCTGAGCAGCGCCGGTACCCTGAGCGTGGACTACTGGGATGGATCCACCGGTGGCGTGCTCGCCTTCCGGGCCACCGGTACAGTCACCATCGCAAGCGGTGGCGTGATCGAGGCCTCTGAGCTGGGCTACGAGGGCGGGGCCACAGGCACCTCTTCAAACTGCGATGCCTTCCAGGGTGAGTCCTACGCCGGAGAAGGGGACGGCGACGGCGACGGCGTCTGCACCGCCTACAACGAGAGCTACGGCCACTGGATCAACAACTACGGCGGCGGCGGCGCGCACATCACCGGTGGTGGTGGCGAGTACGCAGGCGGCGCCACCGATGGAGACTCCTGGACCGGTGGCAGCGCGACCGCGCCATACGCCGGAGACACCTATGGCTCCACAGACTTGAGCAGCCTCTTCTTCGGATCCGGCGGCGGCGGCGTGTGGAAGGGCAGCTCCAACCCCGGACCGGGTGGTGATGGCGCCGGCATCGTGTTCATCGCGGCCTTTGAGATCGACGCCCAGGGCGCAGACGGCATCACCGCGGTGGGGGGCACCACGCCCTACTGGTCCACCGGGTCCTGGACCTATGGTGCAGGGGGCGGCGCGGGCGGCAGTGTCTGGCTGATCGCCGACGTGCTCGCCCTGGCCTCGGGGGCGGTCTCGGCTGAAGGCGGGCTGGGAGAAGCCACCCACATTCGCATCGGTGGAGATGGCGGAGAAGGCAGGATTCGACTCGACTACAACGAGCTGAACGCCGAGACCCAAGGCACTAGCGGAGCCAGCACGGAGGAGGCCTTGGTGGCCGAGCCCGATCCTGGGTACAGCGCCACGCCGTGACTCGCTCAAGCCACGCCCCGAGTCACCGATAAGAGGGGCGTGACCTCCAGTACGACCCAGCAGCCCATTGTCCGAATCCTGTCCTTGCTGGACCGGGCAATTCCCAAGTCTGTGCTCGAGGATGCGACCCAGCAGCGTTCGGCCTACCTGTTGGCCGGCCTGCACGTCATGATCCTCCTTGTCGGGGGCCTGAGCGTCGTCAACATGGCGCTGGTGGGCCAGTGGCCGCAGGCCACCTTCGGCTTGCTCGTCTGCGCGTTCACCCTTGGCTTGAACTACGCCTTTCGGAGTGGCTCTTCGATAGCTTGGGTTGTCCGCTGGACCCTGGCGATGTGCATGATCTACATCTGCTGGGTGCTCTGGGAGACCGGGGGCATCCGGGAGGGGGTGACAGCTAGCTACATGGCGTGCATCCCGGTGGCGGCCTTGGCACTGCGAGGGCCGAAGCGGGCCGCCTTCTGGGGTTTGGCGGTCGTCTCCGTCTTCGTGGTTTTCGGATGGATTCAGAATCAGCCAGACTTGCCTCAGCCGCCCCCGGTCGATCCAACCAGCCTTGGCAGTGTGGTGTTCGCCCAGTCCACCTTGCTGTTCTTCTTCCTGGGGATGGCGTGGTTCCAGTACAGCCTCTCGGAGCTACAGCAGGAGCAGCTGCAGGAAGCGCGACAGAAAGCCGATGACGCCTCTCGGGCAAAATCGAGCTTCCTGGCCAACATGAGCCACGAGCTGCGCACCCCGATGAATGGCGTCTTGGGTCTGACCCAGGTCCTCCTGGAGGACGGCGAGCTGAGCCCGGAACAGGCCAGCACACTGAAGGCTGTGCGCAGCTCCGGGCAGAGCCTGGTCGCGTTGCTCAATGACATCCTCGACTTCTCCAAGATCGAAGCGGGCCGCCTGGAGCTGGAGCTGGTGCCTTTCACGGGGCGGCAGCTTGTGGAGCAGGTCTTCGAGCTCCTGGGTGAGGCGGCGCGGTCCAAAGAGCTGGAGCTGCGCCTCGTAGAGAAGGACGTCGGGTGGGTGATGGGCGACCCTACGCGCATTCGTCAGGTGCTCCTGAACCTGATCGGCAACGCCATCAAGTTCACCCCTGCGGGCTACGTCGAGGTTCGCGTGATGCGCTACGACGAGATGCTGCGCTTCGAGGTCCAAGACACCGGCATTGGCATTCCCTTGGAGAAACAGGGGCAACTCTGGCACGCCTTTACCCAGGCCGACGCCTCGACCACGCGCCGATTCGGGGGCACCGGCTTGGGCTTGGCCATCTCCCGCCGGCTGGTGGAGCTGATGGGAGGAGGGGTAGAGCTTCATTCCGCGCCAGGGATGGGCAGCTGCTTTGGCTTTTCGGTGCGAGCCCATAGCTGCCAGGCCCCCAAAATCGAGGACACCAAGGCCATGTTCTTCCAGTTGCCCGCGAACATGCGCGTGCTGGTCGCCGAGGACAACCTGGTCAATCAGGTGGTCGCCCGACGGATGTTGGAGCACTTCGGCTTGGACCCGGTGATCGTTCCAAACGGGGCCGAGGCTTTGGACAAGATGCGTCAGGAGCGCTGGGACGTGGTGCTCATGGACTGCCACATGCCGGTGATGGACGGCTTGGAGGCCACCCGCACGGCCCGCAGCGAGGGCTCCGAGCAGTACATCGTGGCCATGACCGCGGGCACCATGCCCGAGGACCGACGGGCAGCCGCGGAGGCCGGAATGGACGGCTTTGTGCCCAAGCCGGTTCGCATGGAGGACCTCAAGCTGCTGCTTCAGGAGCTGGTCTTTCTGCAGCGGGCTGCCAGCTGAGAGAAGGCCGACGCTAAGCCTTCTCTCCGGAGAGCCAGGGTAGGAGGATCTCCTCCAGTCCCGTGGGGTTGTCCACGTGCACCCAGTGTCCGCTCTCGGCCAGCATGTGGTGGTGCACGGGACTCCAGGCCGGCAGCTGGTTGATGCGCTCGGCGTCCTCTGGGCGCCAACGCTCGGAGCGCTCCGCCTGCACGATGTGCCAAGTCGGTCCGCTGGGAGGGCGCTCCAGCAGGATCCAAAAGTCCTGCACGAAGTAGTCGCCGATGAGCTCGGTCACTGCGTCCAAGTCAAAGCGCCAGACCAGCCCTTGGCCTTCCCGCTTCAAGTTGGTGGTCATCCAGAGCGCGATGCCTCGGCTCAGGCCGTGCTCGGCCAGCAGGGGAATGAGCTCGTCTCGCTTGGCCAAGGGGAGCGGGATGCTGCGAAGGGCCCGAATCACGCTCACAACTTCGCTGTCCTCCACATCCGAGGCCAGGTTGCTCGGCGGGCTGTCCAGTACCCACACCTGCTCTAGGCCCTCGCTAAAGTCCCGCCCGTAGGCCAGGGCGACCTTGCCGCCGAAGGAGTGACCGATGACCGTGCTGGGGTGTGCGTCCTGTCCGGGAGCTGGGGTGAGGGCGTCCACGAAGCGCTTCAGGTCGCCGGCGCAGGCGCCCACTGTGTGCGGCCCAGTGAAGACGGGGGAGCGACCATGGGCCCGCAGATCGACCAGCTCAAAGCGCCACTCTGGGCAGCGTTCGGCCATGGACTTGGCGAAGCTCATCCAGTTCCGACCTGAGCCCAAGATGCCATGCAGGACCAGCGCGAGCTTGGGGCCCTGGCCGATGGAGATGCTGTGGAGGACAGGGCTCTGGTTCTGGGGCATGCGCGCTTCCTGGCTGCGGGCCTTCTACAGCGCCAGGATCTCGCTGGCCACGATGGCGTTGTTGTTGTCCCGGAACTCGACCAGGATCGTGCCCAGCTCGGCATCGCACACAAAGCGGCACCAGGTCCACAGATCCACATCGGCGATGACATGGGGGTACTGGCTGCTATCGCCTGTGAAGAAGCCTGGAATGGGGTTGACCCGGGAGCCCGATGGGCCAGCCATGACCTCGACTTGGTGGGCTGCGATGCCGCCTTCTGGGTCCACGTAGCTCAAGGCGCCGAAGTGCATGTCTCCCGTCACCCAGAGCAGCCCCTCCACCTCCGCGACCCCTTCCAGAAGGGCTTGGCGCTGCTCGGGATGTCCGCTCCAACGGCTGGTGTCCAGAGCGTCCTTTAGCATCGTGCTCCAGTCGGTGACCTGGATGGAGGTGAGCACCACCTTGAAGCGCGCGCTGCTGTCCTGCACCCCTTCGATCAGCCACTGGAGCTGCTCGGGGCTCATCATCTGGGGCCAGCCAGGACCGCGCTCGCCGCGGCAGTCCAGCACGAAGACCTCCAGGGTTCGGCCCCACTTCAGAGAGCGGTACAGGCTCCCTCCCGGGCCCTCTTGCTGGGGCATGCGCTCCCGGAAGACCTCTATGGCCGTCTGCAGTTGGCCCTCGGCCAGGTCCTCCTCGTACCAGTCGTTGTCGACCTCGTGGTCATCCCAGGCCACCACCAGGGAGGTCCCGGCGCCCAGGTCCACCAGGCCCTGGCGGGACATCGCCTCGTCCCACACCGCCTCGTAGTCGGCTCGGGTCACGCTGCCGTCGGCGTAGACCGCATCCCCGCCCAAGAGGAAGAAGTCCAGCTCGCTCTCGGCGGCGTGGCTCAGGGTGGGCCATGGCGCGCCGGTGTAGCCCAGGCAGCTGGTGGCTCCAAAGACGATGACACGGTCCTGGTCTGCGTCCAGAGCGGTGCGAAAGCGCCCGATGGGGCTGCGCAGGCTGCCATCCGAGCTGGTCCAGACCAGTCGGTATGCGGTGTCCGGCTCCAGGCCCTCCAGAGTGTGGCGAAGCACGCCGTTGACGGCCTGAACATCGGGGACTTCCTGGTCTTCTACCCAGTCATCGCCCTCGGCTCTCACGAGGTGTAGGGTGCCGCTCTCCAGGGTGCATCGGCAGCTGCAGATCGCGTTGTCCGGTCCTACGTCTCCAACTTGAAGAGACCACGCGAAGGTGCTCGGGTCGGCCTGGCCCGGTGCTTGGGTCCATGGGCCTGGTTCTGGGCCGCGCTCTGGAGATCCGCTGGGGAGAGCGCTGTCTTGGACCTCTGGGTCACGGCAGGCCATCAGAGCGGTGGCGCCGCTGGCCAGGACAAAATTTCGTCGGTTGAGCTTCATGTTGCAAGTATGCCCTTGCCGGGGCGTGACTTGCGGGCAGCTAAGCGTTGAACAACACGAGAAGCGGAGCGAATCATGAGCTGGGACACCACTGTTCTTCCCCAAAGCCTGGCCCAGGCCACCGGAGCTCAAGCCTGTGGAGCCAAGCTGGGTTTGCCTGCACTGGGTGGAGCTGTGGTCGATGCGCGACGGGAGCGCATTCAGGACTCGCCCAACTTCGATGGCACCCGTTTTCTAAACGCCATTGAGACGCCTCAGGGCGTCAAAGAGATTGGAAGCGTGGCCAAGGAGTTCATCTCTGGAAAGCAGCAGCGCGAGCCGAAGGCGGCCCACCCCATCTTCATGCCCCCCAAGGGCAGCTTGGTCCCTGGAAAGGGCGAGGATCTGCGCGTGACCTGGCTGGGACACAGCTCGACCTTGCTGGAGATCGACGGCCACTTGGTGCTCACAGACCCGGTCTTTGGCCCCCGCGCAGCCCCGGTCTCGTGGATGGGGCCCAAGCGTTTCCACCCGGCCCCCGTCGCCGCCGAGGATCTGCCCCCTCTGGACGTGATCTTGATCTCTCACGACCACTACGACCACTTGGACTACCCGACCATCATGAAGCTGGCCGCGCGCAAGACCCAGTGGGTGACCACCATGGGGGTGGGCGCACACTTGGAGGCTTGGGGCGTGCCCGCGGAGCGCATCACGGAGCTGGACTGGTGGCAGGCTGCCCAGTTCAAGGGTCTGAACATCACGGCCACCCCCTCACGCCACTTCCAAGGCCGCGGTCCCAGCGCAGCAGCGGAGACCTTCTGGGCCTCTTGGGCCATCCAAGGTCCCAAGAGCAGCGCTTGGTTTAGCGGCGACACCGGGCCCTGGGACGACGGCTTTGCCGAGATCGGAGAGCGCTTTGGTGGTTTTGATCTGACCATGATCGAGATCGGCGCCTGGCACCCAAGCTGGGGCAACATTCACCTGGGTCCGGACAACGCGGCCAGGGTCCACGAGCTGGTCAAAGGCAAGACCATGATGCCCGTGCACTGGGGCACCTTCAGCTTGGCCATGCACGCTTGGGATCAGCCGATTCAGCGTCTGACAGAGTTGGCCGAGCAGCGCAGCATCCAGCTGCTCTCTCCGATGATGGGAGAAACGGTGCATCGGGAGTCTGGGGTCTCGAAGTACTGGCTTGAGCACGACTAGCGGAAGCGGCTAGTGCCCCAAATACAGCAGCCTCGCGCCGCGGCTGTGCTCCTCAAAGTTGGCCCAGCCTGTGGCCACCAGAGGCCCTTGGCTCTTGGGATCCGGCGGCTCTCCTGGAGAGCAGCTGCGGGAACCGAGTACGCGGCAGCTCAGAGTGTCGAGCCAAGCGCGGTGGGCACGAAGCGCGCTCTCTCCGGGGAGGGGCAGGGCGCAGTGACCAGCCACTACGCGCACAAAGCAGTCTGGTCCGTGCAGATCCGTGACGGTGATGCGCCGCTCGCCGCTCGGGGTCAGGGCATCGCCTCGCCGCCTGTAGGTGGCCACGATGACCTCGCCTGGCACGGCCAGCTCGAAGCGGGGTGGCTGGGACGCTTTGCCTGCGCCGGGTGGGATCTCTCCGGGCTCCAGAGCCCAGTGACCTCCCTTTGAGAGCTCCCAGAGCGTGTCGATGCGCAGGGCCGTGAGGGGGCGTCCGATGGCCAGCAGCTCCGGCTTCTGCACTGGACGAGCCGGGCGCCCGAAGTGTTCGCGGTACCGACTGGCGCGGTCTTGGATGTCCCCAAGGTTGCCGGAGCGCAGGACGACCTTTGGATGTGCCGCTCGGGCATGCATGCGCGCCGAGGCCAAGTCGAGCCCAAGGGACTTGGCCAACGCAGGAGCCTGCTCCACGTCTGTGGGCGGCTCGATGAGCAGCGCCACCGGGAGGCGAAAGGGAGGGAGCTCGATGGGGGTGGGGTCCGGCAAGGCGTCGGCGAGGGTTCGCAGAGAGCGCAGGATGGCTCCGGCTTGGGCCAGGCTGGCTTGTGCCGCGCGAGGGTCCTCCTCCCAGTGTTTGGTCGCCTCATCAACCTGCGCATGCAAGGCCTCCAGCAGCTCGGCGGGATCTTGGACGGCGGGCTGTGGTTGCTCAAAGGCGAGCACCACGCGGGGCTCGGGACGCGGTGCATCGGCGGGTTGAGGGTCCTCCATCTGGCCCAGGACCTGCTCGACTTGGCCAAGGTTTCCCCCACGCAAGGCCTTGTCCAGGGCCCGGTCCAGCTCCCGGGAGAGGCGCTGGCGCTTGGGCGGTGGGGCTGCCGTCGGGTTGGGCATGGCGTGGCCGCAGTACAGGCAGGCCACCCGGTGGGAGGCGTTGGGCCGGCTGCAGCTTGGACAGAGGCGGGGATCGGCCAAGACAGGGCTCCTAAGGTGCCCAGCCTACCGCACAGGACGCAGGGCTAGTTCACTTGGCCCAGAGGGCGTGCAGTCCGGCGGCCTCGGCGTCTCCGGTCGCGATGGCCAGGACCACACTGTCGCGGGGAATGCCATAGCGGGCGTTGGCCTGCTCGATGAGCTGGTCCAGGTCGTTGGCGCTCTCGTGGATCAGACCCACGATGCCCGATGGGGCGTCAGCGTCGGCGCTGTGGTGGCCGCTGATCGCGTTCAGCAAGCCCTCGGGGAAGGTCCACTTCTTGGCCAGCAGTCCTCCGATCTCGGCGTGATCCCAGCCAAAGCGCTGCTTTTCTAGGTCATCGAGGTCGCCTTCGCCGCCGTGCCACGCGGCCAGCACTTCGCTGTAGCCCTTCTTGCGTTGGGCGATCAGCGGCACCGCGAGATCCTGAAGCAGTCCAGCGGTGAAGGCCTCTGAGGCCAAGCGGGGGCTGACGGCCGTGGCGATGGCCCGCGCGATGGAAGCCCGACGGGCAGCGGTCTTCCAGAAGCGGGTGCGGTTCACCCCTTGAACGCGCTTGGGGCTGGTGGACTTCACTGCCACTGCCAAGACCAAGCCTTCCAGCTGGGTGCGCCCAAGCAAACTGGCCGCGTGTCCAATGCTGGAGCAGGGCCGGCGCAAGCCAAAGGCCGCCGAGTTCACTGTCCTGAGCAGAGAGACACTCATGTTGGGGTCCCGCTCCAAGATGGTGCCCACGTCCCGCAGGGAGGTCGCCGGGTCTCGCAGCTTGTCCAGGGCCTGGTTGGCCACCTTTGGAAAGCTAGGCAGCGGTGCGTCGCCAATGACATCGATCAGCTTGGTGGGGCTGTCGCTCATCATGCGCTTGAGTGCAGCAAACATCAGGCCCTCCTGGCCATTTTATTGGCGAACATACTGAGCAATCCGCCCAGCATTACGTAGCCGAGTACGACCTCGACCAAGACCGCTCCCTGGGCCCAGCCGTCGGCAGGCAGCACGTCCCCGAAGCCCAGGGTCGTGAGGGTCACGATGGAAAAGTACAGGCTGGACAGGGGTGCTTCATGCGCGCCGTAGTCGATGGCCATGCCTTCGTAGATTCCGGCAAAGGATACGGCGATGAAGGCGGTCCACATGCCCCAACGGCTGGCGCTGCGTCCGCAGTCCGATGTGGCCTCCCAGATGGCGTAGCCGATGGCGTTGGCCCTGGAGCTGGTGCGGAACTCGTAGAGGTAGTTCTCGTCCATCATGTGACGTCGGAAGAGGCTGGAGCCGCGCCAGTCGGCGTGGCGGGTGTCGGCCAGGATCCAGACGGCTTCCTCGTAGCCGCGAATGTGGGTCAGCTTGGCCTCGCGCAGGTCGACCTCTCTGAAGTTGGCGCCGTGGACTTGGGCCTCGCTGAGGTCGGCGCTCTTGAAGCTGGAGCGGATCCCTTCGACCCCCCGGAGGTTCACCTCACGCAGGCGGGCTTCGGCAAAGTTCGCAGTGGCGATGTCGGCCTGCTCCAGGTCGGCGCCGCTGAAGCTGCAGCGTTCGAACTGCCCACCGCTCATGCGGGCCTGTTTGAGGATGGCGTGGCCGAAGCCGGCGCCCTTGGCTTGCACCTCGCACAGGTCGGCGCCGCTCAGGTCTGCCCCCAGGAATTCGGCCTCTCGGAGGTCGGCCTGGTAGAGCACGGCGTCGACCAGCTTGGCGTGTGCCAGGCGGGTCTTTCGCATCGAGCACTGGGAGAGGTCCTGTCCGGAGAGCTCGCAGCCGCTCAGGTCCAGCTCGCTCAGATCTGCCCCAATCAGGTCCAGGTCGCGCAGATCGGCGGGTCCCTCGGCCAAGAGGGCTTCGACCTGCAGACGTATTCCTTCGGATTTGGGCGCAATGGCCAGCATGGATCCTCCAAGCTCTGTTCTCGGATCCTTCTGGCCAAGGGTTGAGGGCGGGGTCCGGATCTCCCAACTGCGACACATTTTCCCCACCCTTTTGGAGCGAGGTCCCCATGGCATCGGGCTCCTTGGGGTTGGCACAGGGCTTGCTTAGTGACTGTCTCTTATACACATCTGACGCTGCCGACGAAGAGGATAGTGT
>CAJXRZ010000032.1 GCA_913060515.1 uncultured Pseudomonadota bacterium | reverse complement strand
GAGATCTCCACTATCCTCTTCGTCGGCAGCGTCAGATGTGTATAAGAGACAGTCTCCAGGCCTTGAGCTGGCTGCACCAGGCCTCAGCTGCCCAGATTGCCGGGGACCAAGAGGCTCAGATCAAGGCACTGGGCCTGGTGGTGCACAGCTACCCGGAGATCCGGGAGGCCTGGACCAGCTTGATCGACGCCCAGCCCACCTTCCAGGCCACCGTCACAGCCCACCAGGCCCTCGAGCACTTCCCCGAGGATCCGCGCCTGCTCACGCGCGGGGCCGCACTCTTTGGCGAGCAGGGCATTCATGACAAGGCCCTGGAGCTCTCCAGCCACGCTGCGGCCCTGGATCCCCAAGACCGCTTGGCCAGCGAGCTGCAGGTGCGGGCGCATTTGGGCATGGGGCAGCGAGATGCGGCGCTGAAAGTGGCCCTCTCCATCCTGGAGCGGGATCCGGAGCACGACGTAGTGGCTGGTCTGGCCGGCCTGCTGCTGGCACAAACCGGGGATGCCCGGGCGCCGGCCTTGTTGGAGCAGTCCGCCAGAGGAATGGCCCCGCCCCTGGGCGTGCGCACCCAACTCGCTGCAATCCTGCAGGCAAACGGGCACCCAGAGCCCGCCTTTGAGCTGATGAAAATCGAGATCCAGGTCTATCCGGACTCGATCGGCGCCCAGCGCTTGCATGGGGAGCTAAAAGCCAGCTTGGCCTCGACAGGGGACTAGGTCGGTTAGCGGGGGCCCCCGAGATTCCTGCCCCCAGCCCGGAGCGCCCATGTCCCGCAGCCAAGACCTTCTGGCCCAAGCCAAGACCCTGATCCCCGGCGGCGTGAACAGCCCCGTGCGCGCCTTCAACGCCGTGGAGGGCGATCCACCCTTCATCCGGGCAGCCAGCGGCCACACCTTGGTGGACGAGGACGGCAACAGCTACATCGACCTGATCGGGAGCTGGGGGCCGATGATCTTGGGCCACGGCAACGCCACCGTGCGTGCGGCCATCGCCGCGCAGCTCGATGTGGGCGTCAGCTACGGCGCCCCGACCGCAGCCGAGGTCAGCTTTGCCCAAGACATCGTGGATGCCGTCCCTGCGGTCGAGCAGGTGCGCCTGGTCTCCAGCGGAACCGAGGCGACCATGCACGCCATCCGTCTGGCTCGGGGCGCCACCGGACGCGACCCCATCGTCAAGCTGGACGGCTGCTACCACGGAGCCCACGACTCGGTTCTGATCGCCGCTGGCAGCGGACCGGCGACCTTTGGCAGCCCCAGCTCTCCCGGAATCATCGCGCCGGCCACCCTGACGGCCCCCTTCAACGATCTGGACACGGTGGCCAAGCACCTGCGGGCCCAGCCCGTCGCCGCGGTGATCCTGGAGCCTGTGGCCGGCAACATGGGCTGCATCGTGCCCAAACCCGGCTACCTGGAGGGCCTGCGGGCCCTGTGCGACGAGACCGGCACCTTGCTCATCTTCGATGAGGTGATGACCGGATTCCGTCTGGCCTACGGCGGCGCCTGCGAGCGCTTTGGCGTGACCCCAGACTTGGTGTGCATGGGCAAGATCATCGGCGGTGGCTTGCCTCTGGCAGCCTTTGGCGGGCGGGCTGAGATCATGCAGCACCTCTCCCCAGTGGGCAGCGTCTACCAAGCCGGCACCCTGAGCGGGAACCCCTTGGCTGTGGCGGCCGGTCGGGCGACCTTGGCCGAGCTCCGCAAGCCTGGCACATACGAGCGCCTGGATGCGATCGGCGATGGCCTTGCTGAGCGCTTGGCTCCGGCGGTGGAAAAGTACGGCCTGAGCCTCACCCAAATGGGTTCGATGATCACGCTCTTCTTTGCGCCCCAAGCACCCACCCATTTCGACGCCGTCGCTGGCTGCGACATGAAGGCCTTTGGGCGCTGGCACAGAGCCTGCCTGGATCGCGGGATCTACCTGCCTTGTTCCCAGTACGAGGCTGCATTCTTGCCCCTCACCCTGAGCGAGGCGGACCTGGATCAAATCGCTGCCGCGATGAGCGATGCACTGGATTCCGTCCTGGGCTGATCTTCACGCGCTCACCTGCTGTTGACGCTGCCCCTGGCCCGTGCTACCTCACGCGCCCCAAAAGACAGGGTTCCCGGCGACGCCGCCTCTCTCGGCAGCATCGACGGCCCCCCTCATACCGGCTCGTTTTAAGATGCTGACCACCCAAACCATTCTCCGAGACAGCGCAGTCGTGCTGGCCCTGATGGTGGTTGGTGCGGGCGTCTACGGTGGCTGGGACGGACTGCAGACCCCAGCCCTCGCGGTGCTGGGTGGCGGACTTCTCGGAGCGGGCAACCTCTTCTTGATCGGCCGCGTGGTCGCAAAGCTGACCGCGGCCGCCACGAATGACGACGGCCCAGCCGCTGGTCCCATCATGGCGGGCTTGCTGGCCAAGACCCTGATCAGCGCAGGTCTACTCTTCGGCATGTTCCAGTTCCTGAACGGAATTTGGATCATGGTCGGTCTGGGCGCCATCGTCATGGCCCTTTCCCTGCGCAGCATCGCACAGCTCTTTGCAGCTCCCGAAACGGCCCAGGAGGCCTGAGCATGTACAACTTTTCCTGGTTCTTCCTGCTTCCTGGTGTTGAACACGGCGAAATGCTGCACGCCATCGGTGTGGGCGAGGCCGAAGCTGGCGGCGAGTACGCCGTCTACACCGCAGGCTTGGTCTTCGTGATCATCGCCGTGTTCGCCGGCTTGGCGCGCATGGGCCTGACCAATGCCACCAGCAAGGGTGGCACCATGCAGTACGTGCCGGACGCGGGCCTGGGCCCACGCAACGTGGCCGAGCTGCTCATCGACGGCATCCTGAACTTCGCCGAAGGCGTGCTGAACTCCCGGGACCTGGCCAAGCGCTACTTCCCGCTCTTCGGCAGCGTCTTCATCTACGTGCTCGTCTCCAACCTGTTGGGCCTGGTCCCTGGCTTCTTGGCCAGCACCGGCGTGATCAGCACGAACTTCGCAGTCGCCCTCGTGGTGTTCGTGATGTTCAACTACGCAGGCATCAAAGAGATCGGCATCAAGGCCTACTTGGCCCACATGGCCGGTCCCATGCTGGCGCTGATGCCCTTCATCTTCGCGGTCGAGTTCTTCTCGATGTTGCTGCGGCCCCTGACCTTGTCGGTGCGCCTCTACATCAACATGTTCGCCGACCACCTCTTGCTCGGTGTCTCGAGCTTCCTGACCCACGGCATTCTGGCTCCGGCCTTCTTTGTCGGACTGGGCACCTTCGTGTCCTTTGTTCAGGCCTTTGTGTTCATGCTGCTGACCGTTGTCTACATCGCCCTTGCCGTGGGCGATGGCGACCACCACTGATTTTTCGAACCCCTTTTTCTGACTTCAGCTTTTCTGACGTTGACCCTGGAGAGACCATGCAGTCCAAGTCCCTGAAGGTCGCCGCTGTCGCGGTCGCCCTCTTCCTCGTGTCCACCCCCGCCTTCGCAGAAGGTGCAACCGCTTCCGCCGGTACCGGCTGGGGTGTCTTCGGCGCCATGCTCGGCATGGGCATCGCTGCCGCTGTCTGCGGCATGGGCCAAGGCCGCGCTGCCGCTGCCGCACTCGAGGGCATCGCCCGCAACCCACAGGCTGCTGGCAAGATCCAGACCCCAATGCTGATCGCACTGGTCTTCATTGAGACCCTGGTGCTCTTCACCTTCGGCTTCGGCTTCTTGGCCCTGGGCTCCTTGGCCTAAAGCCAAGGCCTTGTGCCAGACGCAAGAGGCTCTCGGGGACTCCCCGGGGGCCTCTTTGCGTTTTGGGTGCGTCAAGCACCACGCCAAGGCGTGTATCCACGCGCCGAAAGCGCTACATTGCCGCCATCACCGATCCGGAGTCCTGCCATGCTGCTGCTGACCACCCTCCTCGCCTGTGGCGACAAGAACACCGAGCCCGCTCCCCCTCCCGTCGGCTGGCACGCCGAAGAGGGTTGGTCTGCCCAGTGCTACTTCCCACCGGATTTTGAGAGCATTCAGAGCACCGAGGGGACCTCGGCCCGCCGGCTTGCCCGCCAGGAGGCCCTGGAGTCGATGATGAGCCAGTGGAAGGGCGAGCGCGAAGACGGCGTCTCCTTCCCCAACAACTACTACGAAGACGTAGAGACCACCCTGCTGGGCCGTCCCGACGCCATTGAGCCAGTCTCCAAGAAGAACCTGGAGTTCTGCAAGGACGTGATGGCACAGGGTGCCGCCGGCGACGCATGGCAGTCCTGGCTGGGCCAGCTCCCCGAGCAGCTCACCGCTGGCGAGTGCCTGATGCCCCTGCAGGACACCTGGTTTGATTACCTGGACGTCGGCGCTGGCTGGCAGATCGGCGTTCCGGTCTGTGCGGGCGACAAGGTGCGCATCGAAGGCACCCTCCAGGACAAGTACCGCATCTCCCGCGAAGGCGACTGGATGACGGTCGAAGGCGACGGACTGCGCCCCGCAGAGGACGCACCCTGCCAGCTCGAGAGCTGCACCGGCGGCATGCTCGTCGGCCGCTTCGTCAGCGAAGATGGCGCCGAGGAGATCTTCGCGATCGGCTCAGAGATGACCTACACCCCGACCGCTCACGGCCGGATCTCGGTGACCATCAACGACTCGACCTACTTCGACAACATCTACTTTCAGTCGGGCAGCATCACCGACCACACCGGCATTACGGTCAGCCCGGGCGAGTAGTTCTGGTTGAAGCACCTCAAACGCATCGTTTTTGCCAGCATCACGGTCCTGCTCTTCTTTGGCGGGACCGAGGTGTTGCTGCGCGTGCTGGATCTACCTGCCCAGGATGAGCGCCCGACCTTTGAGCACAACACCGTGTACTGGCAGACGGATCCCGGGCTGAAGGACCAGCCCATGACCCACAAGGAGCTGCGAGCCACCTTCCCGGTCAGCACCGATGCCAACGGTTTCCGGCCCCCATTCTCCGAAGATGGGCCAGAGACCTTCCGCATCGCAGCGATGGGCTGCAGCACGACCTTTGGCTGGGGTGTCGCGGACAACGAGACCTACCCGGCCCAGCTCCAAGCCATCCTGCACGAGCGCGGCTTCCAGAACGTGCACGTGATCAACGCAGGTCAGCCCGGCTACACCAGCTTCCAAGGCCTGTGGCTCTGGGAACAAGGCATGGACCAGATGGACATCGATCTGGTCCTGGCTGGCTTCGTGGTGCAGGACGCCCGCGAGGTGGCCTACAGCGACCGCTCACAGGCCATGATGCAGGGTGAAGCGGATTTTCTGAAGCAGAACGTGCTCTACAAATGGCGCATGTACCAGGTGCTCCAGACCACCCTGGGCGCCGTGCAGACCCGGGCCAAGGAGCACGGCAGCACCCGACGGGTACCCGAGGCGGAGTACCTGGAGAACCTACGGGCCCTTCGCGCCAAGGTGCAGTCCAGCGGCGGCGAGATCGCCCACTTCGGCTACCCCTTGGAGGTGGCCGGCTACACCGAAGCCCACCGCCGATTGCTTCGACTGGAAGCCCAAGACAAGGGCATCCCCCACTTCGACCCCAGCGAGACCATCGCAGCCCGCGTGCGGGCAGGTGAGCCGCTCTATTTTGCCCCACAGGACCCCGGCCACGCCAACGCCGCCGGGAACCGAGCCATCGCGGAGCTGGTGGCAGACTGGTTGATCAGCGAGCAGCTGATCCCCAAGGAGTCTCCATGAGCGCCCCACGCGACTGCTGCCTTGTGCTGTTGGTCCTCAACGAGATCAACGGCTTGAAGGACTGCTGGGACAAGCTGCCCCTGGACCAATTCCAAGAGGTCCTGGCGGTAGATGGGGGATCGACGGATGGAAGCCGAGCCTTCCTCACCGAACACGGCATCCCCATCCTGGACCAGAGCATCCCCGGTCGCGGGGTGGCATTTCGTGTCGCAGCCGAGGCCAGCCGGGCCGAGCGCATGGTCTTCTACTCCCCCGATGGAAACGAGGACCCGGCAGACATCGAGCGCCTGGACGATCTGCTGCTGCAGGGAGCCCGGTTGTCCATCGCCAGCCGCTTCGCCGAAGGCTCCGTGAACGAGGAGGATGTCTCCCCCTTCCGGCCGCGCTCCTGGGCCAACCAGGCCCTCACGCGCATTGCCAACACCTGCTTCAACAGCGGGCAGCCCTATGTGACCGACACCATCAACGGCTTTCGGGCCCTGCGACGCGCCGACCTGTTGGCCCTGCACACCTCGGTCAAGCGCTTCCCCATCGAGTACCAGATCAGCATCCGTGCACTTCAGCGGGGCTGGACCATCGCGGAGCTGGCCACCGAAGAGGGCCAGCGGGTGGGCGGCGAGTCCAAGGCCCTGAGCTGGCCGGTGGGCAAGGACCACCTCAAGGTCCTGCTCTCCGAGCTGCCGCGGGCCAAGTGGTGGCAGGGGAACAAACGCGCGTGAGCCTGCTTCTCCTCTCCCTGGGCTACGCGAGCATCGCCGGATCGGTGTGGGTCAGCCCGCCCAGCCACGAGGGCCTGGAGATGCTCATCGGGCCCCAGGCGCAGAGCTTGGCCCAGTGCCACGCCGAGAACGCCCCATCCTCGATGTACGCAGGCACCCTGAATTTCCGGGCCAAGCGCGGTCGGGTGCGTCGGGTGCAGGTGCTCAACGCCAACCAATCCCTGCCTGAGTTGGAGCGCTGCCTAAAGAAGGCAGCCCGCACCTGGCGGGTCTCGGACACCGTCGATGCGACCCTGAACTGGCCAGTGTTGCTCCTGCCGGCCGATGCCCGCCTGGAAGGGGTCCAGCCCACTATGACCTCGGGGGCGGAGGGGGTCTTTGCCGCTGCGCTGCAGGGAGAGCTCCAGGAGCAGGCCGCTGGCTTGGGCGCGGGCGTACTCGTGCTCCAGCTCGACATCCAAGACAGCAAGCTTGTGGCCAAGCCCCTGCGGGACACCAGCGCCGATCAGAGCCTGAGCACAGCCTTGATTCCGCCGCTGGCGTGGACGGCGGCCCCAGAGGAGCTGGGAGTGGAGGGCCTGCGCTTGGTGGTCTCCGGCGGGGAGATTCCCGAGGGACGGGCGCCCCGCTCCAAGGAGATCCAGGCCTGCCTGACACAAGAGAAGAGCACCTTAAACCTGGTGCTTTTGCGCGGCCGGGTCGTGGCCTCTTGGGGAGATGACTGCTTGGCAGACCGCGCCCTGGCCTGGCAGATGGACCCCTCCCTGACCGGCACCCTGCGCTGGGACATGGCGGCACCGCCGCCCCCCTCCGCGGTGAACACCGATCTGCCCATCTGGAAGCCCGGAGAGACCGGCGATCTGAACGCCCAGCTCAGCCAGCAGCTGGCCTACTACCGCACTCTGGGACGCGCCTGCTTTGAGCAGCCCGGCAGCGTGGTCATCGCGGTGGACGTGGTGCGCGGCGAGAGCGAGAACCCCCGCATCGTGGACGGCACGGTTCCCGTGGAGACCGAGACGTGCCTCTTGGCCCAAGCGGATGATTGGACCTGGCCTTTGGAGGTTCAGGGAGAGCGGCGCGTGAAGGTGAACGGACCATGAGGCTGGCACACAACCCCAAAGCCTTCTCCGAGCTGCCCAAGCCCACCACAGAGGCCCCTCTTCGCATCCTGATGAGCGCCTGCATGATGGGCCAAGGCTGCGGCGTGGACGGCACCGACTACGGCATGGGCGGCGCTCTGAGCTGGCTCAAGGCCAACAACCGGGTGCACATCGTGCACTTCTGTCCCGAAGCCCACAGCATGGGCATTCCTCGCACCATGCCGGACTTGCACGGCGGCGATGGCCGAGACTTCTGGAAGGGCCAGGCCAAGGTCTTGGATGAGAGCGGCGCCGAGCTGAGCGAGCAGATGGCGGAGGGCGCCAAAGCGATGCTCGCCTTTGCCAAAGAGCAGAGGGTGCAGCTCTGCGTCCTGACCGACATGAGCGCAGCTTGTGGCACCCAGGTCATCGCAGACGGCTGCCGCTTCGATCAGCCCCGGGCCTACCGAAAGGGCATGGGCGTGGCCGCGGCGGCTTTGAGCGCAGCTGGGTTCCTTGTCTTGGCACAGCGGGACCACAAGAGCCTGGGTCGTCTCAGGGCGATGATCGAGCCTGGATTCCTGGCTCCAGAGGGTCTGCTGGACCACCACGCGCATCCCTGGGTGGTCGAGAACTTGGGGTACAGCGACGTCCACTTTGGTTGATGTCGTCCTGCTTGCCCTGGAGCCGTCTGCCTGCGTCACTTCGACTCTCGGTATGCCACGGCATACCGTCGGTCTCACTCCTGGGCAGTCGACCCCAGTTCGGCGCAGCACTCCGATCAACCATGCGGGACGGCGCTGTAGCGTCTCAGAGAGAGGACAGCCGCAATGGACCTTCCCGAGACCCTCGCTGCGATGCACCGCGTCACCTTCACCTGGGAGCAGTACGACTACCTGGGCTATGCCGCGTTCTGGACCCCGCAGAAGACAACAGACTGGCTGCAAGCCTGGACGGGAAACAAGAGCCTGAACGGCACTCAGTTCCTGGTCTTTGGCGCCGACGGGAGCGGCGGACAGATCGCCATCTGGCGTGCCCACCTCAGGGTGGCTCTCGCGGACCAGCCCGTGGTCTTCTTCGGCTCAGAGGGCGCCCGTGCAGTAGTCGCCCAGAATCTGGCGGACTTTGCCTGGCTGCTCGCAGGTGACATCGGCCCACTGGAGGCCGTCGAGTACGGCGCGAGAGAGGGCACTGCCCACCCTGGATTCCAAGCTGTGGCCCGACAGCATTTCCCGGACTCGGCCAAGACACCGGCCCAGATTTTGGACCAGGCTGCAGCGGCCTTCCCGGGATTCTCGGCCCACGTCGATGGTCTGGTTCAACAGGCACCCTAGCCCCAGCCCTAGTGCTCAGCCCGGGTAGTACTCCACCCGCACAACCTGCACCCCGCTCCCCTCCAGAGCCGCCTGAAACTCCGCTGGGTCGCTGTCCCGGTAGTGGTAGGGAACGGCCACAGTGGGCTTGAAGGCGGCCACACACTCGGCGGCTTCGATGGGGGTCATGGTGTAGGGCAGGTTCATGGGAATCAGCGCCACGTCCACACTCTCCAGGGCCTTCATCTCCTCGGTACAGGCGGTATCTCCAGCGATATAGAGCACCAGCCCGTCCTGAGAGAGCAGGTAGCCATTGCCCCGTCCCTTGTCGTGGTAGAGCTTGCCAGGCTCCGGGCCGCGGGTGTGGTTGTACATGGGCACCGCGCTGAGCTGCAGGGAGCCAAGAGCCATCTTCTCCCCATTGGAGAGCACCTCCACGGCCGTGGGCGCCAGGGCATCGGCCACAGCTTGGGGGGCGATGACGCGGGTCTGAGGTCCGCTCACTGCAGCCAGGCCGATGGGATCCATGTGGTCGGCGTGGAGGTCGGTGATCAACACAAAGTCGGCCGGCTTGACCTCGCCGAAGGGACGCTTGCTCCAGGGGTCCAACCACAGGCGGGTCTCCCCGAACTCCAGCAGGGTGCTGGCGTGCAGATGCGGGCTCAGGGTCAGAGTGACGGACCCTTTCTCGATGGAGAGCCGCCTGTCGTCCTGGAGCTCTGTGCTCACAACAGGGGCCTGGACCTCTGGTGCAGGCGAGGCCACGGTCTCCACCTCTTCAACAGGGGCAACGCCGGCACAAGCCAGTAGGATCAACAACATCGGACCTCCAAGGGAAATGCAGGGGCTTAGCTGGACTTCTTGCTCTCCAGCTTCTCCCGTTGCGAGGCCTTTCGCAGGCTCACGGCCACCAGGATGAAGTTCAAAGCCATGATGTGGAAGACCAGATCGCTCAGATCCGCCTCCCGTGCGCTGCGCTCGAACATGCCCCAGGCCACCCCAGCGGCGCGGGCTCCGACCACAAAGAAGAGCAGGGCCATGACGGGTCCGGCCTTGCCCAAGGGCAACTTCTTCTTGTGGTACTGGAACCAAACCACAGCCTGGCAGGCGGCGGCCAAGCCCAGGGCGAGCATCTCTGGCCAGCCGTAGACCATCAAGCACCATCCCGGAGCACACCGGATGCCAGCAGCTCACCGATGGCCGCAGCGTCCAGACCGGCCCACTCCTGGAGCACCTCCGCGCTGTGCTCGCCCAGGTCTCCACCGGCCCAGGTCGTTCCGCCCGGGGTCTTGGACAGGCGCGGGGCCAGCTCCGGCAGAACCATCTTGTGGCCGCCGACGTGCACCTCGGGGAAGAAGTCCCGGCTCTGAAGCTGGGGATGGTTCAGGATCTGCTGGGCGTCCTGCACAGCGCCCGCTGGAACCCCGGCCTTGGAGAGCTGCTCCACGCACTGCGCCACGGTGACACTGCGCGTCCACCCGGCGATCTCGGCGTCCAGCTCCCAGCGGTGGGCCACCCTGGAGGGGTTGTCCACAAAGCGCACATCCTCGCCAAACTCCGGCTTGCCCATGGCGCCGCACAGGCGCCGAAAGACCGACTCTCCGTTCGCGCCGATGACGACCTCGCCGTCAGAGCAAGGGTAGCCACCTGTGGGCGCCAAGCCGGTGATGGTGCCGCCCGAAGGTTGGCGTACAACGCCCATGCTCGCCTCCACCAGAGTCGCCTCCAGCAAGGTCAACACGCTCTCCACCAAGCTCACGTCCACCACCTGAGGCTCCCCGCCGCGCTCCCGATGCAGCAAGGCAAGCAGCACCCCCAAGGCCGCGTGCATGCCCGCCACCGTATCGCCGATGCTCAGGTTCGCGCGCTTGCTGGCGCCCCCTGGGTCACCCGTCAAAAAGCGAAGTCCGCCCACCGCTTCGGCCACCGCCGCATAGCCTGGACGCTCCCGCAGTGGGCCGGTCTGGCCGTAGCCGGAGACCCGGCAGTACACGAGCTTCGGGTTGAGCTTGCAGAGGGCCTCTGGGCCCAGCCCCCAAGCCTCCATGCGCCCGGGCCGGAAGTTCTCGATCACCACGTCGGCTTCTCTCGCCAGCAAGGCCACCACGTCCCTGCCGGCCTGGGTCCGAAGGTCCAAGCTGACCAATCTCTTGTTCCTGGACAGGGTGCGCCACCACACTGAGGTGTCTCCAGCCATGGTGCGCCAGGCGCGAATGGGGTCCCCGGCGGGGGCCTCGATCTTGACCACCTCGGCGCCAAAGTAGCCCAGCAGCGTGCCGCAGAAAGGCCCGGCGATGAGCTGCCCGAGCTCCAAGACCTTGATGCCCGAGAGGGCCCCTGGCTGGCTCACTTGCAGGCCTCCCCCTCAGGGTTCTCTCGCCCGCGCTGCCAGCAGTACAGATCCTGCCCAGCGATGTCCTTGAACTGCACCCGCAGGGTCTGGGGCGTGATGTCCAAGACGGCGTAGCCAAAGGAGGACTCCCCCCAGAGCACCCCTTCGGTGTCCGTGGGCTCACAGCCTGGGAACTCCCGAAGCTTGGATCCCGAACCCGAGGTCACGGCCGGGATGCCGTCAAAGATCCCCATCTGCAGCAGGTGGGCGTGGCCGTTGACGTAGAGGTCTGGGGTGATCTCTTGCTCGGCCAGACGCACGCCCACAAAGTCATCGCCGACCTTGTCGCAGGCCGTCTTGTAGACATGGTGACCGGCGACGATGGCCCAGTCCTGGGGATCCCCGTCCAGGAAGTCTCTGACCTGGGAGCCTGGCCACTGGCGGTGTGGTGCGGAGGTGTGCAGAACGGCGATGCGTGCTGGCCCAATGTCCACGCCGTAGCTGGTCTCCGGAAAGATCATCTCCTCGTGCTGCTGGGCATAGAGGCTGTAGCAGCGCTCTCTGGCGCTGCTGCGCTTGCCGGCACGACGGCCGAAGAAGCGGCGCTTGAGGTACTCGCCGTAGGGGCCCACATCGTGGTTGCCCAGCACCAGAAAGACGGCCGGGGCGATGCCGCCGACGTGGTCGTAGAGGTTGGCGTCCAGCAGCTCACCGGCACGGGCTGGGTCATCCCCGAGCTTGCACTGGGGGGCCTTGTTGTAGAAGAGATCGCCAAGATCCAGGATCACCGTGGCATTCTCAGCGGCCAGGCTCTCGCGCAGCTGGGCGCGCTGGGCCGGGGTCATCTTGTGGGGGTCCCCTTCCACAGGCAGCTGCCCGGTGTCTCCGATGAGGATCACACGCGCCACATCTTGGGCCGGTGCGGCCATGGGGACCTGCGCCTCCTCAAAGCCACGACTGGCGCAGGAAGTCAGGATCAGTGGAAGGGCGGAAAACAAAGCTCGGACATGCATGCAACTTGGCTATCGCGTGACTACTCTTGAAGACATGCTCTTGCTCCTCTGCACACTCTCTTGGTCCGCCGAGACACCGACAAATCCAAGCTCGGTCCAGATGTCCAGCCCGGCTCGCTCTCTGGCCGAGGCGGAGTACAAGAGCCGCTCCTTGGAGCTGACCCCCTACGGTGAGGGCTTTCGCGTGCAGGACGGCCGCGGCCGCACTCTGGATCCCGAGGTCTTCGCCAAGCGCAGCGAGGACTGGTGGACCTGGCAGCGCATCGACTACCAAGCGCGCCTGAGCCGCACGGTCGTCAGCGGTTTTTACTTGATCGGGGGGCTGAGCGCTCTGGTCGGCGCCAACGTGGTGCCTCTGGTGGCCAACGGCTTCAGCGACCCAGACTTGGCCCGAATCACCCGCCTCTCCGGCGCAGGACTGGTCATCGCCGGCTTGGGCATGGTGGGCGGCGGCTACTACATCCACAACCAAAACGAGGCCCGCCTGGCCGATCCAACGGTCTGGTGGAGCCCCGAGCAAGCCCAAGACCTGGTGGATGCGTACAACAAGGATCTGGCCGAGGATCTGCGGGTGCAGCCCCCCGCGAGCCAGCCCCGGGTAGAGCTTCAGCCCATACTCGGCCCAGGCGCCGTGGGCTTGGCCGGCCGCTTCTGAGCCTCCTTGGCGCCTGGACCGCGCCAGGGTGGTAAAAGAGCACCCCGTGCGTTTCACACTGACCCTCATCGGCCTTGCCGCCGCCGCCGTTCTCTCCCTGCTCTGCTGGCTGGTCGAGGGTCCCCTGATCGAGAAGCGCATGGCCGAGTCCATGGGCGTCGCTCTGCGCGAGGCCCAGGTCAGCGGCGTGGGCATCGAGATGGATGGACGGGACCTGACTCTGAGCGGCAGCGTGGCCTCGGTAGAGGAAAGAGACCGCGCGATAGAGGCTGCGGAACGCCTGAGCGGACTGAACCAACGCAGCTACGGCATCAAGGTCCTCTCCCCCACCAAAGGGCGCTCCCTGCTCACCGCACGCAAGCTGCCCACCGGCCGATTGGAGCTCAGCGGTCCAGTCCGCCAGGCCGACCACGCAGAGCTGCTGACCCAGGCCCAAGAAGTCTTCGGTGCCACGCAGGTCGTGGACAAGACCGAGCTCTCCACCAGCGCGGATGGGCAAGCCGCCCAGCAGCTGACCCAGGCCCTGCCTTTTGTGGCCCGCTTCAAGAACGGCGAGGCCATCTCGCAGCCCGGGCAGCTCACCCTGCGCGGCTTGGCGCCCGATTTGGCCAGCGTGGGCGAGACCCGCCGCACCCTGGAAGCCCAGCTCCCCGACACCGAGCTCATCGTGGCGCTGGACCGCACCTGGGCAGCCGAGGATTTCTCGGTGACCGTGACGCGCATCGGAGAGGGCCTGCGCCTGGAGGGGGCCGTGGCCAACCTGAGCCAGCACGCCCTGCTCATGCAGCGGGCCGAGGAGCTCTGGGGACGGGGCAGCGTCGATGACCGCATTGTGGTCGCTGCCATCGAAGAGGCCCCAGATAGGAACCGCTGCCTTCGTAGCGCGATGACCCGCCTGCCGGAGCTGCAGGCCGGCGTGCTGGTACAGAGCGCCGAGGGGCTCAGCGTGCGGGGGGCCGTGGCGTCCACGGGCGTACGGGATGAGTTGGAGCAGCGGCTCACGGCAGACTGCGGCCAGCAAGAGCTGGACATCGCGCTCCCCGTGGCCTTGTCCACCTGGGAGTGCCAGGCACGCCTCAACGCCATGCTGGTGGGAGAGCCCATTCGCTTCCAGACCGGTCAGGACCTCATCGCGCCGGCCAGCGACAGTGACCTGGTGCGCTTGGCGGGCACCCTGAAATCCTGCCCAGGACCACAGCTTCAGATCTCCGGCCACAGCGACAATGTCGGAGAGCCCAGCGCCAACCTGGAGCTCTCTGAGCGCCGGGCCAGCGCCGTTCGCGCCCGCTTGATCGAGCTGGGAATCCCACCCGAGCGCGTCGAGGTTGTCGGCCTGGGAGAGACTCAGCCAGTCGTCTCCAACCGAACCCCAGTGGGACGGGCCAAGAACCGCCGCATTGAATTCACCTTGCTCGAGCCTGCCCAGTGACCACTCTGCTGCTGCAAATCGCCCTGTGGATCTTCGTCGCCATGCTCATCGGGGCAGCCTTGGGCTGGATGCTTCGGCGCTTGGTCACCGATGAGAAGGTCGCCGAACTCCAAGCCCAGAACAGCACCCAGGCTCGCGAGCTGGAAGCCGCCCGCGCCGCGCTGGGCAAGAGCCAGCAAGAGCGCGCTGCCGACCGCCGCATGCGTGAGAAGGCCGAGGCCGATCTGGCGGCGGTGGAGCTGTCGACCAAGCCGGGCCCCGATCCGGCACAAGCCAAGCGCATCCAAGCCTTGGAGCTGGAGCTCGACAGCTCAAAGGAGCGCATCCACGTGCTCGAGGTTGAGCTCCAAGCCGCCCCAGAGAGCCGCCCACCGACCCCCTCGGTGGACCCCAAGCAGATGGCCACGTTGCGGGCCTTCAACCTGAACCTGGAGCGACAGCTGGGCGAGGCGCGCGGCCGCTACTCAGAGGTCTCCGGTGAGCTGGAGGCCATGCGTTTGGAGCTGGCCGATCTGCGCCGCCACAACGATGCGCCCCCCCAGACCAAGCCCCAACAGCTCGGCCTGGACTTGGCCCAAGAGCGCGAGGGTGAGCTGCAAGGGGAGCTGGACAAGGCCCTCTTGGCCCTGGAGAACCTGCGCGGGCGCTACAGAGAGTCCCAAGCCAGCCTGACCGAGATGATCGTTCGCTCAGGCGAGGCCATTGCGCCCGAGTGGATCCTGGACGCCCCCAGCGGCAAGCCAAACGACCTCAAGCGCATCCGAGGCATCGGCCCCAAGCTGGAGAAGGTGCTCAACTCCGTTGGCATCTTTAGATTCGACCAGCTCGCACAGCTCGACGCCCCTGGCGCCGCCTGGCTCAGCACCCGCTTGGGCACCTTCCCGGGGCGAATCTTCCGAGACCAATGGGTAGAGCAGGCAGAGGACCTGAGCCAAGAGTAGATCCCTGGACTCAAGAGCCCCAGGAGGCTCTCAGGCCGGTCCCAAGCGCCCCGTCTGGCCTCGTAGGCGCAAGAGATGGTCAACGAGCACCAGCGCCACGCCAGCTTCCACCATCGGGACCGCTCTTGGCACGGGGCAAGGATCATGCCTCCCCCTAGGCTTGATGACGGCAGCCTTGCCGTCCTGGTCCACGGTGTCTTGGGGCTGGAAGATGGTGGCGACGGGCTTGAAGGCCACAGAGAGCGTGATGGGCATCCCGTTGGAGATGCCGCCCTGGATGCCGCCGCTGTGGTTGCTGCGGGTGCGAACCCCACCGGCTCCGTCAGGCTCAAAGGCATCGTTGTGCTGAGAGCCTAGCATCGCCGCAGCGGCGTAGCCGGTCCCCGACTCAAAGCCCTTGGCGGCTGGCAGCGAGAGCATGGCGCGGGCCAGCTCCGCCTCGAGCTTGTCAAAGACCGGATCACCCAAGCCTGCGGGCACGCCGGTGGCCACGCAGCGCACCACCCCACCGATGCTGTCGCCTTGGCTGCGCACCTTGCGGATGCGCTCCTCCATGGCCACGGCCATGACGGGGTCTGGGCAGCGCACGGGGTTGGACTCCACCTGCTCCAGGGTCACGCTCAGGGGGTCAATGTCGGCGACGAGCTCCCCGACCTGGGAGACGTAGGCGATGACCTCGCCGCAGCCAAGATGGGCCAAGACCTGCTTGGCGATGGCTCCGGCCGCGACCCGGGCAGCGGTCTCCCGGGCGGACGCTCTTCCGCCACCGGCCCAGGCCCGGATGCCGTAGCGGGCATCGGTGGTGTAGTCGGCATGGGAGGGGCGATAGAGCTGCTTGAAGGGCGCATACGCCCTGGGATCGGCATCTTTGTTTCGGATGATCAGGCCGATAGGGCTGCCCAGAGTACGGCCCTCAAAGACCCCCGAGAGGATCTCCACCTGGTCCCCCTCTTTGCGCTGCGTGGAGAGCTTGGACTGGCCCGGACGACGCCGATCCATGTCGCGCTGGATCGCGGCCAGATCCAAAGGCATGCCCGGAGGACAGCCCTGGACGATGGCGCCTAGACCACCTCCATGACTCTCGCCGAAGGTGGACACGGTGAACAGACGACCGGTGGTGCTTCCCATTCCCAGGCCCTATCGCCGGGAGCGGCTTGGAGGCTACTCCGAGGGTCTGACCGGGCGAGTGTCTTCATCGAGTAGGGCGCTCTCAACCGCATCGGTGGGGTCGCGATATGCTGGCCGCATGCCCGCTGTCCTTGCCTGCCTCGCCGCCGCTCTGCTCTTTGGGCTGACCGTGCCTGCGACCAAAGCGATGACCGAGAGCGCAGGTCCTCTGGTGATCGCCGGCCTGCTCTACTTGGGTGCTGCCCTTGGCGCCCTTCCCTGGGCCAAGCGTCAGCCTGGCCAGAGCCTGCGCCCGCCTCGCAAAGAGTGGGCCCGTCTGGGCGGCGCGGTGCTCTTTGGGGGCGTGCTTGGACCGGCAGCGTTGGTCACCGCGATGGGCTGGGCCAGCGGCACCAGCGTATCCCTCTGGCTGAACCTGGAGACCGTCGCCACCGCCGTGCTCGCCGTGGCCTTCTTCAAGGAACACCTCTCCAAGTGGGAGTGGCTGGCATGCGCTGGCGTAGTGGCCGGTGGTGTTCTTCTGGCCGCCCAGGATGGTTTTTCCGCCGTTCCCGCAGCAGCGCTGGTGGCCGTGGCCTGCCTCTGCTGGGGCTTGGACAACAACCTCACCGCCACGATCGACCGCTTCACACCGGCCCAGTCCACCCTGGCCAAGGGCTTGGTCGCCGGCAGCGTCAACCTGGGACTGGGTTTGGCCCTGAACCAAGAGCTGCCCACCTGGAACGGCGTGGCCTTTCTGTTGGGCGTCGGCGCGGTCGGCTACGGCATCTCCCTGGTGCTCTACATTCAGGGGGCTCAAGAGCTGGGGGCCACACGCAGCCAGCTGCTGTTCTCTACGGCACCTTTCCTGGGCGCCATCGCCAGCATTCTCTTCCTAAACGAGGCCATGCTCTGGCAGCACATCGCCGCCGGCGGCGTCCTGATCGCAAGCTTGCTCCTGCTCTTCTCGCAGCACCACAGCCACAGCCACAGCCACCTGCCCCTCAAGCACACCCACCTGCATGAGCATGAGGACGGGCACCACAGCCACACCCACGAGCCTGCGGTGCTCGGCTGGCACTCCCACGCCCACGAGCACGCACCCATCGAACATGAGCACGCCCATCGGCCGGACCTACATCATCGGCATGAGCACTGAAGAGCCGGCCCTAAGCTGAGTCCTGAGCTGGGTTCTGAGCGGGCACCGCGGCGCCGTGAAGCAGCAGCGAGATGTTCTGCTCGCACCAGCGCTGCCGATAGGCCGCATCTCGAATGGACTTGCCCGAGAGCGCTGCGATGTTGTCGGCGTAGAGCACCTGGTGGTTGAGGCGCTCCAAGAGAGTGCCCGCGACGATGTCCAGGTCCAGATCCTCCCGAAGCAACCCCTGTTCTTGAGCCTCCTCCAAGAAGCGCATCAAGACGAGCTGCTGGCTGGCCAGGCTCTGTACGGCGCCGGGGTCACAGTTGCGAAAGCCCTGCTGAAACTCCCTAAACAGAAGAATCAGGGCCTCTGGACGGGCCAGCAAGGTGACCAGCGTCTCCTCGGCAAAGATCAACAGGCGGGTCTGCAGGGCAGGGGCGTCTTGGGGCGGCGTCCCCAGCACGCGCTGTGCTCCAGCGAGCCGGTCTTCACCCCAGTCGTTGATCACCGCCTGGTACAGCGCCCGCTTCCCACCAAAGTGGTAGCTGACCGCGTTGAGGTTCACCTCTGCCTCTGTGCAGATCGCACGCACCGAGGTGCCCTCAAAGCCACGCTCGGCAAAGAGCCGCGTCGCCACGGCCAGGATTCTCTGAGCAGCCTTGTTCATGCGCCCGAGTATGCCCCAAGGGGTTCATACCTGCAGATTTAAACGAACGTTTCATTTTTTCTTGCGATCGATATGTTTCAAGCTACTCTGAGCGAGCGCAACGCCGCGCACCCCCATGGAGAGAGCATGTCCCCAAGAGAGATTGAGATTCGAGTTCTGACCGACATCGACGTGTCCGCCAACGTGCTCTGGCAGATCGCGGGGCCGGGCTTCGCCAACGTGGCGGCCTGGACACAGTCCGTGGAGCGCTCCAACGCCGAGGGGCCGCCAGTCCTGCCTGGAGCCCCTTGCGCAGGGCGCGTCTGCCACGTCAACATTCGCGGCTACGACACCCTGCGCGAGGAGATCACGCACTACGACGCGGCCGCCAAGGAGCTGGCCTACCGCGTCACCCAGGGCACCCCAAGCTTCGTTTTGCTGGCCCAGAACCACTGGACCATCCGGCCAGTGTCCGCCACTGAGTGCCAGGTGGAGATGCTCTGCACCCTACGCTTGCGGCCTATCGCCGGCCTGCTCTTGGGCGGCATCATGTCCAGACAAGTGCGCAGCAACCTAGAGGCGGTGTGCGAAGAGCTCCGAGCCCACGCCTTGGCCACAGCCTCGGCGCAGCAGACCGAGTCAGTCTAGGTCCACAGCCCCAGTGAAGTTCAACCCGATGATGTGGTTCCTCGGATCCGTGGGATCCGAGATCGGCTGCTCCACCCGGTAAAAGACCTTGGCGCCCCAATGCTTCTGCTTGGTGCGCACCCCCACCTCGCCGCGCACCTTCTGCAGCCCCGGGTCGGAGATGCGCTTCCAGGGCTCCACCGAGGCATAGGGCGCCAGCTCCCAGTCGGTACGGGCGCGCACGCCCACCTTGAGGCGCGCCGTGTGCTTGGGGGCCTCCTCGATCCACGGGGGGCGCTGCTGGTAGCGCGCACGTGCGTAGAGCTTCACCGGCTTGAGCTTCCAGTCATAGCCAAGGTCAAAATGCAGCCGCTGGCTGCGTCCCGCGTCCTCCCCGCCCAGCTCTAGGAAGGCATAGCGGTACCCCAATGAGAGCTCCAGATCCTTCCAGTCGGCCCAGCTCAGCGCGACGTCGCTGAGCAGCTCTTCGGCGAACACACCCTGCCCCGGGGTCACCCGAAGCTGCTCGGAGACAGAGAGTTCCAGGTGCTTGGGCAGATCCGCGCTCACGCCAACCTCGCTCCAGATCTCAAGCTGTTCTCCCTCGGCAGCCCAAGCCGGGGCACTCAGGGCAAGCCAGAGCACGCTGAACAACACCGTCAACCTCTCGGCTTGGCAGTGACGACCAGCTCGGCCGTGGACATGAGCAGATCTACGCGGCCGACGCGCACCTGCTCACAGTTCATTCCGAGCCGTTCGTCCAGATCGGCCATCAGCTCAACCCTTCGCTCCGGCGCGAGCAGCTCCATGCGGTCGTAGCGCAAGGAGAGGGTCTGGCGTCCACCGCGGTGGGTGGCGTACTCCAAGGTACCAGCCACAAGCAGAATCAAGCCATTGAGGATGGCCAGCTCAGCCAAAGAGGAGTTCTCCCCAGCCACCCCGTTGATCACGGCCACGCCGATCATGATGAACACGTAGGTGAGATCGCCGATGTCCAAGGCACGCGTGCGGTAGCGCAGGATCCCGAAGATGGCGAAGAGCCCCAGACTTACGCCCAGATCGATACTCACCTTGGAGAGCATCGAGGCCAGGCAGAAGGTGACCAAGTTGAGCATCGCGAAAGTGAAGGGTGCGTCTCCCTGCGGCCGAAAGCGCAGGTAGATTCCCTTGATCAAAATCGCGGCGACAACCAGGTCGAGTCCCAGGTGGAGCAGCAGGTCAGTGGAGATGCCCAAGCTCGGCATATTCAGCGTTCCAGGATTTGAGCGGGAAGAGCAGCAGCAGCGGTGATTTTTGCGAGAGAGCGACGAAGCGGGGCAAACCACGCAGGGTGCGCCTCTGGCGTTAGCAAACAAGTACCGACACAATACTTGCTCATGCCCCTTGGACGCATTCCAGCCCGCGAGAGCAGGGCCAAAGTGGGTGTTTTGTGGCGTGGCTCAGCCGACTTGACCTCGAGCACGCAGACGCCTTGTAGCCCCCCCTGGCGGCCATCCAACCCAAAGCCAATGCCCAGGTCCACTGTGAGGCGTTCCTGAACCTTCTCCCCCAAGAGAGTGAGGCGCCAAAAGCGGTTGGCGAGGGTCGGCACAAGGGCCCCAACAGCAACATGTCCGCCTTCGGACAAAAATGTAACGCCGTGTACATCGACGACACGCTGACGCCACACTTGGGGCAAACGCCGCTTGTGGGTGTTGCCGCGGGGGTCACGGTCCTTGATCTCGAGCATGGTCAGGTGGCGATCCAGGTAGTCTCTGTGCCGCACTTTGTAGCGGCGCGGCTTGCCCCGGCGGTGGTCGTGGAAGCAGTCCAGATCCGGGGTGTCGTAGTACTGAGAGCTGTAGCGACCCCACCTCGCCTCACCGGCCAGCAGCACCAAGTGAGTCTTTGAAAGAGACCTTAGAAGCTTTGGAAGCACGGCCTGTGGGATGACAAACTTCCAGTCACTTCGCACGGTCAGCATGCGGTCTGCCAGCAACTCCAAGCTGGCCACCCCAAAGGGTATCGCCATGCGTTTCAGCTCCGCTGGGGCTGCCCCCAGGTCGGGCAGCGGGCGAGACAAAAGACTGGCGGGATGCAGACTCACAGCCTCTATTCTGACTCAGGAACGATGGTGGGGAAGCGACCGCCCACACCCAACTCCAGACCAAAGACCCGGCCCTCGTCTCGATCCATGATGTAGAGGGTGTCCGAAGACCAGCCTCCAATGTCATGACCGAAGTGCATGTTGGGGATCCAACTGCTGGGCAGCTTGACCACCTCTTCCGCCTCGGACTCACCGGGCTCAAAGCGCCAGATCTTCCCAGCGATGTACTCGGTGACGTAGACGTTGTCGCAAGCATCAACGGCGATGCCGTCCAGTCCGCCCTCGTCGCCGCCGAAGGGTGCCTCGCACTCCAGGCGCGGACCGCCGTAGCTCACGCAAGAGCCAACGTATGGGTAGTGGGTGTCCGCCTGTTGGCAAGCCTCGCCCACAGTCAGGCCCTCACAGCTGGAATTGCCCCCGCCATCCCAGCTGTAGCAGGCCTTTACGTTCTGAGCGGTCCCGTAGCACTGTCCCGACTTGCCCTGGACAGTGCAGTTCGCCCCGTCCCCCTTGCCCGCGCAGGGCTCGATGTGTGAGAGCGGGGTGTAGGGGCAAAAGAGCTCCGTTCCTCTACAGGCGCTCTCGATGGCTGCACCAAAGAGCTCCGTGCTGCAGGCATCGCCGGCGCTCTTGTCCTCGCAGGCCTGGGTGTCCCGGAGGGGCTTGCAGACCAACTCTGCATCGCACTGTCCAAGGGCGTAGCTCCCCGTGACGCAGTAGTCGGCCTCGGCCTCGCAGCCCAGACTGGAGTTGTCCAAGACGCTGCCGATCTCGGTGGCGGCCCCAAAGACACCGTCCACCTTGGGGATGGTGTGAACCGTGCCGCCGCCGAAGCTGCCGACGAACAAGCTGCCGCCTTCGCCGATGGCCACGCCGTTGGGTGCAAACAGGTCGGTGGCGAGCTGGGTCCCTTCCCCGCTCTCGCCGTCCACTTCCCACAAAATCCCGGTGTCCTGGTCGGCCACGTAGATCATGCCCTCGGCGCTGACGGCCACACCGTTGGGGTAGCTAAGCCCGGAGAAGAGCACCTCGCTGCCACCGTTGGGGGCCACTCGAACCAGAGTGCCGCGGGCGGCGTCGGCCACGATGAGGTTTCCATTTGGCAAGTAGGCCGTTCCTGCCGTCTCCCCCAATCCTGGCGCGATGACCGTCTTGCTGCCGTCCTGCTGCACCGAGGTCAGGTTGCCGTTGAAGTCCACCGAGACCAAGCCGCCGTCGGCACCAAAGGCGAAGTCCTCCGCCCCAGAGAAGCCACGCAGAGTGCTGTAGTCCAAGGGCAGCTCGGGCAAGCTCTCGCACTCCTCCGGGCGGGTCCAGCCGGTGTCTACGGTCCCGGTGTCACCAGTGTCTGCCGTGTCTGCCGTGTCGACAGTGCCGGTGTCGTCCACTTCGACTTTGTCGCCGCTGCGACAGCCCAAAGAGGAGAGGAGCGCGAGGGTCAGGGGAAGCAACATGGGTCTACTCGCAGATTTCAATGGCTAGGTTGCAGGTCAACCCTTCAGGGCAGTCCTCATCGTCAGTACAAGGCGTGAAACCAGCGACTCGAACGGGCGGATTGCGTCGACTCTGGGTGACCAGATCCACACAGCCTGGGTCCATCTCCGCCTGGTCCACCGTGCGGCGGGCCAGGGAGCCGTTGGGGAAGCCCGTGACACCCGCGACCACGAGCGCGTCGATGGCTGCGGCGGGCACCAGGCCCTCGCCGTCGTCTTCGAAGTCGCAGACCAAGGTGCTGGGGGAGGAGCCATGCTGGTCGATGCTCAGGCGCAGCTCTACCCGGGCGCGGCCGGGGCTCGCAGTCCAGTTGACCGTCAGATCCTGCCCCTCGGCCAACACCAAGGTTGTCTCGGGCAGAACCAGAGGCTCGACCGCGATGCCGTGCAGGTCAAAGTTGCCGTAGTTGGAGTCTTCAACCCGCAGCTGGAGCAGGTCACCGCTGGCGGCGGCCGGCTGGGGCAAGCTGGTATCGAAGTACTTGTCACCGGGCTGGATGGGATCCATGACCACATCCCGCACCAAGCCGGCGATGCTGACCTGGCCCACATCCAAAGAGCTTGGGTAAGGCACACAGATGCCGTCCAAACCGCAGGTCTCATCGCTCTCGCAGCCCCCCTCACAGAAGGGGTTCTCCCGCTTGAAGAGCTGACAGTCCCCGGCAGCCGTGCCGGCCGTGAGCACCGTCACAGGCACGATGGCGTCGGAGACGCTGCCCTCGGCGATGGTGTAGTCGCCGTAGTCGGCGACCGTAAAGGCGCCGATGTGGCTCTCCATGGGGCACTCACCGGCCAGCTCGACCGTCGCCGGGTCTCCCTCGGGAGGCGCCAAGCCCTCGCTCGAGGTGTCCTCGAGCTCGGTGTCGTCCGTCGCGGTGTCCGGCGCATCATCGGTGCAGGCGGCGAGGCCCAGTAGCAGCAACCAAGTCATTCGACCTCCCAGCCATCGTCGCTTCGTACGTAGACCTCATCGGCCTCCAGCTCAGTCCAGCTCACCCGGTCCAATACGGCCCCATCGGCGCTCAGTAGAGTGAGGACTTCACCGGCCCGGCTCAACTTGAAGTTGGCGTGCAGCTCCCCGTCACTCTCATCGTCGTCACACCAGATGCGCACAGAGTCTCCCGGTGCCAGGGTCAGCTCGGGCAGGATCCAAGGCTGCTCTTCGGGGTAGCCATCGCTCAAGCCCATGCCGCCCAAGTCTGCTGGCTCATCGCCCAGGTTGGAGAGCTTCACCCAGTCCTCGAACTGATCCGCCTCGTCTTGATCGCCAGAGGTGTTGGCGGCCACAAGCGCGGTCATAAAGACCGTGTTCTCCAACACGCCGGTGTCGACGGTGTCGGCGGAGTCCTGACCGCTGTTCGTATCTGTCCCCTCGTCCTTGGTACAAGCCAAGGCCGCAATGAGTATCCAAAGCATGATTTACTCTCCGCGGCCAGGGTAGGGGCGGGCCTGCTTGAGGTAGAGGACCGGCTCTTCACCGTCCTCGCCGTCGAACTTGAACTCCGTATCCATGGCGTAGAAGCTTGCGTCTCCGTATGCGGGAGCAAAGAAGGTGTGCACTTCTTTCAGGGCCACACCCAAGTCGTAGACCTGACGCTCGGTGAGCACTGTCTCGCCAGCCGGAATCAGGCTGGAGCTGGCCAGGTACACGATGGGCTGGTTGGGCAGGTCGAAGTAGTACAGGAACTGGTCGGAGATCACGCCCGCTTCCGGCTGCACCACCGAGGCCTCGCCCAGCTGCACGTTGACGTAGAAGGCCGGCTCCAGACCGGAGGGATCAAAGAGGTTGTTGGTGATGGCCACACCGTTGGCTTCCTCGTCCGGGAAACTGCGGTGGCAGAGCAGCGCCATGCCCACCTTGGTGTGGTCGATGCCCCAGTAGGCCCGCTCCTCGTATGCACGCTGGCCCCAAACACTGGCCCAGACCTTGATAATGGCGTCCTCGATGGTCTTGTCGGGGTCGGAGATGTCGCCCGTCTTGGAGGTGTACAGACCGGCGCCTGTGAAGCTGCCCAGATCCTCGGCGTTGGTGCTGCTGCGGAAGCGCATGCGCGTGGTTCCGTAGGGGCCGGTCTCAATCTTGGTGGTCAGCTCAGCCAAGAGAAGCGGGTCAACCGGGGCCGCCTTGATGGCGTCCTGGAGCTCTTCGAGGCGGGTGGCGCGCACGTTGGGATCCGAGAGAAACTCCTCGTCCGCGAGCATCTCATCGACCATCTCCCACAGACCATTGTCTTCCATGTGCTTGTTGTAGAAGTACACAGGGATGGCGAAGGCGGGCGGGGCCGGGAAGTCCGGAATCATGGACAACCCGCCGTAATGGGTCGCCTTTCCACCAAAGGCCGGAATGCGCACACTCAACGCCTCGGAGAGGGAGTAGGTCTCCAAGTCCAAGATGTCTTGGGTGTCGGTGACCTCGGTCACGGAGAGATCCATCGGACCGATCTCCAAGGGCTCAGGCCGGTTCTCCTCCCACCAAGCATCGGCCTCGGCCAGAGTGACCTCCTCTGCGGTCCAGCCGTTGGCTTCGACCGTCAGGCGCACCCACTTGCCCTCCAGTGCGCGCAGCTCCTCGTTCTCGTATGCACCGCGCAAGGCCATGTTCGGCGTTCCGCGGTTCTGCGAGAGCACGTTGATGTGCGAGAGCGGGGTCTGGAAGGCGGCGGTGATGATGCCGGCCACAACGGAGATGTCGTTGGGGATGGCATCGAGCACCACCAGCTCACGGGGGTTCACGAAGGAGCCGTCTACATCAGCGGCCTTGTGGAAGGAGAGCTGCGCGACCGTCTCGCCCAAGTTCAGGGGCTGGTAGTCAATGCCCGCGAAGAGCTCATCGGTGGTGATCACCGGCACGTCATCGGGCAGGTCTTCGGCCTGGGCTTCCACGGCTTGGGAGCCTGGGTGGAAGTAGAGCTCAGGACCGATCCAGCTGTTGTCCCGGATTTGCCGGAAGGCGTCCCGAATCATCTCGGTGCTGGCCGTGTCGTAGGGCGCGATCTCGTAGGCCCAGACGTTTGGCTCGGCGTAGTAGGTCAGCGCGCCCAGCAGGAAGCGTCGGTCCGGGCTGGTGTACTCGGTCTGGTTGAAGGTGCTCAGCTCGGGCACCAGGGGCAGACCGTCGCCGGAGAGGTTGGCCGAGGTGAAGTCCCAGTGGATGGGGTACTGGGTGCTGTCTTGGAAGTACAGGGTCATCTCATCGGAGCGATCGATGACCGTCTTGGCCGATCGAGCACCTGGGATGCTGGAGTCCAGGGGAGCGGCCGCCAGGACCTCGTAGTCCTCCAGGCAACCGAGCTGGTTTGCATATGCGGGCTGCTCTCCAGCGGGAATCTGACACTCCCAAGAGACATCGGGCGTATCGGTGTCCGGATCTCCCTTTTGGCAAGCAAGAACAGCGAGAATGGGCAACAGCGTCAGCATGAAATCTCCCGAGAGCACCGCGCCTCTCGAGGGTCAATGTGACCGGTTGGCGCGAGCTCGTCTATGCATCGCGCGTCACGAATCGGACACGCCGTATCCACAGCGTAGCCACTTTCTCAAAAGGCCGCTTAGATAGCGCGTCTACGACGGGTCAAGAACAAGAGCGCCAGACCGCCGATCCAGGAGGCGCCCCCCAGTCCGCCGCCACAACCGCCACAGCCCTGGGGCTCGATGGGGTTCGGTGGCTCGACCTGAGGCTCCTCGGTGTCATCGGTGTCCTCCTCGCACGCCAAGTCCTCGCCATCACAGTCCTGATCGATGCCGTCACCGCAGATCTCCTCCTCTGGCAAGCCCATGGCGGGGTTCTCATCATTGCAGTCCTCCAGACAGCTCACCCCGTCCCCGTCGGCATCCACCACGGGGTAGCAGGCCTGGGGCGTCTCCATCCTAAAGTCCCAGATGCCGCGCCCATAGGTGCCGAAGCGCGCCGTGTTCTCGTGGGGCAGGATCTCCACCGACCAATAGGTGGTCACAGGCGCATCGGCGCCGGTCAGGTCTTCCCACTCCCCATCGGTGGGGTGCCGCACGTAGGCGGCCGTCTCGGTGGCTGCGAAGAGGCGTCCGCTGCCGTCGCGGGCCTCGGCCATCGTAAAGGCCGTGGTGCTTGGCATGCCCTCCGACCAGGGCGACCAGTTCTCGCCACCATCGGTGCTGCGGTAGACCGTATCGCCGCCGTAGCCCGAGCCGCCGATGTACACCACGTCCGGATCCGCTTGGCTGACCACCAGGCTGTGGCCGTAGAAGTAGTGCGGGTAGGGTCCCTGACCCTCCGAGAGGCTCCAGGTGACCGCGCCGTCCTCGCTCATGAAGATGCGGCCGTAGTTGGTGGCGGCCACGGCCCGGTTGGGGTCCGAGGGCGCGAAGGTCACCGCCGAGAGGTACTCATCGCTGGCTGCTGCGAAGTTGAACTCGCTGTGCAGAGAGCTGACCCAGGTGCCGGCCTCTTGGCTGTAGTCGTAGCGGTAGAGCTGCTCGGCGCAGAAGAGCACCGAGGTGGGGTTGAGGGGGTCGGCCGTCAGGGGCGGCAACCACGCCATGCTCTTGGCAGGGCGTGGGAAGTCCAGGTAGCCGAGATCCGAGCTGTCCTCGCCATAGGCCACGAGCATAAAGCCTGGGTAGACCGAGAACACCGTCGCATGGGTGCCATCGCCCGAGGTCAGGTGGGCGTAGTCGCCGGAGATGGACTGGTAAAAGCCGTACACCCCGTCCTCGTCTTGGCCAACCCCCTGGGTGACCTGGTAGCCCTGGTCCTGGGCGCCCGCGTGCACGTGCTCGGGGTTCGCCGCGCTTGTGAGGGTGTCGTAGTACTGGCTCACCCGCAGCCCATCCAGGCTCAGGTTCTCCACACTGCGCAGGCTGTCTTGGCTGTGGTAGAGCCCGCCGTCGGTGGAGATGTACCAGACCTCGCCGCCCTCGCCGTCGGGCAGCACGTCCATGCCGGGGGTGTCCGCGTGCAGCTTGTCTCGTTCCCCGCCGTAGTAGTACTCGCCCCAGCGGTTCACCACCTCGAAGTCTTGCCCGTTGAAGGTGCGGTGTACCTCCACTCCGCCCCAAGCAAAGACATCGGGGTCCACGATGCTGGCCGAGAGCGTGCCCCAGTAGTCGGAGACCGCCGTGACCTCGGTCCAGGACGCTCCCAAGTCATCGGTCCGAAACAGCACGTCCGGGGACTCGGTCACCACATAGAGGCGGGGCGCTCCGGCCTCTGAACCCGTGATGCGTGCGCTCCGGACCAGCGGCAGATCGCCGCGGTCCTCCCAGGTCTCTCCGAGATCCTCGCTGATCCAAAGTCCGCCGTCATCCACCAAATACAGGGTGTCGTCGCTGCCATCGCGGGCCAGGAACACGTCCGCCCCCAGACCGCCCAGCTCCCGCACAACGGCAAAGCTCTTGCCGCCATCTTCGCTGCGGTACAGGGAGCTTGGGGTGGTCCACTGGTCGGTGTAGACCCAGTCTTTGGAGATCAGGAACACCACCTGCGGGTCCACGGTGGACTGGGCGATTCGGCGCACGCTGTGGGTGTAGATCAACCCACTGGGTGGGGTCCAACTCTGGCCGTCGTCGTCGCTGAAGTGGACCAGGTTGCCATCGGTCGCAGCCAGC
Organism: uncultured Pseudomonadota bacterium; assembly: GCA_913060515.1. Lineage (GTDB taxonomy): Bacteria > Myxococcota_A > UBA796 > UBA796 > CAJQPC01 > CAJQPC01. The sequence continues at coordinate 36,912 of CAJXRZ010000032.1, read as the reverse complement.
ACACGGGTGACCTCGCCGACGGAAGCCACCGTCAGCCAGTGGGCGCCGCCGTAGAGGTTGTCGCCGATGGGGGTCCATTCCGTGCCGTCCAAGGATCCCTTCCACACCCCGCCCTTGGAGGAGCCTGCGTAGAGGGTCGTGCCGTCGGGGGAGTACTGGGCCACGTGCATGCGGCCCGCTTGGTTGTCGGAGCCGCGCTCTTCCCAGACGCCCTCGGGCAGATCAGGGGGACGCACCATGCCCGCCAGAGCGTTGCGCTTGGCCACCTGGGCCAGGCCGTTGGCACGCTCGATCTCCTTGTAGTCCACATCCGGGGGCGCACGGTGAGCCCAGTCGTTCATCCAGGCTTTTCGCGCCTTCTTGTTCCGGCTCTCGGCCCCTTCACCGGCCCAGTGTTCGGTGGGAGGAGGCAGGAGCTTGGGCGCAGGAGCCAAGACCAGTGTGTGCTCACAGCTGTCCTCGCTCTGGACCTCGGGAAGCAGCGCACCGCCAGCAAAGGCCAGGCCAGCTAGGCCAGCCAGAGAAAGCAAGGCAGCGGACAGGACGCGGTCGGCCATCGGGAACTCCAGATGCTGGGAAGCCTACCGGATCGATTCCGGGTTAGAGATCGGCCCCATGAACGACGCACTGATTGTCACCCTGCTCTCGATGGTCCCCAAACGCCTTGGAAGCAAGCTCCAAGGTGTGGTTGGCCGCGCGGGTCTCTCTCGCCACATCATCCGCTGGTACGCAGGAAAATATGGCGTAAACACCCAGGAGATGGTCGGCGAGATCGAGGACTATCCGAGCTTGCAAGAGTTCTTTGTGCGTCCGCTCAAGCCGGGCATGCGCCCCATCCACGATGGCGCAGACTCCTTGGTCGCCCCCGCCGATGCCCGGGTTTACGCCTACGGCGACGTCAAGCCGGACGGCCACCTGCCAGAGTCGGCGGGCATGGACTTTGACGTGACCCAGCTGGTGGGTGGCGATGCGCGCTACAAGGACGGCCACTTCGCCATCCTGTACCTCTCCCCGAAGGACTACCACCGGGTGCACCACGCTGTGGATGGCCAGGTCGCCGGCTACCACTACCTGCCCGGTCACTTCTGGCCCGTGTTCGAGGCCGCCACAAAGAAGGTGCCCGGTCTCTTTGCGGTCAACGAGCGCCTGACCTTGTACATCGACACCCAGTCCCACGGCCGTGTCGCCATGGTCCTGGTCGCCGCCTACGGCGTGGGCCGCATGACCACCGAGCACGGCCCCGTGGTCACCAACACCGATGGGGTGGAGCGCAAGCACGACTGCACCCCGCCCCAGCCGGTGCAGCGCGGGGACGAGGCAGGTCGCTTCAACCTGGGCAGCACTGTGATTCTCTGCATGGAGAAGGGTACCGTGGACTGGGAGCTGGTCAAAGACAACGATGTGAAGGTCGGTCAGCGCATCGGCAAGCTGCTGCCGAAGGCGTGAGCCCCGTGAGCGCTCCGGCGCCACAAGTCATCGTCATTGGAGGAGGCCTGGCTGGCTGCAGCGTGGCCTGGCACTTGGCGTCCACACACCGTGTCCTCTTGCTGGAGCAAGGGGATCATCCTGGGGGCGAGGCCACCGCTCAGAACGCCGGCATGCTGCGCACCATGGGCGAGGATCCCACCGAACGCGCCTTGGCCCTGCGCACCCAGGCCTGGATGGAGCAGCAGGCAAGCGGGGCCTTGGCAGAGGACTTCCCCCAGTCCGTCTCCACCCGCACAGGCGCCGTGCTGGCCTTGGCCCACGACCCGGCGCACCTCACGGACGCTGTGGCCCACCTGCGTGCCCGTGGGGAGCACCTGGAGGCCCTGAGCGAGCCGGCCCACATCGCCCCCATCCTGTCTGGCGCCCGCCTGGCCCAGGCTTGGTACCAGCCCAGCGCCCGCATCGTGGACCCCTACGCCCTCAACCAGGGCTTCCTGGCGGGCCTGCGGAGAATGGGCGGCCAGCTTCGCGCCGGGGTGCAAGCAGTGGATGTGGCACCCGGACAGGTCACCCTGGCAGGAGGCGAGGTCCTGGCCGCTGAGCATGTCGTGCTGGCCACCGGGGCCTGGAGCGCCCAGCTGAGCGCCCGCATGGGGATCCGCCGCTCCTTCGTCCCCATCCGCCGGGCTCTGATGCACTCAGGGCCCCATCCCCTCTCCAGCCCGGCCCATCCGTGGACCTGGATCGACGACGTGGGGGTGTACGCAAGGCCTGAGAGCGGGGGTTGGCTCATGAGCGCCTGTGACGAGCGCTTGGACTACCCGGCCCCTGGCCCCGGCAGCCAGTCCACCGTCCCCGAGGCCACCCGGGCCCTGCTCAGCGACAAGTTGCAGCGCTACCTGCCTGCGCTGGCAGACGCCCGGCCCGCAGGGGGCTGGACCGGCCTGCGCACCTTTGCCCCCGACCGACGGCCTGCACTAGGCCCCGATCCCGAGCGCGCCGGCATCTGGTGGGCCGCTGGCTTGGGAGGCTTTGGCGTGAGCTGCAGCGTGGGTGTGGGCCAGGCCCTCGCCGCATGGATTCGGGGGGAGCAGACGCCTTGGCTGCACGCCGGCAGCGTGAATCCAGGCAGAGCCCATCCGTCTAGGTGGCTGATTCGGCCAGACGGGGACCTGCGGCACGCGAAGTTGGCGAGCAGCTGGCCGGAGTGAGGGTCTCGTCCCGCGCCACGAACCCCTGTTCTTAGGGCGCAGCCCAACGGACGCGAGGCCTTCCTCTTCCTGAGCCGCGTCCGACCCGCCACTGACAGAGGGGGAAGGCCGCCACAACCCCAGTCTGCAGGAGCGGAGCGTGTGGCCCTAGGGCTGCTCTGCCACCTGTCCGACCTGGCGCGACCCGCGTGAGTTCATCTCCGCGGCGAGTCCCACCTACTCAAGCGAGTACCGACGACTGAACAGAGTCTCTTGGGCATTTCCTGCGGAATTGCCCCAGATCTACGAGGCCCAAGGGCCTGCGCGTTGTCCTGCGGAAACGCGCTCCTTAAGACCGGTGCTTGTTCCCAAAGCTCCGGTCGAACAACGCGCCAACAGCCTTGCGGCCGCCGTCCGTCAACGACCGAGTCCCCGTGCCACAGAAGTGCGCGTTCTCAATGACCGGCACACCCTCGACCCAGCGCTCGCCAGCCCAGTGGAACCAGCTGTTCTTGTCCTGATCGAAGACCCACAGGTTCTTGTGCCACATGCGGGCCAGCTCAACGGACCAGCCAGTGCCACCGGTGACGGTGCCGTCGGTCTGGATCGCGCCGATCACAAAGACCTGCTGAGCACGGCTGACCTGGTGCCAGAGGGACTGCAGAACCTTGCGGATCATGCTGCCCTCGGAGTAGCTGCGCTTCAGACGCTTGGAGACGTAGACCAGGGACACATCACCGGCCGCCAGCTCCCGCGGAGAGAGCATCTGAGCGCTCTCGGTGCGCGCCTGCTTGTGGCCCTCGAAGGTGAAGTTGATCTCCGCCAGGGTGTAGCGGGCAGCGTTCTCCCCAAAGCAGGTCTCAGCGCCAGGAGCGCCGCCTGAGTACAGGGTGCAGTCCGTGGTCGTCGGAGAGGGAGGGGCCGATGCTGGATCCCAGCTGTCTTCGGCGGTGACCAGCATGGAGCGTGGGTCCAAGTGCAGGCCGCTGGGGGCATCCTGCTCCCGACCGTGCACCTTGTGCACCAGCAGCTCGACCAGCTCCGCGTCGGGTCGAAGCTCCACAACCGTATCGAACTCGGAGGTCTCCACCGGACCCACCGTGCTCAACCAGATGCCGATCTGCAGCTCTGTAGCCAGGGCCCGAAGGTCCTTGAGCTTGTCGGCATCGCCTGCGGCGAAGCCGTCCACCAGCAACAGGGTGGCGGTGTGGTCCATGTACCGGGCGCAGAACGCGAGCGCGTCGCGAAGCTCGCTGACCTCGTGCTTGTCGATCAGGCTGACGATCTGGCGCTGGCGCTCTGCCTGAACCAGGGCCGTCTCGCGGTCGCGGCCAGAGACCCCGCCCACCTTGCAGACCCCTTCGAGGATCTCGCTGTAGCGGCTGTGCACATCGCTGGCAGGCTCGACCAAGCTGACGTGAAGAACGGCCTGACCGCGCAGGGCACGGGCCAAGGCCAAATGCACGAGGAGCTGGGTCTTGCCTACGCCGGCCGGTCCAAGGAGTACGCCGATCTCTGCCGCGGCCAAGCCACCGTGAGTAGAGGCCTCAAAGGCCCGCAGGGGACTGCGCTCGAGCATTCCGTTGAACATGCGCTCTCCAATCAAAAGGACCGGGTGTGAATCAAAAAAATGGTGGAGCCAGAATCAAAAAGACCGGCCCCAGAGGACCGGTCTTTTCTCGAGCTCCCCAGGCAGTGCCTTAGGAGTTCTTCTTCTCATCCTGGTAGGCCTTGATCAGGTCCGCCTGGACACTGCCTGGGACCTGAGCGTACTTGGCGAACTCCATGGAGAACTCAGCCTTGCCCTGGGTAGAGGAGCGCAGGGCCGTGGAGTAGCCGAACATCTCGCTCAGTGGCACCTCAGCCTCGACCTCGGAGTAACCCTCGTTCTCGGTGGAACCGGTGATCATGCCGCGGCGCTGCATCAGGGTGGTGACCATGGGGCCATGGAACTCGGCAGGACCCTCGAGGGTCACCTTCATGATGGGCTCCATCACGACCGGGTGTGCCAAGCCGTAGGCCTGACGGAATGCACCGCGACCAGCAGCCTGGAAGGCGTTGTCGGAAGAGTCCACTGCGTGGAAGCTACCGTCGTTGAGCTGGCACTTAAAGCCAACCACCTTGGCGCCGATCAGAGGGCCCTTGGCCATCATGGAACGGAAGCCCTTGTCCACGGAACCGATGAACTCCTTGGGGATGGAACCACCAAAGATCTTGTCCTCGAACTCGTACTCGCCGGTCTCGGAAGGCTCGATGTGTCCAATGACACGACCGAACTGACCCGAACCACCGGTCTGCTTCCGGTGGGTGTAGTTGTAGTCGGCGTACTTGGTGATGGTCTCGCGGTAAGAGACGCGGGGAGGAGAGACCTCGACCTCGCAGCCGTACTCACGCTTCATGCGCTCGGTGTAGACCTCGAGGTGAAGCTCGCCCATGCCGGAGATGATGGTCTCGCCGGTCTCCTTGTCCACGTGAACGCGGAAGGTGGGGTCCTCTTTCGTGAAGCGCTGGATGGCCTTGGACATGTTGGCCTGGGCCTGGTTGTCCTTGGGGGTCACCGTCAGGCTGATCACCGCGTCGGGCACGTGAATCGAGGTCATCGCGATGTTGACGTTTCCGTCGGTGAAGGTGTCACCGGAGAAGCAGTCCACGCCGAAGAGCGCGACGATGTCGCCAGCGGCTGCATCGTCGATCTCTTCCTTCTCATCGGAGTGCATGCGCACCAGACGACCACACTTGACCTTCTTGCCAGAGCGGGTGTTCGTGATGAACTCGCCCTTGGTCAAGGTGCCGCTGTAGATGCGCAGGTAGGTGAGCTGACCGTAGCGGCCATCCTCGAGCTTGAAGGCCAAGCCGATGAAGGGACCGTTGACGTCCGAAGGAACGAGCTCTTCAGCTTCGTCGTTGTCCAAGTCCAGGCCGATGTTGGGGACATCGGTTGGGCAGGGCAAGAAGATGGAGACGGCGTCGAGCAGCTTCTGCACGCCCTTGTTCTTGTAGGCGGAGCCCAAGAACACGGGGCAGAGCTTCAGGGAGATGGTCGCCTTGCGAACAGCTGCGATGATCAGCTCCTCGGTGACGGTCTCTTCCATCATCGCTTCCATCAGATCGTCGTCGAACATCGAGGCCGCATCGAGCAGGTGCTCGCGGTACTCGTTGGCCATGTCCACCAACTCTGCGGGGATGTCCTCGTCGGAGATGATCTCGCCGTTGTCACCGGTGAAGCGGTGCGCGCGCATCGTGATCAGGTCCACCACGCCTTCGTGGTTCTCTTCCAGACCGATTGGAATCTGGAGCATCACGGCGTTCTGGTTCAGCTTCTCGCGAATCTGGTTCATCACGCGGATGGGATCGGCACCCTGACGGTCGCACTTGTTGACGAAAGCCAAGCGTGGAACGTTGTAGCGACGCATCTGGCGGTCCACAGTCAGGGACTGGGACTGCACACCAGCCACCGAGCAGAGCACCAAGACAGCACCGTCGAGCACGCGGAGCGCACGCTCCACCTCGATGGTGAAGTCAACGTGACCGGGGGTGTCGATGATGTTGATGAAGTTGTCTTTCCACTCGCAGAAGGTAGCGGCGGACTGGATCGTGATCCCCCGCTCGCGCTCCAGTTCCATGGAGTCCATCTTTGCGCCCACGCCATCCTTGCCGCGAACATCATGGATTGCATGAATGCGGTCTGTGTAGAAGAGGATGCGCTCGGTCAAGGTGGTCTTGCCCGAGTCAATGTGGGCCGAGATACCGATGTTGCGGATCTTAGAGAGGTCGGAAATCACGGCTTGCTCCGGGAGAGGGTTCAGTGGGGCGCGCATCTAAGCCCGCTCAGGCATCTCGGCAAGGATCCTGCCCATGCAAAGGTGGGCTGTTGCGATCGTGTCACCGCACGCACCCCTTGCCGAAGGGCCCTCTAGCGCGGTAGACACTGCACACATTCCCGGGGGCAATCCGCCTCCATTCGGAGGAATTCCATGAAGCGCTCCTTGATCTCTTTCGTCGTCCTGGCAGGTGCTGCCTTGGCTTTGGCCTGTAGCGGCGACACCTCAGAGCCCGATATCGTCGTGTTGCCTGACCCCGTTGTCGTGCCCGAGCCCACCCCGGTGGAAGCTGAGAAGCCCGCCGAGAACGCTTGCGGTGACAAGGCTGAGAATGCTTGCGGCGGCGAAGCTGCGAACGCCTGCGGCGACAAGGCTGAGGACGAGAAGGCTGAAGAGAAGACCTCCACTGGCTCCTCCAACCGCCCCACCACCGGTACCCGCCCAACCAGCGGCTCGACCAGCGGTTCCACCAACATCGGCGCTGTCGGCGGAAGCAAGGCAAGCGGCGGCAGCAAGTCTACCGGCAGCACCGGTGGCAGCAAGGCCGGCGGAAGCAAGGCCAGCACCGGCAGCACCACCAGCACTGGCGGAAGCAAGGCCGGCGGAAGCAAGGCCAAGTGATTTGAGCTGCGCTGGAGGCCTCTTCTACGAGGGGATCACTCTGGCAAGCCCATCCACAGACGCGGCGTTTGGGTCAAGCGCGGAGCCGAGAGGCTCTGGGCTCCCAGACGCCGCGTTTCTTCGTCTCGGGTAGCGACGAAGAGCCGGTTGCGGATCCACTCGGAGTGATCCGCGCCCGGGGGGGCGACAAAGTCCAGCTCATAGAGGTCTCCGTCGATCTCCACATAAAAGGAGTCGGTGGATCGCTGAACCAGAGTACTGGAGTAGGACAGTCCGACCTCGTCCAGCAGCGGCATGCTGACCGAGAGGGACTCGCCGTCCAAGCTGACCTCGATCGGGCCAACATTGTTGGGATCGTTGTAGAAGCCCACATGGCGAGAGAGCGCGCCCAGATCCAAGGGCAGCTCAGGAATGCTCACAGCCTGAGGCAGAGCCCCTGCAGCCTCCAAGGCCGCCACGAGGGTGCCGGAGAAGTCGGTGCCGTAGCCGCTGCTCAGGATGCTCACGACGACGCCCTGCTCGGGCAGGACGAAGAAGATCGAGCTGTGGCCCAGGGTGTTGCCGCCGTGCTGCCAGACCGGGGTCTCGTGCCAGCCCAGCTCCGAGCTGACGCCGGGCTGCAGGAAGAGCCCGTAGCCATAGGTGATCAGATCCCCATAGGCCCGGGTGTTCACGTGGGGGGTGTGAAGGGGGGTGGTCTCGGCCAACACAGCCTGGTCCCCCTCCATCAGAAAGACACCGAACTTCAGCATGTCTGTGGGCGTGCACCACACCGAACCGGCGGGTCGAACAAAGGCGGGATCCGCGTACTCGGGCGGCACAAGGCCCAAGCCACCCTCGAGCTGCGGCCCCCACCCCACGGCCACATCCTCCTCGTACTGCAAATCACTGGGGCGGGCCGTGCAGCCGCTCATCTCCAGGGGCTCCAGGATCTCTTGTGCGATGCGCTCGGGCCAGTAGTCGCCGGAGGCCTCGCCCAACCAGCCGGCCAAGGAGAAGTTGGGGTTGGAGTAGTTCCAGAACGCGCCCGGGGTGTTCATCAAGTAGACCTGACGGGCGAAGGTGGTCTGGACCGTTCCTCCCAGCTCATGATCGGCCGAAGGCCCGTTCCAAGGCACCCAGTCATAGAAGGCGCCTTGATGGGTGAGCAGCTGGTGCACGCTGACGTCCTGCACCTCTCCTGGGCTGGCCGCCAGCTCCAGATCCGGCTTGAGCTCGCCCAGAGTGCTCTCCAGGGTGAAGCGCCCGGCCTGCACGTCCCGCAGAACCAAGGTGGAGGTGATCATCTTGGAGGTGCTGCCAATGCCAAAGCGGGTCTGTGGACCTACCGCGCCACCATCAATGGGGTGCTCCTTGCCCGTGGCCCAGACGAAAGCCACACTGTCATGCGCCCAGACCGCGACGCTGGCAGCACCGGCGGTGCTCTCCTCCAGGTCCGCCTCTAGCGCTTCCCGTACTGCGTCGTAAGCCGGGTCCCAGCCCGGATCCGCGCTGTCGCTGTCGACACCAGGGCTGTCGACTCCAAGCTCGGGCTCAGGGCTTCTACAGGCCAGCGCCAAGATCCAAGTCAGCATCGCAGGCTCCTTGCCAATCGACCGGAGCGATGCCCCCACAGAGGCGCGCCCACTCCAGCGGCAAAGCGATGTTACCCTCTGCGGGCATGAGCACCGGTCAACAAGAGCGTCCTCGAGTAGAGGTCGCCATGGTCCCCGCCAGCAGCCCATACGCCCAAGTGGTGCGGGCCGCGACTGAGCGTGTTGGGGCCAACTTTGTGCCGGTGGACGTGGCCAGCCCCGCGGACGTTGCAGGCCGCATTCTCGTGGTCGATCTCACCCGCGTGATGATGGTTCAGCAAGCTCTGGGCGACACCGTGATCGCCATCAGCCCGCGTCAGGACTTGGCCTGCTTTGAGGTGGTGCCTCCTGAAGACGTGGACCTGCGTCTGCCACGCGCCTTACGAAACCTCGTCCGCTTTGAGGCGCTGCGCTCTCAGGTCCGGGAAGAGCGCGAGACCGTGCAGATCCTCAACGAGATCGGGGCCTCGCTCTCGGCCATGACCGAGACCAGCGACCTGCTGCATCGAATCGTGACCCACGCCAGACGGGCCCTGCGCGCCGACGGTGGCTCGGTCTACCTGGTCGAAGAAGAGGCCCTGCGCTTTGCGGCTGCCCAGAACGACACGGTCACCTTCGAGCCCAGCCGGGACACCCTGCCCATCGACGACGCCAGCCTGGCCGGTTTCGTGGCCAACCAGGGTCAGCTGCTGCGCATCGATGACCTGGACGCGGTGCCTCTGGATGCGCCCTACCGGCCCAACCACATCAATGACCGCAAGCTGGGCTACCACACCAAGAGCGCCCTGCTCGTCCCCATGTTGGACCGCGACGGTCACGTGCTCGGGGTGCTCGCCGTCTACAACCGCAAGACGGTCCCCGGCGTGCCCCTGGCCAGCTTCGACCGCGTGCTGCCCTTTACCGAGCGCGATGCCGACCTGGCCCGCTCCATCGCCTCTCAGGCGGCGGTAGCCCTCCAGAACCACAAGCTGTACCAGGACATCCGCAACCTGTTTGACGGCTTCATCCGCGCCAGCGTCTCCGTGATCGAGGCCCGTGATCCCGCCACCGCAGGTCACAGCAACCGCGTCGCGGAGCTCACCCGACGCCTCGCGGAGCAGATCTCCAAGGAAGACACCCCAGACTTCCGCCACCACAGCTTCTCCGCCAACGAGCTGGAAGAGCTGCACTACGCCAGCTTGCTCCATGATTTTGGCAAGGTTGGCGTGCCCGAGCAGATCCTGCTCAAGGCCGACAAGCTCTTCCCATGGGAGCTGGAGCGCATCGAAGGCCGCTTCAAGCTGGCGGCCATGCAGTCGCGCTTGGAAGTGCTGCGCATGCAGACCGAAGATGGCAGCGCCGAGGTGGATCTCTCCGAGCTGGACGACGATCTCTCCTTCATCCAGACCATGAACCGGCCCGCCTACCGCTTCTCCAACACCGACGTCAGCCGCCTGGGCCACATCCAGGAGCGCTGGGTCATCGAGTCCCTAAAGACCCCGGTGCTCACACCGCGCGAAGTCTCCCGCCTCTGCATCCCCCGCGGTTCCCTGGATCCCCAGGAGCGCAAGGCCATCGAGATGCACGTGGTGCACACCTACAACTTCCTCAAGGTGATCCCCTGGACGCGCCACCTCAAGCGCGTCCCGGACCTGGCCCACGCCCACCACGAGAAGCTGGACGGCACCGGCTATCCCCTGGGCCTACGCGGCCAACAGATCCCCTACGGCGCCCGCCTGATGACCATCGCGGACATCTTCGATGCCCTGGTGGCCAGCGATAGGCCCTACAAGTCGGCCATGTCCCTCTCGCGGGCCTACACCATCCTGCGCAGCGAAGCGGACGAGGGCCACGTAGAAGAGTCGGCCGTCGAGCTCTTCTTCGCCAAAGAGCTCTGGCGCGGCGTGATTGATCCGCGGGATGAGATCAGCGCCAAGTAGGCCAAAGCGGGCCCCACCCCAGGAGGCAGGACCCGCCAGCGTGCTCAGCCCGCCAGCTTGACCCCAGAGCGCACCGAGGCCGGGTGCTTGCCACGCGGCTGCAGGCCTTGGAGTCCGTCCACGCTCACACCCTCCAGCTCATGCTCGACCCGGTGCAAGCCCTCCATCGCGGTGTGATCCACCAGGCCTGAGCTGGGCTCAATGACGATGTGCACCTGGTGTCCCGCAGCCCGCTCCTGGCTCACCCGCTCAAAGAGCCGGAAGGCGTTGAAGCTGACCACTGGGTGGGCGACATGCAGCACGTGGGCACCATCTTCCAGCTCCTCCACAGAGCTGACCGGGTCCGCAAAGAGCTCCTTGAGCACCTGCACAGGCCCAGCTGGGGTCTTGGCCGTGAGCAGGCCCTGACGGCGCATCCAGGCCACCACGAGCAGCTTGACCAGGGTGCCCACAAACACACCGATCAGCAGGTCCGTGAGCAAGGTCACCGTGATGGTGACGAGGTAGACCAACACTTGCTCCTTGCCCACCGTGGCCAGCCCCCGCACGATGCTGGGGTGCATCATCTTCCAGCCGGTGTAGACCAGGATGGCGCCGAGAGCGGCCTTGGGAAGCATGGCCACCAGTCCCGGGGCCAGGAAGAGAAAGACCAGCAAGAACATGGCGTTTACGAAGTTCGCCCAGAGGGTTCTGCCCCCAGCTTCGATGTTGGTCTTGCTCTTCACGCCGCCTGGAATGACCGTCAAGCCACCCACCAGCGAGGACAGCATGTTGGAGAGGCCCATCGAGAGCAGCAAGCGGTCCGGGATGGACTGACGCTTGAAGGGATCGATGCGGTCGATGGCCTGTGCTGTCGCCAGAGACTCCACGCCGTCGATCAGCATCAGGGTCATCACACCCACAGCCGCCGCCCACCACAGCTCCGGGCTGGTGAACAAGCCTCCAAAGTCTGGCAAGGAGAGGCCAGAGAGGGGGTTGTCGGGCACCGTGATCAGGAAGCGGGCGTCCCGCTCCTTGAGCCCCATCAGCATCGCTGCGGGCACGGCAAAGGCCACGCCGAAGAGGTGCGGCGGCACCTTGGCGAACAGGGACCAGCGCTTGGCGAGAGCGGAGTTGGCCCCCAACATGATCGCCAGCGTGACCACTCCGATGACCAGCGCGCTGCGGTCCCCTTCAGCCCACCAGTGGGGGACCTCCGCCAGGTACTCCAAGAAGCCATGGGCATGGGTTGTACCTAGAAAGCCAAAGAAGAGCGGCAGGGCTTTGACCAGGATGAGCACACCGATCGCGCCCAGCATGCCCTCGACTGCGGCGGCCGGAAACACGGCGGCGAAGCGGGCCAGGTTGAGCTTGGCCATGACGACCTGGCCCAGGCCCGCGATGAAGATCACCGCCAAGAGCATCGGGTAGCCAGCCCCGACGTGGTCTGCGTCCCCTGCTCCCCCCAGAGCAATCATCGTGGCCATCAGCGCGGGCGCCAGGCCAGCGGCGGGACCAGAGATGGTCACAAAGGAGCCACCGATGAAGGGGAAGACCAAGCCGGCGATGATCGAGGAGATGATGCCGTAGATGGGGGGCGCGCCCGATGCGATGGCGATGCCCGAGGAGAGGGGCAGGGAGACCAGGGAGACCACGAAGCCGGCCAAGAGGTCGTGGCGCCAGTGCTTGAGGCCCTTCAGGCCGTTCTGAGGTGCTTCTTTGGCGTGCAGGGGCACGCCGGCGGCCTTGGCCGCAGGATCCATGTTCATTGAGAAGTACTCCGATGCGTATGAGTCGATATTTCTGCCAAAAAGGCAGTAGAAAGCTCAACTCAGTGGAGGTCCTCGGGCACCGATTCTCTGGTTCTCAAAACGCCACGGCCGCAGCTGGGGCGCCATGGGTCTCGCCTGAACGGCCACGCCTTGGACCGGATCCACCCAAGTCCAGAGGCCAGAGCCGCGCGCCAACGCTGGAAGGTCTCCGCCATCCCCATCGTGGTCTGGGTCCCCATCAACGCCGTCGTCCGCCTCCAGCTCAAGCTGCTCAATGCGCAGCTCTTCGCCCTCTTCGGACTCAAAGGCTTGTAGCCCGAGCAGCCCGGGCAGCAGCAGAAGCAGCAGCGCGAGCAGGCGAAACAGGGGGGATCTATGAGCGTCGTTCATCGTCAGCCAACAGCAGGCGGGGACAGCTTAGCCCGCCGATCTGGCCTCTGGTATCGGATCATCCCTGACGCCTAGGCCCCCCAATCTCAGCTCCCGGTCATCAAGCCCACCGTGAACACGTTCATCTCTTGGTCCGGCACCCAGAGCCGCTCCCCGGCCAGGACCAGGTTCACATCACCCACCAAGCGGTACTGCAGCCGGGCACCCATCTGCAGCTCGTGCGCCACCGGCAGATCAGAGTTCCGACGGGCAGCATCGCCACTCCATCGCGGCTGGGTCACCCACATCAGCATGCCCCGCTGAATCACCGGAACGCCGATGTAGATGGGTGCGACCACGCCCAGGTTGGCCGGCTGGAAGTAGTCCGTGGATCCCGCCTGGCCATAGCGATCATAGCTCACCCCTGGGTTGACCCAGACCAGCAGCTTCTGGGCCTGAACCGCATCCAAGCTCACCCCACCCTGAAAGGCATAGCCGCGCTCTTTGGTGTCCAGCCCGAAGGTCGTACTGGCGCCACCCCAGGCTGCCACCCGACCACCGCGCGGCCCCACCCGAATGTCGCCGCCCAGCCAGGCTTGGTTGGAGGCGGGCTCAATGAGCCGCCGGTAGGTGGCCCCAGCGCTGTAGCTGACGAGCTTGCCCTTGGCCTCTAGGGCCTGATCGGCAAGATCCTGGGTGTCGTACTCGTTGACCTCGTCCCCGAAGTAGACCGTCACACCCTCTCCGTGGTCCGGACTGTTGCCGATGTCCACCAGCTCCTGTGAGGCGGCCAAGGCCTGCTCTCCCGAACAGAGCTCCAGACAGAGCTCGGCGGCGGTGGAGTAGGCCGCGTTGCCTCGGTTGAGCTCCAGGGCCAGCAGCACGGCGTCCTCGTTGAAGGGGAAGCCCTCGTCATGGTCAAAGCCGATGACGCCCAGAGCAGCCCCGCCAGCCATGGCGCGCTCCCCCAGGGTGCTGTCCGGGCTGGCCACGAGAATGCGCAGGTGGCTGTGGTCCAAGGCCACCTTGTGCACGTAGTAGAGCGACTCCAGCTCCGCCTGGATGGCCTGGGCCTGCTTGACCCGCTCAAAGGCCTCGGGCGTGAGGTGCTCGGCGCCCTTGGGATCCCCGATGACCTGCGTGCCGTAGCCCCAGTCGTCCATCTGGTCATTGACCTCCTCCGTGCGCCCCAGCAGCTCCTCGACCCGAGCCCGCCAGCTCTCGTCCAGAGTCTCACTGGCGCTCAGGGCCTCGTCCAGCTCGGCGGAGAGCGCCCGTCCCTCGGGGATCAGCGTCTGCAGCACGAGCATCGCCTCGTCGACTTGTTCCGGGTAGTCCTCCCCGGCTTGCTGCCAGTCGCTCTCGGCCCACTCCCCGACGTTGGTCTCCTGCCAGTTGGAGGCCAGGACGGCGGGAGTCAGAAGCAGTGCGAGCAGCAAGGTCATGGGGGGTTCCAGTCAGGTGCCCCCACTCTATGGAGTGCGGCCTGATCTGTGACCCTTCAGGAATCCCACGCCTCCTCAGAGCAGGAGATCCCGTGCGCTCTCACGCAGGGCCGCAGGAGGCAACCCCAACCAGCCCTGCGCACTCGAGGTCAGGCTGCTGGGCTGCACCTCTTCGGCCCAGACAGCCTCCAGACGCCCACAGACCTGAGCCCACTGCTCCGCGCTGAGCTGGGTCTGCAGCCAGGCATGCAAGGCCCGGGAGAACTCGGCGTGGCTGCACTCGTCCAGGGCGATCTGGCGCATGGCGACGCGCAGCTCGGGGTCCTTGGCATGTTGGCTCTGCCAGAGCGCGCTGAGCACACCCCAGACCTCGCGGCCCAGTCCCTCCTCGGCGTTGTCCAAGGCAATCGCCATCAGGCCACGCTGGGGCATTTGGGGCAAAGGGATGGCCGCAGGCGCAAAGCCCTGTTGTTGGGCCAGAGCCGCCATGGTGCGGGCGTGACCAAGCTCCTCCTGCTCGGCGCGCAGGGCCCACTGCACCAGAGCCTCGGGAGCACCGTGCGCAGCGAGCTCACCGGCCAGGACCTGAAAGGCGTGGGCGGAGCTGGCCTCCATCTCGGCGGCGTGGGCCAGCCAAGCGCCCGCGCAGTTGGGGGCCGCAGAGGCGTGCACGCCAGGAGGGAGACGGCCAGCACAGGGGCCCGGCTCACCCTTGGTGCGCTGGGTCTCCGTTAGAGTGCCTTTGCTGTCGATCTGGATGCTGACCGTGTCGGTCTGCATGGGGCAGTCCGACATGAACTGGGTGGCTTGCACCACGTAGAGCTGTCCCTCCAGCGCGGGGGAGCAGCTCACGTCAAAGCCCTTGGACCACGCGAGCAGTCTGGCCTCGGCGGCGGTGTCGATCTCTCCCAAGTAGGCCATCAGAGTGTCTTGGGTGAGCACGGAGGGGGTGCCCGCCGTGGACGTCACCAGCTGATGCCCCCTACACCCGATCTGACCGCAGTCGTTCCGTATCAAGGCGCCACCCCAGAGCCCTTCAGCAGCCGTGGCGCAGGCCGCATCGTCCTGGCAGAGCACCCCATCGCTGGCGAGCACCGACTGACCGGGGTTGCCCATCTCGTTGTTGATTCCGCGCAGCTCCAGCGGGGCGCCGGGGATAGCCGGGTTCATCGCGCCGTTGAAGACCAAGCCCTCATCGCAGCGTCCGGTGCCGGGGGCCATGCCCACACTCGGGGCCACCTCGACCGGGGTCACTTCCACGGGATCAGAGCCCACAGGATCAGAGCTGACCGGCTCCTTGTTGCCGGAGCAGCCGGCGGTCATCAAGGCCAGGACCAAGAGGGAACGGAAGTGGGGATCGCGCATGGGGGGCTCCGGATAAAGGGAGCCTACTCGACGAAGCCGAGCAGCGGGCTTCAGGGCTCCTCAAAGCGTCGCTCCGCACGACGGTGGCTGAGGTTTGGAGAGCCCCGGCGAATGCTGTCCAACTTGGGTGATGTGGACATTCCCCACGCCGTGACCGCAACGGCCATGGACGCCAAGAGCAACATGAAGAGGCTGTACAGGATGAAGGGGTGATCGTTGTAGGCAAACAGACCCGGTTCCCAATGGGGTCCTCTCCACTTGAGGGGAATCGACAGGGGGTCGACCGTCATCATGTTCTTGTGGCCAACGCCCATGATCAACAGCCGCCCGACCACCACCTGGATGAAGCCCAAGGCAGCGGTGTACGCGAGCAGCGCGCGGTGTTGGCGTTGGACTCTCGCGGCCCGGTCCCGCATTCCTTGAATTCGCTTTCGCGACCAAGGCTTGGGCCCTGGCTCCTCAAAGCGGATCATCTCCTTGGGAGACCCCTCGGCGCTCGCCTCCCCGCTCGGCTCGGGGCGCTCCTCTGGGTCAACGTGAAGAAAATCGATGCTGGGCCGGACTTTTTTCATCGGAGCTACTTGGACTACGGGCGGCAGCTTGGGGTCATTTCCATGGCGCAATGGCGAGCGCTCGCCCCCTACTCAAAGTCCTCCGGCGGGTCCTGCTCCCCAGAGATGTCCGCGGAGACCTCGTCGATGAGGACCACCCAGTGATCGGTGCCGTAGCCGCCCGTGGCGAAGGAGAGGTACTGCAGCTCCGGGGTCTCGGTCTCGCCCACAGTGATCTCCAGCTCTTCATGGGTCCAGGGGGTCATGCGCCAGTCCCCATAGCTCTCATCAAAGGCCGCACAGAGCTCCGCCCAGCTCCGGCTGTAGTGGGTCACGCGCTCCTCTTCTTGGTCAAAGCGCACGCCCAGGTACTGGGGGTTGGCGGCCGCGCACGTGCCCGCCTCGAAGGTCACCACGCGGTAGGAGAAGTTGATGGTGAGGCTGTCTCCCGGGCGTGCACACACCTTCTGGCGAGCGGAGGCATAGGTCTTGGTCCTCCCGTCCTTGAGGTAGAGCTGTCCGGCCAAGTTGCCGGCGTAGGGGGTGAAGTCCCGCCCAGAGACCTTGTAGGCGGCAACCGCCTGCGGGCCGTCCCCGGCGCCTCCGATCCACGGGTCCAGGCCGTCTTCAAAGCCGCCGTTCTCCACCGTGCCACCGTAGCGCATGCGGGTCTCGTCTCCAAAAGACTGAACGCTGGCGTCGGTCTGCTCCCACTGGCCCATCATGGCCGTGACCGCCTCGCTGGTGCTCTTGCCCTCGAAGAGGGTGTCCCAGAAGGCCGCCCCGGCGTAGAGCGCCTGGACCGTCGCCACCGAGCCGCGCACCGCCTGCACGTTGCTGGCCCCCGAGAGCATCAGGCTGGCCACGGGATCGGCCCCCGTCCCGGTGTTGCAGGCGTCCAAGAAGACGATGCTGTTCTGCAGGAAGGCTTCCTTCTGCACGGAGAGATCCTGAACCCACGGGCCGCTCCACACAAACCAGGTGCGACCACGCCAGCGCCAAGTCTGTACGACGCCGCCCCAGACCTGACGGCGGCGCTCCCGCAGCTTCTGGGCGGTGGCCTCCTCTCGGGTGAGCACCAGCCCCTGGGGACGGCGCGAGAGGTTCACGTCCAAGGCATCGCGCCAACGACGTGGCCGCAAACGGCGGGTGGTTCCATGGCTGCTGATGTGCACCATGCCGTGACCGAAGAGGGCGTTCTCGGTGGCGTCCAAGTCCGCCTCGCTGTTCAGGGCCATGTTCGTACGCTTCACCTGGGGACAGCTCTCCGCCTTGTCGGCGGCGGCGCTGGCGATCAAGGGCGCGACCTCGTTCTCTCCAAACTCATCGGCCCAGGGCGCCACGGCGGCCACGTCATTGGTCCAGACGTGCTGCATGGTGCTGTCCATACGCGCGCCCAAGCCTTCACGAGGGTCTGTGCGGGCTTGGAAGGCCCCGCTGTAGTCCAAGCCGCTCAGAGCACCGCCGCCCTTGTGGTCAAGGCGGGGGCCCAACAGGCCGAAGTGCTCCCCGCTCTCCCACACCGCCTCCACCGAGTAGCCATCTTCGTTGAGCAGAGTGGCCAGCACCCGGGGGTCCGCAGCCAGGATCCGCTGGGCCGCGCGCAGCCCCTCCAGAGCGTCACTCTCTGTAGCTTGGGCCGCCTCGGCGTCATCCAGCAAGGCGTTGATGGCGTCCAGATTGGCCGCCACGTCCACATCGCTGACCTCAAACTCCCGCACTGGGCTGCGGTGGACCTGCTCACCGCTCTGTGCAACAGCCCGAAGCTCATAGAAGCCGGTCGCCTCAAAGCTGCGGTCCGCGCTGCCCGACCACAGGCCGGCTCCGTCCTGCTCCAGCGTGATCCAAGTCTCCAACAGCTCCCCATCTTCGTCTGTGGGGCCCACCACCACCGTGTCGGCCGGGCCGGACAGAGCGATGCGGGCCGAGAGTGGCGTGAGCTCATCGACGAAGGCCACCCGGGTGCTCAAGCCCAGGCTTCCCTCCAGGGGCGAGCCGGCCGAGTAGCTGACCCGAAGGCTGACCTGGTCCTCGTCTCCATCTTCGGTTCTCGCCGTGACCACCAGCAGGTTGTCCCCATCGAACAGGGGCAAATCTGCCGCGGTCCACTGGGCTGCGATGGAGATCTCCCCGCTCTGATCGCCGTTCTCCCAGCTCAGTTCAGTGACGGTGTCCGCGGCGATGCCCACCAAGGTGATGCTCTCGCTGCCCGTGCCCAAGGCCTGGCCGTAGTTGGGGCCGGTGATGTCCACAAGTGGGGCACCTGGCTCCTCCACGATGCTGGGGTAGCTGCCCGTGTCCTGGGTGCCCGTATCCGCGGTGTCCGTCTCGGTATCGAGAGGGTCCAGGTCCGTGCTGGGGGTGGGTGTGGGACACGCCAGGAGCAGAGAGAGCAGGAACATGGTGACCTCGAAGGCGGGATAAGAGCCGTCACAGTGTAGGAAGTGCGCCGCCCCATTTCCAGCGAGCGGGGTCTTGGGACATCTTGTCCCATCCTCAGTAGCGTCCCCTCCAGAGGAGCCGGCACCACCGAGGTCCCCTCCCTACATTTTCTGCCACTTCACGCTCCGACCCAGCAGCTCGGTGACCGCCACCCGGTTCTCATCGCTGTACCCAATGTAGGGGATCTCGAAGTGCTCCTGGATGTAGTCCATCATCTCTTTTGGAGACGCGGAGCTGCCCAGAAGCAGCTCGACGGAATCGCCATTCTTCAGGAACAGAGAGATGTTGTTGCTGGTCCCGACGCTCTGGCCCGCAGCGGTGGTCTCAATCTGCTTTTGGTACAGCCAGAGGATGGCGTCTCGCTCACCATTCTTGATGCCCTTCAAGACGGGGTGCGTATCCGTGAGGATTCTGATGATGGCAGGCCCAGACTTGTAGAGGAAGAAGCCGCCAAGGAGGATGAACAAGCCGCCAAAGAGCGAGAGGCCAATCACGCTGCTCTCGGGGCTCGTCAGCATGTAGAGAATCGTGCCAATGCCCATGAGCAGGACGATTGCACCCAGGACCCCAACGATGATGATCGACTTGAGCAGCGTGCCTTTGAATGTCTTGTAGTCCATGGTCTTCTCGTTCTCCTGAAGGTGGCCGCGCAGCATACCTGCATGGATCTCAAACAGGAAAACACGCATGCCAGAGCACTGAACAAAGGTTAGGTACTCGCCATGCCAAAGATCGAACTGCAAGCTCCATTCGAGCCCGCCGGGGACCAGCCCACTGCCATCGCAACCTTGGTCGAAGGCCTACAAAGCGGCAAAGAGCATCAGGTGCTCTTGGGCATCACCGGCTCTGGCAAGACGATGACCATCGCCAACGTCATCAACGAAGTGAAGCGCCCCACTCTGGTGCTCTCCCACAACAAGACCCTGGCCGCCCAGCTCTACGGGGAGTTCAAGAAGCTCTTTCCGAAGAACGCGGTCGAGTACTTTGTCAGTTACTTCGACTATTACCAGCCGGAAGCCTACGTCGCGGCCACCGACACCTACATCGAGAAAGACTCGATGGTCAACGAGCGCATCGACAAGCTGCGCCATGCCGCCACCCGCAGTCTGCTCACCCGCCAAGACGTGATCATCGTCGCCTCCGTCAGCTGCATCTACGGTTTGGGTTCCCCGGAGGCGTACAACGGCATGATGCTGCGCCTGGACGTGGGCATGGAGAAATCGCGGGAGGACATCCTGCGCAAGCTGGTGGACATCCAGTACTCCCGCAACGAGATGGACTTTAAGCGCGGCACCTTCCGGGCCCGCGGCGATGTCATCGAGATCTTCCCGGCCCACGCCGAGGACCAAGCCATCCGCGTGGAGCTCTGGGGCGATGAGATCGAAGCGATCTCGCTGATCGACCCTCTGCGCGGGGTGCGCATCGAGGCGCTGCCGTGGACCACCATCTTCCCGGCCTCTCACTACGTCACGCCCAAGGAGCGCACGGACAAAGCGGTGCAGAGCATCCGCACCGAGCTTCAAGAGCGCCTCCAGGTGCTGCACGACCAGGGAAAGCTGCTCGAAGCGCAGCGTCTGGAGCAGCGCTGTCTCTACGATCTGGAGATGATCGAGGAGCTGGGGTACTGCTCGGGCATCGAGAACTACAGCCGGCACCTCACCGGCTCCGAGCCTGGGGCCGCCCCACCCAACCTGCTCTCCTACTTTCCCCAAGACTGGCTCTTGGTGGTGGACGAGAGCCACGTCGCCGTTCCCCAGGTTCGCGCCATGTACAAGGGCGACCGCTCCCGAAAAGAGAACTTGGTGCGTCACGGTTTCCGCCTGCCCAGCGCCTTGGACAACCGCCCCCTCAAGTTCGAGGAGTTCTTCGGCAAGATCGGCCAAGCCATCTACGTCTCGGCCACGCCCGCACCCTGGGAGTTGGAGATGGCAGGGGGCGAGGTCGCCGAGCAGATCATCCGGCCCACGGGCCTGCTAGACCCGGTCATCGAAGTGCGCCCGGCCACGACCGAGGTCGACGATCTGCTGGAGGAGATCCGCATCACCGTCGAAGCTGGATGGCGTGTGCTGGTCACCTGCCTGACCAAGCGCATGGCCCAGGAGCTCACCGACTACTACCGCGAGCTTGGGGTGCGGGTGCGCTACCTGCACTCGGACATCGACACCCTGGACCGTCTGGACATCCTCCAGGACTTGCGGGCCGGCGAGTTCGACGTGTTGGTGGGCATCAACCTGCTGCGGGAGGGCCTGGACATCCCCGAGGTCGCTCTGGTGGGCATCCTGGACGCCGACAAAGAGGGCTACCTGCGCTCGCGCACCAGCCTGATCCAGACCATCGGCCGCGCCGCCCGAAACGTCAACGGACGCTGCATCCTCTACGCCAACAAGATGACCCCTTCCATGAAGGTGGCCATCGCCGAGACCGAGCGCCGTCGGGCGGCACAGCAGGAATACAACGAGGCGCACGGCATCACGCCCCAGACCATCATCCGCAGCCTGGAGAGCCCACTGGCGGCGGTGCTCAACCGCTCCGAGGTGCTGGTCCCCAAGAGGGGCAAGAACGACAGCTCGGCGGACGTGCCAGACATCGCCTTGGACCAGATCCCAGCCCAGCTCAAGAAGCTGCGGGTGCGCATGAAGGGCCACAGCCAGAAGCTTCAGTTCGAGGAGGCGGCCAAGGTCCGCGACGAGCTGCGCAAGCTGGAAGCCTACGCATTGAGTGTCAGCGGTACTCTCTAAGGGCCGCGGTTCAGAAGGCTGTGGGCTTGAGCCCTGAGGAAAGACGCCTGGGTGGGCCAAGGCGGTATCCTCTCGGCCATGAACGACACCCCACTGAACCTCGCCGATCTCGCTGACCTCGCTCGGGAGTCTCTGCCCGAGATGGCTTGGGGCTACTACGCCGATGGCGCCCGGGATCAGGTGACCCTGGGAGAGAATCCTGCGGCATGGCAGTCCCTGCGTTTCCGTCCCCGCATGCTGATGGAAGTGGAGAGAAGAAGCCTGATGACCCGGGTGCTGGGTCGCCCGCAGCCCTGGCCTCTGGTGGTGGCGCCGATGGCTTTTCAAGGCATGGCCCATCCCGACGGCGAGGTCGCCACGGCGCGCGCGGCCGGCATGAGCGGGGTGCCGATGGTGTGCTCGACCCTGAGCAACCGCTCCATCGAAGAGGTGTGCGCCGCCAGCCGCGAGCCCACCTGGTTCCAGCTCTACGTGTATCGGGACCGGGGTGCGAGTAAAGCCTTGATTCAACGTGCAGAAGCGGCTGGTGCAAAGGCCCTGGTTCTGACCGTGGACTGCCCCATCCTGGGCACACGCGAGGGCGACATTCGAAGGGGTTTCCACCTGCCGGAGGGCCTGATCTGCGCCAACCTGAGCGGCACAGCGGGTGAAGCGCTGCCGCCCATCGCCAAGGAGTCTGGCTTGGGCGCCTACGTGGCCAGCTTGATCGAGCCCAACCTGGGCTGGAAGGACATCGCCTGGCTGCGCGGGATCACGGATCTGCCCATTCTCCTCAAAGGCGTGCTGCACGCTGAGGATGCCCGCATCGCCGCTGAGCACAGGGTGGCTGGCGTGGTGGTGAGCAACCACGGGGGCCGCCAGCTGGACAGCGCCATCTCGACGGCCCGGGCTCTGGATGAGATCCAACAGGCCACCGGCGGCAGCATCGAGCTGCACGTCGACGGCGGCATTCGCCGCGGCGGCGATGTACTCAAGGCCATGGCCCTGGGGGCCAAGGCGGTCTGGCTTGGACGCCCGGTCCTGCACGGTCTGGCGTGGGCCGGCGGCAGCGGGGTGAGCTTTGCCTTGAGCCTGCTGCGGAACGAGCTGGACGAGGCCATGGCCTTGGCTGGGGTGACCTCGCTGGCGGACATCCCTGCCGATCTGCTGGCTGGGCCGTGGCGAGGGGCGCACGGCGGAGATACCGTGCGGCCATGATCCTGATCCTACTCGCCGCCTGCACCTACACCGTCGACAACTACTGGACTGACCTGGCGGAAGCCCACTGTCAGTGCTCCCAGGAAGGCGACGTGGCCAACTGCGTGAACCAGTGGGAGGTGCGCTACGAGAACAGCGATGCCTGGGCGTCCTGCCAAGGCGAGCCCAGCCCCATCAGCCGCTCGGACACCAGGGAATGGGTCAAGGACTACACCGCGCAGTGCCGCTTGCCGGACACCCCGGTGCTCTACCCGGACAACCCCGACTGGAGCCTGGAATGCGGAAGCTGACTCTGGCAACTCTGGCCTTGTTCGCGCTCAGCGCCTGCACCAAAGATGAGGTGGTGGACTCCGAGACCGCCAGCACCGCCGCCTGCGAGTCCGAGGTGGTCACAGCGACCGCTCCCGAAGACTTGACCGTCAGCGATGATCCCTCCGGCGACATCTCCTGCTTGGATGCCTGGCTGCCGGCCTGCCCCAACAGCACCGCGGAGACCGCCACCACGATCAAGTTCCGCGACTTCCGCAGCGGCGAGCCCGTCGGCAGCAGCGCGACCCTCAACGGCAGCAATCTGGCCCTGAGCAGCGGCGATGGAAGCGCCACTCTGGCCACCTGCTCTCCGGTCGAGCTCACCGTCAGCGACGAGGCGGGCTTCGTCAACCGCTACCCCGACGCGGTCCCCGCCCTGGGTGAGCTGCGGGTTGAGGTGGTCGCCTCGAGCACCAATGCCAACAACTACGGCCAAGTCGGCCAAGCCATCAAGGGCGATGCGGCCACGATCTACGGCACCGTCGTGGACTGCGCCGGCAGGGGCATCTCCGGTGTGCAGATCCACATGGTCGAGGGGGGCGCGCCCTTCTACGACCGCGAGGCCTTTCCCAGCCCCAGCGCGGAGTCCACCGACCGCAGCGGGCGCTTCTACATCATGAACGCGCGCGCAGGCAGCTCCACGGTTCAGGCCTGGATCAGCGATGGCTCTGGCGGCCACACCCTGCTGGGCCGCACCCGCTTTCAAGGCGGCGGGGACGAGGTCGTACACCTGACGATTCAGAGCGGCGGTGTGGACGACTACGTGCTGCCGGAAAGCTGCCTGGAGTAGGCGGGCGAGTTGGCCAGCTGGGCCTGTGCCCTCAGTCTAAGGCGCTCTTGCCGGCACAGCGCATCGGAAGGTGGGGAATCCCGTCCTCCGGGTAGCCGGGGCCACAGACGACGAAGCCCAGGCTGTTGTACCAGTCCTGCAGGTGCGCTTGGGCCGAGACGTGGATGGGGTGATCGCCCCACTGACGCCACGCTCGGTGCATGCCCTCCCGCATCACCTTGCGGCCCAGCCCTTGCCCTCTGGCCGGCTGCGAGGTCACCACGCGCCCAATGACGATCTCCTGCCGCAAAGACTCCGGCGGGAAGCTGCGCAGGTAGGCCTGGAGCTCCTGCCCAGGCCCCCAACCCATCAAGTGCATGGCCAGGGCGTCCTTTCCATCGATGTCCTGGTAGGCGCAGTCCTGCTCGACCACAAAGACCTCGGCGCGCAGAGCCAGGATCTCGTAGAGCTCCGGCACAGAGAGCTCCTGGAAGGTCTTGCAGCGCCAGGCCACCGGATTCTGATCCGCGAAGGTGTGGGCCGTCAGCCCCCAGTACTCGACGATGGCCAACGGGAAGGCCAGCTCCAGAGCCCCTCCAAAGCCCAGGCGGGTGACAAAAGCCCGGCCTTCGTGATGGTCGGGGTCCGTCATCCCAACGACGATGTGCTCCAGCCCTTTGCCGAAGCCGTCACGCAGGACCGCGATGGAGGCCTCGTGGGCCAAGCCCTGGCCCCACCAGGCCTCTTGAACAGAGCAGATCAGCTCGATGTGCTCATGATCCGCCACCTGCCGCAGACCACACACCCCCAGCACAAAGCCCTCGTACTGCATGACCCAGAGACCCCACCCGTGCGCCTGGAAGCTGGCCGCAGAGGCCGCCAGGATCTCTTGGACCTGCTCGGTGCTGGGCGACTCATTGGCCCACATCCAGCGTCGCACAGCTGGGACTTCCCAGTGGGCGCGGATCAGCTCCACGTCCTGGGGGCCCAGAGGATGCAAGATTAGACGTTGGGTATTCAATACATTCATAGAGAGATCATAGGGGCTTCCCCCCTTTCTACCCAAGGCAAAGCGAAGCCCCGCCCGCATCGATGCAAGACTGTCTGCATCCCTGACACCCCAAGTCGACGACCCGAAACTCGGAGCCCCTGTGCTGCTGTTGATGTTCTCCCCCGCCCAAGCCGCAGTCGTCACCCAGGTAGATGCGCCGATCATCCTCGACAAGCGCGCGGGAACGTGGGCGCGCACCTTCGTGGACTCCGGCGGTCAGTGGTGGTTCTTCCTGGGCGCAGGCGGCGGCATCGTCGCCGCAGTGGACGAGAGCTTTGAGTTCAAAGAGGATGATCTGATTCGCCTCACCGACCGGCAGGAGCTGCAGGACCACGGCATCGTGCAGTGCCCCAACGGCGACTACCTGCACGTGGGCAGCTACACCCAGCAGGACTTCAACGACTCGGCCCACGCCTACCGCTACGACGCCGAGTGGAACCTGATCGCCGATGCGGTGCTCGAGGCCGGGGTGCAGGGCGCCGAGCACAACGACATGACGGTGATCTGCAGCCCAGAATTCCAGGGCGTGGTCTTCCGGGAGAACGGTGGCCAGGGCGGCCAGAAGGGGCGCTGGTTCGGCTTTGACGCCCAAGGCAATGTCAGCGGACCCACGACCCTGGAGAACACCCCCCAGGTCACCGGCGGCGCGGCCCTGCAGATGGGCGATGAGATGTGGCTCTTTGGCACCCAGGGCTACCAGCAAGATCCCCTCCAGGTGAAGCGATACGACAAGGATCTGGCCTACATCGGCGAGCAGGGCAGCGTGACCCTGAGCCCTGACGGTGGCCAGCCCTACTGGACCCAGGGCCTGCTCAAGGCGGGGGACTACTACCTGCTGGCCCACATGGGACGCGGCCAAGGCCAGAACTTCAACGCCGACACCGGCAACGTCTACCTGAGCGTCTTGGACGCCGATTTGACCTTGCTGGAGCAGACCCGCATCTCCGACTACCAGAGCGGCGATGCCGGCATGCGCCCCTCTCTGATGCGAGACGGCGACCGCGCCGTCGTGAGCTGGGATGCCAACCTCAAGCCCAACCTGGCCCTGCTGACCCTGGATTTGAGCGGCGCGGGCAACCTGGACAGCGGCTGGGAGACCGGGGACACCGGATCGGGCAACAGCGATGGCGGTGGCGAGGGCTGCGGAGGCTGCGGAGGCGGCAGCGTCGGCGGGCTCCTTGCTGCACTTCTGGCAGCAGGGCTGCTCTCTCGTAGGCGACAGTAGTCCTGCCCACGATCCGATCAGAGCCTTCAGGGACCTGATTTTCGGAAGAATTGCAGATTTTGCAACACCCCCCTTGCCGATGTTGGCAACGGGAACCAAGATCCAGTCTATGCTCACCGCCTTGTTGCTTCTCATCACCACGTTCTTCTCGGCTCCTGCCCAGGCTCAGGCTTGGGAAGCGGCTGCCGTGGTGGATGTCTCTGTGTCCCTGGAGCCCATGCCGGAGCTTCCGAACACCTATGTGCCGGACCCTGGTCTGTACGCCACCGTTCACGCACGTCCAATCGATCGCCAGACGGCCAAGCAGCTCTCAGAGCACGCCGCCCAGGTGATCCCAGAGCTCGCTGAGCGCTTGGGCGTCGGAACCGGCCGCAGCATGAACATCGTGCTGGCCCATGATCAGGGGGATTTTGAGGACCTGCAGCCCGGACGCACCCACGACTGGGCCGACGGCACCGCCTGGCCCCAGCGCTCCCTGATTTACCTCAAGGCCCCCAGAGCACGCTCGGGCAACTCCAAGGACTTGGAGCAGGTGCTGGAGCACGAAGTGGTCCACGTCCTGCTGGGCCAAGCCTTCGGCCGTCGGCCTGTACCGACTTGGCTTCAGGAAGGCATGGCGCAGTACTACGCTGGCGAGGTCACCCCGGACCTGCCCAAGCGCATCTCCCGCGGCATGATCGGCGGCGGCCTGATGAGCCTGGAGCAGCTCTCCTACGGCTTCCCGCGCAACCCCCAGCGCGCGGACCTGGCCTACGCCCAGTCCGCCGACCTGATCAACTGGTTGGCCAGCGAGCACGGCGAGGAGTCTCTGGGCGTCTTGGTTCAGCAGATGTCCCGCGGCGAGAGCATGAACGCCAGCCTCTACACCGCCACCGGCGTCACCTCCGCGGAGCTGGAAGAGGCGTGGCAGAGCCGCCTCAAGGACAGCGGCCTGTGGCTGGCCGCCTTCTTCGCCGAAGGCTCCTTCTTTGTCCTGGTGATTCCCCTGGCCCTCTTCGGGGCCTGGGGCCTGCGCAAGCGCCAGAAGGAGACCTTGGCCCGCTGGGAGGAGGAAGAGCGCCGCCGCGCCGCCTACAACGCCTTTGTGGCGCGCACCCAGTGGATGAGCATGGGCTAAGATCGGG
The DNA here is from genome assembly GCA_913060515.1 of uncultured Pseudomonadota bacterium. Taxonomy (GTDB): domain Bacteria; phylum Myxococcota_A; class UBA796; order UBA796; family CAJQPC01; genus CAJQPC01. The sequence continues at coordinate 10,023 of CAJXRZ010000032.1, read as the reverse complement.
GCCCGCTTGGAAGGCCCCATGCCCAGCATCTTCTCAAAGATCATCGCCGGTGAGATCCCCGCCCACAAGATCTGGGAGGACGAACACCACATCGCCTTTCTCGACATCCGGCCGGTGGCTCCTGGCCACACCCTGGTCGTGCCCAAGCGAGAGGTGGACTACCTCTTCGACATGAGCCCTGTGGAGTACGAGCGCCTCTGGGGAGCCGTGCGCCGGGTAGAGGCCAAGCTCCAGGCCCGCATGGGCTGCGAGCGCGTGATCGTGACGGTCATGGGCTGGGAGGTGCCCCATGTGCACGTTCACCTGGTGCCCACCGACAACCCCGGTCAGTTCCCCCTGCCGACGCCCTGCGGCATGTCGATGGAAGAGATCGCGACGCTGGCCAAGCGCTTCGAGGACGCGCCCCGTCCCAGCGCGCCACCGGTCTTGGAGCGCACCATCGACGAGGCCATCGAGGACTAATTGGAGTTCAAGACTGAGAAGAGCCTGGGCAAGGATGCCCTAAAGGCCTGGGCACGCATCGAGGCTCTGTGTCAGGCGGCTGCGCGTGTGGAGTGGCGCAAGCCCCTGCTCTTGGTAGGCCAGCAGACCAGCCTCCAGGTCCTGCGCACAGTCTTCGCTGACCCTGCAGAGCACGGCTGGAGCGAGCTCTATGGCTATGGCCAAGTCGGAGACAAAGTGCGTCCGGTAGCACCAGACTTTCTGGAGCACTTGGAAGACTTTGAGGTTGGCGAAGACCTGCAAGCCCTTGTGGCGAAGTTTGGCCCCCCGATCTGTGTGAGCTACGGCGCCTATCTGGGAGACTGGATCGAGCTCCTCGGCGGCGTTTCCTTGTTTCTCGGCTTCACGGCGGACAGCCCAGATGCCCTGTTGCCTGCCTTTGCCAAGTGGAACACGGGGGTGTTGGCGGAGTCCCGTCAGCCGAGAGCGGAGCTCAGCTTTGGTTTTGGCGCCGACTTTGGACCCCGCGGATTCGTCAGCGGCCGGTCCGTGCGCATCAGCCGGGCAAGCAGCAAAGCAGAGCTAAGGGTTCGCACCGGCGAGCAAGTGTCTTGGCTCTACGAGCATTGCGCATCAACTCTGGGCAAGCTCAACGCCAAAGACGGGCAATGGGTGGGCTCAGGGGCAATAGTCCCCAGCTTCAAAGCGCCCAAGACTTCGCTGCCGCAAGCCAAGGTGCTGCCCAAGCTGACTTTGAGCCGCCTGATCTGGAACGGAAAGCGGTCGATCCCGCCAAGCGAAGCCCCCAAACTCCTCTCAAGCTTCGGGCAGTCCATGTTTGGCACGCCGACTATCGAGACTCGCCTGCAGGTCTACGAGACCATTCCCCAGACCATGGTCGAGCCCTTACGGGCACGGTGTTGGCAGACCTCGATTTACGGCGAGCGCACCGTTCCCAGCGTGCCCATCCCCGATCCAGCAGCCCTTTGCACGGCCCACGGGCACAGCCCAGCGGCACATACACAGGCCGTTTGGGATGCGTTGGGGCCGCCCACAGGTGTCAGCTGGCTGGCTCAGGGCAGACGGAATCCAAAGGTGCTGGTGATCTGGAGCTGGCAGTTAGCCCCTGACCTAGACCTTCAGGATGCACTGACCTATCTTGTAAGCCAAGGCAAGCATGACGGCGGGTCCTACGACCGCACCAGGCTGCGTGTGCGACTCCATGGCCACATCGGCCAGAGCACCGTGCTCTCCCGAGTACAAGCCCATATCAAGCTGGAACACACCACAATCCAAGCAAAGCTGGCACACACCAGTCCGAGTCTGGATGGGGCGCTTCTGGCCACCTTGCGTGCCATACACAAAGCCAGCGGCGTGTGGCTAAGTGGCTCTACCCGGAACTGGGAAGTCGACTGGCAGGACCCCCTGGGATTCTGGAACAGCGAAAAGTCCCCGCACGCCGATCGGGTGGGCGGGAAGAAGAAGCCGACGACGTACTTCGAGGTCGACTTCCACAACTACAGGCTGGCCGAACCCAAGAAACCAGTCCGTAGCGGACCAGTCTCGGACTTGGAGCAGGCCGACTAGCTCTTCTTGGAGCTCACAGCCACGGCCTCAAACTCGTAGACCTTGCCGTCTTGAGCGTTGTGCTTCTCAGGCATGGCCTCGGGGTTCTCGGACTCGCTGGCCAAGTGCTCGAGGAACTCAGGGTCCAGCTCGCGCACGGTCACGGTGCCTTCGATCAGGCAGCTCTGCGAGGCGATGTCCTTGTCCACAGTGAAGCTGTGGTCCTTCATCATCACGCGCATGGTCTTCTCGCCATCGGCGAGCACCAGCCAGCAACCCTGTGCCTGACAGACCTCGCCCACCTTGCCCTCAACGCGCAGGGTTTGGCCCTCAAAGCTGGCTGGATCGGCGAGCAGCGCAGAGGCCGGCGTGACCGACTCCACCTTGAACTCATCGCCCCAGTGCTTCCAGCCATCGGCGTCCACCGGCGTTGCCGGGGCCTCCGCCTGTGCGGTGGCCTCTTCGGTCAAGACCGCGGCCTTCTCGTCCTTGGTCTGTGCAGGTCCAGTGGCACAAGCCACCATCATCCAGATTGCGAGCATGATGCCCTCCTATGGGCACCCTTTAACGCCATTGCAGGCGCCCCGCTCAGGCGGCCTGGCGCCCCGGTTGCCAACGACGAATGACTTCCTCGAGTTGCCCAGGGCTGACGGGCTTGGCCAAGTAGTCGTCCATGCCCGCCTCCAAACAGCGCTCTCGGTCCCCCTGCATGGCGTTCGCGGTCAGCGCGATGATGGCCACACCGGCCTTCTCCGGCAGGGCCCGGATGCCCGCAGTGGCCGCGTAGCCGTCCATCACAGGCATCTGGCAGTCCATCAAGACCAGATCGAAGTGCCCGGTGCGCACACGCTCAACACCAATGGCGCCGTCCGCTGCCACCTCTACCTCGTGGCCCATGCGCTCCAAGAGGCGGCGGGCGAGCATCTGGTTGATGGGGTTGTCCTCGACGACCAGGATGCGCAAGACGCCCTCGGGAAGTGGACTGTCCTCGACCTGAACAGAGGGCCCTGAGCAGGCAATGCTCGGAAGAAAGAGCCGGAAGACACTGCCCTTTCCTAAGGCGGAGCGCAGGGTAATCCGCCCCCCCATCTGGCGGGAGAGGTGCTCGGAGATGGCCAAACCCAAGCCCGTTCCGCCGAAGCGTCGGGTCGCGCTGCCATCCACTTGGGAGAAGGCGTCAAAGATCACTGCCTGACAGGCCTCGGAGATGCCGATGCCGCTGTCCTCGACCTCGACACTCAGCCCATCCTCGCAGCCTGAGACACGCACTACAACGCTGCCCTTCGGGGTGAACTTCGTGGCGTTCTCCAGGAGCTGATCCAGGATCTGTTGAACGCGGCCACGGTCACCCGAGACCCAGGTTGGCACTGTGGAATCGGTCACTATGGTGAGCCTCAGACCCTTCTCCTGAGCCACGGGACGGTGCCGAGACTCCAGCTCCGAGAGCAGCGGCGCCACCTTGAAGGGGCTCTGGTCCAAGCTGACCCGCTCGGCCTGGAGTCGGGCGAAGTCGAGCACGTCGTTGACCAGGAGCAGCAAGGCCTCTCCAGAGTCCAGGGCGGTCCGCGCCAGCTCGTTTTGGTCCTCGTCCAGCTCCGTGTCCATGAGCAGCCGATTCATGCCCAAGACCCCGTTCATGGGGGTGCGGATCTCGTGGCTGATGGTGGCCAGGAACTGGTCCTTGGCCCGTGCAGCGGCCTGCGCCTGAACCAGGGCCTCGCTCAGCTCTACATTCTTCTCATTGGCCAGCGCCATCGAGGTCTCGCGACTGAGCTCAAAGACCAGGCAGATGGCGGTGATCACACCCATGCTGACGATCGCTTGAATCAGAGGCTCCAGCTCGGTGACCACCAAGCTTCCCACCATGATGGATGCGCTGATGAAGCTCAAGACACCCTTGCGGCCCAAGAGAAAGACCGAGATGGTGGGGATGGTCGCGGCGTAGAGCACCGCGGCCTCGCTGCTGCTGTTGGGAATGTCGATGGCCACCAGAGCGATCAGGTGCAGCACGACGACATGCACCCAACAAACCAAGCGCACCTTGCCGCTCAGACGAAGCGCCACCAGCTCGCCGATCACGAGCAGCGTCATACCAGCCACGGCCGCCACATCCAGCGGACTGGCCTGAATGCCCACTCCGATGACCAGCGCCACAACCAAGATGCCCAGCAGCGGCACGGTACAAGCCACCAGGAGGCGACCCCTGCGCTCCTCTTCAGCATCCTTCAGTTCGGCCGAGGCGAGGAAGAAATCGCAAATGGTGTTCAGGTACTTCACCCTGAACCCATCGGGACCGAGCGCTCAAGCTTGAGCCCGAGCGCATCCGCCGGGCGCTTACCGGGCCGTAATGAGCAGGGTGCTGAGCACCGTGAGGCTCTCTCCCTGCATCTCGCCGTCGCTAACGGTGAACTCCCCTACATCCAACCACTCCTGGGTAAGGTAGTTTGAAGCGTAGATTTGAACGTCCGTTCCTTCAGCAATACCCAGGGCCACCGCGTCGATCCTGAAGCCCATGCCGGCCTCGTCGTGGGCATCAAAGGGCGCCAAGTAAAAGGCGGCCAAGACCTCTTGGGTGATCCCTTGGATGGGCGGCAGGTGCTCAGAGGGCACCCGTACCCCGCGGGTGAAGCTGCCGTCCGCACCAAAGGGCAAGGTCAGGTTGTCCTGGGCCAGCGTGATCCAGATGCCGGGCGCTGCCTGAACTTCGGCGGGCTCGCTCTGGGGTGTAGGGGCGCCCTGCTCCAACAAGGGCACCGAGATGTCGATGGCCTTCTCGCTGGGACTCAGGGTGAAGGGCACCAGGGGGGTGGCCCAGATGCCCTCTTGCAAGACCACGACCTCGTAGGAGTAGGTATCCGAGGCCAGGGGATCGAAGGTGTAGGTCCCATCTGGCCCGCTCTCAGCGAAGTAGCAGCTCTGTAGGCACATCTGCATGCGCGCGAGCACAGGATTGCCACCCAGATCGCTCACGGTGCCGGAGAGCACCACATCCGCATCCGCATCCGCATCGGTGTCCGTGTCCGTGTCCGTGTCCGAGTCCGCGTCCGTGTCGGCGTCCGCCTCCACAGCAGTGTCCTGTGGGGTCTCGGAATCTCCGGCGCAGGCCAGGGCCAAGAGCAGAGCGATCATGTGGGATCTCCTTCGGGTCCTCTATGGATGCCCCGATCCGAGCAAGGTTGCACCCACAAATCTCTCAGCGCTCATGGCCAAAGACCACTTGGGTGGCCGGATCCAAGGCGGCCAATGCGCGCAGCTGTGCCAGAGCCTCGGCGTTGTCCACGTGGTCTTCGGTGTAGGTCCCAGGCGTGACGTCGTGCTCCCAACCCCAGCGGGTGTGGCTGGTATCTCCCGTCATCAGCACCGGCCCCTGCTCGGTGCGCGCCCACACCGCGATGCTGCCGGCCGTGTGCCCGGGTGTAGAGAGCACCCACACCGAGCCGTCCCCAAAGAGATCCCAGGCCACCGGCACCGGACCGAAGCTCTGGGCCTGGCCCACATCGAAGCTCTGCAGGCTGCGGCCGGAGAAGGCCTGGCTGTACCAAGGACGAAGCAACAGGTTCTGTCCTGAGCGCGTGCTGCCCTCGCCTGGGCCAGTCCACAGTGGGGTGTCCAGAGGGAGATCCTGCAAGCCGAGCACGTGATCCACGTGCATGTGGGTGAGCAAGACGCCCGCTACGCTCCCCTCTTCCAGCAGCTCCGCCGTCGAGGTCAGCACCTCCATGTCCTTCAAGAAACCGCCCAAAAGGACACCGGCATCTGCCACGCGCTCTCCCGGCTCCTGGGAGACCCCGCTGTCCACCAGCCAACGCCCGTGCACCGGATGCTCGATGACGTGCACCAACACTTCCATCTCGTAGGGCCCCTCCTCCAGCTCCGCCGCGGCCGGATCCGTCAGATCCACCAAGCCCTCCAGGGGCACCGCCCAGTTGGCCGCCGTGATGCTGCGCACCGAGACGGTCTGCATCAGAGCATCGTCGTTTTGTGGCTGTGACTCTGGCAGGGCCTGGGGCAATCCAGGGGCGCGAACAAGCGTGCAAGCGAGGGAGAAGAGCGGGAACAACACGGGTGGCCTCCAAGGCAGGTCCACAACTTCACACTTCCAGATCTGGTTCGGTAGAGGCCAATGTGGCATCCTCCTATTCATATGTGGATAGACCTGTGGACAAGCAGCGTGCGCACAACTGGGACGACCTGAAGCTCTTCGCGGTGGCGGCGCGCACCGGTTCGATGAGCGCGGCGGCCCGGGAGCTCGGGCTGGGTCAAGCCACTCTGTCTCGGCGAATCGCCTCTTTGGAGCACAAGGCCGGCCACCGGCTCTTCGATCGAACCCCTCGCGGCCTGCGCCTGACTCAAGCCGGAGAGCGGGCTCTGCCCTTCGTCCAGAGCATGCTGCAGTCCGCCCAAGGGCTGGCCCACGCCTTGGCGGCCCAAGACAGTCGCCCGGCCGGCTTGGTGCGCATCGCCATGCCCCCCGGCATCGCGGAGACGGTCATTCTGCCCATCGTGCCTGAGCTGCGCCTGCGCTATCCAGAGTTGGGGGTGGAGCTCTTGGCCAGCGCGGAGCTTGTGGATCTGGTGGCCGGACAAGCTGACTTGGCCCTGCGCAGCCGCGCCCCCACCCACCCCGAGTTGGTGGGCATCCACCTCTTCGACAGCGGAATGGGCGTCTGGGCCAGTCCGGAGCTGGCTGCCCAAGGACTGGCCCTGGAACAGATGTCCTGGGTGGGCTGGCCCCAATCCCACCGCCACATCATCCAGGCCCGCTTGCTGCCGCAGCTGGTGCCTGAGCCCCGCTGGGCCCTACGCTCAGACTCCTTCGTGGCCCAGCTCGAGGCCGCCCGCATGGGTCTGGGCGCCATCGTCATGGGGGACGCCCTGGCACGCCGGGTGGGGGATCTGGTCAAGGTGACCTCGCCGGCGGACAGCTGGCCCAAAGAGCCGGCCTACATCGTGCTGCACAAGGACCTGAGGCGCGTTCCTCGGGTGCGGGCGGTGCTCGACTTCCTCCAAGAGAAGGTGCAGGAATGGGAGCTGTGAGTTGGGCGGCACAGCGCGCGGGTTAAAGCGCCGCCGTGGATCGCTGGTTCAAAGACTTCTCGCTGCTGTGGGCGCTGTTGATCGGCGCCTTTCTGCGCGTCTTGCCCCTGGCCATGTGGCAGACCGACAAGTGCATGCGCGATGAGTGCACCTACTTGACCTTGGCCCATCGACTGGCGGCAGGAGAGGGCATGACCCCCTCCAACAACTGGATCTGGGCACCTGGATATCCCAGCTTGATGGCACTTCATGAGCGGCTCTTTGGCTACTCCGAGGCCATCGTCGGCTCGCAGATCGTGCTCTTCACGCTGGCCATCATCCTGGGCTACCAGCTGGCAAAGGACGCCGGAGGTGTTCGCGCAGGACGCATCACCGCTTGGCTGCTGGCTTGCTCGCCGACCTTGGCCTTCTTCGCCGGCCACATCTGGAGCGAGTCGATCTACACCACGCTGCTGATCGCGGCGGTGTTCTCCCTGGGTTGGGCCCGCAAAGGCTCCATCTGGCGGGCGCTGCTCCCCGGTGTACTGGTCGGCGGCTGCGTGCTCTTTCGTGGGGTGGCCACCTACATGGTGCCCATCTTCGCGGTGGCGATGATCTGGCAACGCTGGCGGGACAAGTCCGCCTGGGCATCGGCCGCGCTCTTGATCGTGGCGGGAATTGCAGTGGTGGCGCCCTACAGCATCTACGCCAGCCAGAAGTTCGGCGGCCTGGTCATCAGCGACGCGACAATGGGCCAGATGATGTGGCTGGGGAACAACCTCTACGACCCCATCACCTTCGACTGGGGCGTGGGGACTCTGAGCTCGCTCAAGTACAACGCCCTGATCGACAGCGGTCGGCCGCACTGCTCCGGCAAGCTCTACTACGGAAAGGCCTGGGATGCCTGCGAGATGGAGGCGGCAAAAGAGTGGATCAAAGCCAATCCTGGGGAGTTTTTCAAACGCATTCCTCAGCGCTGGGCCCAGCTCTTCAACCCCAACTCCTTCGTCACGCGACATGTGCGCCTGGAGCGCTGGGCCGAGCTGCCTTCCTGGGTCGCTGAGCCCCTGCTCATTGCAACCATCGTGCTCTCCTACATCGCCGTGCTGGGGGGCATCGTCGGCGCCTTCTCCAAGGGCCGCGGCTGGCTGATGATGACCACCCTGATGATCGTGGGCTACCACGTCGCTGCCATCGGTTTGGTCGCCGGACTCTCCCGGTATCGGGTCCCCCTCGACGCCCTCTTCTTGGTGTGGGCGGGTGTCTTCCTGGCTGACCCCAAGGGTGCGCTGGACCAAGTGGGCGGGGGCGGCTGGCGCTTCTGGTGCATGACCGCTCTGCTCTTGATCTGCACGCCCTTGATGACTTGGTACCTGCTACCGGGGTACCTGCCCAAATGATTCAGCTCCTGCTCCTACTGGCCTGCACCGACAAGCCCCTGCCCGCCGGTGGGAGCCAACCCGATGTCATCCTGCTGAGCATCGACACTCTGCGGGCCGACCACGTGGGCGCCTACGGCTACGAGCGGGACACCACGCCCTTCATCGACAGCTTGGCCGAGCGCGGGACCCGCTTTGCCCACGCCCGCAGCGCCAGCCCTTGGACCCTGCCAAGCCACAGCACCATGCTCAGCGGACAGCTGCCCATCCACCACGGCGCCGTAGACTCCGGGGGGGGACTGCCCGAGGACCTGCCTCTGATCCAAGAGCGCTTCCAGGCCGCCGGCTACGCCACTGGGGCGGCGGTCGCGACCCTCTTTGTCGGCCGACGCTTCGGCTTTGCTCGGGGCTTTGACGCCTTCGAGGACTTTGACGTGACCAACAAGAACAACCTCAAGGGCACCGTCGATGCCGAGGACGTGTTCAAGGCCGCCACCGACTTTGTGCGCGGACGAGAGGGGGAGTCGGTCTTCCTGTTTCTGCACCTCTACGACGTGCACTACCCCTACGAGGCGCCAGGGGACTGGGAGCAGAAGTTCGACCGCAAAGGCACCGAGAAAGACCTGCGCTACAAGAACTACTTCCGCTACCAAAAGCACCCCGTCAAAGCCGAGCAGATGGCCCACCAGGTGGCCCAGTACGACGAGGAGATCGCCTATGTGGACGACCAGCTCCGTCAGCTCATCGCCCAGTTTCAGGCCGCCGGACGGGACCCGCTGATCATCGTGACCTCCGACCACGGCGAGGAGTTCGGCGAGCGCGGCAGCTGGGGCCATGCCCACACCCTGAACCCCGAGCAGCTTCGGGTGCCCCTGATCATCGCTGGGCCGGGCGTAAAGACCCAAGTCATCGAGGAGACGGTGGGCTTGCAGGATCTAGCCCCCACTCTGGCGACCACCCTTGGCGAGGGCTGGGCCAGTGACGGCTTGAGCCTGTGGAGAACCCTGAGCGCCAACGAGGCCATACCGGCGCGCCCTTTCCTCTCCGACACCAGCCGCTTTGACACCAACCGTCTGGGCCTGTGGGAGGGGGATCTGCGCCTGGACTGGGACCTGAGCGCCCAGGTGTTGACCCTCTACGCCGACCCCCTCGAGGCGGTGGATGTAGCCGCGCAGCGACCCGATGACCTCGAGCGCATGAAGGCGCAGCTCATTGCCCAGCTGGGCACCCCGTGGATGGCCGAGCCAGGGGTGGTGCAGGCCAAAGAGGCCGCCCTCTTCGCAGGCGGCGCCTACCAAGGGGCACGCTGGGAGAGCACGGAGAATGCCGGCTTTGCGGTGATACCGGTGGACGCCTCGGTCAAGCACGGGGACCTGCCGTGGGTGAATGCTGGGCAGGCCACGGGGCCGGTGGTGCACACTGGAACGCAAGCGAGCAGCGTGGGGTTGACGGAGGCGGAGAAGGAGCGGCTGCGGCAGCTGGGGTACATGGAGTAGGCCGGCTATTTGCCGGCCTATCGGTACTGTCAATGCCCGAGCGCAGCGAGCGGCTGGACAGACAGGGTAGCGGCTATTTGCCGGCCTATCGGTACTGTCAATGCCCGAGCGCAGCGAGCGGCTGG
>CAJXRZ010000031.1 GCA_913060515.1 uncultured Pseudomonadota bacterium | reverse complement strand
CGAGATTTCTGCCTGTCTCGTGGGCTCGGAGATGTGTATAAGAGACAGCTGCAGGTGGGTCTGCATGAAGGTGCTCAAGTTGTTTTTGGCGCCAACTGGGACGGCTGGGTGCCACAGCCCGCACCGCACATCGCCCAGGTCTTCACCTCCACCTTGGCAGCGGGTGGCTACGGCGAGCCGGTCAGTGCGGGCAGCGCTTGGGAAGACATCGCGCGCACGCTGCTGCGCGTGGCCTACCTGGGCACGCTCTTGGCTGCCCGGGCCACTGGCAAAGAGCGGGCTGTCCTGACCCTGATTGGCGGCGGTGTCTTCGGCAATCCCCATGGGCTCATCTTCGAGCAGATTCTGTGGGCCGCGGACCAGGTACCGGGGCTGCATGTGGTCATCAATGGCCGAGAGCTGCATGTGCCGAAGGATCAGCTGCGGGCTGCTGTGGCGAGTCGTGGAGGGGAGCTGGTGGCCCTCTGATGTGGTCGGTTGCACTTTTCTTGGGCTAGGGTGTCTAAAGCGCACCACCTGGATTGTTGACATGCTCTTGCTCCTCCTCGCCGCCTGCGACACCACCCCAGAGCCCGTCGAGACCGAGGTCGAAGGCTGCGTTCCCTTCGAGTCGGCCTACACCGCCAACGCGGCGCCCATCATCCAGGCCAAGTGCGGAAGCTGTCATGGCAGCAGCCCGGAGTTCGGGGCCCCCCACAGTTTGGTCGAGGGCTACGAGGATTTGCTCTCAGGTGAAGTTGGCGAGCGCAAGGTCGACGCCATGCTGGCCTCGCTCTTGGATGGATCGATGCCCCAGGGGGAGGGGGAACTCTCCCACAACGAGCTGGACACCCTGGTGGGGTGGGCTTCCTGTGGGCTAGAGCACCCTCCAGAGGACGAGGGGCTCTTCGCAAACCGGGACATCTGGGAGGCCCCTGATTCGCCGCCCGAGGGCTCCGTTGGAGTGGACCTCCTCGCAGTGGATGAGTCCGTGGGCCTGGACGCCATCGACGACTACCGCACCTTCCGTTTCAAGTCGGTGGTGGAAGAGTCCGGGTACATCCACCGCATTGAGCCGGTGATTGATGAGAGCCGTGTGCTCCACCACATCACCCTGACCCGCAAAGGCGGCTTCCCTTACCTCTACGCCTGGGCCCCTGGAACCGGCGCCATCCAGTTCCCCGATGGCGGCATTGCCGTTGAGCCTGGAGACGCCTTTGACGTGGAGATCCACTACAACAACGGCGCCGGCATTCCCGACGCGGTAGACAACAGCGGCGTTCGCCTTTGGGTTGGGGAGAGCGCGGACATCGTCTACGGAATGGCCAGTCCGAACCTCTGGAACATGGTCATTCCGGCGGGCGAAGGAAAGGCCTTCTCGACGACCTGCACGGCCACTCAAGACTTCGAGATCTTGGCCGGCATGCCGCACATGCACGAGATTGGCAGCACCTTCAAGCACGACCTAGTTCGGGCAGACGGCAGCGTAGAGAACCTCATTGAGCTGAGCGGCTGGAGCTTCGAGTCTCAGTATTTCTACGAGATGCCCATCCAGGTCCAAGCTGGCGACAAGCTGGAGATGACCTGCGGCTACTTCAACGACACGGATGAGACGGTGACCGCAGGTCTGGCGACCAGTGACGAGATGTGCTTTGATTTTTTGGTGGTCACGCCGGCGAGCGCTGAGAGCCAGTGTCAGTAGGGCTTGGGAGTCAGTAAGGCTTGCTCAACTGCGGGTAGGACGCGCCTTGAACTCAGAGCGTTGCCGGGCAAGCCGATGTGCCTATGTTCCTGCCCCCAAGCCGGGTCGGGAAGGCTTCCGATTCGATGCAACAGCGGGCCGAGGAAACTCATGTCTCTCAGAATCAACGACATCGCTCCCAACTTCACGGTCGACTCCACAGCGGGCTCCATCACCTTGCACGACTGGATCGGGGACGGCTACGCCATCCTCTTCTCCCATCCCAAGGACTTCACCCCGGTGTGCACCACCGAGTTTGGCGCGGTCGCGCAGCTCGCCCCTGAGTTTGCCAAGCGCAAGACCAAGGTGATGGGCGTCTCCGTCGACAGCGTTGAAGAGCACCACAAGTGGAAGAAGGACATCGCCTCTTTTGCCGGCGTCCCCGCCGACTTCCCCATCATTGACGACACCTCGCTGACCGTGGCCAAGCTCTTCGACATGCTGCCTGCCGAGGCCTACCTGCCCGACGGACGCACCGCCAAGGACAGCGCAACTGTGCGCACCGTGTTCATCATCGGTCCCGACAAGAAGGTCCGTCTCATGATGACCTACCCCATGTCCGTCGGGCGCAACTTTGCGGAGATCATCCGGGCGCTCGACGCCATTCAGCTGACCGACACCGAAGCTCTGGCAACCCCCGCCAACTGGACGCCAGGAAAGGACGTGGTTGTGAGCGGCAGCCTGGACAATGCCCAGGCCGAGGCCCGATACGGAAAGCTTGAGATCAAGTTCCCCTACCTGCGTCTGGCCAAGGCACCCGAGTAGTTGGATAGCCGAGCGCTGTTACATCTTGTCACGCGAACAGCGCTCGCCCCCTCCATAGGCTGAGTCCACCAAACCAAGGCGCTGTCCTTGGGTGGTGGAGCTTTCAGTGAATGTGAACATCGAAGATCTCAAGGCCCTCAACCGCTCCCACGGGGTGGGCTTCTCTCAGGCCAAGGTGCTCTTGGACCGCGCTGGGGGAGATCTCGAGCAAGCCAGACGCTTGGCTGAAGCCGAGGCTCGAAACGCCGAGCTGGTCTCTCAGGGTGGGGGCCCTGAGCAGTGGGCGGCTCGCGAGGCAGGCATTCGGCAGCAGATTCGCGATGCGGATGGCCTGCGCGCCCTTCGCATCATGTGGAACAAAGACCTGCTCACCCCCTTGTTGACTCTGCCCACTGGGCCCGAGATGGATGCCCTTGTGGATGGCGTCTGCCAGGAGCTGGAGACCTCGGCGCCTGACTTTGAGCGGCCGGCCCCCAAGGCTTGGCATGTGTGCTTCCTGCGCGGAGTGCCGGATGTGCGCCTGCGTCTCTTCCACTCGCTGAGGCTCAGTGAGCCCCGGCGCGTGCTGGATGCGTCCCTGAGCATGCTGGGGCACACAGGCAGCGAGCTCAGAGAGCTTTGGGTCAACCTGACCCCGGGATCGGTTCAGGCCCTGGCCGAGATGGCGCTGCCCAAGCTCCACAGCGTGCATCTGCAGGCCCCCCGCGGAAACTTGAGCGCTGTGGCCTCGGCCAGCTGGTTCTCCCAGATCCAGACCCTGGGGATCAGCATGATCTACAACTCGGGCAATGGGCAGCACCCCGAGGCCAAGGAGTTGCTCCAGACGCGCGTCCTGAAGGAGGTTCTGAGCAAGGCGCCGGCGCTGCGGAGGCTCTCGCTGAGCGGCTTTGATGTCGGCGAGCTCGATCTTCGGGAGACCCAGCTGCGCGAGGTCAACTTCAGCGGTTCCCTGGTCTATGAGCCGGACTTTCCGGAGACCTTGGAGCGCTTGACCCTCTGGCGCTGCGCCTTTGGGCACTTTGTGTTCCCTGCGGCGGCCCTGGCCTCGCCCGAGCGGGTGGAGCTGACCCTTTGCGGGGAGCGGGTGGGAGACAGCTTCGTCACCGACGCCGAGCTGGCCAAGTCCATGGTCGACATAGACGGCAACCGCGTTCGCTCGGAGACCGTGAAGCTCGGCGAGCTAGCCCCTGTCCTGCACATCATGAAGCCGCCCGCCTGGGCCCGCTGACCGGGACCTGGCTGTCGTGCTTCGGCTGGGTGCGCTCGTGGAGGCTGCTCTATGTGTCTGAAATCACACCGGCCTCGTGCTTGGCATCGCTCTTGCTTGTGTGGCCATCGGAGACAAACACCATGCGTACCCTGACCCTGATGAGCGCCCTGATCTTGCCCCTCACCCTGGCCGCCTGCGGCAGCCCGGACTGCCCGGAGCCCGAGCCCTTTCCAATGACCACCTTCGAGGTCTCCGAAGAGCTGCTGGCCGACCTGGAGGCGGCCTTTGACCTGGAGCGCAGCGAGCTGCCCTGCGAGGCGGTGTGCGACTTTGTGTACGAGGACGAGGGCGGCGGTGAGAACCTGGACGCCAGCGCCTGCGAGTTGACCTTGGAGGACCCAAGCGAGGACCCCCAGGCCATCGTCGGACAGGTCGAGTGCGAAGGCGAGACCGTAACGGAGTGTGATTAGGCTGCGCTTGGGAAGGAGTGTCACAAGATGCTCCAACCTTTCGCTCTCTGAGCGGTAGAATGGGCGCCTGAACCCGGAAGGCCTGAATGTCCCTGCTCCTGCTGCTCTCGCTCGCTTGCCGAACCAAGGACGTAAACGTCGACACTGGGGCTCTGGTCGATACGGGCACCTTCGTGGACGAAGACGGCGATGGCGTGGGTGCGGCCTTGGACTGCGACGATGCCAACGCGGCCATCTTCCCCGGCGCAGAGGAGATCTGCGATGGCCTGGACAACAACTGCGATGGCGTGGTCGACACCGACGCTGTGGATGCGGAGACCTGGTACATCGACTCGGACGGCGATGGCTTTGGCAGCGGCTCTGGGACCACAGCATGCCAGGCCCCCTTCGGCACGGTCTCCAGCGAGGGGGACTGCGATGACGGCGACACCGCCTACTACCCAGGCGCCCCAGAAGACGACTGCACGGACCCCAACGACTACAACTGCGATGGCTCCGTTGGCTATGAGGATGCAGACGGGGACGGCTACGCGGCTTGTGAGGAGTGTGATGATGCCAACGTCAACGTCTCTCCCGATGCTGAGGAGTTCTGTGACGGCATCGACAACGACTGCAACGGCTTTGTCGACGAGGACAGCGCGGTCGACGCCAGCACCTGGTACGCCGACACAGACTCCGACGGCTACGGCGACCCGGACAACACCGCTCCCGGCTGCGAGGCCCCCAGCGGCTACTTGGACAACGACCAGGACTGCGATGACAGCACGGCAGACATCAACCCCGGCGCGACCGAGCTGTGCAACAGCCTGGACGATGACTGCAACGGCGCCGTGGACGACGACGCGGCCGACGCGCTGTCTTGGTACACCGACGCCGACGCCGACAGCTACGGAAACCCCGACAGCAGCGTTCGGGACTGCACTCAGCCCACAGGCTCGGTGGCCGACGCCACGGACTGTGATGACGGGGACGCGGCCATCAACCCGGCCGGCAGCGAGGTCTGCAACACCCAGGACGATGACTGCGACTCCATCGTGGACGAGGAGGCCTCGGATGCGGCCACTTGGTACAGCGATGCCGACGCCGACGGCTATGGCGACGCCGCCAGCACGGTCGAGGCCTGCACCCAGCCTTCCGGCGCCGTGGGCAACGCCCTGGACTGCGATGACGCCAGCAGTGCTGTGAGTCCTGGGGCCACAGAGCTCTGCAACAGCATCGACGATGACTGCGATGGCACCGTGGACAACGACGATGCCGCCGACGCCAGCACCTGGTACATCGACTACGACTCCGATGGCTACGGCAGCAGCAGCTACACCACCACGGCCTGCGACCAGCCCAGCGGCTGGGTCAGCGACAGCAGCGACTGTCTGGACACGGACGCCAGCGTCAATCCTGCCGGCTCAGAGGTCTGCAACAGCCTGGACGATGACTGCGATGGCAGCGTCGACAACGGCGCCTCTGACGCCTCCGACTGGTACCCGGACTCGGACTGCGACGGCTACGGCGATGACAGCGCGTCGGCTACCACCCAGTGCGAGGCACCCAGCGGCTATGTCGACGACAACACGGACTGCGACGATGCAGATGCAGTGGTCAATGTCTCCGCCTACGAGGTCTGCGACTCTGCCGACACCGACTGTGATGGCTCGGTGGACAACGACTGCAGCGACCCCACCATCATCGGCAGTCCGACGGGTGGCTCCGCGGTCGAGAGCCCTGTGCAGGAGGGCGCCTGCGCCCTGATCGGCGAGCTGAGCACCGGCCTGAACACCCACGATTCCACCAATCTGGCCTCCTTCATGACCTCGCTTGAGGGACTCTCCTCGACCTACGCGGTGAGCGAGACGGCCAGTGAGCTGGACTACTCCAACCGCTGCGGTACGGACTACTCGGCCTCGGCCGGAAACTACAGCCCGACCAACTCCTGGCCCTCGTCCATCAGCACCGACTCCGAGGGTGCCGGTCGCTTCCGTGGCTATCTAAACATCGGCTGTGATGACCCCCTGAGCTACACCATCGGCCTGATGGGCAACGATGCGCTGAGCTTGAGCATCGAGGGCAGCACCATCATGACCGTCAACTGGCTCGATGGGCAGTGGAAGAAGTTCCGCTACATCACCTTCCCAGAGCCGGGGCTCTACGCCTTTGAGGTGCAGTGGAGCACCAACAACAACTGCGCCATCGACCCCTTCGAGCTGGTCTGGGCCGAGGGCTTTGTCAGCGGCTACGACGACTACGACACCATGTGCGCAGGGGCGAGCTGCACCTATGGCACGGGGGTAAATGTGCCGGGCTTCGCGGTGCTCTCGGGGGATTCTCTGATTCAGTCCACCACTGGGGCCGCCACTTCCTGTACTCAGTGTGCAACAACGGCAGATTGCTCGGGAACTGAGAGCTGCAACAGCGCAGGAATCTGCGAGTAGCCCCACGCCAGCTGCACCTTCACTGGCGGCTGTTGGCTCTCCGGGGCATGATCCAAGTGGCAGGAGCCGGCTCAGCTCGGCAAGAAGGAGACCCCAATGTTGTTGTTCACCTTGGCCGGATGCTGGATTGGCGGCGCTGCCATTCTGGGTGGCAGCCTGAACAACGACTTTGTCGTGGACTCGGACACGGGCTGGGAGCAGCCAGCCTGCGCTTGGGTCATGGACTACACGCCAGCGACCCGAGAGGTGGTTGACGCAGCGGGTGTGGAGATTCAGGTCCAGATCGACGGAGACTTCGACGGAACGGGCTCCATCATCGGCGTGGAGACCGAGCTCGAAGAGCTCAACGACGTGGTCACCATCCGGCCCACGGAGTCCTTGCTGGCCAACACCACCTACACCTGGTGGTTGGACACCGGCTGCCAGTATGTGGAGAGCACCTTCACCACGAGCCCCTATGGAGGCGAGCTGACCTTGACCCAGGAGGAGCTCGGCGCTCTGTCCTATGACTTTGTCATGCTCAGCCAGTCCACCATGGTGGTCCCGAGCACCCAGGACTCCAGCCTAGAGGACCTGCTGCGCGGCTGGATCTGGGGCCGAGGTCAGATGGACGCCGAAGGAACCCTGACCCTGGGCCAGGTGGCCAATGGTGCTCAGGACACCTGCGCGAGCACCCAGCAGCTCCAAGGCTTCTTCAACTACCCCGAACCCCAAGTAAGCTGGACCGGTCGCCACATCTCCCTGGCCACGGACCTTGGCGCTCTGGACATGGAAGAGCTGCGCATCGACGCCACCATCGCTCCTGACGGCTCCAGCTTGGGTCACGTGGCCCTGTCCGGTTTGATTGGGGCCAGTCAACTGAGCGCCTACTACGAGTTGGACTACTGCGAGAGTGTCGCGAGCGCCGGTGTGCGCTGCGTGGGCTGCGAGGACCCCCAAGGCTGCGTTCGCGTGCGCATCGAAGATGCAAGCGGTCGTCAGAAGGACGGTGGCGTAGAGGCCATCGAAGAGGACTTCTGCCACGCGCTCTGCGAGGAGAACAGCGAGGAGTGCGAGCTGGAGTAGGGCCACGTGCGTCCCTTGGGCGCGGAGGCGGGTTTGAGGCGTCTCGGGACCCTCTTGGACCCAAGCCCTAGGAGTTCAAGCGCCGAAAGAGATGTCGTGACCATTGCGGCCCCCACCGGTCCATGGTCTACCTTCACCTCCCCCTCGGTGGACCCATGCTCCCTCTCGTGCTCCCTCTCGTTGCTCTGCTCTCCGCCCCTGCAGGCGCTGTAGAGCCGCACTTCTCCTACCCAAAGCTGGTCTCCGCCAATGGATACGGCGTGGCCGTGTTCAACGCGGGCCACAGCTCTGGGGCCCTGGTCGACACATTCTCGGACCACCTGTACCAGCAGTACAGCCCAGAAGATCAGCCCGTACGCGACTTGATGTACGACTCCGCCTTTGGTCTGCGGATCAACGGCAGCGGCCAGTGGCTCAACAGCGCCAGCGATTACGGCATGGAGACGGGTACGGGCTTGATGTGGGCGGACCGCACCCAAGGCGACCTGAGCATCACCGAGTGGGCCTTTGTTCCCATGGGCATGGACGCCCCGGTGTTGGTGCAGATCCTCCAAGTAGAGAACACGGGCAGCAGCAGCGCGGAGCTCTCCCTCTTCTCCCTGCACAACCTGCTCGTCGGCGACACCAGCAACGAGAACGAGTACATCCAGCCGCGAGGAGAGGGCCTCTACGTCGCCGGACAGAACAGCAGCTTGGGCTTTGATCTGGTCCCACTGACATCGCCCACTCGCCGAGACTGCTCCCCAAACGACCCCTACTACGCGGTTCAGCAGGGATGGGATCTGGACGCCTGCGAAGGCTCCTCCGGCGATGACCGCATCGGCGCCTTCCAATGGGACAAGACCCTGGCCCCCGGCGAGGTCACCACGGTCGGTGTGGTCATGGCCTTCTCCAGCGGCTGGGGCGACCAGAGCAGCGCGGTGAGCGACTACATCGCATCACGCAGCGCCACCGAGCTCATCCAGTCCGAGCGGGACTTTTGGACGTCCTGGCACGCCGAGGGCCAAGCCCCCGCCGGGCTCAGTGAGGAGGAGCGCCAAGTCTACCTCCAGGCCCTGGCCTTTCTGAAGATGGGCCAAGTTCGGGAAGAAGGGGACGCCTTCGGTCAGGTGCTCGCCAGCCTGCCGCTCTCGGCCCCGGTCGGCGCCTTCCAGCACATCTGGAACATCGCCTGGGTGCGTGACGGCGCCTACGGAATCCGCGGTCTGAGCGCCGCCGGTCACCACCAGGAGGCCCGGGACGCCTTGGCCTTCCAGATCCAGCCCGGCAAGACCGGTGAGTGGACCTCCTATGTGGGGGGAATGGACCACGCCCTGAGCATCTGTCGCATCTACGGCAACGGCCAAGAGTGGACCGATGTGGATCAGGACGGCCCCAACGTCGAGTTCGACAACTTCGGGCTCTACCTCTGGTCCGCTGGCATGTACGTCAAGGATGCCGACGACACGTCCTTTGTCGAGCAACACAGCGAAGCGCTCTTCGACCAGACCGCCGATGTCCTCGTTCGACTCATCGAGCCCACCACCGGTCTCATCGCGCCGGACTCCTCCATCTGGGAAGAGCACTGGAATGGGAACCAGAAGCACTTCACCTACACCTCCACTTGGGCGGTGCGCGGCCTGCGTGAAGCGGCTCAGATGGCCGAGCGGGTAGGGGACCCCAGAGCGCAAGAGTACCGGGACAACGCCGACGCTCTGGCGCTGGCCATCGCAGACCAGCTGCTCACCCAGGACGGGGTCTTGGCTGGCAACTTGGAGGAGCTGCAGAACGGGGATCCCGCCCTGGACTTGGCCGCCGTGGATGCCTTCAACAACGGCACACTGGACCCGCGCTCCGATGCCTTCGAGACCAGCTACGACGCCTGGGATGCCGGTCTGCGGGTGCCCCATGGCCGCGGCTTCATGCGCAACGACGACGGGGACCTCTACGACAGCTACGAGTGGCTGATGATCGACCTGCGGGTCGCTGAATCGCTGCGCCGGGCCTGCCGCTATGACGAGGCCGCCGCCCTCGAGGACTGGATCACCGCCCAAGCCCAGGCCAACAACCTGATTGTCCCGGAGCTCTTTGATCCCAACAACGGCGACTTTGCCGGCCCGGCACCCATGATGGGCTTTGGCTCGGGGCTTTACGCCCTACAGATGCACACCCGCGACCAACTGGGCGAGGAGTGCGCGGACTTGGACACCGGGAACCCCGATACCGGCGGCCCTTACGTGACCCAGCCAGATTGCGGTTGCACCGGCGGCGCGGCGGGCGGCTCATGGCTCTTTGGTCTGGCCACCTTGATGATGATGCGACGGAGGAGAAGCTGATGTTGTCTGTTCTTTTGATGAGTCAGTTGGCCTGTGTCGATCCGGGCGCCTACGCCGAGCCCCCGGTCATTGAGACCCATGTGGACGACTGGCGCGACGAGGTCATCTATCAGATCCTCATCGACCGCTTCGCCAATGGCGATGTGAACAACGACTACAACGTCACACAGAATCCGGATGTGCTCGCCCGCTACATGGGCGGCGATTACCAGGGCGTCATCGACAACGTCGACTACCTGACGGATCTGGGTGTCACGACCGTGTGGATCTCACCAGTGGTGACCAACGTGGAAGAGGACGCCGATGTGGCCTCGTATCACGGATACTGGACCCAGGACTTTATGGGCGTAAACCCGCACTTTGGCGACATCGCCAAGCTGCGGGAGATGGTGGACGTGCTCCATGACAACGGCATTCTGGTCATCCTGGACATCGTCGTGAACCACATCGGGCAGCTCTTCTACTACGACATCAACCGCAACGGCGCGGCCGACAGCACAGTCTATGGCTCCGGCGCCAACGGGGACCCTCTGGAGATCATCTCGGAGTGGGATCCGGCCTACGACGAGCGCCGGGTGCAGGGCTGGACCAGCCTTGGCGAGAGCGGGGATGCGCCCATTGAGTGGGTCTACATGCCCGAGCTCAACCGCATGCCCCCCGAACCAGCACAGTTCCACAACCCCGACTGGTACAACCGCCGCGGCAGGGTCACCGACTGGAACCAGCGAGACCAGGTCGAGCGCGGGGACTTTCCTGGCGGTCTCAAGGACTTGGATACGACCAACCCCGCCGTGCAGCAGGCCCTCATCGAGGTCTTCACCTACTGGATCACCACCGCGGACCTGGACGGATTCCGCATCGACACCCTCAAGCATGTGGAGAACGACTTCTGGAACACCTTCGCGCCGGCCATTCGCCAGAACGCGGCTGCGGCGGGAAAAGAGAAGTTCCTGATGTTTGGCGAGGCCTTTGACGGCAGCGACCCGCTCATCGGCAGCTATACCTGCGACACCATGACGGACAAGCTGGGCAACTATCCGTACCAGTCCAGCGATGGCCAGTTCGTGGGCTGCTCCCACAGCGACAACAGCGGCGGCGAGGACTACCAAGGCGTGGACTCGGTGTTCTACTTCTCACAGAAGTTCCAGGTCTTCGACGAGGTCTTTAAGTACAGTGGGCCCACCTCCAAGATCGAAGATCTGGTCGCTGTGCGCAGCCAGAACTACGGCGCGACGCCCAAGGTACGCGGGGCCGGTCATGCCCCTCAGGACATCCTGGTCAACTTCATCGACAACCATGACATCCCCCGGTTTCTCTACGACCAACCCAGCATTCCGGCTCTCAAGTCGGCCATCTTCTTCCTGCTGACGGAAGACGGCATCCCCTGCATCTACTACGGAACCGAACAGGGCTTCTTCGGCGGCAATGACCCCGCCAACCGCGAGCCGATGTGGGAGAGCAACTTTGACAGGGACGGGGACCTGTTTGTGCACACGCAGGCGCTCATTTCCCTGCGCAAGGAGCTAGAGCCTCTCAGGCGAGGGGACTTCAACACCCGCTGGGCCAGCGACCGCACAGGCTCAGAGGAAGACGCCGGTATCTACGCCTTTGAGCGGGCCACCGAGACCGAGGTCGCCTTGGTCGTGCTCAACGTCAACGATGACCACAGCTCTCACACCGCCTTCGAGGGCAACGGAATGCCCGTCACTTTTCCGCCTGGGACCACCCTTGTCGAAGTGTGGCCGGTGGGCAGTGAGCGCACTTTTACGGTCGCCGGTGACGGGACCGTGGTGGTGGATGTGGTGCCGCGCGGTGGCAGTGTGTTGGTGGTGCGCTGAGGGGACGCTGGCTCAGCGCGCCAGGTCAACGGACCCCCTCGCACTTGGGTTTTACTGACGTGATCACTCCTGTTGAGCCTACTCGCACTCGCCCCTGAACCTGCTGGCTGCGTTGCTCAACACTCGACGGGCTGGCGCACGCCTTCGGTCTCGCGCCTTCCCAGCGGGCCCAGGTTCTTCGCGCCAGCAGGATCAACAGTTCGGATCACGTCAGTAGGCTGCTGTGCAGCCACCGCGTTTCCCGGCTTCTGACAACAAGCGTGTTTGGTTGCATCGACAACTCGATGTCCACCAACATCACCTGGGCGCTGTGCATGACCGCCCACGTACTCTCGGACTCTCCGTCTCTATAGTAGGGCACGACGAGCGCTGCGCCAATCCGGAACTGTGTGGCGTCGGTTTGTACTGAAGCTGTCGTGACGAAGAGCCCCCGCTCGGTATTCAGCTGCTCACACAGGGTGGCGGCTTGATCTGTGTTGGTCTTTGCGCCAGAGAGCTCGGCTTTGGGGAAGGCCTCAAGACAGTCCTGTGTGGAGAAGAGCGCCCAGGCATCCCGGCTGAAGTACCACCTGTCGTAGTCCGCGAAGACCGTGCTCGACTCGGTGAGTGCCCGCACGGCAGCGATGCACTGACCGGTGTTCAGGGGCTGTGCTTCTTCCCGAGGTGGTGCGTCCGAGGGCGGCGTCCGCGCGGCACAGGAGAGCAGGAGGGTGAAGAGAGGCGTCATCTGTCCAGAGGGTAGCAAAGCAGGTGGGCCTCAAGCTCTCACTGGTAGCCCTTCGCCTGCAAGCTGAACATGTGCGCGTAGCGGCCCTTTTTAGCCATGAGCTCGGCGTGGTCGCCCCGCTCGATGATGCGCCCGCCGTCGAGCACGACGATGTCGTCTGCCATGCGCACGGTGGAGAAGCGGTGGCTGATGAGGAGGGTCATTTGACCCTCGGCTTGGTCCGTGAGGCGCTGGAAGATCTCCGCCTCCGCCTCCGCGTCCATCGACGCGGTGGGCTCATCGAGCACCAGGATGTCGGCTTCATCCCGCATGAATGCTCGGGAGAGCGCGATCTTCTGCCACTGACCGACCGAGAGCTCTCGGCCGTTCTTGAACCAACTGCCCAGCTGGGTCTCATGACCTTGGGGCATGCCATCGATGAAGGGCTTGGCCATGCCCTTCTCCGCTGCGTGCATCAGGCGAGGCTCGTCGTCGATGTTCGGCACGTCTCCAACGCCGATGTTCTCGCCAACGGTCAGCTGGTAGTGCACAAAGTCCTGAAAGATGACCCCCAGTCTCTTCCGCAGCGCTTCGGGCTGCCAGTCCTCGAGTGGGGTGCCGTCCAGGCGGATCTGGCCCTCGGTGGGCTGGTAGAGCCGCGTGAGCAGCTTGATCAGCGTGGTCTTGCCGCTGCCGTTGTGGCCCACCAAGGCCAGACGTCGTCCGGGCTGTAGGTGCAGGTTCACGTCCGCAAGGGCAGGAGTGGAGGCCCCCGGGTAGGTAAATCCGACGCCTTCAAAGCGCATGCCGTCGCCTGGGTGGCTGCCCTGGGTGGCTGTGCCTTCATCGCTCTCGACGGGCATGTCCAAGAATGCGTAGAGGTTGGAGAGGTAGAGGTTGTCCTCGTACATGCCGCCGATGGCTTGGAGGATGGCCGAGAAGGCCCCTTGACCCTGCTTGAACACCATCAAGTACATGGTCATCTGGCCAAGGGTAATCAGGGTGGCCATCGCCGAGAGGGCCACCCAGATGTAGGCACCGTAGAGGGTGGCGGAGGAGAGCAGTCCCAAGCCGAAACCCCAGCCTCCACGCCTCAGAGTCAGGCTGCGGTCCTCCTTGTAGAGCTTGCGGAAGATGGTGTCGTAGCGCTCGACCAGCAGGGGACCCAGCTGCAGCAGCTTGACCTCTTTGGCGTAGTCCTCGCGGGCGATGACCACTTCCAGGTAGGACTGCTTGCGCTTCTCCGGGGAGCGCCACTTGAAGAGGCGAAAGGCTGCCCCGGAGAAGCGGGTCTCCGAGATGAAGGCGGGTACGGCCGCCACCGCGAGCAGCAGCACGGCCAGGGGAGAGTAGGCGGCAAGCAGCGCACCGAAAGAGGCCAAGGACAAGGCATTCTGTACCAGGCCAAAGCTGCGGCGCACCAGGGAGAGGGGGCGAGAGGAGGCCTCGCGTCGGGCCTGGGTCATGCGGTCGTAGAGCTCGGCGTCCTCGAAGTGCTCCAGCTCCAGGCTCTGGGCTTTGTCCAGAATCAGCATGTTGACCCGGTGACCCAGGAGCGCGCGCAGCAGGGACTGGGAGGTGTCCAGTCCCTTTCGGCAGGCCGCCAAGGAGACCACCAGCAGAGCCTCCAGGCCAATCCAAGCCAAGGTGGCCCGTTTGTCGTCCAGCAGCCCTGTATCGATGGTCTGTAGGACCGCATCTACGATCTGTGCGCCTACCCACGCGACCACCGGGGGCAGCAGACCGGCGATGAGGGTCAGACTCGCCAGGGCCACCGTCAGCTTGCGCGAGGTGGCCCAGACCAGCTCCAGGGCACGCCGGGTGTAGAGAAACACGCCGAGCGAGCGCCTGAGCAAGCCGACCTCTTCGGCCTGTGGTGCGGCCTTGCTTGCTGTCATGGGGCGGGGACCTCAGTCTCGAGCAAGCGGGAACGCTCACTTGGGGCATGGGACACCCTAGTCCCTCAGGGCGTCTGAACAACCCCCAGAGCCTCTGCATCCACCGTACTGGGCCAGAGGGTGTCGCGATTGGTCCAGGCCCCCTTGATCAGGGCGCCTTCCAGGTTTGCGCCCAGCAGGTTTGCACCGCGAAGGTCTGCATCGCGCAGGTCGGCGCCTTCCAATAGGGCACCTGGAAGCTCGGCTTCTCTCAGGTCTGCCTGTCGCAAATTGGCCCCTGACAAGTTCACGCCCATGGCCTTGATGGAGCGCAGGTTGGCCCCCTGGAAGTCCGCGTCTGTCAGGTCGGCATTGCGGAATCCAGCGCCTTCCATGTGCACATTGGCGGCGTCCAATTCCATCATTTTGGCGCCGTCGAAGACCCAGCCGTTGCCAAAGTGGGCGCCCTCCAGGTTCACGCCAACCATGCTGATCTTGGCGGCGTTCATGCGGTAGGGGAACTCGCCGTTGGTGAAGTCCTCTCCGTCTGCGACCCCCAGGGGACCCAAGGCGCCTTGCGGGGGAAGCGTGCCCCAGCGTGTGCCCTGCATCTCATTGGCCATGTCCATTCGGTTGAAGCGCGCGCCCTTGAAGCTGGCCCCCTCGGTGTTTGTGTCCACGTTGGCCTCAAACAGGTCCGCACCGTCAAACTTGGCCCCGTCCAAGAGCGCACCCGAGAGGTTGGCGGCCCGCAGGTTTGTGTTGCTCAGATCCGCGCCGCGCAGGTCTGCTCCCTGAAAGTTCACCTGCTCCAGGTCCGCGCCAGCCAAGTCTGCTTGCCGCAGGTTGGCCCCGCGCAGGTCCGCTCCCAAGAGAAAGGACTCGTGTAGATCCGCATGGGCCAGGTTTCGTCCGCGCAGGCTGCTCTTCTCGATGTGCATGGTGGAGCGCAGCTGCACGGCCGCGGTGTTGAAGCTGACGAACTGCACGGGCAGCTGTCCGAGCACGATCCCCAGGGCGATGAAGGCGACGGGCAGGGCGGAGATGCCGAGCTTGCGCTGCCGGTCCCGGCGCTTGATGGCGAGCTGCTCATGCAACCAAGTGTCGTTGTGGAGCACGCGCGAGGCCCGCAGAAACTGCCACTCATCGTCGCTGCGCAGCACCAGGTCATCTGCGTGGCGCTGGACCACGTCGAAGAAGACCACCGGCAGCAGGTCCTCTTCCAGCTTTCCGCCGCGCAGCCACACGTCAAAGGCCAGCTGGAACTTGTGTCTTGCCGCGTTCAGCTCGTCGTCGTCTTCGCCGTACTGTTGAATGCGCTGAATCAGAGACTCGTGTGCGATTCGGTAGCTGCGCTCTCCGGGGAAGCGAGAGTCGGAGTAGCCCTGCAGGATGCGCCAACGGGACTCCAGGGTGCGCAGGACCCTGCGGCGGCCCGCGACGTCTTGCACCCCGCGCAGCAGCTCGGACTCCGGCGCTGGGCGGCTGGTGGCCGAGCCGGGCAGGTGGGTCAGGGCGCGCAGGATTTCCTTGGCTTGGTTCTGATCTTGGTCCTCCAGGCCTTCGACGGCTTGGTCCAAGATCCGGGCCAGGATGCCCCGTGCGCCGCCCAGACCCTGTCGGTAGTGCTCCGTCGTGATGTAGACGGGGTCGCTGTCCTTGGCCAGCTCCCAGAGTCGGGAGCCCACCGCTTGAATGCGTGGGGCGACCTCGCCAGCGTCATCGGCGACCAGATCGCCGACGATCTCGTCCAAGAGACCCTCTTGGAAGGTGAAGGGCTGGTAGTCCACCTCCAAGCCCATTCGGCCCGGGCCTTCCAGCGCCTCGCGCGCGTCCTGGGGACTCAAGGGGGAGAGGGGCAGTGGACGCAGGACCTGGTCCAAGGGCAGCCCGTCGAGCACCCGCATCAGAGCGCCCAGGTAGTCCTCGCGCAGGCTCAGAATGAGCCGGACCTGGGTACCGGTGCGCAGCATCACGGAGAGGGCGTGGGCGAAGGCGTACTGCTCACTGGCCTCGCCGCCGGTAAAGAGCTCCTCGAACTGGTCCAGGAACAAGCAGATCGGACGGCCCAGGTGCTGGCTCAGCTGCTCAAATACCTGCTCTACAGGCAAGACCGGCGCGTTGAGGCTGTCACCGGAGGAGCTCCTGGAGATGAGGCGTTCTGCCTGTCCCTTCAGGTGTTCCAGTGGCTGCTGGCCGCCGCGTACCACCAGGATCTCGTAGCCCTGCTGGGCCAGGTAAGGCAGAACGCGGGCCGAGAGGAAGCTGGTCTTGCCCACCCCTGAGCGGCCGGTCAGGGCCACCATCGGCGTGCGGTCCGCATGCTCCCAGAGCTCCACGAAGCGCTTGGTGTCTGCCTCGCGACCGAAGAACAGGCCGCTGGTGCTCTCGGTGAAGGGGCTCAGGAAGCGGTATGGCTCGCCGGGACGCTTGATGGGCGGCGCCGGCCTTGGAGAGAGGGGACCGGGTGAGCGCTGCAGTGCGCTGAGCTCGGAGATGACCTCGGCCCAGGCGTTGGGGCGCTTGCCTGGGTCCTTCTCGAGCAGGCGATAGCAGAGCTCGATCAGTGCATCCGGGGTCTCCGGGGCCAGATGGGCCAGGGGAGGGGGCTCTTTGTGCACGTGGGCCTGGAGGTAGTCCTGGATGGTCTCCTCCTCGAAGGGCGCGCGGCCAGAGAGCAGCTCAAAGAGCATGCAGCCGAAAGCGTAGAGGTCGGCCCGGTGATCCACCCGCCAGCACAAGGCCTGCTCTGGGCTCATGTATCGGGGAGTCCCAACCAGGGCGCCCGGGCTTGTCAGGCGAGAGGCCGGCGGCTCGCCGAGGGTGTGGTGGCGGATCTCTTGAGCCGGTGTGGCCCGCAGGTCCTCGCTGGGTGTCGCGGCCAGGGGCACGTCCTGGCTGTGCAGGGGGCCCTCGCCGTCCCAGGTCTGGTCGGCGCTGTTGATCGAGTCGGCCGGGGCCATCGTCTCCAGGGAGTGGCGCAGGCGCGGGATCTGCTCCATGGAGTTGCGCAGAGCAGCGGGAATGTCCTCGGGCGGGGTGATGGGCGAGAGGCTCTGCTCTTGGAGGAAGGCCAGGCCGAAGTCCAAGATCTTGACCTGCTCCTCGCTCCCTTCTCCCAAGACGAAGATGTTCTCTGGCTTGAGATCCCGGTGGACCAGACCCACGCCCTGACCGGCGCCCATGCCACGCGCCATCTGCAGGGCCAAGTTGACCGCGCGGCCCCAAGGAACGGGGCCCTCGTTGCGCATCAGCTGGGCCAGGGTCACCCCTTCGAGCAGTTCCATGACCAGAAAGCGCGCCCCGCCCGGGCCTACGCCCACGTCAAAGACGGTGACCACGTTGGGGTGCTGCAGGCGGCAGGTGGTGCGCGCCTCTTGCTCAAAGCGCGCCACGACTTCGGGGCGAACCGTCAACTCTGGGCGTAGAAGCTTGATCGCGACGCGACGGTCCAAGGCCTTCTGGATGCCCTCGAAGACCTCGCCTACGCCGCCACGCCCAATGCGCGCGGTCAGCTCGTAGCGGTCATCGAGGTGGATCATCGGAGGGGGTCACAGTGCGGGGGGGAGCGGTCTTTGGCAGAGTGTAGCGGTGTGGTGGCTCTTGTCCCTTGCGTGCCGTCCTTCGGCGCCTCCGCTTCCCCAGGGTTCCTGGGTTCTACAGGCCGATCAGGCCCATGGTCAGCTGGTGGTGGACGAGAGCGGGTGTCGCATTGGGATTTGGACCTCAAGTCTCAGCACGGGGGGCGCGGGATTGCGCGCCTGTACTGCTCTGTACGATTCCAAGGCCACTTGGATTCAGGCTCCATTTCGCTCCGGCTCGGGGGAGGGGGAGGCAGTGCTCCGTTGGGATGGGCAGACCTTGATCATGCCCCTGGGGGCCCGCGAAGGAGAGTTTGAGCTGCGACTGGCGATGCAGCCCGGAGCGCTCACGGATGCAGAACGTCAGGGCTACGCGCAGCGATCGGAGACGGAGCTGCTGGCATGGGAAGATGCCTGGGCTGCCGGGCGTTTTCGGCTGCAATCTGATGAGACTCTGGTCGGAGAGATCCACTTCCAGGGCGATCTGCTTCCGGTGCTCGCCCTCTATGACCCCTCGTGGATGACCAGCGGCCTGATCCCCGCCAGCGAGGTCATGCTGGACGGCCCCGACTGGGTGCTGCGGTTGCCCATCATGCCCAGCCTGGATGGAGAGCTGGGGCTGCTGCGCATCAACCGGGTGCTCGCCCAGATGGTGGTGCCCTTCGGCCCGGAGCCCACCGCCGTAGATCGGGTCTTGGCCCTCGTTCCAGGCCCTGTCAGTCAGGAGGAGCGAGACGCCGCGGTGCAGGCGGCTTGGGTGGAGGGGGGGCGCCGGGAGAAGGAGCTTGTCCCTGCACTCTTGGCCCAGGCCTACAGCGAGAAGGCGTGTCCACTGCCGCTGCCCCAAGAGAGCGCGGCCCTGCTCGAGGGCTACAGCCTGACGGCCAGTCCGCTGCCCAAAGGCTGCGAGATCCTGGTGGAGCCCACCCAGGTACAGCACGGTCGACGCCTGAGCGCGCGCGTCGGTCCCCAGGGCGTGAGCGCGATGATTCTGCGTGAGCTGCCGCTGGATTTTGAGTACGCGGAGGACTAGCGGCTCTTTGGAAGCTGTCTGGCGGCTGTGCCCGGGATATGCGGCGCCCACCATGTCCCCAATCCTCATCCTGCTGGCCCTACCGCTCTTCTTCGTGGCGCTCTACGCCACCACCTTGGGCACGATCTACGGCCTGACCGGCTGGCCCCACGCCGCCAAGGTCATGCCAGCGCCCGAGGGCCTCAAGGGCCGCCGCTGCTGGGTGGCGCGCCTGCTCTTGGTGCGCATGAACGGGCTGCTCAAGCTGGGCTTCACCGAGGAGGGCGTGTATCTGCAGCTTCCCCGGTTGTGGCGTTTGAACGCCGGGAACATCCTGATTCCCTACCACCGTCTGGAGGGCATCGAGGTCGACGCTGGGCTCTTCGGCCCCATCGCGCGCATGGACATCGAGGGCTGGGGGAGTCTGCACATCCCCACCTGGGTGCTCGAGGAGTGGGAGGCCCGGGGCAAGCCCGGCTACAGGCCGGAGCGGGAAGACTGATACTCTCCGCAGCATGGCTACCCTGACCCTAAAGGGACTCCAGAAGTCCTACGACGAGACCCAGGTCCTCCAGCGCGTGGATCTGCAGGTCGCAGACGGCGAGTTCTTGGTGCTCGTCGGCCCATCTGGCTGTGGCAAGTCCACCTTGCTGCGCTGCATCGCCGGCCTGGAAGACATCAGCGATGGTGAGCTGCAGATCGACGGCAAGCGGGTCAACGACTTGCCGCCCAGAGACCGCGATGTGGCCATGGTCTTCCAGAGCTACGCCCTCTACCCGCACATGACGGTGCGGGAGAACATGTCCTTCGGGTTGGAGGTACGAAAGACCCCTCAGGCCGAGATCCGCGAGCGGGTGGACGCGGCGGCCGAGATGCTGGGACTGGAGGAGCTCATGGAGCGCCTGCCCAAGGCCATGTCAGGCGGCCAACGCCAGCGCGTCGCCATGGGGCGGGCCATCGTTCGTCGGCCAAAGGTCTTCCTCTTTGACGAGCCCCTCTCCAACCTGGACGCCTCTCTGCGTGGCCAGATGCGGGTGGAGCTCAAGCGCCTGCACCGCCAGCTCGACGCCACCATCGTCTATGTGACCCACGACCAGGTCGAGGCCCTGACGCTGGCGGATCGGATCCTGGTCCTCAACAGCGGCGTGGTGCAGCAGATCGGCACGCCGACCGACCTCTTTGACCACCCGGCCAACCGCTTCGTCGCCGGCTTCATCGGCTCGCCGTCGATGAACTTCTTGAAGGGGGAAGGGGACGGCGAGAGCATTCACGTCGGTCCTATCCGGGTCCCCAGCAGCCACTTGGGCCCAGTCAGCCTGGGCGTGCGCCCCAACGAAGTGCACATCGATCCCCAGGGCGCGCCCGCCACGATCGACGTCATCGAGCACCTGGGCTGGGAGCTGCACCTGCACCTACGCCTGGAGGATGGCCAAGAGCTAACGGCGCGCGTGGAGACCTCGGTGCTGCCCGATGCCCAAGCAGGCCAGGTGTTGAAGGTGTCTTTGGGCACGGTGCACCTCTTTGACGTGGAGAGCGGGCAGCGTCTTGAGGTGTGACCCAAGGCGCCACCACCGGTCTGCGTGAGCATGTGGCTCCTCCTCCCCGCCCTGACCCTCGCCCAGTCGGCTCCAGCTGAGTCCACTGAGCCCGTCGAGCTGAGCCTCTGGCACAGCTACCGTGGCGCCGAGCGAGAGGCACTGGAGCAGGTGCTCAGCGACTATGACGCGGCCCACCCTGAGCTGAAGATCACGCCTCTGGCGCTGCCCAGTGAGTCCTTCAACTCCAAGCTGGAAGCGGCCGCTCCCCGAGGAAACGGACCCGAGCTCTTCATCGCGGCCAGCGAGCGCATCGGGAGCTGGTCGGCCTCGGGCATCATCGCGCCCCTGGAGCTGGAGGCCGAGGACTTCCATCCGGTCACGGTCGCCGGGGTGCAGTGGCAGGACCAGAGCTGGGGCATCCCTCTGGCCAGCAAGTGCGTGGCCCTGTTCTACGACCCACTGCAGGTGGCCCAGCCGCCCCAAAGCACCAACGCGCTGCTCCAGATCGCCCAAGAGCAGCGCCGGGGAGAGGGGCAAAACCAGCACTACGGTCTGGCCTACGAGGCCGCCTCCGCCTACTTCAACGCGGCGTGGCTGCACGGCTTTGGGGGCGGGATCTTCCGAGAGGGAGAGCTTGACCTCGACAGCGCCGAGAACGCCGCTGCGATGTCCTTTGTGGCTGGCTTGATCGAGGACGACCTGCTGCCCCAAGAGCCCACCGGTGCTCTGGTCACCCAGCTCTTCAACAGCGGCCAGGCCGCGATGGTGCTCTCGGGCCCTTGGATGTTGGGGGAGATTGAGCCTAGCAAGGAGTTCAGGGTCGCCCCGCTGCCGGAGATCTCGGCCACTGGCAACCCCGCCGCGCCCTATGTCACGGTCGAGGCCACCTTCGTCTCAGCCCACGCCCTGCACCCCGAGCTGGCCTTGGCCCTCGCTGAGCACTTGGCCAGCCCTGAGGCCGCAACCACGCGCGCGCTTCAAGGCCGCCAGGTGGTCGCCACCGAGTCGGTCTGGTCTCAGGCAGAGCTGGCCAACGACCCCATCTTGAGCGCCTTCCGAGCCCAAGCCGACCGCGGCGTGCCCATGCCGCTGAACCCGGAGATGGGGGCCAGCTGGGAGCCGATGGCCCGTGCCTGGCGCAGGGTCTTGCGCGGCGCGATGACCCCCGAGCAGGCTCTTGCTGCGGCACAGACAGAGCTGGAGATCGTCACCCGCCCACCGCCGCCCGAGGTGGACTGGCGGCCCTATGCTGTGGTGCTGGGGCTGGTGCTCTTGGGCGCCCTGGCCTGGTTCATCAAGGCCCTGTTCTCCGCCCGCACCGCCGTCGCCAAGTGGCGCTTTGCCTACGCCTACATCGCCCCCGCGGCCCTGGCGATGGGCGCTCTGGTCTTGCTGCCCTTCATCGTTGGCGCCGGCGTCTCCCTCTTCGCGCACTCCGACGGCAGCTTCACCTTTGTCGGCGTGCAGCACTACCTGGACATCGCTCTGGCCCGAGACTGGGCCATCACCTCACCCCAGAGCTTCTGGTTCACCCTGGCGGTGACCGTGCTCTGGACCGTGGCCAACGTGCTCTTGCATGTGGGCATCGGGGTCGGGCTGGCGATGTTGCTGCGGGAGCCCTGGGTGCGCATGCGGGGCGTCTTCCGCGTGCTGCTGATTCTGCCTTGGGCCATCCCGAACTACATCACGGCGTTGATCTGGAAGGGCATGTTCCACCGGCAGTTTGGCGCTATCAACGGCCTGCTTACGGCCTTGGGCGCGGAGCCGGTGAGCTGGTTCGGCGGCTTCTGGACGGCCTTCGCCGCCAACCTGACCACCAACACCTGGCTGGGCTTCCCCTTCATGATGGTGGTCACTCTGGGGGCCCTTCAGTCCATCCCGAGGGACCTGGAGGCGGCCGCGGAGGTGGACGGCGCCAACGGCTGGCAGCGCTTCCGGCACATCACCTTGCCGCTGCTCAAGCCCGCCCTGCTCCCGGCCGTCATCCTGGGCAGCGTGTGGACCTTCAACATGTTCAACGTGATCTACCTGGTCTCCGGCGGAGAGCCCGACGGCAGCACCGAGATCCTGGTCTCCGAGGCCTACCGCTGGGCCTTCACCCGCCAGCACCAGTACGGCTACGCCTCGGCCTATGCCGTGATGATCTTTGGGGTCTTGCTGCTCTACTCTCGGGCCATGAACCGCATCGCCGGCAAGAAGGTTCTATGACGGGAGCAACGCCGTGAAGCGCCAAGTCTCCATCTGGCGTTTGGTCGCCACACACCTGCTCCTGGTCGTGGTCACCTTGGCCGTGCTCTACCCGGTGCTCTGGGTGCTGGACATGGCCCTGACCCCTGGGCAGGCCTTCGCCATGGACCCCATTCCTTGGCCCAGCAACCCCAGCCTGGAACACTTCGAGCGGGTCATCTCTACAACCACCTCCGATGGCCGCTGGCTCTTCTGGCGGCAGCTGCTCAACTCGCTGATTGTCGCGGGGGCAACCAGTGTTCTGGGGATCACGTTGGCGGCGACCGCTGGCTACGCCATGAGCCGCTGGGCCTTTCCTGGTCGGGACGTGGGCATGGGGCTCTTCTTGATCACCCAGATGTTCCCCGGCGTGGTCATGGCTGTGCCGCTCTACATCCTGCTGGACGAGCTGCACATGCTCGACTCCATGGTGGGCTTGGCGCTGGTCTACGCCACCACCTCGGTGCCCTTCTGCACCTGGAATCTCAAGGGCTACTTCGACACCCTGCCCGTGGACCTCGAGGAGGCCGCCCGCATGGACGGCGCCTCTCGTTGGACCACCTTCTGGCGGATCCTCCTGCCCCTCTCCAAGCCAGCGCTGGTCGTCACAGGTCTGTTCTCCTTCATGACCGCTTGGAATGAGTTCATTTTGGCGGCGACCTTCTTGGGCAAAGAGGAGGCCTTCACCCTGCCTGTGGTCCTCAACGGCTACGTCGGGGACTTTGGCACCGATTGGGGCAGCTTCGCCGCTGCAGCCATCCTGGTGTCCCTGCCGGTGATGGGCTTGTTTTTCGCCCTTCAACGCCAGCTCGTCGAGGGGCTCACAGCCGGCTCCGTCAAGGGCTGATATATTTGGGGGATGAAGACGAAAACTTGGATCATTGGGGCCCTGTCGACCGCTGCTTTGGGCATGGCTGGTTTGGCCATCGCACAAGAAACGCTCCCCTCGGTCGAGGCCATGGAGACCCAGTGCGAGGACGGTGACGCCCAGTCCTGCCTGCACTTGGGCGATGCCTGGCACCTGCGCCGTGGTGTGGAGCGTTGGGACGACTCACGCGCTGTCACCGCCTACGAGAAGGGCTGCGAGTTGGGCTCAGAGTTGGCTTGTGCCCGCTTGGCCCACCGCCTCCAGTACGGGGAAGGGGTCAAAGCGGATCGCGCCCGGGCCTTCAGCCTGTACCAGAGCGCCTGCGATGCCGAGATCCCCTACGCCTGCACCGGCTTGGGCACCTTCTACGAGCGCGGCTGGGAGGTCGACAAGGACCTGGAGCTGGGCACCAGCTTCTACCAGAAGAGCTGTGAGCGCGGCGATGCCCGTGGCTGCTCTGCGCTGGGCGACTCCTACCTGGACGGCACCGGAATCGAAGAGGACCC
This sequence comes from uncultured Pseudomonadota bacterium, assembly GCA_913060515.1. Classification (GTDB taxonomy): domain Bacteria; phylum Myxococcota_A; class UBA796; order UBA796; family CAJQPC01; genus CAJQPC01. The sequence continues at coordinate 41,644 of CAJXRZ010000031.1, read as the reverse complement.
CGCCTACGCGATGATCTACTTCAACCGGGCCTGCGATGCGGGCTGGGGACCGGCCTGTGCCCGACTGGGCGAGGTCTACAGGCTGGGGGAGGGCGTCGACGCCGACCCCGCCAAGGCCTTCGCCTCCTTCGGAAAGGGCTGCTCTCTCGGAGACCCCCAGGCGTGCCTCTGGGAGCTCCAGGCGCTCCAAGAGGGCCTGGGTGTGAGCGCGGACCAGGACAAAGCGCGCACCGGCTTGGAGGAGATCTGCGAGGCCGGTGGACGCAGCGCCTGCCTTCAGCTGGCCTCGGTTCTGCAGGCCGGTGACTGGGGGGCCGAGGAGGACCCAGAGCAGGCGCGCTCGCTCTACGAGCAAGGCTGCCAAGAGGACGACCCCTACTCCTGCGGCCAGAAGGCCAACATGATGTACGTCGGGGAAGGCGGGGACGAGGACAAAGAGGGTGCCCTGAAGATCTGGCGAAAGGCCTGCGCAGACGAGGACGGCTTGAGCTGTTTGGCGCTGGGAAACCTGAGCTGGAACGGGGATATTGAAGGCGGCCTGGCCCAGGCCTGCGACCACTACGAGGAGAGCTGCAGCGCCGAGTGGGGCCGAGGCTGCTTGGAGCTGGGCATCTGTTACGAGTACGGCGATGGCCGCCCCAAGAACACCCCAAAGGCCACCCGCCAGTACGAGGCCGCCTGCGAGCTGGGCCTGGGCCAGGGCTGTGCCTTTGCGGGCAACATGTACGCCTGGGGTGTCGGGGTGGATCAAGACCCTGTTCAAGCCGCCAAGCTGTATCAGACAGGCTGCGAGGAGATGGGCTCCACAGCCTCCTGCATCGCCTGGGGCACCACCTACGAGGCGGGCATTGGGGTGGAGATGGACGTGCAACGGGCTGTAGAGCTCTACGCTGGGGCCTGCGAGAGCGGCGATCTGGATGGCTGCGTCTCCGAGGGCGTGGTCTACGTGCTCGGCGGCTTGGGAGAGTCGGACTACGGCACCGCCGCCGATCGCTTCGGCCAAGCCTGTGATGCTGGGTACGGCCGCGGCTGCACCTATCTGGGGGCCTTGCACTTGCAGGGGCAGGGCGTGAGCCTGGATCAAGCCCAGGGAGCAGAGTTGGTCCAGCAGGGCTGCACTCTGGGCCACAGCGATGGCTGCTTGCACGCCGGCTATCTCTTTGTTGAAGGGACCGGCGTGAAGCGGAACAAGCGCACGGCCTACAGCTTCTTCGAGCAGGGCTGCGCCAGCGGAAACATGGAGTCCTGCATGGCCATGAACAGCTCTTGGCGAAGCCTGAAGCGTCAGGTGCGCTGATCCAATAGGGGATGGATGCACCCGGAGGTCCCATGTCCCTTGACCAGCTCCCTCTCTCTGACTGGAGCCTGAGCCACCTCTCTGCGGTCGTCGCCATCGACTCCGCCAGCGATGAGAGTTCCGAGAGCGTGCCCACCACGCCCGGGCAGACGGTGCTCGCCGACTTCCTCGTTGGCTTCTTCTCCGAGCTGGGCATCGGGAGCGTCGAGCGGGACGGATTCTCCAACGTCATCTTCTCCGTTCCAGGCCGCGGCCGCGGCGCCGACAAGTCCCCTGTGGCGCTGATGATTCACCTCGACACCGCGCGAGGAACCCACGCTATCCAGGACCTTCAGGTCACCCGCGCCTGGGACGGCAGCGCTCTGCGCTTTGCCAAGAACCCGGACATCCAGGTCAGCACCCAGGTCTACCCAAGCCTGGCGGCCTACAAGGGCCACGACATCGTCCATGGCCCCGGCGATGCCCCCTTTGGTTTGGACGACAAGCTGGGTCTGACCCACGCCATGACCCTCTTCAAGGTCCTGGCCAAGCAGCCCGAGCTGGAGCACCCCCCGCTGATCTTCGTGGGCCGACCCGATGAAGAGGTGGGCAGAGAGGAAGCCCTTCACGCTGTCGCCGAACTCCTCGCGCAGCGCGGCGTGAAGCTGGGCTACACCCTGGACGGCTTGGACCCCTACGAGGTCAACGTCGAGAACTTCGACGCAGCCGGCGCATGGGTGCGCTTCGTAGGCGACGGCAGCATTCCGGAAGGCCAAGGATTTACCTTGCGTTTGGGTGGCGTGAACACCCACGGGGCGACCGCCAAGGCCGAAGGCCACCGCTCCGCACTGCGCTTCGCAGCGGAGATTCGGGCCCTCTGTCAGGACCGGGGTGTGCAGGCACGTTTTGTGGGCTTTGAGTCCGACGCGGAGCGGGACTGCGATGCCACCTGCTTGCTGGTGGTGCAGTCCGGACATTCCGATGCCCTCTGGGAGGTTGTGCGCGAGGTGGTGCGCCCGCACATGCCGCGCGGTGCCTCCATGGAGCTGGCGATGGGAGGAGACGCGCCTCCTGAGCGCGGCGTAGATCAGGCCCTGGGCTGGGTGCATGACTTCTACGGCAGCGATCCAGGCTTCGTGCTCGCCGCCGAGGACAGCGAGGGCCGGCAGGGCTACACCGCCGCCTACCGTCTGCGGCCTGGCGAAGGCGGCGTTCGCGTGGACCTGCGTATCCGAGACTTCAGCGAAGAGGGCCGCAAGGCCCGCGTGGCGCACATCGAGCAGCACGTCGGCGAGCTGCCCTGGGAGTGGCGCCTTCAGTACGACAACATGGGGCCAGCGTTGGCGGACTGTCCTCGTTTGAGCGAAGCTGCGCTGGCAGCCTCCAAGTCGGCCGGGGTTCAGAGCGTCGTCCAGCCCATTCGCGGCGGAACGGGCATCGACCCCTTCCTAAACAAGGGGCTGCGCATCGCCAACTTGGGCACCGGCTACTTCGCGCCGGAGTCCGAGAAGGAGCTCACCAGCCTGCAGTTCATGGCTGGCCACGTGCGCTGGCTGGTCGCGCTCATGGCCGAGCTGAGCTGAGCTACCGATGGGGGGCTACGCGGCCCACCCCGTGCGGTTGCTGCCCTTGATGCGCTCTAGCTCCTTCTGTGCTTTGGCGTGCAGGGACTCTGCCGTGGGGTTGTCGATGTCATCGATGCAGATGCCCACCAAGGTCGCGCTGATTCGAGCGCGCTTGCCCTTGTGGTCCACCTTGGCCATCTCTACGGCGGCCCGCAGGCGCTCGGCAGCCAGTCGGGCTTTGGGGGTGTTTCGGTTCCACAGCACGACGGCGAACTCATCTCCGCCCACGCGGGCGCCAAAGTCCCGCTCATCGCAGACCTTCTCGATCATTTTGCCGATGGACTGCAGGATGGCATCGCCGGTGTCCATGCCGTGGCAGGCGTTCTGCTCATCGAGCATGTCGACGTCCAGGAGCAGCAGACTCAAGGCGCCTGGGCGTCCTGCGGCCTGGTCGATCTCGCGTTGTAGGCGCTCGAGGTAGCGCTGGCGGTTGAGCAGACCCGTCAGCGAGTCCTCTCCGCGAAGGGTCATCAGGCGGCCCTTGAGCTCCTCGATCTGCTCTTTGGCCTGCTTGGCTTCCCGACGGTGGCCGTCGATGAGCTTCATGAGCTGCTCACGAGACATCTCATCGAAGTTGTCGTCGTGTTGGCTCAGAATGGTCTGTAGAGCCGGCTGCTCTGGAGCCGGCATGCCAAGGAGCCAGCCGGCCTCGACCACGCGCTCGCTCAGTGCGGAGATCATGCCGTAGACGAGATCCGGGTCGATGTCCAAGCGCTCTTTGAGCACGACCTTGGCGACCGAGAGCGCCTCTGCTGGCTCTGAGGAGGTGTAGACCTCGGCCATCAGATCCGCGCAGCGCGCCATATCCGAGGCCATCTCGCCGCCTTCGTCATGGTGGGCCAGCACGGGGCCGCTGATCTCGGTGGGCAGGCCCCAGCGGCGGGAGACGGACTTGAATCCCTGGATGTGGTTGGCGCCCAGGTACTCCTTCTCTTTGTAGATGCGGCTCTCGCCGGTTGACGAGCGTAGGCCGTCCAGCCAGATCACGCGGGTGCTGTCCTGGCAGATCAGATCGACGCGCCCAAGCTCCAGGCACATGCCGATGGCGGCAGCGTGCTCTTCAGTGATGGCCCCGGTGTTGCGCGCCAAGATCATCATCGCCGCGCTGCGCCTGAGGGCGTCTTCATAGATCGAGGAGATGGCGTCCGGGTCGATCTCGGCCCGGTTGATGGCGTTGGCGGCGGCGACCCAGGCAGCGACGCTGCCGACGGACTTGGAGCCCAGCAGCAGTGTGGCGCGGGCCGCTGTCGTGATCTCGCTGCCAGCGCTCTGTTTTTTGGAGACGAACTGGAGTAGCACCGTGCTCAAAGCATCGTTTTCCTGAACGCGTCGGGCAAGCTCTTGGGCGGAACAGTCGCGTGACCATGCATAGCGAATGGTCTCCAAGAGCTTGGACGGGGGACTCGGCAGCATCCTGACTCCTCTTCGGTCTTGCAGCACTCATCGGCGCCCTTGGCCCAGCGTTGAGGAAAACCGGCGCCAGCGCGAATTTGCATGGCTGACTTTTGTTCCTAAAGTGCGCGGCCCGCGGTCCGATGGCGTGCCCAGCGAAAGGAGTCAGCACCGTGAACAGCATCGCCGCCCTGATGAAGCGGGCCCGCGGTCAGTCAGACATTGTTCTGGCTTTTGCCGGGCTGATGCTCCTGGGCATCATGGTCGTGCCCATGCCCAGTTGGCTGCTGGACATGCTCTTGGCGACCAGCTTTGCTGTGGCGATCTTGGTCTTCCTGACCACACTGAGCGTCAAGAAAGCCCTCGATCTCTCGGTGTTTCCCAGCCTTCTCCTGGTCACGACGCTCTTCCGTCTCTCACTGAACGTCGCCAGCACCCGCCTGATCTTGCTCTCAAGCGCCGACGGAACCGCCTCCGCCGGACGAATCATCGAGGCCTTTGGCCAGGTGGTCGTGGGCGGCAACTTCATGGTGGGCTTTGTCGTCTTCGTGATCCTGGTGATCATCAACTTCATGGTCATCAACAAGGGCGCCGGACGGGTGGCCGAGGTCAGCGCGCGCTTTGCCTTGGACGCCATGCCCGGCAAGCAGATGGCCATCGACGCCGAGCTCAACGCGGGCATGATCGATGAGGCCCAGGCCAAGTTCCGCCGCGCCGAGGTGGCCCGCGAGGCCAACTTCTTCGGCTCCATGGACGGCGCCAGCAAGTTCATCAAGGGCGACGCCATCGCCGGCATCGTCATCACTCTGGTCAACGTGCTCGGGGGCATCTTCATCGGGGTCATCCAGAACGACATGGCCTTGGGCGATGCGGTCCAGACCTACACCCTGCTGACCATCGGCGATGGCCTGGTCGGACAGATCCCCGCGCTGATCATCTCCGCGGCCGCCGGTCTGCTGGTGACCCGGGTCCCGGACCTGCAGGACTCCCGGCTGGACGACCAGTTCTCCAACCAACTCTTCTCCTCCCCACGCACCTTCACGATGTTGGCCGTTGCCTTGGGCGGGTTTGCGATGATCCCCGGGTTGCGCATTCCCTTCGCCCTCTTGGGTGGGGTGGTGGGCATCATCGCCTACCAACTCAAGAACAACCCCAGCACCGAGGACGAGGCCACCCAAGAAGGGGATCCAGAGAAGGCCGCCAAGCCCCTGGGCCCCGAAGACATGCTCGCCATCGAGCCATTGGCCGTCGAGATCGGCCTGGACCTTCTGTATTTGGTGGACGAGAAGAAGGGCGGGACTTTGGTGGAGAGCATCCAGCGCCTGCGAAACCAGTTCGCACAGGATCTGGGAATCGTCGTGCCCAGCGTTCACCTGCGGGACGACGCCAAGCTGCAGGGCGGCACCTATGTCATCCGCCTGCGCGGAGAGGAGATCGGCCGCGGCAAGGTCTACCCCCGCCAACACCTGGCCATGGGCGCAGGCGAGGTCAAAGGAAAGCTGCGCGGCGTGAAGACCACCGATCCGGTCTATGGCATGCCGGCCTACTGGATCCAGGGCAAGCATGTCTTGGGCGCCAGAGCCAAGGGCTACACCGTCGTGGACGTGCCGGCCGTGCTCAGCACCCACCTCTCCGAGCTCCTGCAACTCCACGCGCACGAGCTCTATTCCCCGCAGCAGCTGGCAAAGACCCTGGACCGCATCGGCGAGTACAGCCCCAAGCTTGTCGAGGACCTGATCCCCGGCACCCTGAGCCGCTCTCAGGTCCTTCGCGTGATGCGGAACTTGCTCCAAGAGGGCATCTCTGTGCGCGACGTAGAGACCATCCTGGAGGCGCTGGCCGACAGCGCCGAACGCACCAAGGATCCGGAGATCCTCACGGAGTTTGTGCGACAGCGCATGGCCCGTCACATCACCCGTCGAATCAGCGATGAGGAGGGTGTGGTTCATGTGCTCGCTCTGGCCTCGGACACGCAGCGCGCGCTCAGCGAGTGCTTCAGCGGAGAAGGGGGCAGGCCACAGCTCAACCTGGACGAGGTCAAGACGGCCCGCATCGTCCAGTCCGTCAAGGCGGCCACCGAGTCCTGGGCTGGCATCTCGGAGCTGGTGGTACTCACACCACCGCTGATGCGCAGTCCGCTTCGCCGAATCCTCAGCTTGTACCTGCCAAGAGTCACGGTGATCTCCCCAATGGAGATCCTCCCGGCGACACGCTTAAGCACGGTGGAGCAGATCCGTCTGAAGCCAGCCGCCAAGGCTGGATAGTCTGCGCCTCTTGTCACATGAGACTGCGTTTTTGTCTCAAGTTGGCGGCCCGGGGGGCGATTTGAGGACACCAGCGGGAGACCCCTTCTCGCAACCCTTCTTGGAGGTCCGGTGCTTCGTACAGCTGCCCGCAACGCATACGTGCAACAGAGTGAACGCCGCATCGACGGCATGACACGCAACGAGGCCTGTGTTCACTTTCAAGGGAAGGTATCACTGCTGGCCAGGCGCCTCTCGGAGCGCCTCCCCGATGACAGCGCCCTGGCCCTTGGGGACCTGATCTCCTACGGCGCCATCGGTCTGCTGGAGGCCTTTGACCGCTTCGATGGGTCCAGGAACATCCAGTTCAGCACCTATGCTGAGTACCGCATCCGTGGCGCCATGCTGGATGCACTGCGCGCTGGAGACAGCTTCTCCCGTCGCCGCCGTCAGCTCGCCCGCCGGGTGGACGACGCGGTCAGCGTCTTGCGCAAGCGCGAGGGCCGCCAGCCCGAGCCCCAAGAGGTCGCTACCCACCTGGGTGTGAGCCTGGAGGAGTACTGGGTGGCGGTTGAGCGGGTCGCACCCCATTCCCACCTCTCGCTGGATGCGCAGGTAGGAGACGATGAGGGCCGCAGCCTGGCTGAGCAGCTCTTCGACCCAGAGGCCGCGCTGCCTGATCACGCCATGGACGTGGACTGGCTGCGTGACGAGCTGGCTGACGCCATCGGCGAGCTGCCAGAGCGGGAGCGTCACTGCGTGATGATGTACTACGGAAAGGAGCTCTCTCTTGCAGAGATCGCCGCTGTCTACGAGGTCACCGCCTCCCGCATCTCACAGATTCTGAGCAAGGCCCGCGGGAGCCTGCGCAAGAAGCTGGATCGCCGCCTGGATGACGAAGACCTTGGGTTGCTGGGATGAGCCGCGACCTCTACACCGGCTACCACGGCGCGATGACCGCTTGGCGACAGATGGAGGTGGTCTCCAACAATGTCGCGAACGTGGGCACCCACGGCTTTAAGTCTCAGGACGTCCAGTTCATCGTGGACGACAACGAGAACGACGGCTCGCTGGCCCCCACCCGGGCCGCCATCTCGGACATCCGCATCGACATGCGCGAAGGTCAACTCGAGGCCACCGGGAACAAGAACCACGTCGCCGTTCATGGCGAGGGCTGGTTTGTGGTCCAAGGGGGCCAAGAAGAGCTGCTCACGCGCAACGGAAACCTGAGCATTCAGGCCGACGGCAGCATGCTGGCCGCGGGCCTTCCCTTGATGGGGGAGAGCGGCCCACTGCGCATCGAGCCCACCTTGCCCTTCACCATCGACCAGAAGGGTCAAGTGATGCAAGAGGGGGAGCCTGTCGGCAAGATTCGCTTGGCGATGGCGGACGACTTGGAGCCCCTGGGCGCCAGCACCTACCGAGCGGTGGGCGGCTTGCGCGAGGCCAGTGGAAGCATCGAACAAGGGCACCTGGAGCGTTCCAACGTGGACCCAATGGAGGCGATGGTCGACCTGATCATGGCCAGCCGACACCTGGAGATCGCACAGAAGGCCCTCCAGGCCAGTGAAGAGATGGATCGAAACGCAGCACGAAATGGGAGTCCCAAGTGAAAGCCCTGTACACCGCCGCGACCGGCATGAGCGCGCAGCAGACCCAGCTCGACAACATCGCGAACAACCTCGCGAATGTGAACACCACCGGCTACAAACGCAGCTCGGTGGCCTTTCAGGATCTCTACTACCAAGAGGTCACTGGTGGTGGCGTCCAAGGCGACGCCCAAGGCGTGGTCCAGGTGGGCAGCGGCACCAAGGTGGTGGGCAACTACCGCAACCACAGTATGGGTGACTTGGTCGGGACCGGAGTGGAGACCGACGTCGCCATCCAAGGAAAGGGCTTCTTCAAGGTCATCGATGAGACAGGGCAGGAGTTCTACACCCGAGATGGTTCCTTTCAGCGCAGCGCTGATGGACAGCTGATGACCGTTGGCGGACTGCTCGTTCAGGGCGTCGGTGCGATCTCTCCAGACTCCGGGGGAATCGTCATTGGCTCCGACGGCGAGGTCTCTGAGACCATGTCTAACGGCACCATCCAGTCTCTGGGCATGTTGGAGATCATGGACTTTGTGAATCCCGCAGGCCTGAACGCCATAGGCGGAAACCTGTATCAAGAGACCGCCTCTTCCGGAACGCCCCAGTTCGTCCGTCTTGGTGTGGGTGCAACTCAGCTCGGCCAGGGAATGCGCGAGGCCTCCAACGTCGATGTGGCCGTTGAGCTCATCGAGATGATTCAGGCCCAGCGCAGCTTTGAGCTGACAAGCAAGGTCATCCAAGCCAGCGATGAGGCACTTCAGACCACAGCAAACCTCAAGCGCTAATGTTCTGGTTCCTGACATCACTTGTTTACGCAGGCGACGCCCAAGCTCCGGACTCCCACCTAAGAGTCTCTCAGTCCCTGGTGGTCTACGCCCAAGAGCGCTGCGAGGCAGACTCGGTAGTGCTCGACACTCTGGGTTTGGCCTGGAGCGTGGATCTCCAGCCGGGCCAGATGCTCTACTGGAGCGGCGATGCCTGCAGGCAGGACCCCGTTCTGCACCTGTCTGTGTTCGAAGGGGGCAAGTTCTCCGGCCGCTATTCGCTCCACCCTGTCATGCGGGTGGAGCGCTGGGGCCTGGTTGCGACCCATCCCGCCACACGAGGCCAGGATCTGCAGACCGAGAAGGCGCTGGTGCCGGTGTGGACCGCGAGAGCTGGCACGGAGCAGGGCGAGCCCATCGCTACCCGATCCATCTCCGCTGGCGAGCCGGTGAACGTCAACAACGCGGCCTTTGGCGCTGAGCGTCTGGCCGGTGATCCAGTGCTGATCTCGGTCACTCGGGGAAGCGTTTCGCTGGTAACCGACGGCGAACTCATGGCCGATGCCGCTGTGGGGCAACGCGTCCAGGTCAAGAACCTCCAGTCCGGTCAGGTCGTCGAAGGCGTCTTGGGCCCGGACGGTCGTGTCTCCATTCACTGATTTAGGAGTTCCTCATGTCGACCTTGTTCTTGCTGGCCTGGATGGCTCAAGAGGCACCACCCCAGGGGGAGGCCGAGCCTCAGAAGACCGAAGAAGCTGCGGACAATCTGGCCTCGAATGTGGTTGAGGGGCAGGGATCTGTGGTGGACGTTGGGCCGGAGCAGGCGGAAGTTGCTGTGGCGGAGCGCGTTTCTAATAGAGCGCCGGACTTCAACCTCGAGGGCAATAACACCGGGGCCAGCCTCTACTCGACCGCGGAGAACCGCTGGAATCGGCATCAGGTAGGCAGCTTGGTGACGGTCATGGTGGCAGACGACCTGACCACTAGCGTGACCGCCGACACCGTCGCTGGGCAGACATCGAATTCCGATGCCCGAGTCGGAGCACTGCTAGGTGTCACGACCTCCATTCTTGGAAACAACCCCAACATGCTGGAGTTGGAGGATGGCGAGATTGGGGTGAAGGGTGGAAGCAGCAATGAGTTTAGTGGAAACGGAACCACAAGTCGTCAGAACAACCTGCAAGGCAGCTTGACCTGTACGGTTGTTGAAGTGCTGCCGAACGGCAACCTGGTGTTGGAGGGAAACAAGACCATCACGGTAAATGGGGAGACACAGATCTTGGTGGTGCACGGAATCGCGCGGCCGCTCGACGTGAAGGGCGACAACACCATCGAGTCAAAGTTCCTGGCCAACCCGACGATTCAGGTGACGGGCAGTGGTTCTGTGGACGATAAGCAACACCCAGGACTCGGTAATCGTTTCCTTAGTCGCTTTTGGCCATTTTAGGCTAAACGATGGCGGGTTCCGTCCGATGGCGGGTACGGAGGCAATGAAATGCTCGCTCTGCTACTCGCCCTGTCCAGTTCGCCCGCACACGGCGCCCGCGTCAAAGACCTCGGCTACCTCTATGGTACCGACCCCGCAAAGTTGGCCGGTATTGGCATTGTTGTCGGTCTGAATGGCACCGGGGATTCACCGCGAAGTGAAGCGGCCATCAACACACTGGTCGACGAGATGCAGGCGCTGGGTCGGCCCATCACCGCGGCCGACTTGATGTCAAAGAACATCGCCTTGGTCTATGTGCATGCGGAGCTCCCGGTTGATGCCAGGACAAATACGCGTATGGACATCACCGTCTCGACGGTCGCGGACTGCAAGTCCTTGCAGAATGGTGTGCTGATGGACACTGAGCTGTTCTCTGTAGGAGGCGTCACTGAGGCCTTCGCCATCGCCAGCGGTCCGCTGTCCACGGGCAGTGTCTCTGCCAGCGGGGGAGGGGACTCCAGCACCCGAAACCACCCCACGGTCGCTAGCAGTCCCGGGGGGGCTCAGGTCGTTCGCCCCCATCCGCTATATGTAGAGACGCGTGCGGCTGTTCAGGTGGAATACATCTTGGACAACCCGGACTACACAACAATGAGTCGCTTGAGCGAGGCCGTTGAGCGTTCCTTTGGCGCTGGGGTTGCCTACCCGCGTGACTCACGCAGTCTCTTGCTGGTCATACCCGAGGAATATGATGGGCAGTTCGTCAACTTCATGGCTCGCCTTGAACAGGTCGACGTCCTCGTCGACTCTGTGGCCCGAGTCGTCATTAACGAGCGTACCGGAACAGTTGTCGTTGGCGGAAACGTCAGCATCCAGCCCGTCGCCATCGCTCACGGCAACCTGCTCATCGAAGTCAGCGCAGACAACCAGGTCGCAGAAGGCGCTGAGATGTACGTCGGGGAAGCCCCAACGCCTGTTGTTGTTCAGAACGCCGAGATCCGAGTCACCGAAGAAGGTGGACAGCTCTCAGTCGTCGAAGGCGGGACCATCGAAGACCTGGTCGACGCCCTCAACGCCATGGGCATGAAGCCCCGCGACCTGGTGACCATCCTGCAAGCCATTGACGCCGCTGGCGCTCTGGATGGGGAGCTGGTGATTCAGTGAGCGTTGGCAAGCTGGATGGCCTGACCGGGGCCCCGCTGGACCGCAGCAAGAGCCCCAAGCGGCTCCTGCAGGAGCAGTTCGCGCGGGTCATGGTGCAGGAACTTCGGTCCAGCTTGCCGGAGGAAGCCATGGGTGGACCCTTCGGGGACGCCTTTGGCAGCGTCTTTGACGACGCCATGGCCAAGGCCATCGTCGACGGCGGTGGAATGGAGATCAACTGGGGGGTTCAGGACAGCCAGCGCATGGCCAACCCCCTTCCGGAAGGGGCCCGGGTCAGCAGCGCCTTTGGCATGCGTGAGGCCCATCCCATTCACGGAGACCGGCGCATGCATGAGGGCGTGGACCTCGCAGCACCGAGAGGGTCGGAGATTGGAGCTGTGAAGGCTGGCACGGTCTTGCGCGTGCAGCGTAGCGAGACTGGATACGGCAACCAGGTCCTGGTGGACCATGGCGAGGGCATGGTCTCCCGATACGCCCATTGCCAGGACATCTTTGTGGCTGCGGGCCAAGAGATCGAGGCCGGTCAACTTCTGGGAACCGTTGGGACCAGCGGCGACAGCACCGGGCCCCACTTGCACCTTGAAGTGCGCATCGATGGCCAAGCTGTCGATCCTTTATCCTACATGCCGCAGGGCAGTGTCGAGGAATCGGATCACGATCTCCACCGCTAAAGCGGAAAGATCTAAAGGTGGGGAGAGCCCGTCCGATGCGGGGAAGGAATCCAAGGCTCAGGCCATCCGGAGGACCCCATGAAGATCGACGCCCTCTCCAATGTCTACGCACTCCGTCCAATGGCTCGCACGAGCCGCGCGGCGCAAGCGCCATCTGGCGGACCCGCGTCCGTAGGCCTCTCGGGACAGGCGGACTGGGTCCGTGGGCTTCAGTCCCAGGGAGAGCTGGAGTCCGCTCCACGCGCTGATGTCATCGCAGAGATGAAGGCGGCCTTGGCAGACGGAAGCTTCGAGTCCAGCGTGGACATGCGAGCGGTGGTCGATGGCCTCTTGGGGGAGCTGTGAGCTACCAAGACTTGGTGGCCAGATTGCTCGCCGCCACGGAAGACCAGCTCGTCGCAGCCAAAGCCCTGGACACAGCCGCGCTGAATCAAGCGACCCAAGACCGGGCCGATCTGCTCTTCGAGCTGGAAGTAGAGCTCCAGGAGGGGGTGCCCGAAGAGGAGCGCGCCGCCCTGAGGCCAATGGTCGAGCAGCTCATGCTGCTCGAGAAGCGCGTAGAGGTGGTCATCTCGCTGGTCAACGGCAGCCTGGATCAGATCCTGAGCTACGACGAGCCGACCTACGCTCCTCGCCGGGCCGGCTGAGCCGTGGGCATCCTCTCCACGCTGAGCTCGGCACGCAGCGGCCTGAATGCGGCCAGCGTGGCCTTGGATGCTGCATCCAACAACGTCTCGAACGCCTCGACCGATGGATACTCCAGACGCTCCGTGCGCCTGACGAGCTCCGACCCCATTCAGGTAGGCAGCAACTGGCGGGGGACCGGGGTCAGCGTCGCTGGGGTCGACCGCGCCCACGATGTCTTCGTGAACCGCCAGCTCATCGCCAGCGCTGGCAACCAGGCTGAAGCGGAGAGTGAGTACGAGGTCTTGCTGCTCAGCGAGTCTTGGTTCAACGACGTGGAGATCGACGGCCTGCCCACCATGCTGCAAGGGGTCTACGACTCCCTGACGCAGGCGACCCAGGATCCGGCCGACGAGACTCTGCGTCGGGCGGTCGCCAACAACAGCGTCGCCTTTGCTACCAGCGTCTCTCGCACTGCTGTGAGCTTGGTGGACCTGCAATCTCAGGTGCAAGACCGCATGAGCGGGGAGCTCTCCGAGGCCAATCAACGCATCCAGAACATCGCCGATCTGAACCGAGCGGTCATCGCCTCCCAGGGAAATGCGGCGGACTTGCTGGATCAGCGTGACATGGAGATCGGCATGCTGGCCCAACAGCTCGGAGTCGACTTTCACATCGAAGACGACGGCTCTGCGACGGTGCTGCTTGGGGGGCACACCCTCGTCAATGGCATTGAAGGACGCGAGCTGAGCGTTGAGCACGGGGTAGGAGAGAGCAAGATCTACCTTGGGGTCGACAGCGGGCGAACCCAGGTCAGCAATGAGGTGGGCGGGTCTTTGGGCGGTATCGGCACCGCGCTCTCTCGGATCGAGGGCTACCTGGACGACATGGATCTCTTCGTCGAGGAGCTCTCCAATCAGTTCAATGACCAGCACGCCTTGGGCTTTGACAGCACGGGGGCGGCCGGGCAGGAGTGGTTTCAGGTCGCCGGCGGCGGAGCCCACCTGTCCGAGAGCTTCACCTTCAACTCCTCACTGCTCGATGACCCCAGCCTCTTTGCCTTTGCATCGGACGCCAGCGCCTCTGCTGGAGATGGCGGAAACCTGCGGGTCATGATTGAGATGGAGACGGACGATGCCTTCTCCGCTTCGATGAGTGGGGAGGAGACTCTGCTCAACCTGCTCTCCGAAGTGGGAGAGGACGCTGCGACGGCCAAGCGGGTGGCATCGCAGCAGAGTGTCGTGCTCACCGATCTGCAGGGACTGCGCGACGCCATCTCCGGTGTAGACCTAGATGAGGAGGCGGCCAACCTCATCGAATTCCAGGCCAGCTACCAAGCCGCAGCCAAAGTCTTGCGCACCAGCTCCGAGCTCTTTGACACCCTGATGCAGGCAGTGCGATGAACGTCTACCGAACCACACAGGGCTCTATGAGCCGCTTGCTGACCACAACAGCTGGCCGCCTAAACAGCGAGATCCGCAGAGTGGAGACTCAGGCAATTACCGGCTTGAAGCTCTCTCGGCCCAGCGACGGTCCTGCCGAAGTAGCCAGCGCCCTCAAGCTCCAGGGCCTGATTGCGGACCAAGGCGAGTACGAGGACAACATCACCCGTGCGTTGAGCTTTCACTCCCGGGCCGATGACGCGCTCGCTCAGGCGGGTGAGATTTTCAAGCGTGCCAAGGAGATCTCCGTCGCCGGTGCCTCGGAGAGCTACGATGGGACCTCACGTGCGGCCATGGCTGTAGAGGTCGCCGCTCTGGTCGAGAGTCTGAGCGCAGTGGCCAATACGCGAATCGGGGAGAGATACATTTTCTCTGGCGATGCTTACGATGCGCCCGCCTTTGACGCCAGCCTCGCCTACCAAGGGGGGGCCGAGACGCCAGAGACCCAGATCGCAGCGAGCCAGTGGACTCAGACCGGTATGGACGGATCCGAGGTCTTCCAAGGCGCCGTCGACTCCTTTGCGACTCTGCAGGATGTAGAGGCCGCCTTGCTGGCAGACGACCCCGCCACCGTCTCGGCGCTGCTCTCAGACCTTGATGCAGCCTTTACGCAGCTGACCAGCTGGAGACAGCGGGTCGGAAACGAAGAGCGCATGACCTTGGATGCAGAAGAGACCGCTGGAAATGTCTCCGCCATCTTAACGGGTGAGTTCAACAACCTGGTACAGATCGACGAGGCGGCGACCTACACACGTCTCAGCGAGCTCCAGCAGAGCTACAATGCTGCGATGACTGTGGGGGCAGCCTCCTCCAGTGGTCGGCTCTTCGACCTCCTGTAGCGTCTTCTGTCTCATCAAAAAGCCAGCCTTCGGGCTGGCTTTTTTGTGTTTATGGTGTACTGGCGGAAGGCTTGCCCAAAAACTTTATGGGGGGATCGCACTTTTCGCTAAACAACCTGCCCTTCCTGTGCCGAGAGGTATCACATGAGGACGCAAGGTTTCTGAGAAAAACCGGGCGGCTTCTAAACCGACGACGACAGACGACGCTTAGGAGACCCCACAATGGCACTTGTAGTCAACACGAATACTGCATCCAACAATGCAATCAACAACCTCAACCGGAACACCCGTTCGCTCTCGAGCAGCTTCCGCAAGATCAGTTCTGGTCTGCGGGTAAGCAAGGCAGCAGACGACGCAGCCGGACTGGCAGTGGCAGAGAACCTGGAGGCCGCGAGTCGCTCGGCCAAGGTCGCCATGCGGAACACCAACGACGGCATCAGCATCATCTCCACCGCAGAGGGTGCGGCAAACGAGGTGGGCAGCATCCTCAAGCGTATGCGAGAGCTGGCCGTCCAGTCCAGTTCCGAGACCTTGGACGATGACGAGCGCGCATACATCCAAGACGAGTTCACCGAGCTCACCTCGGAAGTTGACCGCATCTCGGCCGTTACCGAGTTCAACGGTCTGCAGCTCTCCGATGGCAGCGACACCCAGCTGCAGGTTCAGGTGGGCGTGGACAACTCGGCCGATGACCGCATCACCATCACCCTGGGTGACCTGACCGCATCCACCTTGGGTGTCGACACCGGCTCCGTGGACCTGTCCTCTTCCGGTGCCGCTCAGACGGCCATCGACACCATCGATACCGCCATCGACAGCGTCTCCAGCTACCGTTCCAAGTTCGGTGCGGTCGAGAACCGCCTGAACTCGGCGCTGAACAACCTGGAGAATTACACGGAGAACCTGCAGTCCGCAGAGTCACAGATTCGAGATGCTGACTTTGCCTACGAGACGGCGGAGATGTCGAAGAACCAAATCATGCAGCAGGCGAGTACTTCCGTTCTGGCCCAGGCCAAGACAGTGAGTCAGGGTGCTTTGAACCTCATCGGTTAGCACCGTCGCCTTAGCGGCCCAAGCGGGAGTCTCCAGAGATGGAGGCTCCCGCTTTTGCGTTTGGGTGCGATCTCTCTCCGTCTCAAGTTGCTGAAATTCGGTGCCTTTAGGGAATGTGATCTTTTTCTGGCCTGGGGGGTAATGGGTTTCGCAGCCTCTTCCGATCATTGGTGTAAGGCCCGACACGACTTCGCGGACGTGGGCTGAGAACACAGTAGAGGAGAACAAACTCATGGCTTTGACCGTCAACACCAACGTCTCGGCTCTCCAGGCCGGCAGCGCATTGAACAAGAACAGCCGCGCCCTCGGCAACAGCTTCCGTAAGCTCTCCAGTGGCTTGCGCATTAGCAAGGCTGCGGACGACGCAGCCGGCCTGGCCGTTGCTGAGAACCTTGAGGCCACCAGCCGTTCGGCGAACGTCGCCATGCGCAACACCAACGATGGCATCTCGCTCATCTCCACCGCTGAGGGCGCCACCCAAGAGGTCGGCAACATCCTCAAGCGCATGCGTGAGTTGGCCGTCCAGTCCAGCTCGGAGACCCTGGACGACGACGAGCGCGCATACATCCAGGACGAGTTCACCGAGCTGACCTCGGAAGTGGACCGCATCGCCAATGTCACCGAGTTCAACGGGGTTGCGCTCACGGATGGCGTGGACACCCAGATTGATGTGCAGGTAGGAACCGACGGTTCGGCCGACTCCCGCATCACCGTCACTCTGGGCGACTTGACCGCCTCTACCTTGGGCGTGGACACCGGATCTGTGGACCTGTCTACTTCCGGTGGTGCACAGACGGCCATCGACACCATCGATACCGCCATCGACAGCGTCTCGGCCTCCCGCTCTAAGTATGGTGCTGTCGAGAACCGTCTGAACTCGGCGCTCAACAACTTGGAGACCTACTCCACCAACCTCCAGTCCGCAGAGTCCAGCATTCGAGACGCAGACTTTGCCTTCGAGACCGCAGAGATGACCAAGAACCAAATCATGCAGCAGGCGAGCACCTCCATTCTTGCCCAAGCCAAGGGAATGGGCTCCGCCGCCGCGCAGCTCATCTGAGAGACGGTTCTTTTCAACCCGCCCGGGGCTCATTGATTGGGTCCCGGGCGTTTTGGCTTCAACTGTTCGCCTTCGGATCCGTTGAGGCAACCAAGCCCAAGTCGGGCCCAGCGTTCCTTTGGAGGACATATGCCACTCTCCCTAGATGGGATCAACTCGGGGCTCGATACAAGCGCCCTGATTGGGTCCTTGGTGGCGGTGGCCGGTGCGCCAGGTGCCCAGCTCACAGAAGATCAGGACGATGCTCGGGATACGCTGGAAGCAGTAGGGGAGTTTAAGACCAAGCTCGCCGCGCTACAGACCAGCCTTGAGGACTTGGCTGACCCCGAGGTCTTCGGCGAGTACGCGCTCTCCCAGTCGGATGACACAGCCTTCTTGGCCTCGGTTGGGAACGAGGCGACCGCCGGTACCTACGAGATCGAGGTCACCGAGCTGGCCAAGGCCGAGATGGAGGTCAGCCAGGGCTTCGCAGAGAAGAGTGACACGGGGGTGCTCTCTACCGGAACGTTGAGCGTGACCGTCGCGGGAGTCACCACCGACTTGGACTTCGACGCCGAGGTCACCCTGAGCTCAATGGCGACCGCCTTGGACGAGGTGGACGGCATCTCCGCATTCGTGCTTGATACAGGTGATGCGAGCACTCCGTACAAGCTCGTCGTTCTTGGTGGGGACACCGGCGCCGACAACAGCATCTCCTTCGATACAAGCGCCCTGACTGGCGGTACCACACCGACCTTTACGGAACAGGTGAGCGCACAGAACGCGGAAGTGAGCGTCAACGGGATTGGGATCTCCTCGGCGGACAACACCCTGGAGGATGTGATTCCCGGGATGGACCTGGACCTGACCCAGCAAACCACGGACCCGGTCACCGTGACAATCAACCGTGATGACGCGGCCATCATGGACAAGATCGAAGCCTTCGTGGACGCCTGGAACGATGTACGCGTCTTCCATGGCGCCAGCAGCGACTATGACCCGGAGACAGGCAGCAAAGGTGCGCTCTACAACGAGGGCACGACGCGCGGTATCCTGGACACCCTGGGCCTCAAGATCGTGACCCCGGCCGGGGAGTCCTCGAGCGGGGAAGACCTGAGCTTCTCTCTCTTGGGAATCAGCACAACGCAGACGGGCAACTTGGAGCTGGACCGAGAGGCCCTGCAAGACATGCTCGACTCGGACTACGACTTCGTCTCTGAGGTCTTTTCTGCTGAAGATGGGCCTGGCGTGACTCTGTCTACGCTGATGGACGACACCTACTTGGGCACCGACGGCTTCCTAAAGAACAAGGAAGACTCCTTGGAAGGCACCATCGAGGATCTGGAGGACAGCATCGCCAGCTTCGAGACCCGCCTGGAGTCATACGAGGAACGCCTGCGCGAGAAGTTCACCAACATGGAGGTGGCTCTGGGCCAACTCCAATCCACTCAGAGCTACTTGAGCGCCTTGATTGGTGGCACCTCAAGCTGATTCATTTTCTTGGAGGCCTGAATGCGAGGCTTGAATGCGTATCAAAGTGCCAGGGTAGAGACGGCGAGCCCATCGGCTGTCCTGGTGATGCTGATGGAGACCGCAGTGCTCAAGCTGGAGAGCGCGTGTGAGAGGGATCCCTCGGACCACAGCGGCTTTCAGGGAGACCTGCACCACGTGCGAAGCATCTACTTCGAGCTGATCGCAGCCTTGGACGACGCCTCCTCCCCAGAGCTCTGCGCCCAGCTGCGCAACCTCTATACGTGGTGCGTTCGTGAGCTCATGGCCGCAGGACGCACCCGTGACATGGCCAAACTGCAGGCCGTCAAGCGGGTCACCAAAACCCTGCAAGAGGCCTGGCAAGAGGCGGTGGAGCAGAACACCTTGTGAGCTTGAATGCGCTGCTGGAGGAGGTGCAGTCTCTGCGCACTGCCCTTGGGGGCCAAGGCCCGCTGGATCCTGAACGCTTTGTTCGTTTGGATGCACAGGTTCGCGCCCAGGCTGCCCAGTTCACGCGATCTGAGCTGCAGGCCCTCTTCAACGCGATGGGGGCCCTGGAAGAGCTCGCCCAACAAGAGCACCGTGGAGCGCAGCGCGAGCTCTCCAAGCTGGGTGGGGACAGACGAGCGGTGCGAGGCTACGGCTGCCTCCGGTCTAGCTCTCAGGGACAACGGATCTCGAAGAAGGCTTAGAGACTCGCTGGCGCTTACGGACCTAGTCCGAGCTGTAAATCGTACTGGCGCGAAGAACCTGGGGCTTCTGGCAAGGCGTGCGGCGTCCCGTCGAGCGGCGAGCAACGCCGCCAGAAGGTTCAGGGGCAGGTGCCAGTACAATCAACAGGCGTGATCAACTCAGTATTTTGCCCCAAGGCCTAAAGAGTCCGCCGCAGTGTCCGATGGCCGGACATGAAAGCAGCCCACTACCGCGTGCGTGCACGCCTGGATCTGGCCCTTCTCCCAGTTGGTGGGACAACCGAAGCTGTGATGGCGCCGGTGATGGCGCGCAAGCTCGCCGGCGAGGCCCGCAACTCTGTGGAGCGGCTCTCTCCCACCCGTGATCGCCGCGTGCGTGAAGCCCTTGAGCGGGTCTTGGACGCCGTCGAGGTGTTGGAGCGCGAGATGGAGTGGGTCTGGCGCCGCCAGCTCAACGCCAGCCGGGGAATGGTGCTCCAGCCCACCTGGGTTCACCTGACGCCAAGCGGCGTCCTCTTGGAGGGCGCGTATGAGCCGGGGGAAGGGATGCTTCAGCTTGGCATTGTGCTCGCTGGGAACTGGCGTCTACTGGCGCTGCCTGTGACGGTTGAGGCCCAAGGGAGCGGGAGCTTTCTGCGGCTGCACGATCTGAGAGAAGAGGACGGCGACACCCTTGCCGCACTGGTCCTGGACCTCGAGAGAAAGGAGCGTCGCCGTGAGCGTTCTCAGCCTGCTTAGTGTGCTCAGTGTGGCGCAGGCCCAAGAGCTGCCCGTCGACCCCGAGGTGCCCGTGAGCCGCTCCCAGGCGGCCCAGGCCCAGGTGGAGGAGGAGGGGGTCAGCCTCGTCTTTCGGGGTCTTGGGGAGTCTTGGGACGACCCCTACTTGGAGCTCTGCTACAAGACGCAGCTCTTCATGGGCGGCGTTGGCATTCTGGTGCCGCTGCATCCGCACCTGCTCTTGGATCTCGAGGTGGGCTACTCCCGTCAGAGTGGCACCAGCTGGGTGAGCGAGCTCAACAAGCCAGGAGCGGACGCCACGGTCTTTCAGATGATTCCCGTCTCTGTGCTTGGTGAGCTTCGCCAGCCGCTCTCCGCGGGAGAGATCTTCGTGGGTGCGGGACCGAGCTTTGCGACCTTTCAAGAGGACCACCCCAGCTTTGAAGGGGAGGACGGAGTGCCACGCAGCAAGACCAGCGGTGTGAAGGTTGGTGCTGAGCTGCGCCTCGGCATCCGCCTCAAGACCCGCTACCAGCCGCAGGTTCTCCTTCCGCCGGCGCCCCAGCCTCTGGTTCAAGGGGTGGCCCTTGAGATCTATGCCGGCCGCCGCCTGCAGCGGGGCTCAACGCCTGGTTTTGATCTCGGCGCCAACCGCGTCAGTGTCGGCCTTCAGGTGATGTTTTGATACTGCTTCTGGCCAGCCTAAGCTGGGCGCAGAACGTCCTGACAGGTGGCCTGGCGCTTCAGGCAGGCCCCGAGGCGCGGGTTCAAACCCTGCCCCAGGTCGATGCCATGCGTCAGCAGTGGGTCATCCACGCCAGCGAGATGCCGCTCTCCGAGCAGGTGCCGCGCAACCTCTTTGTGCCCGGTCTGCGCTCCGTAGACATCTATGGTGTCGGCGGCGGGAGCTGGATGGTGGGGGTTGAGTTGGAGGAGGCCGGCTTGGTCGGTGCCTGGCGGAGCGGCCCTGATGGGGAGCTGATCCTAGAGTTCCGGGCAGGCAACCCCGTGCTCGTGAACGTCCCAGAGGCCCTGAGTCTGGAGGAGCTGTTGGCCTCGCCGCCGGAGCGCATCACACAGTCTGTGAGCAGCGCCTCTCTGCAGCCCCTCTCCGGGCTGGCGAGCACGCTGGCTTTGACGGGAGGGGAGATCGATCCAGCCTTTCCTGTCTGGACTCCCAACCTGCCCGCCGAGGTGCGGGACCTTCTCCGCCTAGACCCCGCGCCGACCGCCAAGACCCTGGACCGCTACCGCGAAGCGCTGTACCACGATGACCCCTACGTTCGCGCAGTGAGCGCATACAGGCTGGCTCAGGGACACGAGAAGATGGGGCTCTCGCGGGAGGCGGCTCACTACTACCGGCGTGTGATGGAGACGGAGGCACCTTGGCCTCGGGACCTGCTGCCGCTGGCGCTTGCACGTGCCGAGCTGACCACGGGCAATGTGGACGCCGCCCGCGAGGCCTGTTTGGCTGCCTGGGGTGTCTCCCGGTCCAAAGAAGATCAGGTCTCAGCGTGTTTGGGCTTGGTCTCGCTGCAGTCTGCAGAGCCGGCTCCAGCGCCACTGGGGCGTACACTGGCGAACGTCAGCGGCCATCCACTGCACCTGCTCTTGGCCGCTCAGCTTCTTCAGGCCGACGGCTACCACGAAGAGGCCATGCCACTCTTGGAGACCGCTCTGGGTGCACTTGGCGTGGATGATGAGGGGCTGGAGCGCCACATTCGTGCCAGCTTGGGGGATGCGTACTTGCATCAGGGTCGCTTGGATGAGGCCCGAGATCAGTGGCGGGATGTCGGCCACAAGGGGCCTCTGGGCGAAGTCATTTGGCTGCGTCAGCGCACGCTTGTGATGGTTCAGGGTGGGCCCGGAGACTGGGCGATGCACTTGCCCGACTTGGACAGTTTTGTGCTGCGTGGTGGCGAGGCTGCGGCGGAGGCGTTGTTTCTTCAGGCTCAGGTTGGCATCGCGTTGGGAGATGATGAGGCAGCCGCGGACGCCCTTGTCCGCTTGCTCGACCACCACCGCAGGGTGGCCAACGCCAACGCCATTCCGGAGCTTCTGTGGGAGGTGTTGGTGCGGCGTCTGGACTCGTTGAGTCGTCAGGATCGCAGCTTGGACCTGATCTCACTGCACCGACGCTACTGGCGAGGCTCTCTGGAGGACGTGGTTCAAGACACCACGGCACTGGAGGCCGTCGTCGACGCATACACCGATGTAGGTCTGGATGAGCAAGCGATGCGCACGCAGCGCCAGATCTTCGCCATACAGACGCGCTTGGGCACCACCTCGGCGCGGGACTTGCTCCGGCTCGCGGAGCTCTACCAGGCGGCCGGGCGCCACGAGGATGCCCTTCGCACTCTGGACTTTGTCGCGGGGCAAGGCGTGCCCAAGGAGTTGCGTGGACGTCGGCAGCTGGCCTTGGGGCATGTGCTCTTGTCTCTGGAGCAGGAGCCGCAGGCACGGGAGGCATGGGGACGTGCTGAAGACCTGAAAGAGAGCCAGACCGCGGCCCGTTTGGCCTTGGCGATGTTGGATGCAAAAGGGGGCGACTGTGAAGCGGCGCTTCCTCGGCTGAATGCCCTCGCGGCCCTCTCGCCGGAGCCTGACCTGCCACGCATTCGTTCCGGCGAGCTGCACTTGGTGATGGCCCGTTGCTTGCTTCAGGATGGTCAGCCTTCCGCGGCCGCCGAGGCGGCGCAAGAGGCCGCGGGCCGAAGCCCGGATGAGCACACCCAGCGCTACGCCACCTTCCTCGCAGCCGAGGCCAAGCGCCGCTCTGGCGAGGACCCAGGCATGCTTGGGGAGGCCTTGGTCAGTGGGGATGACCTCTGGGCCGAGGTCGCTCAGGGACTCAGCCAGGACGATGCCTTCCGTGCGGAGCTGCAGAAGCGCCGGAAAGGGCCGATCGACTGAGTTTTTTGAACTTTCTGGAGAAAGATCTAAACATGTCTGTAGTGGGTCCGATGGCGGGGACATAGACCCGGAGAAAGACATGTCAGGAATGCTCTTCGATAGCCTTCATCAAGGCTTGGGCAAGGTCATTGACCTGCGCGTGCAGAAGCACGAGGTCGTGGCCTCCAACCTGGCCAACATCGACACCCCAAACTTCCGCGGCGTGAGCGTCGACTTTGACGACGCCCTGCGCTCGGCGGTCGGCAGCGCAGGCGCCAAGGGCGGCCTTGGGGTGGTCACTGGGGACACCTCTGTGGAAGGGGAGCTCATTGAGCAAGACCCCTTGAGCTGGGCGGGGGACCACTCCAGCATCTACCTGGAGCGGGAGAACGCCGCTCTGTTGAGCAACAGTCTGCAGTTGAATGCGGTGACGGACGGAATGAGCCGTCGTCTCGCGATGCTGCGTTTCGCCGCCTCTGATGGCAACCGATAGGAGTCAGATATGAGCCTGATTGATACACTGAGTGTCGCATCTTCTGGTCTCTCGGCACAGCGCGTGCGCCTGCAGACGGTCTCCAGCAACATCGCCAACGCCGAGTCCATCGACGCCCAGGGCAACCCCTACCAGCGCAAAGTGGTGAACCTGAGCTCACAAGCGGCGGACCCCTTTGGAGACGCCCTGAGCCAGGCCATCCAGCACGTCTCCATCGACGGGGTGGATGAGCGCGAGGACTTTGTTGAGGTGTATGAGCCGACCAATGCCTTCGCGGATGAGTTTGGAATGGTGCGCAAGCCCAACATCAACCCCATGACCGAGATGGTGGACATGATGAGCGCCTCTCGCTCCTACGAGGCCAACTCGACCGTCATCGACGCCACGCGGGACCTGGTGAACCGGGCGATCTCCCTGGGACGTAACTGATGTCTATCTCCGCAATAGGCGGCGGCTTGCCGCCCCTCTCTGGTGTCGGTCAGTCGGCGTCTATCGCTGGGCCCAAGACGCAGATGTCCTCTCCAAAGACCGCCTTCGAGGACCAGCTCAGCTCCATGATGCAAGGGGTCGACCAGGCCCAGCACAATGGAGACGTAGCCCTGCAAGACCTGGCTGCCGGAGACGCTGGAATTCATGAGACGATGCTGGCGTTGACCCAAGCGGACATTACGCTTCAGGCGGCGAGTACGGCGAGAAACAAGGTTGTTTCCGCGTATGAGACCATCATGAATATGGCGATCTGAGAATAGAACTGTGTTTGATGGGGGAGGGGCCAGAGGCATCGGCGCGCACTTGGCGAGCTGAGGGTCTCTGGCTTGGCATTCCGGGGGGCGCTTGAGCTTGTCCGGGCGTGGCGCTTGGCGGTCCCAGAGCGAGAGATGCGAGTCCAGCTTTCCTGCCACTGGCAGGTCGCTGGGTGGTCTGCTGGTTCCCTGAAGCCCGGGCCTCGGAAGCCTCGCTGCGCGCTTCGTTTCAGTGGCCCCCGAGCAGCCCTGGGGGCGCAGCTAGGGTGCCTAAATCGAGTTTGGGCGAGCCAATGGGATCGGCGTGGTCCGTCTCTGGGCTGCTCTCAGCGGGCCTGTGGACCCCGGTGAAATCCACTGCTCTGGCCAAGCCCATTGCCACTGCAATCGCCGTCATCCGGTGGCGTCGCGGGCCTTGCTGACTCCCAAAACCCAAAAAACTCACCCTCAACCCTAAAGCGCCGCCCGTGGTGACCGATGGAGCCTCACCTGAGAGTATTCGATGCCTTTCGACGTGCAGCCCCTGCTGGAACAACTCAAGACCTTCTGGGAGTCCTTGGAGGCCAACCGGCGCATCGCTCTGGTCGCCACAGTCGTCGTCTCAGTGTTCCTGGTCATCGGGACCGGCATCTGGGCGTCCCAGGCCTCGACCTACACCATCCTGCGCGGAAGCTCCGGTGATGTTGAGCGAGGCGCCGGTGCGCTCACCACCGCCGGGGTCTGGTACGAGATTGAGGACGACGGCTCAAGCCTGGTGGTCTTGAAGACGGACGTCGGCGCAGCGAACATCGCCCTGGCCGCGGAGGGGCAGCAGGCCGGCCTGAGCATCATCGACCAGCTCCCTGTGGGCTCAACGGCTCGCCCGCTGGACATCGCCGAGAAGGCGCAGCTGGAGCGGGACTTGGCAGAGACGCTCACACAGCTTCGGCCCGTCAAGCGCGCCAAGGTGCGCTTGGTGCTGCCCGAAGACAACAGCTTCCTGGTCTCGGAAAAGCGGGCCGCGAGTGCCAGCGTCGTGATGTCCATGACCGCCAGCAGCACGCTCTCCGAGAAGCAGCTCAACGGTGTGGTCAACCTGGTCGCAGCTGCTGTGCCGGAGCTGACCCCAGAGGGGGTGAGCGTCATCAACCAGAACGGTGAGCTGCTCTGGGATGGTGGGGGCGCGAGCGGAAGCGAGGCCAAAGGCGATGAGATGACCCGCAAGCGCCGGGTCTTGGAGCAGGATCTGGAGCAGAAGATCGCGCGCAACCTGCGCAGCGTTCTTCCCGACCCCGCCTCTTTCTCCGTCTCCGTGCGCGCTGAGCTCTCCCACACCAGCTCCATCGGCGAGCGCAAGCAGCTCCTGGAGGGTGTGGCGCTGGAGGAGCGCATCGAGGAGTCCAAGTCCTACGACGGTGCGGGCGGCGGCGGCGGGGCGGCCGGGGCCGAGGCCAACACGGGCACCCCAGAGGGCACCGCGGGTGGCGGAGTCGACGAGAAGTCGAAGATTTCGACGACCACGACCCCAGGCCACGATGTGGTCACCAGCACCACCGAGCGCGGGGAGCTGCAGCGCATCTCGGTCGCCGTGACGGTGGACAGCGCCAAGGTGGAAGAGATCGCCATCGCACTGGCCGGTGAAGATGGAGAGCCTGACCTCGAGAGCGTTCGCAAGCAGCTCCATACGCTGGCGATGAACTCTGCCGGAGCAGCCGGTGAGCAGGACAGCGTGGAGGTTATCGTCCTTCCCTTCGGTGAAGTGGACCAGGACCTGACGACCGGCGCACTGGTGGGGGTCAGCGCGCTGCCCTACTTGCCCTATGCCATCGCAGTTCTGGCTTTGGCCCTTGTCTTTGGCATGGTGGTTCGCCCCGTGATGAAGCTGGTCATGACGCCCCCCAAGGCAGAGCCCACACCCGAGGAGGTCGCGGCTGCTGAAGCTGAGGCCGAGGCCGAGGACGACCTGGCAGCGCGCTTGCGCCTGATGGTCGACAACTACGAGAGCGTGGACCGTGAAGACTTGAACACCCTGGCCCAGCGAGAGGCCGAAGCGGCCGCTCAGGTCATTCGATTGTGGTCCCGCGGGGCCTGAGGAGAGAGAATGGGTCAGCCCGCAGCAAAGGCTCTGCCAGCAGAGCTCAACGGGGTTCAGCGCTCGGCTGTGCTGTTGATGTTCCTCAACCGCGATGTTGCCGGGTCCATCCTGGAGAACCTCAAGGCGGATGAGATTCGAGACATCGGCTTGGCCATGGCCGAGATGGACGATGTGCCGAGCGAGGTCGTTGAGCGGGTGGTTGCTGAGTTCGTTCGGGACCTGCACCGCACCACGCTCTTCCCTCGCACGGGCCGTGCTTTCGCCTTGGGGGTCCTGCCTACCCTGGTGAAGGAGGACCGACGGGGCCGGGTAGAGGCGTCCCTGCGGCGCAGCCTGTCCAAGGACTTTGAGGACTACATCGCGACCCGTTCTCCTCAAGCCGTCGCTGCGATCCTGAGCGACGAGCATCCCCAGACTCGGGCGGTAGGCCTGCTCTTGATGGGCACGGACAACGCCGCTGCTGTGCTCAAGGCGATGGATGATGAGGAGCGCTACGATGCGACCATTCGTATGGCCAAGCTGCGGGGTGTTCCCGGTGAGCTGGCGGACGATGTCGAGCGCTCGCTGCGCTTGGCCCTGGAAGACGACGGCGCCGACCGTTGGAGCGTAGAGGGCATCGACCGTACCGCTCAGGTCTTGGGCCGTCTGGGCACCGAGATCAACGAAGGCGTCCTGGACCGCCTCTCAGACGACGACGACGAGCTCGCCGACATCTTGCGCCGGCGCATGGTGGTCTTCGACGACCTGGCCGATCTGGACCGCCGCGGGGTGCAGGCCATCCTCAAGGAGATCGAGAAGCAGGACCTGTTGCTGGCGCTGGCTGGAGCGAGCCCGGAGATGCGGGATCTCTTCCTGCGCAACCTCTCCTCTCGTGCGGCCGCGGACCTGGAAGAGGAGCTGGAGATCATGGGGCCTACTCCGAAGAAGGCTCTGCAGACTTCCCAGGAAAACATCGTGGAAGTCGCGATGCGCTTGGCGGAAGAAGGCACGATCTACTTGCCGATTCTCGGGGACGGTTAGCCGATGTCCTTTCAGCCTCTCTGGGAAATCTCGGCGCTTCAGGCTCCACCGCCACCCGCTGGCGAGGTCCTCTCCTTTCCCGAGAACATGGAGGATCCGGAGACCGCTCCGCTGGGCTTGGTCCCAGAGCTGGTCCCAGAGCTCGAAGCGGAGCCCGAGGTCGAGCCGGACTCAGAGGCCCTCTTGGAGCGACTGGAGGCCGCCCGGCTGGAAGGCCACGCCGCAGGACTGGCAGAGGCCCGGGCAGAGCTGGCCCCGGAGCTGGAGGCCCTGCGCGCTCAGATCAAGGACCTGGAGAAGCTGGCCTCGGGGCTGGAGCTGGTCGGCGAAGCGCAGGCCAAAGAGAGCGCTGAGCAGGCCGTCGCCATTGCATTGGCCTTGAGCCGACGCGTGCTCGGTGACAGCTTGATTCACGCGCCTCATGCCCTGGAGGAGTTGGTCCTTCGCACCCTCTCTCGCTTCCCGAGTGGCGGACGGGTGCGGGTTCATGTTCCTGCGGCGCGGGCCGAGTCCATTCAAGCCCTCTTGGCCAAACAGGAGGTGGAGGTCGTGGCGGAGGCAGAGATGTCCGGCGGCTGTCGCGTAGAGCGGGAGGGCTGTGAGGTGGACGCCTCCATCGAGGTCCTTCTCTCCGAGTTGGACGCCGGATTGGCGGCCCCATGAGCCAGACCCAAGAGGCCCTGGATGCTCTGCAGGCACGCCTGAGCACGCTCTCCCTCTCGCGGGTCATTGGCCGTGTCGTGCGCGTCGTGGGAACGCTGATTGAAGCCGAGCTTCCCGGCGTCCCTGTTGGCACCGCATGCACCCTGGGCGGCACGCTCGCCGAGGTCGTTGGCTTCCGTGACGGCCGGGCACTTCTGGTTCCGCTGGAGGCGCCCGAGGGGGTGGCCTATGGCAGCCCCGTTCGCTCGATGGAAGGACCGCTGCGCTGTGGTGTGGGCAACAGCATGATCGGCCGCGTGGTCGATGGGCTGGGACGGGCTGCGGATGGGGGCCCGCCAATCCAGGTGGACGAGTGGTTGCCGGTGGACCGGGATCCGCCCGATGCGATGAAGCGCAGCATCGTGGACTCCCCCTTGGAGACCGGTGTGCGCGTGATCGACGGCCTGCTCACTTTGGGCCGTGGTCAGCGGGTTGGAATCATGGCCGGTTCCGGCGTGGGCAAGTCCACCCTGATGGGCATGCTCGCGCGCTCCAGCCAGGCGCAGGTCAACGTGATCTGCCTGCTTGGAGAGCGCGGTCGAGAGGTGCGCGAGTTCATTGAGCGCGAGCTGGGTCCAGAGGGGCTGGCGCGTTCGGTTGTTGTCGTGGTGACTTCCGACAAGAGCCCGGTTCTACAAGTCAAAGGGGCGCTCTGCGCCCTCACCATCGCCGAGTTCTTCCGCGACCAAGGCCAGGACGTGCTCTTGATGATGGACTCCGTCACGCGCTTCGCCATGGCCCAGCGTCAGATCGGCCTGGCTGCAGGGGAGCCGCCCACACGTGGCGGCTACACCCCCTCGGTCTTTGCCATGCTGCCGCGGCTCCTGGAGCGCGCCGGCCCCGGGGACCAGGAGATCGGCGGCAGCATCACGGCGATCTGCACGGTGCTCGTTGAAGGGGACGATGTGCATGATCCCATCGGGGATGCAGTGCGCGGCATCGTAGACGGTCACATCGTCCTGTCCAGGAAGCTGGCCAGCAAGGGACACTATCCAGCGGTCGATGTCTTGGGTTCGGTCTCCCGTGTGCAGCCTGCGGTGGTGGACGCCGAGCACTTGGCCTGCGCCCAAGGGATGCGGCGCCTGCTCTCGGACTACACCGACAATGAAGAGCTGCGTCGCCTGGGGGCCTACGTGAAGGGCAGTGATCCGGCGGTGGACCAAGCCTTTGAGAAGAAGCCCCACCTGGACCTCTTCTTGCGACAGCAGGTCGGAGAGCTGACCGAGTGCAGCAAGTCCGTCGCCTTCATGCAAGCGCTTCTCCGTTCTTAGGGCCACGGGTTAGACAGGGCGCCGTGAGCCGCTCCCCACTGATTTTCGCCCTCGTCTTGCCCGCTCTTGCGGCCCTCAGCGCCTGTGCGCCACCCTTTGATGTCGCGCGCAAGGACTTGGGTCCTTTTCGCATCGCGGCGATGGGCGTGCACGAGGGCCAGGCCCACGCAGCGGTCTGGTCGGGAGAGGGCATGGCGCACGCGCAAGCCCCCACCTTGGCGTGGTCTTTGGACGGAGAGCCGCTCAATGGCAGCGCTCCTGTCTTGCCGGAAGCGGCCGCAGATGGGGCGCTCTTGGAGCTGGTGGCCACGTCGGCCACCGGAGAGCAGGCCCA
Organism: uncultured Pseudomonadota bacterium; assembly: GCA_913060515.1. Lineage (GTDB taxonomy): Bacteria > Myxococcota_A > UBA796 > UBA796 > CAJQPC01 > CAJQPC01. Next base: position 12,065 of record CAJXRZ010000031.1, on the reverse strand, counting down.
GGCGACGCTCACGCTGCTTCGCAGCACCCAGGATCTGCAAGTGCAGCGGGCCGCCGTCGATGTGGGAGAAGACCTGAGCCTGACCACACGTCGGGATCTGCCGGCTCTGGAGACGCAACACGCCGCGGACGGACAGGCGGTGCGGGTGAGCTTGGACAACGCCCGCGGAAGCCTGCGCTGGATGTCGGCCTCGGGGCTGGGCACGGTGCTGGAGCTGAGCGAGACCCAGGCTGACGTGCTGGCCGATGAGGTGGTCTTCGAGAACGAAGAAGGCGCCTGGGTCGTGGCGGAGCGAGAGCTCGGCGAGCCGGGCATCTACCACCAGTTGGTCCTGGACTTGGACCCTGAGCTGGGCAACCGCTGGGCCTGGGTGGACGTGGCCGTTGGGGTGGAAGAGCCGCTCATTGAGCACTTTGGTCGACTGATTCCGGGCGATGTGACCTCGGATGCGGGGCTGATGCAAGCCACGCTGCGGGCGGTCTCCGGTGAGCTGGAGCTCGAGGCGCTCTCCGGAGTGGAAGACCTGAGCACCCAAGACTCCCTGGACTGCGCGCCTCCCGACCAAGCCTTTCGCCTGGACTGGGTGGCCGAGGGCCGCTGCGGTCTGGATGCTGTGGACGGTGCCACCGTCGTATTGGAGATCCAGTGAGCTGGTTGCTGCTGTGTGGGCTCTCTCTTGCGGCCACTCTGACGGGCACGGTCAAAGAGCGCGGGACCGGGGACCCTCTTCCCGGGGCCTTGATCGCCGTGGGAGAGCTGGAGACCCGTAGCAACGCAAAGGGTGCCTTTGAGCTGGAGGTTCCAGAGGGGACCGTGGAAGTGATGGTGCTCGCGGGGGAGCATGAGCCGGTCTTTCTGAGCGTTCAGACGCCGGCGCCGGCTCTGGAGATCTACATGCTTCGGGCCGAGGCGGTAGGCGAGATTGTCGTCGAGGCCAGGCGAGAGATGCCACACCCTTCCGCGCAGGTCTTGGACCGCGAGCGGGTGCAGAAGGCCCCTGGAACCTTCGAGGACCCCGTGCGCTTGCTGCAGTCGCTGCCGGGCGTGGCCGTCACTCCGGAGTACGGGCCGGCCTCGGGCGTGTTGGCCGTGCGAGGAAGCGCCCCAGAGGAGACCCGCTACTACCTCGATGGCGTGGAGATCCCCTACCTCTTCCACTTCAACAACTACAGCTCGGTTTTTCACAGCCGCTTGCTGGAGGACCTCTCCTTCTTCCCCTCCACCTTTGGCGCCACCTACGGCAACGCCACTGGGGCTGTGGTCGAAGCTCGCAGCCGTGAACCCGACGCCACGCGCTTGCACGCCGGTGCGAACATCAACCTGGTCATGGTGGGCGGCTACCTGACCACTCCGGTGGGCAAGAGCGGCGGCCTGTCGGTCTCGGCGCGGCGCTCCTACCAGGATGCCCGCCAGAACGACCAGTTCTCGGTGTGGCCGCGCTTCTACGACTACCTGGCCCGCTACGACACGGATCTGCGCAGCCCGGACCACCACTTGGCGGTGACCTTCGTTGGCGCTGGGGACAACTACTCCCGCTACGTCTTCGACGCCCAAGAGTTCGACGCCCTGGAGGTGGAGACCTCGCCGTCCCTGGTCTTTGACCGGGACTTTCACTCGGCCGCCATCCGCCTGCACAACAGCTTTGGCTCGGTCAGCTCCCGCACCTCTGTGGCGGTGGTCTGGGACCGCTGGGCGGGCACCCTGCCCACGGACTCCCAGCTGCGCGTGAGCCGCTATGCCTGGCTGCGCAACGACAGCATCTGGAGCCAGTCCTCGGTCATGGACCTGGCCTATGGCGTGGAACTCAAGCCCGAGAACGTACAGCGTCAAGCCACGGCCAGCCGGGCTTGGCCGGAGCTTCGCGACGAGGCCCCTCTGCTCTCTCGCGGAGAGAGCGTAGACGAGTCCCTGAATCGGGTGCTCTGGGCTGGCTACGTCGAGCCGCGCTTTCGGGTGGCCGACCTTCGCATGCAGCCCGGACTGCGGGTGCAGGGCGATGGCAAGGGACGCGTGGGTGTGGACCCGCGGCTCTCCGTCTGGTGGACGCCCAAAGAGGACCTGCGCATCTGGGGGGCTGCCGGTCGCTACAGCCAGCTGCCTTCCTTGGACGTGCTCTCGCCGGCGACGGGTGACCCCACCTTGGGGGTCTCCCAGAGCGATCAGGCCTCGCTTGGAATGGATGTCGCTCTGGCTGGACGCTGGGAGCTGGGCCTGAGTGCCTGGGGCAAGCGCTTTGACGGAGTGATCCTTCAAGTCCCCGGCGAGGTCCCTCGTGCCGTAGACGGCTCAGCGATGGGCCTGGAGTTCTCCAGCCGCTACCGGATGCGCGAGCACTTCTTTGCTTGGACCAGCCTCACGCTAGGCCGGTCGGAGCGCGACGGCGCGCCCTTTGACTACGACCAGCCTTGGAGCGTGGACCTCGTGGCGAGCTGGGATTTTCGGCCCACTTGGAACGTGGGTGTGCGCTACCGGCTCTCGGCTGGCCTGCCCTATACGGCGGCTGTGGGCGGACGCTACGACGCGGACAAGGACATGTACACGCCCATCTTGGGAGACACCAACGGCGCGCGTTTGGTGAACTACCAGAAGGTGGACCTGCACATCGAGAAGAGCTGGACCATGCGGAACTGGACTCTGGTCGCATACGGCGAGGGCTGGTTGGTCCCGCCGCGAAACAACGGGATGTACGTGGTCTATTCCTACGACTTCTCCCAGAGCGCGACCGTCTCTGGTCCTGTGTTTTTGCCACTGGTGGGTCTGCGGGCTGAGTTTTAGGCGCATGGCAGCGCTCACCCCGGAACTGATTGCCGACGTCTCCCACATGCGAGGCCAGCTTGGCGGCATCGCAGCTCGGGCCCGGACCCTGTCGTGGAACGATGAGCGGCCCTGGCGCCCGGACACCCACATCTGGGGAGAAGCGGGCAGCCTGACGGTGGACTTGCATGACCTCTCCGTGCGCATCGCAGTGGAGTGTGTCGAGGCGGCCTTGTCAGAGTCCGAGGCGCTTCAGTCTGGCGCCGTGGTCTTCGTCACGGGCCGTGGCAACCACAGCATCGGCGGCAAGTCTCCCCTCAAGGAAGCGGTCACCCAGACCCTCCTCGACGCGGCCCAGGACCAGGGCTGGCGGCTCCGTCCTGGTGCGCCGGGACGCTTGGTGCTCATCATCGATGAGTCGGCGGCCAACGCCCAGGCCAGCGGGCGACTGGGGCCAGTGGCTTGGGCAGCCATCGTGCTCTTCGCGCTCTCTCTGCTCTACGTGTTGGTCACGTCGCTCTTGAGCTGAGGGGGCAGGGGGTCGGGGTCCTTGGGCAGGTGTCGCAGGCCCATCCAGCCGAGGGCTGCCACGTGGGCCGCCACCTCGTCCACGGGGTAGTTGCTGCTCTGGTCCATCCACCATTGGCCGGTGCTGGTGACCATGCCGATCAGCGCGTGGGCGTAGATCGGTGCGACCCGAGGGTCCATGCCGGCCTTCTCGAACTCGGCCTCGAAGATCACGCCGATGCGTTCGCCCAGGTCGGAGATGACCGAGTTCATGCCGGGGCCCACGGTAGAGGGGGCATCCCGCGTCAGCACCACGAATCCGTCAGGGTGGGCTTTGACGTAGTGAAGGAAGGCGGAGACTGCGCCTTGGAAGCGCACGCGGGGCGTCCCGGTGGCGATGGCCTCGGCCACGCGCTGGACCACGTACTCCATCTCTCGGTCCACGATGACGGCGTGCAGGCCGACTTTCCCGCCGAAGTGCTGGTACACGATGGGCTTGGAGACGCCGGCTGCGCGGGCGATCTCTTCGACGGAGGTGCCCTCGTAGCCGTTCCGGGCGAACACACCTCGGCCCACGTCGATCAGCTGGGCGCGGCGTTGGCTTGCCGACAGGCGCTTACTCATCTCTCCCTCTCTTTCGTTTGCTCGTCCCGCTCACACTACCTGAGGACGGTGACTTGGTAGGACCCGCGGATGCTGCCATCTTCGTCGGCGATGGGGTGTTCGACCACGGCGATTCGGCCGTCGTTGGTGGCCGCTTGTCTGAAGAATACAGGGGATTCTGTGGCACAGAAGGTCTCCAGCCGCTGCTCTCCGCTGGCCTTCTGCATCTCCAGGTCAAAGATCAGAGCGCCAAAGAGGTCACGTCGGGTATCGCTGCTGCGCGGACCAGCGCCGACCACCATGAAGGTGCCGTCTGGGGACGGGGTCATCCCTTCCAAGATCTGCTCTCCGCTCCAGGTCCAGTTCAGCTCGCCCTGCATGTCGTAGGACCAGATGGCATTGGCCCTGGGGTGCGCGGAGGGAGGGCGCAGCTCTGGCGCCGCGGCGCCCCAGGGAATGGAGGTCTCCGAGCTCAGGATGAGGGCTTGGTCCTTGTAGAGGAGACCGGTGGAGATGGTGGAGGCGATGGGTACGTCGCCGCTGAGCACCGGGGTGCCCAGCTCGACCGTGATGGCCTCGTTCGTGGACAGATCCACCAAAACCACCCGACCATCGGAGGGGCCGAGCAAGAGCTGGTCGCCGCGAATGTCCAGGGCTTCCCACAAGAACACCCGGCTGAAGTGGGGCAGCAGGGGCTCCAGGGTGTGGGAGGCGCTGGGCTTGAGCTCCGGGAGCGTCAGCACCTGGACGCCGCCGACGGGCATGCTCTCGGGCGCAGGCAGATCCGAGGAGGAGGTGACCACCAAGACCAGCTGCTCGCCATCGTGTCGGGGGTGCCGCACCATCGCCTCAACCGGCTCCTCGGGAAAGGTGTGCAGCACCTCTCCCTGCGCGGAGATGTGCAGCACTTGGGACTGGTTCCGGCGTCCGCTCTCGGTGGTCCACCCGTGGGCGGCTGCGACGATGAGGCTTCCGTCCTCGAGCACGCTCAGGCCGTAGGCGGCCGGAAGATCGTAGAGGCCAAAGCGGTCATCCGAGGCCGGCATGGGGGTGCTCTGCACTCGGTCCGCCAAACGCAGGGTCCAGCGGCTCTCCAGGGTCTCGGGCGCCAAGGCGTGCACCAGGGCGTCGGGGGACTGCTCGGCGGCGTAGAGGGTCTGGCCATCAGCGGACCAGGCCAAGAACTTGACCATGGTCTCGCCCAGGGTGCGCTCCGAGATCACTGCGCCGGTCCAGGCATCCAGGACCAGGACTTGGCCCATGAAGCTGCCCACTGCGAGCAGCTTGCCGTCCGGGGAGAAGGCCAATGCGGTGTCTGGAGGTGGAGCGCCGCTGGCGGCCAGGCGGCTTGCGTCCCCGAGGTCCTCTGAGAACAGCGAGAGGCACTCCGCGCGCAGCGGGGCCGTCCCGGACCAGTCCTCCAATGTCAGGCTCTGCCCTGGGGTCCACGGCATGGGGAGAATGTGGCCGCTCCCTGCGGGCTGGGTGCCTTCCAGTGGGGTCTGCAAGAACAGTCCGCCGCGCACGAAGCGGGGGTCCAGTTCGGTCTGGCTTGGAGGCTGGGAGAAGAGGGTGCAGGCCGGGAGGAGCAAGGTCAGAAGCATGGGCGGGCTGTATCGTGTTGGCTTGGGTTAGGACGCTTGAGTGCTGCTCTTCCTCTCCTGTGTACACCCCATTCCTCCGCCGCCACCTCCAGCGGTGCTCGTGGCGCCCTCTATGCCGAGTCTGGCCTTTAGGGTGCGGAGCAAAGAGGCGGTACACACATGGGTTTGGTTGGACGAAGTCGCGCTCGAGAGCCTGCCTGTGGTGTGGGAGGATCGCAGCTCGATGTGTTGGATTCCCGCTGGGCAAGGGGCCGGGTGGACCCGCTTGCTGGATTGCGCAGCGCCGGTCTCTGAGCAGGGTGCTTGGGGACTGGTCGGGCTCTCGGAGGCCGTGGCGCTTGGAATGGCTGCGCGTCGAGCGAGCACCCAGCTTGGGCCGGTCAACAGCGCCTGGCGGGCACCGTGCGGAATGCTGCGACATGAGCAGGCCCTCTCGCGCTTGCGCTGCGGTGACCAGATCTGGTCCTTGCCCAAGGGGGCTGCCCAAGCCGCCTTTGATGAGCCTCAGGGTGGACTGTGGCTGATAGTGGATGTGGGGGCGCAGCTGTGCCTGGTCTCTCTTACAGCTGAGGCTGAAGTTCAGGTCTGTGCACCCGATCCGGCCCATTCGGGTTAGCAGGGCGCACCACATTTAGGAGGTTGCCATGATGCTGCTGCTGAGCCTGCTGGCTTGCAAGAAAGAAGTTACCCCCGAGCCCGCTGCGGAGCCTGTCGTCATCGACATGGCCACGGCCATCACGGTTCGCGTTCTGACCGACGACGTGACCAAGGTCACTGGTTTCTGCAAGGACACCGGCGACAAGGCCGACGTCGTCAAGGGTGCCGGCAAGGAAGTCATCCTGCCCAACCTCTCGGGCAAGGACTGCGTCTTGACCTTCCAGCCTAGCCGTGGTCAGTTCTCCCCGGTTGCTGCTGGCGAGACCTGGAGCTGCTCGGCTCAAGAAGGCAAGGACGTGGCCTGCAAGGCCATCTGAGCCCTTGGGTTGTGGCCTCTTCTTAGGGGCCGCTCCTTCAGCTCAATCTGCGTGGGTCCAATGCGGTGCACATGGCGTGCTCTCCGTGTTGGACCATCGCAGCCAAGGCTTGGCCTGCCAAGAATGCAAAGCCAAAGCCGTGACCGGTAAAGCCCACCCCGCACAGGGCGCCAGGCTGACCGGGGAGGGGACCGACCAGAGGCAATCCGTCCCTGGAGAACCCCATGGTGCCGGACCATCGATGGGTGACCTGCAGCTGCTCCTCCCACGGGAAGCGGCTTAGAAAGTCGCTCATTCTCTCTTGGATGCCGGGATGCAGGCGCTCCTCGTGGCCCACTTCCGTCTCGGGGTCTAGGTTCCGCCAGCCGCCCAAGACTACCCGGCCCTCGGGGGTCTGACGCCAGTAGTCGTAGCCGTGGTTGGCATAGATTGGAGCGCTGAAGAGCGGGGGCAGGGGGGCGGTGGCCAGCATCTGGCCGCGCACCGGGTCGACCTTGTCCACCAGCCAGTTTGAGAGTTGTCCGGCCCGGGCGTTGGTCGCCAAGATGGCTAGGCTGGCCTGAACCCGGTGGCCCCTTTGGGTGAGCACGTCGACTTGGCCTGGTCGCTGTGCGTCCAGGCTCTGAACCTGAGTGTCCTCGAACACCGCGCAGCCGGCCTGCTGTGCTGCGCGAACGATGCCGCGTGTGAAGCGCGCCGGTTGGACCTCGCCGTCACCAGGAAGGAAGACCCCGAGCCGGTGGCCGGTCTGGGTCAGTGCAGGGGGAAGGTCTTCTTTGGGGATCAAGCGCGCCTCGAATCCGTCCGCGTTCAGCAGTTCGCACGCCGCCGTCAGCTCAGCCTCTTCTTGCGCCGACGAGGCCAGCTGGAGGCTGCCGCGCTTCTGGTACTGGCAGTCCAGGCCGTGGCTTTCGATGGCCTGTGCCATGGCCTGGTGGTTCTGCAGGGTCAAGGCGTGTACGGCCCGGGCACGTTCTCGGCCCATGACCTGCACTGCGCGGTCGTAGCGTTCCGCGGTTCCTTGCAGGATAAAGCCGGCGTTTCGGCCGGTGGCTGAGGAGGCAATGTGGCTGCCTTCCAGCAGGGCCACACTCAAGCCTTGTTGGGCCAAGTGTAGCGCTGCGGAGCTCCCGCACAATCCGGCGCCGATGACCACCACGTCGACCTTGAGGTCTTGGGCCAGGGCAGGGGAGGGGCGGTGCGGAATGTCGAGCCAGTAGGGACGCATTGCTCCAGGGTACTGGATAGGGCTCTCGCCTTGGCGTTGGAGCTTGTGTGCGCATCCTGGTCCTAGGTGGAACCCGCTTTGCAGGGGCGTTCTTCGTTGAGAAGGCCTTGGCCGCCGGGCATCAGGTCACTGCCTTTCACCGCGGCGTGACGGGCAGCGTGCCTCCTGGAGTCACCTCGGTGTTGGGAGACCGAGACCCCAAGATTCGTCCCGGTCTTGAGCAGCTTGCAGGCAGTCACTGGGATGCGGTCGTGGACTTCTCCACCAGCATTCCGCTGCAGGTCGAGCACGCCATTCGGACTCTGGGGCGTATCGAGCGCTACGTCTTTGTCTCCAGCGTTTCGGCCTATTCGGAGCTGAGCGAGGCGGGCTGCGAGGAATCCTGGCCACTCTCGGAGCCTGCGGGGCTGGAGGAGACGGTGCTGAGCGGGGAGCGCTACTCCGCGCTGAAGTCCGGGTGCGAGGCCAGGGTCCAGCATCACTTTGGTGAGCGGGCTTGGATCCTTCGGCCTGGGCTGATGGCCGGTCCTCGGGACCACAGCGACCGCATGACGTGGTGGCCTTGGCGCATCGCGCAGGGCGGGGCCACGCTCGCACCGACTCAGGCCCAGTCCCAACTCGTCGATGCCCGAGATGTGGCGGGTTTCCTGCTCCTTGGGCTGGAGAGAGGGCTGAGCGGCGTGCACAACGTGGTGGGCCCGTCCATGCCATTGGAGCAGCTGCTCGCTGGGTGCGAGGTGCTCGTTAGGGCCCTGGGTCGGCAGCCTGCTCGGCTGCACTGGATGGAGGGCGCGTGGTTGGAAGAGCAGGGGGTTGAGCCCTGGAGCCAGCTGCCGCTCTGGACGGGAAGCGATCCCGCGGAGTTCGGTTGGACGCGTGTCTCGGCCGCCCGTGCGCTTCGGGATGGTCTGGTGTGCCGGGAGGTGGAATGCACCCTCCGGGACACCTTGGCCTGGGCCCTGGAGAATCGGCCCGGTGGCCTGTCAACAGGGCTGGATCCCGCCCCCGAGGCCAAGCTGATCTCGGCTTGGCTCGCCCAGGAGAGAGCTCAGGAGCCCAGTTAGTCGACGGGGTTCAGCTCGGGATCAGCGGAGTCGCGCAGCTCGGTGAGCGCCATGGCGCCGATGCCCTCGCCTTCGGCCAGGTCCAAGACATGGCTGTAGGGGCGCTCGGCGAGCAGGGTGTCGATGGCCCGCTCCTGGATTGGCAGATCTTCGATCTCCCACTCCTCAGCGGTGTTGGTCCACTCCACGACCAGCTCAGCTTGGGTGTCCGTGAAGGGGACGCCTTCGACGACCCAGCCCTCTGTTGGGGCCTCGACCCAGCGCTCCAACTCCCAGATGGTGCTTGGGCCCACGCGGTCGATGGACTCCAGCTCCTCTAGGCTGTCGATGGGGTTGTCGTCAGCGGTCATTGGCTTCCAGTCATTCCCATCTCTGTGGGCGACGATCTGGCGAGCAGCTCGGCTGTCCAAGCCGACCTTCGAGTCCAGGACTTCGAAGGAAGTCTGTGGATCATTGAGGAATGTGAGCAGCTCGGTGGGCACGGTGAGTGCGGCGTTGGTGCTTTGGATTTGGGCGTCGTCAACGGCGCAGGCCGCTAGGGCCAGGAAGAGAATCATGATGTGGCGCTCCGAAGGAACCAGGAGTGCCGTGGATTGATTTTGGTGACGGCGGGAGGGGCTCTTCTGAGCCGCCACGGACCTCGTCCGGCGTCACGGCGGGGTTGTACCCGCGGGGGCTGCGAATCTAATCTGTGACGGGAACGTGTCAAGGCCTGGGGAGCTTTCAGGATCCCCCCTTTTTTCAGTGGGGCGAGATCAGGCGGACAGTTTTTGGTCTCTGCTGGGGCGGAACCTGCGCTATATACTGAACACTTGTTCACACCGCAGGTTGGCACATGCGGCATCGCAGCTCCTTTGCTCTCCCGGGCCTTCCCCGGAGGGCCCCTACATCTCTGTCCTGTGCGCCAAAGGGCGAGCAGGCTCCCAAAACCCGGCGCGGCCCCCGGGTTCTGGTGGTGCAGCTCTCCAGCTTTCGCTTGGAACGCTGTGGCTGGCGTTGGGACGAGCCGGTGGTGCTCTTGGCCGAAGAGCGCTCAGCGCTGCGCATTCAAGCGGCCACTCTGGCGGCGAGTCGTCTGGGCATGGTGCGTGGAATGAGCATCTCGGAGGCTCGGGCGCTGGTTCCAGAGATTCGGGTAGAGCTGCTCTCAGACTTGGAGGAGGAGAAGCAGGACCTGCAGGCTCTGGCCCATCTGCTTCAGTGCTTGGGCCCGGAGTCTCATCCGCTTGGGGAGCAAGCCATCGCCGTGCGCATCCAGGGCAGCGCGCCGCGCCTGGGGGGAGAGCCTGGGGTGCTGCGCAAGGCACGAGAGCTGCTCCATGACCTGGGCCACCATGCGCGCTTGGTCGTGGCGGACACTCGGCAAGTGGCCTTGGCCTTGGCGCGCAGTCTGGAGCGAGACCACATCGTGCCGCCTGGAGAGAGCGCGGCCGCGCTCTTTCAGATCCCACTCCAGGCGCTCAAGCCAAGTGCCGATCTGGAGCAGGTCTTGGCCACGGTGGGGGTGCACAGCTTTGGGGATCTGGCGGCGCTACCGGCTGCATCCGTGGCGACTCGCTTTGGCTTGGAGGGGGTGCAGTTCTGGCGCACAGCCCAGGGCCAAGCGGTGGACGCCCGTCCCCCTCCTGCACCCAGCCAGGCTGGTGTGCTGGTCTTTAGGCGTCAGCTCCCGGACCCCATCGATCAGGTGCAGGGTGTGCTCTTTGCACTCAACGAGCTCACTACGCGCCTACAAGCGGCTCTGAGCGCCTTGGACCAGGCTGCAGTGCGCATGCAGATCCGCTTGGGCCTGGAGCAGGGGGAAGACCACCTCTTGCCCCTACGCATGGGCCAACCCCGGCGGGCAGCCCGTGACCTGATGCTCCTGATTCGGCGGCGAACGGAGGGGCTCACGCTCAGCAGCTCGGTGACCGATGTGGCGCTTGAAGTGCTGGAGTCCTGTCCCTTTGTGGGGGTGCAGCAAGGACTGCTGGATGCTCAGGGTGCCCAGGAGCCCATCGCGGAGATCTTGGCGCGCCTGAGCGACACCCTTGGGGATGACGCGGTCTTCTCTCCGCGCCTGGTGGAGAGCCACCGGCCCGAGCATGGTTGGTCAGCAGAGGCGTGGAGACCTCGCAGGCGGAAGAAGGTGATTCATGCTGTGAATAGCGTGCAGGTGTTGCGCTCGGATCGACCCACTCTGCTGCTGAGGGATCCGCTCCCCATCCGATGCGAGCTCTCCGAGCAGGATGTGGTGCTGCGGGTGCAGATCCAGGCCCAGTGGTGCCCTGTGCGCTTGCAGGCCTCGCCGGAGCATCTCCAGGGTGGTTGGTGGACAGCGGTTCCCTTTGACCGGGACTACCGGCGGGTGCTGCTGGCCGATGGCCGCCAGGCTTGGATCTTCTCTGAGGAGGAGTCCTGGTGGCTGCAAGGGTGGTGGGACTGATGGCTGAGTTTGCCGAGTTGGCCTGTCAGACGGCCTTTTCCTTTCACGAGGGCGCCTCCATGCCGGAGGAGCTGGTGCCTCGCGCCAAAGAGCTTGGCCTGAGCGCCCTGGGGGTGGCTGACCGGGACGGGGTCTACGGCATGGTGCGGGCCTGGAAAAAGGCCAAGGACACAGGTCTACCGCTGCTGCACGGGGCCATGCTCAGCATCGTGGACCCGCGGGTGGGGCACCTCACTGGCGGTCCAGACGCCAAGGGACCTGACCGGGGCGGCACGCTGGAGCTCATCGTCTACGCCCAGGACCACGCTGGCTGGAGCAGCATGTGCGAGCTGCTCAGCTTGAGCCGTCATGGCCAACCCAAAGGCAGCGGGCTGCTCCATCTGGAGCAGGTGTTGGAGCACCACCAGGGCTTGGTGGGCATGCTTGACGCACGCTGGCCGGTGGACTGCGCCCAGCAAGTGGCCGATGTGCTCTCGGCCTGTGTGGTGCAGACCCAGCGCCTGCATCAGCCCCAAGACAGGATGTGGGAGCGCCGGGCTGTGGCTTTGTCTTCCGCCATTGAGCGGCCCATGGTGGCTACCAACCGTGTCCTGTTGCACGATGCGAGCCGCAGACCCTTGCAGGACGTGCTCACCTGCATTCGCAACCGCATGCCTCTGCACCAAGCGGGCCGACGCCTGCTGCCCAACGACCAGCGTCGTCTACGAAGTCCTCAAGAGATGGCCCAGCGCTTCGCCGACCACCCCCAATGGTTGGCCAACACCATTCCCTTGGCGGAGATGTGCAGCTTCCGCTTGGACCAGCTGCACTACGAGTACCCTCAGGAGGTTGTGCCCGATGGCTGGAGCGCCATCGGCTGGCTGCGCCAACTCGTCAGCGAAGGCCTGGATTGGCGCTTTCCGGATG
>CAJXRZ010000030.1 GCA_913060515.1 uncultured Pseudomonadota bacterium | reverse complement strand
CGAGATTTCTGCCTGTCTCGTGGGCTCGGAGATGTGTATAAGAGACAGTCTCCAGCCAGTGCTGCTCGACACACACGCCGCTGCTGACCTGTAGACCGTAGGGGGTCTGGGTCAGGCGGGCGTTGATGCCGCGCTGCAAGGCCGGCGAGGGACCGGCTTGGACGGTGTGCTGGGAGGCGCCGTCGAGGTGGACCATCCAGCCCGCCCCCCACGCCCACATGGGCCCGCCGGTGTCTGGGATCTGAACCCGTCCAGCGGGGTCGGTCTCCAGGCGCATGGCGTCTTTGGGCAGAGCCCCCCAGGTGGGCTCTTGGCCGTCCAGGGCGACGTAGACAGTGCGGTCGGCCAGCGGCAGTCCGTCGGTGTCGGTCACCCGGATCTGGTGGGTGGGACCGGGAGCCACCTCGGGCAGCCAGACGGTGTCTGGGCTGTCGGGTCCCAGAGTGAGGGGGGCGCTTCCCTGGTTGTTGATGAAGTGGCCCGTCCAGGTCCCTGGGGGCAGTCGGAGGTTGCTGAAGCTCCACCCATCGGTGTGGTGTTCGAGGAGCTGCTCCCCTTGGCGCAGCACCAGATAGCCCTTGCCGCCGGTGATCTGGATGCTCCGAGTGTCGCCCACCGGGGTGCGGACCTGCGCCTCGTCAACCCAGGTCATGGCCTTGCTGCCGTAGAAGTCTGGCGCCCCGCTGTAGTCCAAGGTTGTGGCCTGTGCAGGTCGGTAAGGCGAGGCCTCCAGGTCGCCCTCGGCCTCCAGCCAGCCGTCCACCCGCCACCACTGGCCCTCGGGCACGGAGCGGGCTTCAAACTCCACGTAGCTGCCGACCAGCATCGAGGGCAGAGTCAGGGTGCAGCTTTGTAGGATGGGTGCCCATGTCAGCTTCTTGGACCCGCGCGCTTGCACGGTCGACCCACACGCCGAGAAGCGGACCTCCAAGGACCGGAGCTGCGGTGTGAGAGACAGGGTCTCTCCGGGGGCGGGCGCGGCGTGGGGCACGCTCTGGACCTCCGGGGTTGGGGCCATCTCCTCGCTGAGCAAGACCAAGCGCACTTCTTGAATGTGGGGCCCGATCCAGAACTCAAAGACTTCGCCGGCGGGAAGGGGCTGCTGATGTCCCCCGCCTTCGATGAGAAGGCTCTGGCCCTCCGGCAAGTCTGGAACCTGAATGTCCACCCGCCCGTAGGCCTCCCAACCGCCTGGAGGCACCAAAGTCACCGCCTCGCCTGCGGGGTGGGGGTGGTGGAGCAGGCCGATGTCGGTCTTGCAGTAAGCCCCGCCCGCGTCCCAGGAGACTTGCCTGCAGCGGGTGGCGGTGTTCGACCCCAGCATCTCCCCCGTGGCGAGGTCGATGAGCACCTCGTCCAGGAGCAGGGTGCTGCCGTCAGGGGAGAGCGCGGGCTCGCCCGTGAAGGGGAAGGTGTGCACCCGGGTGCCGTCGCTGCGCAGCAGGTGGCTCTGGTCCCGGTCGCTGACGAGCACCCACTCCGCGCTCAGGGGCCGCACCTGGCCTTGAACCTCCAGTACCTGGTCTTCCTGTCCTTCCCGCCGGATGCGGAGCTCGGCGCTCTGGGTGACCTCCTGGGTTCGGTAGTCTGTTCGCCCAGCGCGTTCCAGCCAGAGGGTGTCTCCAACACGGACCGCCCAGAAGTTCTCCGGCCGCTCGGCCAACGCCTTGGCCAGCCAGCGCGGGTTGGTGGGCCTGGGGTCCGCGGGACTGCAGACCAGCTCCTCGGGGCACCAGCTCGGGGTGGGGGCCACCGCACCGGTCTGCGGGTTCCACCACTGCCAGTCCTTCGTGCCCATCTCTAGGCGAATCCAGGGCCCCGAACTGGTGTTGGGTTCGGCCCGGCCGGCCATCCAGATGCTCTGATTCGAGGTCGCGTAGCTGGTCTCACGCCCCTTTGTGCTCGGAACCCAGGCCCCAATCGCCTGGCCGTAGTCCAGCGCCTCGGCAGGGGTGTGCAGGCGCCACTGCCCGGGCATCATGGCGTGCAGGGCTTGCGGAGCGCATTCGCGGTCCGCGCAGTAGGCCTCGCTCTTCTTGGCGCTGAAGTCTGCTGGAAGGTGGGCCTGGACCCAGGCGCAAGCCGAGCTGGCGCCCTCGATACAGGCGCCCACCAATGGGACGGCCTGATCGTGGCTGGGCCGCTCGGGCAAGGCGGCGATGAGCCCCTGACAGGCCGGGTTGTGCCCCAAGGTGCAGCTGCGCAGGGCCCGGTTGCTGGGCTGTCCCTCCTCTAAGCCCAAGCCTTGCGCCACCTGCAAGCAGGCCGCACCGTCTCCGTCCGCGCACTGGTCCCAAGGGGCGAGATCGGTGGGCAAGGACAAGGCCAAAAGCAAGGGAATCACTGGACACCTCCAGCCACGCCCGGAGTCTTCAAGGCGCGCACCCAGCCGTCATGGCTGGCCACCACCAAGGTCGTGCGGCCATCGCCGCGTAGGTCCCCGGCGAAGACGGGTGCTTCGATGGCATCCGGTGCGGTCCAGGCCCAGAGCAGCTCTCCCTGGGCATTCACTGCCAGGACGCGGCCGCCCTCCGTGGCCACGATGGCCTCGTTTGTGCCGTCCCCGTCTACATCTGCCAAGGTTGGCGCTGCGCTGATGCGCTGGGAGAGAATGGGCAGGGACCAGATCAGCTCCCCCTCCAGGCTCACGCAGCTCACCGAGGCGTCGACCCGGGAGCGGGGGATGATCAGGCACTGGGCCTGGGGCCACCAGGTGAAGGCGTGCACGGTGGCGTAGCGCGCGCCCGGGGTCTTGTAGACCAGCTTGGGCTTGCCTGTGGCGCCCTCAGAGATGAGCACCGTGTCGGCAAAGGCGCTGATGACCTCGGGCGCACCGTCGCCGTCCACGTCCACGATCTGTGGAGAGGCCTGGTAGATGTGGCCCTCGTGCTGCCAGAGGGCCCGCTGACTCTGGCCGTCCAGAGCGATGAGTTGGTGGCTGTGGCGTCCGGCGATGACCAGGTCCTGTACCCCATCGCCGTTTAGATCCCCGGCCGCGACCTGGGAGAAGGCCTTCTCAAAGCCGTTGGGGACGCGCAGGGTGGCGCTCTCTCCGGTCTCGGGATCGACGGTCACCAGCTGGCTGGCACGCTCCACAGCGCCCACGACCCGCAGGCCCTCCGGGGAGCGCCAAACGCTGGGGGGGAACTCGATGTCTCCACCCATCTCGACATGCCAGTTCAAGGCACCCTGGCGGCTCCACTGCAGCAAGCCGTTCTGATCCGTACTGACGGTCCATCCCGCTTCGGTGACCAGCACCCCGTTCACGTCCCTCTCCCGGGCTGGCGTGGTCTCCGGGACGAGCAAGTGAAGCTCGGTGCTCCCTTTTCGTCCGTCCAAGACCCAGAGTCCATCGCGCGCATCGGGCCCGGTGCCCCATTCGTCCCCGTTGGAGGGCACCAGCAAGACCGCGCCGTCCTGGACCATTCGGCTGCGCCAGGTCATGCGGCCCACTTGGGCCTCCCAGAGCACCTTGGGGCCCTTGACCAAGGCCTGGCCAAGGTCTCCGGGAGGGAGCACGGTGGAGGGTGGGGCGCAGGCGAGAAGGAGGGAGAGCATGGGGCCTCATGTCGGGACGCGGCGACTCTAACCCTGTGTGCGCCCCAACTTGGCTACTCCACCCACCAGCTCCCGGATTCCGACCGACCAAAGACCTCGTCTTCTCCGTCGGCGTCCAAGTCCCCAAACTGTGCGCCGTAGAGCCACAGCGCCTCGTCTCCACCCCACACGGTCGCCGAGCTGACATGCAGTGCCGTGTCCTCGGTCACGGGCAGCGGCAGTGACCAGGCCACGCCGTAGCGCATGCCGCCGCCGCCGATAAGAAGCGCGCTCTCGTTCACATCCAAGCAACTGCCTACAGAGTCGGTCGGGGCCGTGATGGAGAGGGGCTTGGACCAATCAGGGTTGGCGCCACCCAGCGCAATGGCTGCAGCCTGGTAGTAGCGGTTCGTTCAGTAGACCAGATCGGGGTAGCCGTCTTGGTCCACATCGCCGACTTGGAGGGCCGGTTTGGTTTCGCTGCAGTGGGTGCCGCCAAAGGTGGTCTGGGCGCTGTCCAAATCGACGGTGCCGGAGAGGGGGCCCAGTACCAGGTCCACTTGGTTCTCGTAGTCCGCGCAGCCGCTGTTGCCGCCAATGTTGACCTCATGCACCCACGCCAGGTCGCCGCGGCCGTCGCCGTTGTAGTCCGCCGCTCGGCCACCGCGAAACACCGTGGTGATGTAGTCGCCGTCCCTGTCGGTGAACATCGGGGTGGCCAAGTGGGTGTCGGCCACGGGGTCGTAGATGTCGCCGGCGAGGGTGAACTCGGAGACCCCGTCGCCGCTCAGATCGCCCACCAGCTCCCAGTAGTCCCGGGTCTCCCCAGGTGCGCTGAGTTTTGTCTGGGTACCCGAGGCGTCTTGGATGTAGGTGCCCTCCGAGCCGTAGCCCAGCAGCCAGACGAGACCCGAGTCGGTCTCCAAGGGGGCCGCGAGCGATGGGGGAAAGCTGAAGAGGTCGGCGCCCCAAGTGTCGGTGAAGGGGAGGGTTGCGATGCGGAGCTCGACTGGGGAGGAGCGTCGCTCGGCAAAGCCCTCGCTGGTCAGCCACTGGTCCATGACCCTGCCGTGGTCGGCCAGCTGGACTTGGTTGTGCATTGGGGTCCCGCCGTCCACAAACACGAACTCGGGGTACTCGCGGTCCAGCAGCTTGCCGTCGGCGTCTGAGATCACGGCCTTGAAGGTCTGGTGCCAGGGGCTCTCAGCCTGAATGGTGATGCAGTCCCCGGTGCCCAGGTACTCGCCGTTCGAGTCTCGGGTCCACCGCACGCTGCTCTCTTCGCTCCAGTGCTCAAAGCCGGTGGCGCTGAGTTGGTACTCGCCGACGGGCGCGTAGTCCCAGGGCGTGAGCACCGGGGCCGAGACGTAGACCCGGGCGATGGACTTGTCGCCCTCGGCCGAAGTAAAGCGCACCGCGTAGATTCCGGCCTTGTCGGCCACAAAGCTGGTGCCGGTGGCCGCGCTGCCCGTGGGTGCCTGGATCAGGGTGCCCTTCTCTCCTGTTGGGGAGGTGAAGGTGAGCGTCTCCCCCAGACTGGCGTGCTCCGGGCCTTCGATCTGCAGCTCCTCCTGGGCATCGCTCGCATGAACGAGGACAAAGTCCTTGTGGCTGTCGCCCCCGCCGCTGACGACCAGTCGAGCGCCCAGGGACTGGAAGCCCGCCGGGAGGTCGTAGGACACCTGGGCGGTCTCGAAGCTCTCGGTGCTGCTGCCGCTCTCGCTCTCGATGCTCAGGGTCCAGGCGTAGCTCAGGGCGTCCGGGCCGCTGGATGCGCTGCCGTCCAGGCTCAGGGTTCCGCTGGCGAGAACCTGATTGGGCCCGGCCCGGGCCACGATGAGCTCGGGGGCCTGGCAGGTGAAGCTGCGCTCAGGCTCGACTTCGCCGGTGTCTCCGGTGTCGCCGGTGTCGCCGCTGTCGCCGCTGTCCGCCGTATCGCCGCTGTCCGAGTCGACTGTGGTGTCACCCGTCTCTGTCTCCGTCTCGGAGCCTGTGGGCGGGGCGCTGTCCTCGTCGCTGGACAGACAGGCCAAGAAAAGCAGGAACATACGTGGTCCGGATGTAACCTGAGGGTATACAGCGGCAGAGACCCCGTCAACAGCCGAGTGCTTGCGGGATCCAGTGCCACTCGGAGATCACTTTGCATGCGCGGGCCCCCCCACGCAGTACACTCCCGCCCATGAGCACTCCCCCCACTGAAAAAGCACCACGGCGAAACCCACTCGCCATCTTCCTGGACCTCATCGAGCGCGTCGGCAACCGCTTGCCCGACCCCATCACGCTCTTTGCTGGAGGAGCCCTCTTTGTGCTGGTTCTCTCTCATGTAGGAGAGAAGGCCGGTTGGTCCGTGGACAAGCCAGTGGCTGTTCCCGTCGCCGAGGTCATTGTGGACTCGGGCACCGGTGAGCCGGTGCAGGCCATCCAGACCAAGGTCGCCGGCCGCAAGGTGGTCCTGGTTACGGACGCCGATGGGAACGCGGTCTCCGCCCAGGTGAGCCAGCCGGTGCTCTCGGAGAAGGGGGAGCTGCAGCTGGAGAAGGGCACCGAGAAGGTGGTGGCCGTCTCGCTCTTGGACCGGGACGGCTTCAAGTGGGTCTTGGACAAGCTGGTCGAGAACTTCACCCACTTCCACCCCCTGGGCGTGGTCCTGGTGGCGATGCTGGGCATCGGGGTGGCCGAGAAGACCAAGCTCATCGACGCGATGCTCAAGGCGATGGCTCTGGTGACACCAGACAAGCTGCTGAACCCGGCGATGGTGTTCATCGGCGTGATGAGTTCTATGGCGGCCGATGCCGGGTATGTGGTGCTGCCGCCCATCGCCGCGCTGCTCTATAAATCCGTCGGGCGAAGTCCGATGGTTGGAATCGCAGCGGTCTTTGCCGGCGTTGCTGCTGGGTTCTCGGCAAACCTTGTCGTCACCAGCCTGGACCCCTTGCTCGCGGGGCTCACCCAGGTGGGCGCGAACATTGTCGACCCCACCTACACCGTGCTGCCCACGGCCAACTGGTACTTCATGGTGCTCAGCACCTTCCTGCTGACCATGGTGGGTTGGTTCGTGACGGCCAAGTTTGTGGAGCCCCGCTTCGCCACCAAGTCCGCCAGCGAAGGCGGGCCCTCGCCGGTGACGGCCGAGGAGCGCGCTGCAGCGGTCATCACGGACTTGGAGAAGACGGGCATGAAGTTCGCCGCTCTGGCGGGCTTTGTGACCTTACTGGCCTCGGCTGCGCTCATCTTCATTCCAGGTGCGCCGCTCTATGCCTACGAGGGCGAAGGCCCACGTTGGGGGCACGCCATCGTCCCCATCCTCTTCATCGTCTTTCTGGCCAGCGGGCTGGGCTTCGGGGTGAAGACGGGGACCCTGCTCTCGGAGACCGGCGCCAAGCGCATGGACACCGCCCTGGCCAAGATGATGGGCTCGACCATGAAGGACATGGCGCCCTACATCGTGCTGGCCTTCTTCGCGGCCCAGTTCGTGGAGTTCTTCAACCACTCCAACCTGGGCGTGATGCTCGCTGTGGTGGGCGGAAACTACCTGTCCACCATCGCGCTGCCGCCCCAGGCCCTGATGGCCATGTTCATCGTCGTGGCCATGGTCGGCAACCTCTTCATCGGCTCAGCATCGGCGAAGTACGCCTTCTTTGCGCCGGTCTTCGTGCCCATGTTCATGGCGGTGGGCATCAGCCCCGAGCTGACCCAGGCGGCCTACCGAGTCGGTGACAGCTGCACCAACATCATCACCCCCCTCAACCCCTACTTTGTGGTGATTCTGGTCTTCGTCCAGAAGTACGCGCCCAAGGCGGGAATCGGTACCTTGGTGTCCATGATGATGCCCTACACCCTGATCTTCTGGTTGGTGTGGACGGTGGTGCTGCTGGTCTGGATGAGCACGGGCATCGACCTGGGTCCAGGCGGCCCCATCACCTACGTGGACCCGACCTCGGCGATGTAGTGACAGATGCCGGGGGCTGCGGTGTCCAGTCCGCATGCCCTTGCTTCTACTCTTTGGCTGCGTGCTCTCGGTGCGGCCGCTCTCCCAGGACTACAGCGATCTGCCGCCCGAGCAGGCGCTGGACGCCGCCCTTGAGACCCTCTCTCAGGTCTACTCCCTGAGCGCCCACAAGGAGCTGGACTGGACGGTCCTCTCCGAGCAAGTGCAGGAAGAGGCCGATCTAGAGCAGTCCCTGCGTGCCCTGACCGTGGCCATGCCCGACGGGCATGTGTTGCTGGAGCATGAGGACCCGGAGCGGCTGAAGTGCGCCCAGATCGGCGGCAGCTTGGCGCTCACCTTCTCCGACTCGGAGCAGGGGGTGGTGGTGGTCTCCTCCCAGGTGGCCGAGGTTGAGCCCGGCGATGTGTTGCTGAGCTGGCAAGGCTTGAGCGTGGACGAGGCCCTGCAAGTGCAGCCCCTGCAGTGCTTCCCAGTGGGGCTGGCGACCCAGGACAAGCGTGCAGCAGCCCGGGTGCGTCTGCTCTCCCTGGCAGAGGTGGGCAGCGAGATTGCTCTGGAGTTGGAGGGTGGAGCTGGCGTGTACCAAGTCGCCTTGCCCGCGCTGGAGCATGACTTGCCCGCCCACGCGGTGCTCGGTCTGCACACGCCCGAGGACATGGTCAGCCACCGCATGCTCAGCCCAGAGATCGGCTACCTGCGCATCGGCTGGGAGGAGTCGGTGCTCAGTGAGCGGCGGGTGCGCAGCGCCTTGAGCCAGCTCTACCGGGATGGCGCCCGCAGCCTGGTGCTGGACTTGAGGGACAACGATGGCGGGACCGACATGGCCGCCGCGAACATCGTGGGGCTCTTCACCCAGGAGGCCTTCTTCTACGAGACCATCACCATGTATGACCGCCGCAGCGAGGGGCAGGTGGACATCAGCGAGGTGTGGGTGCAGCCCCAAGAGCTCTACTGGTCCTTGCCCGTGGTGGTGCTGGTCAACGACAACACCGTGTCCTCTGGCGAGGGCATCGCGATGGGCCTGCAGTCCTTGGGCATCCCTATCATGGGCTTGTCGGGGACCGCCGCCAGCTTTGGCTCTACCGGCTCGACGACCCGCTTCCCAGATGGTTGGACTCTGACCTGGCCGGCCGGACTCTCCTTGGATGCGGCTGGAGAGATCCAGCTGGACAGCGATGCGAGCGGGGTGGGCGGGGTGGCCCCAGACCTGTGGATTCCCTGGACCGTCGAGAACCGCGTGGCCTACGCCGCGGACCGCGAAGGCTTCGAGATCGCCCAGGCCCAAGCCTGGTTGGAGGCCCAGTGATGGTGGCCTTGGCGCTGCTGTCCACCGCCTCGGCCGCCGAGTGGTGGTTGCCGGATACGGCCCAAGTTCCGGCGCAGGGGCAGGCCATCTTGGCGCTCCCAACCGCGGCGAGCTCCTGGGGCCTGAGCGAGCGCACAGCCCTGGTGGTGACCCCCTTCGCGATGCGCGTGGGTGGACCGCGACTGGGGGTGGTCCATGCGGTGCCCCTGGGGGCGTGGCAGATCACTGTGGAGCCCTCGCTTGGGGTCAAAGTGCAAGGCACGCAGGGACTCGCCGAGCTGGCCCTGCGCGGGGGACGGACGTGGCAGAGCGGCCGCTTGGACCTCTCCCTGAGCCCCTCCCTGCGGCTGGACCGGCAGCGCAGCTTGGGGGAAGAGGTCCACATCGCCTACCAACAGGCCCGCAGCCACGTCCCGCTCACGGTGGCCTACAGCCACCTCTTCTCCCGGAATGCCCTGACGGTGAGTGTGCAGCTGATGCTCTGGGATGAGTCCGTCCCCTTCAGCATGGGGCTGGGGGGCGTGGACTGGAGCCACCGTTGGCAGCATCTACAGGTCTCCGTGGGCCTGCACGGCATGGTGGGCACGCCCAGTGAGCAGCTCTTCTTGGGCAGCTACCTGCACCCCATCGTCGCCGCCTATCCCACCTTCGGGTTGTGGTGGCTCGCCTAGCGCTTGGGGCTAGGCCAGTCCCTGCTCCACCACGACCCGCTGGTTGATGGCGGCCGCTCTCATGGCAGCTGGGCGCCCGTTCAGGCGCGCGATGTAGTCCATGAAGAGCGGCTCCTCTGGCAGCATCTTGAAGCGCACCAAGCTCCGCAGAGTCGCCCCAAAGCACAGGTCCGCCATCGTGAAGCGCTCTCCGAGCAGCCAAGGTCCCTCGCCGATGGCCTGGCGGGTGGACGCCAACATCGTCTCCCAGGTGCCCCAGCCCACAGAGCCTGGGTTTACCTCCCATCCAAAGGCCTGGGTCGCCGCAGCGGGCTCGATCACGCTCGGTCCGAAGAGGATCCAGCGCAGGTAGGCGCCGCGGGCCGGGTCCTCCAGGGCGGGGGCCAGCACGCCGGGGCTGTAGCGGTCGGCCAAGTACATGCCGATGGCCGCCGTCTCGGTGACCCTGGCCTCTCCATCGATGAGGGACGGCAGCTTGCCCATGGGATTGACCACCCGGTAGCTCTCCTCGCGCTGGTCGCCCTTCATCAGGTCGACGAAGGCGAGCCGGTAGTCGCTGCCTTCTTGGAGCCTGAGCTCCTCCAACATCCAGACGGCGGTCGCCGCGCGGGAGAAGGGGTGGTGGTAGAGCGTGATGCCGGTGAAGGGGCTCTGCGTGCGCATGATCAAGTCCTCGTGGCCATCAGCGGCCACAGAGCTCTTAGCCATGGACCCTGACAGGACGTGTCAGGGTCCGTGCTCAAGGTCTCCTGACAGAAGCTGTCAGCGTTCCGGAACTCAGGGCGTGAGCGCGATGCTCAGGGTGGTGGTGGTGTCCTCTTTGAGCACGAAGACCCCGCGGGGGTCCACCGCTTTGGCCTCGCCTGCATCATGGGTGTTGTTGTTGTTCGTGTCGACGAAGGCCCACAGGCTGACGGTGGGTTCTGGCGCGCAGCAGCTCCCCAACTTCCCAATCACCGTGTTGCTCTCCGGAGAGAGGGGGAGGACTCGGATCTCGTCGTATTGGGTGCCCGTTCCCAGGTGGTGTTCACTGAGCACCAGCACCACCGGGCCAGTGACGCCTCCCGCCGTCGAGGTCACCGTGACCGTGTAGCCGACCTCGTAGGCATAGGAGCACCCGGTCAAGATCAGGGGCAGCAGGCACATCAGACGTTTCATGGGGACTCCGCTTCCAAGACGCGCTCAGTGCATCTCATCTTTCAGCGCGATGCGTTCTTGGGCGAGCATCAACAGGTCGTAGAGCTCTGCGCGCTCCACCTTGAGGCGGGCCAAGGCCACCTTTGCGCGGGCCCGGGTCAGACGAACCCTCAGGCTGCGCCAGGTCTCGCGCAGTCCACGCAGGTAGCGCAGCATGGCCATGCCACCGAGCACGCTGAGCGCCCCGACCAGCAGGCCCACAAGCCAGGCGGTGTCCGGCATGCCGTCCACGTGGCCCTGCATCCAGCCCGCGAAGCGCCAGGCACCCAAACCCGCACCCACCCAGCTCAGGGGGTAGGTCAGGGTGCCCACCATGATCTTGACCGTGGCGTCGTCGCGGGGAGAGCGGGAGAAGCGCTTGGTTGCGGCCCACCCGATCATCGTGGCGGGCCAGTTCACCACCAGGCCGATGATGAGCAGGGGGGGCATGACCAGGACCAGACCGGCCAGCTGCAGCAAGAGCAGGAAGACCATGGAGGGGGAGAAGAGCCCCGGCGCCTGGTCCAAGTCACCGTCTTCCAGGCCTAGGGCGACCAGGTCGGTGTCGTAGCGCTCCATGCGCGTGAGCAGCACCTCCAGGGCCTTGGGGTCGTGATCGCTCAGGGCGCGGTGTCCTTCCCAGATTCGGCCAGCGCCTTCCACGCGCTCTTGGAAGCTGGCTGGCTGGCCGACCAAGCCGGCGCGCTTGTCCCGCTCAGCGCGCACCACGCTGGCGCTGCGCTGCATCAGGCGGTGCAGATCCCAGGACTCGGTGG
Source organism: uncultured Pseudomonadota bacterium (assembly GCA_913060515.1). Lineage (GTDB taxonomy): Bacteria > Myxococcota_A > UBA796 > UBA796 > CAJQPC01 > CAJQPC01. Next base: position 55,187 of record CAJXRZ010000030.1, on the reverse strand, counting down.
CGTGTACCGAGGCGTTGAGGTGCGTCTCGATCAGGTCCCGCAGCTCCCGAGCGGGCTCGATGAGGTCCTCGGTTGTGGCCTGGGGCGGCGGGTCGAAGTCCAGGTGTTCGGGCAACTCGATGGGGGGATGGAAGACCACCAGGACGTCGGAGCGCCAGAGGGTCTTGTTGTCGTAAAACAGGCCGACGGGGAGGATGACCGGAGAGGGGTCGCCCTCGGTCTCCGAGTGGATGCCTTGGAGCTGGCGGGCCCGGTAGTAGAAGCGCGCGGCGCCGGACTTGATGGGGCTCAGGTAGGGGTTGTCGTGGGTCTCGCCTTCTGGAAACAGGGCCGCAAACTTTCCCTTTGCTACGGCTTGGGCCAAGGCATCCAGGCTGCCGGCGTTCTGCTCACGGCGCTGCTCGGGGCTCAGGTTCTTCAGGTCCTCGGCCCGGTAGATGGGGACCGTGTCCATCTCTCGGAGCACCTTGCCGATCAGCGGGATCTTGAGCAGGCCGTGGCGGGCTCCGAAGACCACCTCGCGGGGGAAGGTGTTGACCATCAAGGCGGGGTCAATGACGCCGGAGACGTGCCAGGACACCAGGATGCCGCCGCGGTCCTGGGGCACGTTCTCCAGGCCTTGTACGCGAATGCTGCGAAAGAAGCTGCCCAAGACCAGGCGCAGAGTGAGCAGGACGTTGTCGCGGAGCAGGGACATGGGGCAAGGGTATCTTGCTTCGAGGGTTGGCACCGTTGATGCAATGGCTCGCTGTCAGACACTGGAGTTCTTGATGCTTCCTTTCTTCCTCTTGCTCAGCGGCCAAGCAGATCCGCCCGATTCAGACCTTCAGAAGGCGATCAACGCCGCAAAGCCCGGGGAGACACTGCAGCTGCCTTCCGGTCCGATTTCGGGTCCTCTGCGCATCGTGGGCGCAGAGAATCTACGCATCGTTGCGCAGGCCGACACGGAGCTGAGCTGCGGTGGTGAGGAGCCTTGCCTCTTGATTCAAGACAGCAAAGGAGTGAAGATCGAAGGCTTGCGCTTCGCCGGTGCGCTCCTGGCGGTGCAGGACAGCTCTGGAGTCGAGCTGGAGGCCTTGCGCGTCCACAAAGGAAAGATTCGCGTCGACGACGCCCAAGTGCTTGTCCACCACAGCACCCTCTCCGACATGCTTGGGATCGACTCCCGAAAAGGTGGGGCGAAACTTGAGATCACAGCCTCCTATCTCATCGGTCTCTCCTTTTACCCCCACAGCACACCAGACTGGCTGCACTTGCACCACAACAACGTGATGTGGTCCGTCGACATCCGCGGCGCCAACAGTCACCACAACCTCATTCAGGGCTGGACCACATCTCCGCCGATGGTGGACCGGAACCTCACCTTGGCGGATCCAGGCTTTGTGGACGCCGACCGAGGCGACTTGCGTGTGCGCAGTGACAGCTCCGCCCTGGAAGGCTTCGGGGTGCCCGGCCCAAGGGTGGCTGTATCGGGCGAGCTCGCCTTTCAAAGCACCGCGTGGCTTGGGGTCTACGGCTGGTCCAAGAGCGGCACTCTGCTGGCCTACACCGAGCCACTGGACACGGGCCACGGCTTCTGTGCCACTGAGCTTGTGCTCTGGGACGCAGCCGGCAACACACCCATAGACTCGGTGGGGTGTCCCTTTGATGAGGGGCCCTTCAATGGAGAGATGGGCATCCAGGCTGCCGAACACTACGCGCCCATTCTGGCCAAAGCCAAAGCAGCCGGCCTTCGTCCGGACATTGGGCGGGTGGCTGAGATCCAGACCCGCTCCACAGTCCTCTCCGAGACGCTCAACCCGGAGAAGACCTTCTACATTCGACGCCACCAAGTCTGGATCGACCGCGGGCAGAGCGGAATGGACCCCTGGTACGCCGTGGAGGGGGATTTTGAGTTCGGTCTTCCGGACATGCCGAGCGAGGTCACCCAGGGCCCAGGTGGCGAGCACTTGGTCTGGGTCATGGGCGCCCAGCTGCTCGCCGCGCCCAAGCTCCCCAAAGCCAAGGCCAGCTGTGGTCTGGCGGACGTCCGGCGTGGGCAGTCGGTGACGGTGGTCGGAGACTTCAGTCCGCGCCTATCGCTTGGTGGGTCGGTCATAGAGCCCGAAATCCACGCGCCATACCGCTACGCGGGTCGCGTCTCCTGCGAGCTGTCCGGGGAGGAGGGTGAGCAGGCTCCGTGGGTGCAGGTGCTCGACGACTTTGATCAAGTCTCTTGGCTGCATGGGAGCGACGTTCAGCCGCTTGGGGCCCCTTGGTCTACCCCACCGATTCATCAAGCCCCCGCCTCCGAGGTCAGCTTCTCGCCCCTTCAGGCCCCCCAGAGCATCTCGCAAGCGAGCGTGGACCAGGGCTGGGCCGTGCTGGGGTGGTCCCCAGATGGCGTGGTCTTGACCCACGCGGGCCTGGCTCCAACGCTGCTCGCCAGCACGACGACGCTCTTCGAGACCAGCAGTGGGCAGGTCCTGACCCGCGTCGAGCACACATGGCCCGAGCACGACCCGAGCTCCTATCGCGCCGACTATTGGGCACGCCAAGCCGCTTTCGCGGAGCTCATAGACCTGTCGATTGCCAAGGGTGTTCGTGCCGAGCTGGGCCACACCCAGCGCGTGGTCTTGGCTGAGAGTGCGCCGAAGGGCTCGGTCTGTCTGAACGACGGCGGCGGATGGCAGGCGTACCAGCCCCTGCAGCCGCTGCGCCTGGACGCTGTGGAGCGCGGGCCCTGGCTCTCCACCGGCCCCAACGGAGCCCAGGTCCTGGTCAGCGATGAAGGGCAGGTGGTCTCCCTGAAGGAATCCGAGACACCCTGCTCGGATACCTGAGTGGATCTCTCCAGTGGAGACAGACTTGAACTGCGTCAGGTGTCCCTCTGAAAGCGCCGTTTCCACTCCGCGGACACCCCGTCACTTTGCTTGCGAAGTCCGTCGCTTGGCAGCGCGACGGAGTCGGCGTCCACACTCAGCCAAGCCAGGCAGGCCTGGAGCGTTCCCAGCTTGTCTTGGACGAGCTGCTCGTAGCTCAGCTTCAGCACGGAGCGACCGGCGAGTGCTGCCTGCCAGCCCGCTTCCTGCTGCTCGATGCGGTCCAGAGCACTCTGAATGCGCTTGCGGCTGTAGCGCTCGGGCATGCGCAGCCCCGTTTGATGGGCCGCCCACTGCCCAGACTGTAGGGCTCTGTCCCAGGAGATGGCCTGTGCCAGCCGGTCTTGGCGTGTGATGTGGATCCACCTGGGCTCAGCGCCCAGAAGAGGCGCGATGCCCTTGGGGCAGTGCTGCTCGAAGTGGTGATAGTGCAGCTTGAGACCGAAGTGGCCCCGGGGGCCGGTCCGGTGGGCGATGACCTGAGAGAGGTGCTGCTGAGGGTCGGGACAGAGGGGGGGCAAGGCTGCCAGACCCACAGCGTGACCTCGCAGGGCAGCCATGGCCCATCGGCTGGGTGGGTGACCCATGCGCAGCCCCCAGTCTCGGATCTGCATGGGGTTCAAATACTCCTTGGGCGCCCCCACCAAGCCCGTGTCCCAGAGCAAGCGCGCCAAGAGCGTGCTCCCGGTTCTCGGGCTGGATGCGATGACGTACGGCTGCAACCTGCCAGCGCTCGGTGGCAGATCCCAGTCTGGGCCGTTTCGGGGGTCGAGGAGCACCCCAGAGCCTTATCCCGCAGTGGGCATCGAGAAGAGCGCTTGGGCGTTCTGGGTACTGACCCGGGCCACGTGCGCCAAGCTCTGCCCCCGCAGCTCGGCGATGCGCTCGGCGATGTGCGGCAGAAACTCCGGCAGGTTGCGCTTGGGCCTGGGCTTGAGCGTTCGAGGCGTGAGCCAAGGCGCGTCGGTCTCGATCAGCAGGCGCTCATCGGGGATCTCGGGCACCAGCTCCGCCAGGCCACTGCCGCGGCGCTCATCGCACACCCAGCCGGTGATGCCGATGTGGCAGTCCAACTCCAGGTAGTGCTGCAGGGCCTCTCGCTCCCCGGTGAAGCAGTGAACCACCGCGCCGGGCAGCTCAGGGCGCCACTCCGCCAGAATCTCAGCGAAGCGCGGGTAGGCATCTCGCTCGTGCAGGAAGACCGGCAGCTTCAGCTCGGCCGCCAGCTCAAGCTGGGCATGAAAGGCCGCCTCTTGGTCCTTCTGCGGCGAGAACATGCGGTTGAAGTCCAGGCCGCACTCGCCGATGGCGACCACGTGGGGAGCCTGCGCGACTTCGCGAAGGGTGTTCAGAGCTTGGGGGGAGCAGTCTTTGGCGCCGTGGGGATGGATGCCCGATGTTGAAAACAGAACCCCGGGATGCTTCAGTGCCATGCCGGATGCCGCCTGCGAGGCCTCTACGCTGGTCCCTGTGATCAGGATCTGAGCGACCCCGTGATCTTGTGCTTGCTGGACGACTTTGGGCCAGTCATGTCGGAATTGTCTGCCGGCGAGATTCGCGCCAATGTCTATATACATGTCGCCCTCCGGGCCGACGTTCGGCCTCCGTTCGTGCGAATGCTTCTCGGCGCGTCGGCGCGAGCTGAGCTCGCTTCTTTGGCTTTGTCGAAACACTCGCCTACGGCCGAAGGAAAACCTGTTGTTGTGCTTGTCATTTGCGGGGAACTAGTCCCCTAATGGCCCCTCGAACACCCCTGGAGTGAGAAATGGCGTCGATTCCCACCACCCTGCTTGACTTCATGGTCGAGCTGGCCGAGAACAACAACCGCGAGTGGTTCGCGGAGAACAAGAAGCGCTACGAGGCCCTGGTCAAAGACCCGGCCCTGGCCTTCATCTCGGACTTTGAAGGCCCACTTCAGAGCCAGGTCAGCCCGCACTTTGTCGCGGTGGCCAAGGCCCAAGGCGGCTCGCTCTTCCGCATCTACCGGGACACGCGCTTCTCCAAAGACAAGACGCCCTACAAGACCCACACCGGCATGCAGTTCCGCCACGAGCTGACCAGCCGTGATGTGCACGCGCCAGGGTTCTACCTGGGCTTGGAGCCAGGAAATGTCGGCTGCGGCTCTGGCATTTGGCAGCCCCAGAAGGACGCGCTGGCTGCGGTTCGCAAAGGCATCCTGGAGCACCCCGGCGAATGGGTCGCTGCTCGGGATGAAGTGCTCGGCAAGGGCTGGAGCTTCATGGGGCAGAGCCTAAAGCGGGCACCCAAGGGCTACGATGTAAACCACCCATTGATCGAGGATCTACGCCGCAAAGACTTTGCCGTCTGGAAGGCGGTCTCCGAACAAGACCTGGCCAAGGCTGGCGCAGAGAAGCGCCTAGCCGCCATGCTGGCGGAGACCCTTCCCACGGTGCAGTTCCTCTGCGCTTGTCTGGACCTTCCCTGCTGAGTCAGCGGGGAGCTCAGTCCTCGTTGGACTCGCCTGGGGTGCCCATGGCGCGGTAGGTCCAGCTGTCTTCCTTGCCGTCCTTCTCCCGCGCCAAGGACATGTCCTCAAGCTGGAGACCGAACTCCAACAGGCTCAGGGCTTGGTCATCCGGGGTGTAGAGCCCGAGCTGCTCTCCATCGCTGGAGAGCTTCATGTCCAAGTACTCCGTGCCCTTGCTGCCGTCGCCGTCGGCCAAGAGCAGGACGAAGCCGCCGGCGGGGACCACCAAGCTGCCCTTGATCTCCGAGGGCTCGCCCTCTTCCAGGTCGTCCCGCAGCAAGAAGCCGTCCAGGTCGACCTCGATCTCAGAGCCGTTGTAGATCTCGATCCAGTCGGGGCTGGTCTCGTCCTCGTCCACCCAGCTCAGGCTGTTGGAGGCCATGACCTCGTTGATGGTCACATCCAGCAAGTATTCGCCGTCCAGGGGAATCTCCTCGCCGGTGTCCACACAGTCTGGGCATTCACCGATCACGGCGTAGCCGCCTGCGCAGCCCAAAAGTGGCGAGAAAAGCGTGAGAATGGCCAACATCAGAGCTCCCAAAAGTCTTCCATTTCGTCGGGGCGGTCACGCACCCAGTTCCGCAAGCCGGCTCGGTATGAACGGACCTGGCTTGTGGTGCATTCGCGGCGGGGGTCGTCTTCAATGTAGGGAGCCGTGAGCTCCTCCACCTCGTCGATGACCCGCTGCATCTCGTCTTCGTCGTAGGCATTTGCCAGGACCCAGGCCATGCCCTCGCGCTGGGCCTCTACACACTCCGCATCGTTCCAACAAGCGCTGGTCAAGCGGGCTCGTGGGGAGTTCCAAGACATGCCCCAGTTGCCCGAGTACAGAAAGGCGTAGTCCAGATCGAAGGGCAGGAGAACGGCCCGGCCGTCATCTGCGGGGTCGAAGTACACCCTGTAGTTGTTGGTGTTCATCGAGTAGCCGTCTAGGTGGCCAATGAGCTGGTCGATCGCGACGTGGGTGTGCTGCTTCTCCCAGTTCAGGACCGCCGACATGCGCTCGTAGTAGTCCGGCTTTCCGACGGCGCTGTCGACCACGGCGGTAAAGGCGATGATGTCCGCGTTCTGCACATCGGGCCCTTCTTCCAGCTCGAAATAGGGCGCCAGCCCCGGCCAGAAGTCCATCAACTGGTAGCCGCCGTTGTCGTAGTACAGGTACTTGCCGTCGTAGAGCGTGCCATCCGGCTCTTCGAAGTGGCGCTCTAAGAGCTGATCGTCCGGGGTCTCGGTCAGCACGTAGAGGCCGTAGTCCTCGCCGTTGACGCGAATCCAGGCAAAGCCATTGCGCGGAACCGGCACCCCCGCTGCCCGGTACAGGGTGTAGCCGAGGTGCTCCTTGCTGTAGGAGCAGTCCACCACTGCGTTGTTCAGGGTGAGTTGCTTCTGCCCATACAGTTTTTGGTCTGGGAAGAAGCGGTTCAAGTCGATCTTGAAGCCGGACTTCTGAGACAGATCCCGGAAGGAACCGATGTGGCCCTTGAGGCGTACCCCGACCGGGTCCAGCGCCTTGCCGTCGAAAGTCACCTCGCCTTCTACATAGCTGTAGGGGTCGGCGTAGATGTCCTGTATGTCTTGGTCATCCAGGGTAATTTCAACCTGGTGCACCACCAGTCGGTTGAAGAGCTGGTCGCCATCATCGGCCCAGGCAGGGGCCGTCTCTATGTTCGGGTCCGGCAGGTCTGCAATCTCGGGCACAGCGGTGTCCGCGGGGGGCTGAGTGCAGGCGAACAACAGTAGGGTGGGGATCACGCTTGTGAGCATAGCGCAAAGGCCCTGGATCCCGCGTCTCTTGGTGTAAGGTTTACAGGCGACCCGAGGTACCCCGTGATTCTACTGATCCCTTCTCTTCTTCTTTCCCTCTCAATCGGCTGTGGGGACGGACTGGCCCAGATCGGAGGCGAACAGGTCTCTGAGGTTGATGGAGACGTGGACGCTGACGGGGACGGATTCACAGCCGACGAAGACTGTGACGACGAGGACGGCGAGGTCTATCCGGGCGGCGACGAGGGCGATGACGCCGACGGAATCGACCAAGACTGCAGCGGCGTGGCCGATGACAAGACCGTCTGTGAGGACGGCTTGGCGGACTACGACGACCTGGAAGACGCCGTAGACGACGCCCCGGACGGCTTCACCTTGATGGTCTGTGCCGGACGCTACGAAGTGTCGCTTCGCATCGACGACAAGGAGCTGGGAATCGTGGCCCTCGAGGGTCCAGATGTCACCACTCTGGATGGCGACGGAGACCAGGTCGTTCGTGTGGACGGCCGAGGCGAGCTCTACCTGGAAGGCTTCACCATCACCGGCGGTGAAGCGGAGCAGGGCGCTGGCGTTGCCTGTGATGGCGCCGAGCTCACCATGGTGGGCAACGAAGTGGTGGGCAACACCGGCATCGATGGCGTGGGTCTCTACACCGACGACTGCGATATCGACATCCAGGGCAACGTCTTCTCGGACAACGAAGGCGCCGGCTGGGGCGGTGGCGCTGGCTTTGTAGGAAGCGAAGGCGAAGTGCTGGGCAACCTCTTCCAGAGCAACACGGCCTTGGAAGGCGGCGGACTTGCCATCAGCGGTGGCCGGGTCGAGGCCATTGAGAATGAAGTGCGCGGCAACTCGGCCACCACCACCGATGAGGAGTACCGCGGAGCCGGCTCTGGGGGTGGCGGCGTGTGGATCGACGGCAGGACCGTGCTGCGCGGGAACACCATCGCGGACAACACCAGCGCCTACAACGGCGGCGGCGTGATCTCCTTCCAAGGCACCGGCGACTTGGAGGGCAACACCGTGACGGGGAATGTCTCCCAAGAGGACGGCGGCGGGCTGTACTTCAACTACGCCAGCTCGCGTATTGAAGGAAACACCATCTCCAACAACGAGGCCTGGGACGACGCTGGCGGGCTGCGCTCCTACGTGGGCCGCTTGGTCATCGTAGACAACCTGTTCGAGGAGAACTCGGCAGGAGACGACGGTGGCGGGCTGAAGATGTCTCACTCCTCCAACTCGGTCCTCGACTCCACCTTCATCGGCAACCGGGCTGGCGATGCAGGCGGTGGCCTGGAGCTGGACAATGAGACCGCGGACGTCTCGGGGTGCTTCTTCCAAGGCAACGAGGCGTACCGAGGAGCAGGCATCCACTCCTGGACAAACGAAGGCCGCTTCACCATCTCGGACTCGGTGTTTCTGGAGAACAGCGCCCAGGACTGCGGTGGTGCCCTCTCCTTCGACAACGCTCCCTACCGGGTGACATTGCAGAACCTGGAGCTCACCGACAACGCAGCGAGCGATGGCGCTGCACTGTGCATTGACTACGTGCTCATCGATCCCGGAGAGGAGAGCGAGCACTACCTTCTCAGCGATGTTCGCTTGGTGAACAGCTACGTCTCCGACAACGACGCTGGAGATGACGGGGGCATCGCCTACGTCAAGGCTGGCGAGCTGCTCCTGCTCAACGTCACCACCCATGACAACGACTCCCCGGAGTCCGGCGGCTTCTCCGTCAAGGGCGAGGGAACCCTGCGGGTGAGCAACAGCATCATCAGCGGCGTGGACGGGAACGTTGTCTACCTGGAAGAGGACGGCCAAGCCGAGTTCTCCTACACAGCGTTCTGGGACAGCGCCGGGTTCATCGGCATGGACAACCCCATGGGCAGCAGTGGCAACGCCAGCTTGGACCCAGACTTCCAGGATGCGGACGGCTTGGACTTTGACCTGGGCAGCCAGTCGGAGTGCATCGACGCCGGCGACCCTGACATCCGAGACAATGACGGGAGTCGCTCAGATATGGGCGCCACCGGCGGACCAGGTGCACAATGATTCTCCTCCTCGCATTGGCATGCACCCCTGAGGGTGTGGACCCCGAGCAGGAAGGCAGCTTCAGCTGGGTGCTCCCCCAAGACGTGGGCACCGAGGCGGTGGATGGCTTCTTTGGTCCCGAAGAGCAGGACGCCATCTTCGACGACGTTGACTTGGCACACTTCGCCCTGGAGATTGACGACGACTACGTGCGTCAGCTGCAACGCGAGGTCAAGGGCGGCGACCACGAGTGGGTTCCGGCGACCATGATCTACAAGGGCGTGCGCTACGAGAACATCGGCGTGCGTCTGAAGGGCGAGAACTCCTTCCTCAAGTTCGACGAGAAGCCCAGCCTCAAGCTCAAGTTCGACAAGTTCCAGGACGGTGTTCGTTTCGCGGGGCTCAAGGAGCTCACGCTCAACAACATGTCCAATGACTACAGCATGATGCATGAGCGGGTGTCCTACCGGCTGATGCGCGAGGCAGGCATTCCCGCTTCGCGCTGCTCCCACGTGACCTTGCAGATCAACGGGGAAGACTATGGCCTCTACGCGGGGCTGGAGGGCGTTGACAAGCGCATGGTGGAGCGCTGGCGCAGCGACGAGGGCTCCATGTTCGAGGTCTGGGACGTCGACTTCTACGACTACTACGTCGACGACTTCCAGATTGAGTTCGGCGAGGAGGACCGCAGCCACATCCAAGGCGCCGCAGACGCGATGGAGCGCAGCGGGAGCATCCAGGCCATGAACGCCTTGGCCGACCACATGGACGTGGACCAGTTCGTGCGCTTCTTCGCCGCTGAGTCTGTCATTGGGCAGTACGACAGCTACCCCTACGCCAACCCCGGTGACGACGCCCACATCTACGTGGATCCCGAGATCGACCGCTTGATCTGGCTGCCCCACGGCATGGACGAGACCTTCTACTACCCAGACAAGAACCCAATGGAGGTCAACGGAATCATCGCCAAGCGCTGCCTGGAGGTCGAGGACTGCAAGGCCGACTACATCGCGGCTGTCTGGGAGCTGCAGACCCTCTCCGAGGAGATTGACCAGGTCGGGTACGCCCGCGAGGTCGAGGACCAGATCCGTGACCTGGTTCAGAATGACCCGCATCGACCCTACGGAATGGACTACGTGAACTACTACCAGGGCGCGATGATTGAGTTCATCGATGATCGAGAAGAAGACCTGGAAGTTCACCTGGGACCGCGCCCGAACTAAGGGCAGCAATCAGGGATCGTCTCTGGGGGATTCCCTGGACACATGAACGCATGTTCAGTACTCTCTGAACATGCTCGCCCAACAACTCGCCCTCTTCTCCCAGCCTGAACTGTCCTTGCCCAGCGATTGGCATGGCATTCAGCGCATCCAGCTCTCCCAAGAGTCTTGGCTGGAGCACCGCTCCGGCTGGCTCAAAGGCCATGGATTGCTCTTCGACTCACTCTGTCGGGGAGTGGACTGGCAGGAGGAGCAGCGTGTCATGTACGAGCGCCTGCTGGATGTGCCCAGGCTGGTCGCCAGCTTGCCGAAGCGCGGAGCGGTACCACCGATCTTGGAGCGGGCCAGCAACCTGCTCTCCGAGCGCTACAGCCGCAGCCTAAGCCGTCTGGGGTTGTGCATGTACCGAGGGGGCCAGGACAGCGTGGCGTGGCACGGCGACCGAATGGGGCCGCTGCGCTCGGACACTGTGATCGGCATTCTCTCTCTCGGGGAGCCCCGGCGTTTTGCCATTCGGCCAGCAGGCGGAGGACCAAGCCTGGGCTTTGAGCTGGGTTGGGGGGACCTGTTGGTCATGGGGGGGCGCTGCCAGGAGGACTTTGAGCACTGCGTGCCCAAGGTGGCCAGCGCCATGCCGCGCATCTCTGTTCAGTTTCGGGAGGCTGCGCCTGTGCCTACGCTGCTCTCCCGCTGAGCTCCAAGGGCGTCGTCGCGTGGCTGGCGATCGGAGGGTACCGTTGAGGCATGAAGCTGAACCGAAGACACTTTCTGGGTGGAATGGGTGCCTTGGCGGCCTGCGGCAGTAGGATTCCGCCACAGCCTCCAGTTCCCGGCGTGCTGAGTACGCCCTTGGCCGATGGCTTCTCCCATCCCGCTGAGTGGGCGGCCCATGCTGGCTGCTTGATGCAGTTCCCCCCGGCCTCTCGCTACTGTGGCGTGATTCAGGACTGTCAGTCCATCCAGGACGCGCGCCAAGAATGGGCGGCGGTCGCTCGGGCGGTCTCAGAGTTTGAGCCGGTGGTGCTCTACGCCAATCCTGAAGATGTGGCTCTGGCTCAGGAGCTGTGCGGCGCTTCGGTCACCGTCTTGGACGCGCCCTTGGACGACGGCTGGAGCCGAGACTCGGGCCCCATGTTGTTGACCCACCAAGACGGGCGCGTGCGGGCCTCGTGCTTTCAGTTCAATGGCTGGGGCGGCAGCTACAGCTACGCTCAGGACGCTCTGATCAAGTGGCGGATGGCCGAAGACTTGGGGGTGCAGGTCTACAACCACGAGCTGATTCTGGAGGGTGGCGCGGTCATCATGGATGGAACGGGTGCGCTGGTGACTACCGAGCAGTGCCTGCTGCACAAGGGCCGAAACCCCCAGGTTTCCAAGGAGGAGCAGAGCCAGATTCTCAAGGAACAGCTCGGCGTGGACCGGGTGATTTGGCTGCCAGGTGGATGGACTCCAGATCCCATCACCAACGGTCACGTAGACGGCATCGCGGCCTTTGTTGCCGAGAACACACTGGTGCTCAACAGCATCGCTCGCAGCGAGGACCCGGACAACTACCAGATGCTGGAGCAAGCCCGAGAGATCCTGGAGGGAGAGGGCTTTGAGGTGATCCGCCTGCCCGCGACCAGCTTTACCGCCTTCCACATCAACTTCTACACGGCCAACGGCGGGCTGATCGTGCCCATCCAAGGCCAGGCTGCTCTCGATGATGTTCCGCTTGGCATTCTGCGTGAGCTGCACCCAGAGCACGAGGTGGTGGGCGTGGTCGCCAACACGCTTGGGCAGGCTGGAGGGGGGATTCACTGTATTACCCAGCAGGTCCCCCAGGGCGTAGACTGGCCCTTCTGAGAGGTTTGGCATGTCTCTGCTGTTGTTGGCCAATCTGGTCCAGGCACAAGAGTTGACCTTTGTCGTTGTCGGGGATGTTCAGACCGACGGCAACCACAGCTCCATCAACTGGGACGTGTTCCCTCAGCTGGTCGAGGACATGAACGCGCACGAGCCGCAGCTTGGGCTCTTCGTCGGAGACTTGGTCGGAGGGGCCTCCTCGGTCTCGGCGACCCAAGCGCAGTGGCTGGACTTCAAGAGCGTCGTCGCAGGCTTTGATGGGCAGGTGCTGGCGGTGCCTGGCAACCACGATGTCTATGGTGGCGCAGGCACCTTCCAGGCTTGGCGGGAGACCTTCCCTTGGTTGCCCACGGACAACAGCCCTGCTGGAGAGGAGGGGGTCAGCTACGTCTGGGACGAAGGCGATGTGCGCTTCGTCAGCGTGACCTCGGATCAGGAGAACTTCTCTCCCACCGTGAGCGAGGCCGGCATGGGCTGGTTGCGGCAGGTGCTGCAAGACTCAGGGTCCTTCAACCACACCTTCGTGATCACCCATCACCCCGTGAGCTTTTCGACGGAAGGGGGCCTGGGAACCACCTCATCGGAGTTCTGGCAGACCCTGGTGGCCAACGACGTGACGGGGCTCTTTGTGGGGCACTGGCACCGCTACCAGCCTGGGCAGCTCGGCAATGGCGGAGACACCTGGGAGACCATCATCGGCACCGGGGGCGGCTGGCAAGGCTTTGAGCCCATTCGCCCTTACCAGCAGGTGCACGGCTATCTGCTGGTCCAGGTCGACGGTCCCCAGGCCGTGGCCACCTTCTATGGCGACGCCGACGGGGACGGTCACTACGACGACGCCTTGGACTCCTTCGTCATGGCCAGCGCGCAACCTGAGCCCCCTGGGGTCAAGGCCTTCTACGGCATGGAGGACAGCCAGGATGCTGGACCGCACAGCCTCTCGCTGAGCCTGGTAGGAGACGCGGAGCTGGTGGACAGTCCAAGGGGGCAAGCTCTGGCGCTGGACGGGTCTGGTGACTGGGCCCTTGCCGGTGGCATCCAGGACTATCACTTGGCCCTTCTGGGGGACCTGAGCCTGTCCCTGTGGGTGCGCAGCGATGGGCTCCAGGGCGGTGACTGGGGGAACACTCTGATCACCTACGCGACCAATGATTACTACAGCGAGGATGAGGAGACGAACTACGCCTATTGGCTCAGCGTGCAGGACTCCGGCCATGTTCGGGCCTTCTGGGAGCACGACAATGGGGTGAACGTCACCCTCGACTCCACGGCGCCAGGCCCCTTTACGGACGGCGATTGGCACCACCTGGTGATGACGCGGGACGCCGATGCCCAGGTCCTGCGATTCTTCGTGGACGGGCAGGAGCTCGGAGAGGCGCTTGCCTTTGACCGGCTCCCCACCGGGGCCAATCGGGGCATGCTGTACATGGGGGCGGACACCACGGGGGCCACGCCGTTCTCTGGGGGCTTGGACCAAGTCTGTGTGCTCAACCGGGTGCTGGAGACGGCAGAGATTGAGGGACTCAGCGATGGAGGACTCTGTACAGAACTCGAGGATGAGCCCCAGGACACCGGCCCCGACCTGGAGGACTCTGGCGTGCCGGACACCTCAACAGACCCCGAGCTGGGTCCCCTTGAGCCCGATGGCTGCGGCTGCAGCAGTACACGCACTGGGTCGATGGCATGGCTCCTGGCCTTGGGCCTTGTGCTCATGCTGAGACGCCAGAGCAAGAACGGCGCCCCCGAGAAGGCGCCGTTCTGAGTCTCTAAAATGGGCCCTAAGCCACCTTGGAGGCAGGCTTTGACGCGTTCGCCGCGTCTGCAGCTTCCTGCTTCTGCTCATTGCGGTAGGTGCCGCGTCGATGCAGCGTGTCCAACTCGACAACGACCTCGCCCTCGGTGAGCTCGTACTGGGTGCGCCAGTCGGAGATGAGCTCAAAGCAGGCGTGGTCCACGTAGTCCACATCTTCCAGGTGGATGTGAACCTCCTTGCCTTCCGGGACCTTCTTGAGGGCCCGAGCCAATGTGGGCAGGCCCACGAAGGTTCCGCTTCCGCGAAGGCGCAGGTCTACAATGCCGGGGTCGTCTGCCCGCTCGCTCTGCTCCACGTCCAGGTGAGAGAAGCTCCAGGCCAGCTTGAGGAAGGCCAAGGCGATGCCGATCATCAAGCCTTCGAGCAGGTTGGTGGCGACGATGGCGCAGACGGTGACGATGTAGATGACCGCCTCGCCCTTTCCTCGGGTCCAGAGGGTCTGGATGATCTTGACGTTGATCAGCTTGTAGCCGATGTACACGAGCACAGCGGCCAAGGAGGCCACGGGGATGCGCTCGAGCACGAAGGGCAGGGCGCCCACGGCGAGAAGCAACCAGCCGGCGTGCATGATGGCGGACCACTTGGTCTTGGCGCCGGACTCCACGTTGGCCGTCGAGCGAACGATCACGCCGGTGATGGGCAGACCGCCGATGAGGCCGGAGATGGTGTTGCCCAGGCCCTGAGCGAAGAGCTCTTGGTCCAAGTCGCTGCGGGGACCGTCGTGCAGCTTGTCCACGGCGACCGCGCAGAGAAGCGCCTCGGCGCTTGCGATGACCGCCACCGCGATGGCGCTGCCGAGCACCGAAGGCTTGAGCAGGAAGGCAGCCCCTTCCAGGGTGGGGAGGTTGATGAGCCCGCTCATGGAGTCGGGCACCTCGACGTAGTTGATGGGCAGCTCAAAGTAGGCCGCTGCCCCGAAGCCGGCCGCTACGGCAAGCAAGGGAGCAGGGACAGCCTTGAGGAAGCTTGGCAGCTTGGGCTTGAGGGCGTTCCAGATGACCAGGATCGCCAGGGCCATCACGCCGATGCGTGCGGCGAGGTGGTGGGTCGTATCTTCACCCACGACCAAGCCCTTCCAGATCGCCTGGGGGATGGAGAACAGGTTGGCTACGCCGCTGCTGACCGGCGTGTCGTCCACCATGACGTGGAACTGGGAGGCGAAGATCAGCACGCCAATGCCCGTGAGCATCGCGTAGATGACCGCAGGAGCAACAGCCCGGAACCACTGGCCGAGCTTCAACTTGCCAGCGACCATCTGGATGATGCCTGCCAGCACCAGAATGGGCCCCAAGGCGATGATGCCGTGGGTCTGAACGATGTCGTAGACGATGACGACGAGTCCTGCTGCCGGACCGCTCACCTGCAGCGGGGAGCCAGCGAAGTAGCCCACCGCGATGCCGCCGATGATGCCGGAGACGATGCCCATCGCTGGAGGCACGCCCGATGCAATCGCGATCCCCAAGCAGAGCGGAAGCGCCACCAGGAAGACGACGATGGACGCAAGAAACTCCGTAAAGAATCCCTTGGCACCCATTTTTGGCTTTTCAACCTTGGGCGTTTCTGCGGTCGTGGTGCTCATCTGGAAGGCTCCCGCCAAGTGTTGCGCTGCGCCTGAGCGCGAATCGTCCGGGGTAGGTCCCGGAACACACGCTTGTTGCAGACGGCTATATCGGGACAATTAATACACGACAAATATATCAGGAATATTTGTTCCGGGCAGCGTGGTCGGGTATAATGTGGGGAAGGAGTCAACATGTCCAGCTGGACCTTCTTGTCGAACCATGCACACGTCATGCTTCTTCTGAGCGAAGAGCCAGACCTGCGCATGCGCGACATCGCCAGCAAGGTAGACATCACCGAACGCGCTGTACAGCGCATCCTCCATGACCTTGTGGAGGAGGGCTACGTTGTCGTCACCAAGGCCGGCCGACGCAATCACTATGAGCTGCGTTTGGAGGCCCATCTTCGACATCCATTGGAAGCAGGGGCTACGATTAGGAACCTGTTGGATGGCCTGCGCTTGGTCCCAGCCGGCAAGTAGCCCCCACTCCGAGACTTCGTGACCCCACAGGTCCTGCTCCTATTGGCCCTGCTCGTGGGCATGACTGCAGTGATCGCCCGAGACCGGGTGGGGCCCGACTTGGCCATGTTCGGCACCCTGGCGCTGGCCGTCGGCATGGGCATTGTGGACATCCGGGACGCTGGTATTGGCTTTGCGGATCCAGCGGTCATGACGGTAGGTGCGCTCTTTGTGGTGGCGGCTGCCATCCGCGAGACGGGGGCGCTTCAGCTCATCACGCGGGCTGTCTTTGGGGACACCCGCTCGCCCCGCGTCGGCTTGGTGCGTTTGGTCCTGCCCACCGCTTTCTTCTCGGCCTTTGTGAACAACACGCCCATCGTGGCCATGTTCATCCCGGCCACGCGAAGCTTCGCCCGCCGCGTCAAACAGAGCCCCTCGCGCTTCCTGATGCCCCTTGGTTTCGCCGCGATGTTGGGCGGCACCTGCACGCTCATCGGCACCAGCGCCAACCTGGTGGTCTCCGGTCGCTTGGAGCAGGCTGGTCTGGAGCCCTTGGGCATGCTGGAGCTGGCTTGGGTTGGCGTCCCGACGGTGATCTTGGGGCTGGGGTACCTGACCACCCTGGGCTGGAGACTCTTGGATCAGCGGAAGGCCCCAGGAGACATCGGCGACAAAGAGGCCAGGGAGTACTTGGTCGAGATGCGGGTGGCCAAGGG
Organism: uncultured Pseudomonadota bacterium; assembly: GCA_913060515.1. Taxonomy (GTDB): domain Bacteria; phylum Myxococcota_A; class UBA796; order UBA796; family CAJQPC01; genus CAJQPC01. The sequence continues at coordinate 38,429 of CAJXRZ010000030.1, read as the reverse complement.
ATCGCCCCTGGTCGGAAAGAGCGTGGCCGATGGCGGGCTCCGGCACTTGCCTGGCCTCTTTCTGGCCGAGATCCGCAGAGAAGACGGCTCGGTGCTTCGTCCCGTGGCCCCCCACGACCTGATCGAGGTGGAGGATCACCTCGTCCTCTCTGGACTGGCCGAGACGGTGGCCGACCTGCGCGCCTTGCCCGGCTTGCACCCAGTGGAGGACGTGGACGTTCAGGGGCTGGAGACCCACCTCTACGAAGTGGTCATGTCTCACCGCAGTCGCCTGATCGGGCGGACGGTGCGTGAGAGCGGATTCCGCCGCCGATTCGATGCGGCCATCCTCGCCATTCACCGAGCTGGCGAGCGCATTGAGTCCCGCATCGGTGACATTACCTTGCGACCGGGGGACACCCTGTTGCTCTCGGCCTCGCCCGGTTTCTGGAGCACGTGGCGGGACAGCCCGGACTTCTACATGGTCGGGGCTTTGGATCAGCAGCCGCCGCCCAAGCACAAGAACAGACGGGCCGCCCTGGTGGTCCTGAGCCTACTTGTGGCCATTCCTGTGGGCTCCACCGTGCTGCACAGCTTTAGCCCTGGAGTCCCCGAAGTCAGCATCGCCGTCGTCGCGCTCCTGGCGGTGGTGGCGCTGGTGGCCTTGGGCTGCATCAACGCACGTCAGGCCCGCTCCTCGGTGGACTTTGGGGTGTTGATCGTCATCGGCTCGGCCTTGGGCTTGGCCCAGGCACTCACGGACTCTGGCGCGGCAGAAGTCTTGGCCGGTGGATTGCTCGGGGTCACGGGTTCCTTGCCGCCGGTCGCCCTGCTTGCGGTGGTCTACCTTCTCACGGTGTGCGCGGCTGCGATGCTCTCCAACGCCGCTGGTGCTGCCCTGGTCTTCCCCATCGCCCTCTCGCTGGCCCAGGCGGCTGGGCTGGATGTGCGGCCCTTCGCCATCGTGGTGGCCTTGGCGGCCAGCGCGGGCTTCTTCAGCCCGGTCGGCTCAAACGCCTCCCTGCTGATCTATGGCCCCGGCGGATACCGCTTCTCGGACTTTGTGCGCGTGGGCTTGCCCCTGAACGTGATTTGCTTGGCCGTGGCCCTGACCATTGTGCCCTTGGTCTGGCCGCTGTAACTTTTGTGGAGGCGCGCTCCGTTATGCCTTGGACACACGTTGAAGGACCAAGATGACCCGAGCCTTGTTGGCCTGCCTCCCGCTTCTCGCCCTTCTGGCCTGTGACAAGGACAGCACCGAGGAGACAGCGGACACCGTCGAGCTTGTCTGTTTGGACGACAACGAGGGCTGTCCAGATGTCGGCGACTGCGATGGGGACGGTCGCAATATGCTGCCCGGCTCCGACTGCTTGAGCTGCCACTCAGAGGGCTTGATGCCCAAGCACGATGAGCCGGACAAGTGGTTCGGGATCGGCGGCACCATCTTCACCGACGCCAGCGGAGAGCAGGGTCTGGAGGGTGCGATCATCCGCATCACCGACGCCAACGGCGATGTGACGGAGCTCAGCTCGGAGTCTTCGGGGAACTTCCACAGCGCCACGGTGCCGGTCCCTCCATTGCGTGCTGAGGTCGAGGTCAACGGCGTCGTGCGCAAGATGGGGACCCAAGTTGAGACCGGTGCCTGCAGCAGCTGCCACCAGTGTGAAGGCGAAGGCGGCGGAAAGCTGGTGCCCTGAGGGGCCCTCCCAAGGGGGCCTCCTCTGGGAGCTAGAGCGCCATGCCCACGGCCAAGATGAGCGGCACGACCATGTTCAGGGCCGTGAGCAGGGGCAGCAGCACAAGGGTCGGCCAGTGGGGTGACCAGGCGCTCAGGGGTGGGGGCTCCAAGAGCGCCTTGTGGATGTGCTTGGAGCCAAAGCGAAGGGCCAAGCTCCAGATCGCGGGCAGCGTGAAGACGCAGCTGCACAGCGTGACCAAGTCGGCGAACACCCCCATGGGCAGGGAGAGTGGTTTTGCACGCAAGGCCCAGACGACGGTGACGGACATGTACAAGGTCACCAAGACCAGAGCGGTGACCGGCATGATGGTGGCCTGGCTCAGGCCCCCGCTGCGCAGCACCGTGCCAAGGATGGTCAGCAGCAGGACGACTACCGCGGCATGCATGAGCGCGAAGACCCGATGGCGCATCAGCGCGCGCGCGCCGGCCAAGTGCTCGGAGTCACGTTCAGCGGCGGCTTGACTGCCCAGCGCGTAGGGGTTCTCGCTCATCTTCCACGTCTATCCCTTGCCTGAAGGACTTGTCGGAGGGGGATTGGGTGCACAACCTTGCCCGGCGCGGAGCTGCCGCGCCAAGGACGCCCAAAGTGTAGTGCTCTGCCTCCCTCCTCCCCCAGAACGGCCCAGACGTGGCCGTGGCCGCGCCTTGTGCGTTGGCCAGGGGTGAGCTCTACGGCAGACTTAGAAAGCACTCGGCGCCTGACGCCGGCATCCTTTGGTGCACCCATGATTCCCCCCATCCTCAAGTACCCGCGCACGCCCCACCTCTCGGGCTCAGCTCTGCAGCGCGGCGACTCCCCCAAGACCCTGTCCATCCACACCCTCCAAGGCCAACACATCGTGGTCGAAGAGAAGCTGGATGGCGCCAACTCGGCCGTCTCCTTCTCCCCCGAGGGCCAGCTCTTGCTCCAATCCCGAGGGCACTACCTTCAAGGAGGCCCCAGGGAGCGCCACTTCGCGCTGCTCAAGACCTGGGCGGAATGCATGCGTGCGGATCTCTTCGACGTGCTGGGCAGCCGCTACGTGATGTACGGCGAGTGGCTCTACGCCAAGCACACGGTGTTCTATGACCGCTTGTCCCACTACTTTCATGAGTTTGATGTCTGGGATCGAGAGCTGCAGGTCTTCCTCTCGACCCCGGCCCGGCGCGCGCTCTGCGTAGGGCTGAACTACACCGCCGTCCCGGTGCTCTATGAGGGGCCAGGGCTGTCTTCGGAGCAGCTCTTGGCCCTGGTTCAGCCCTCCGTGTACAAGAGCTCCGCTTGGCGAGAGAGCCTCAACACGCAGATCCAACAACGAGGCCAGTCTTCCAGCCACGTGCTCGTCCAGACTGAAGACTCGGACTTGGCCGAGGGCCTGTACGTCAAGGTCGAGGCGGAGGGCGTGGTCACCGGGCGCTGCAAGTACGTGCGGCCCGGCTTTGTGCAGTCTCTGATCGAAGGGGACAGCCACTGGCACAGCCGGCCCATCCTGCCCAACCAGCTCGCCCCGGGCGTGCAGCTCTTTGGAGGTGCGTGATGGACGTCTTGAGCCAGTGGAGCCGCGCCTCGTGGGCGGACTTGCAGGAGCTTCCCTGGGTGCGCGCCATGAAGGGCGTGGTCCAGGACCCGGTTCATCACGCCGAGGGCGATGTCTGGATCCATACCGAGATGGTGTTGGATGCCCTGCGGGGTCTGCCGTCTTGGGAGGCCTTGCCCGAGCGGGAGCGAGCGGTCGTTTTTGCCGCCTGCCTGCTCCATGACGTGGCCAAGCCCTGGACCACGCGAGTGGAGGGAGAGCGGGTCACGGCCCGTGGTCACTCTGCGGCCGGGGCTGTGGCAGCCAGAGAGATACTGTACCGCCTAGGGGTGCACCCTCCCGAACGCGAGGCCATCGCCTCGCTGATCCTGCGCCATCAACTTCCTTTCTTCTGCGTAGAGGGGGAGGCCCCGGAGGAGCGCGTCGCGCTGACCTCGCAGGCGACGCGCTGTGACCACTTGGCTCTGGTGAACCAGGCCGATGGACTGGGGAGGGTGTGCGCAGACCCAGAGAGGCTCGCAACCAACGTCGCGCTCTTCCACCTGATGGCCGAGGAGCTGGGGTGCTTGGACAAGCCCTTTCCCCTGCACAATGACCACGCGCGTTTCTTGCTCGGGCGCAAGCTGGGGGCCAGCCGTTTTGACGCGCCCCCGGAGTTCTTTGGCTGCGAGGTGGTGGTGATGTGCGGCCTGCCGGGCGCCGGCAAGGACACCTGGATCCGGCAAAACCGCCCCGACTGGCCGGTGGTCTCCTTGGATGCCCTGAGAGGGGAGATGAAGGTGGACCCCAGGGAGCCGCAGGGGCCGGTTGCGGCGATGGGGCGGGAGCGCGCAAGGGAGCACCTGCGGGCCAAGCGCAGCTTCGTCTGGAACGCCACCAGCACCACGCGCAAGCGCCGGGACCGTGTGGTGGACCTGGCGCGAGACTATGGCGCTCGGGTGCACATCGTCGTGGTGGAGGCGCCCTGGGAGCGGCTGCTCAAGCAGAACGCTGGACGAGCAGACAAGGTGCCCGAGGTGGTCTTGGAGAAGCTGCTCGCCAAGTGGGAGTTCCCAGAGCTGACCCAGGCCCACGAGCGGACTTGGGTCTATTGAGCGTTCCAAGAGGGGCCCTGACCATCCATGACAGAGAGCGCAGGAGCCTCAGTGCTTGGCCTTTAGCGCTCCGAGGGCGAGGATAGCTTGGGCCCTCACTTCAGCTCCAGCGACGCCGGCGCCCAGCTGGAGGAGCACGGCGGCCAACTGAGTGTCTATGTACTGTGCGGCCAGAGAGGGGGGAATGGAAGGGTCGACCTGGCCTTGATCCAGAGCCCGTCTGTACCAGGCCTCCAGGGCGCCCAAGCGCTCCTGTTCCAGGTCCCTGAGCTTGCCTTGTGTCTTGGGTCCAAGGCGTGTGCGGGCGAGCCGCATCTCAGTGAACAGGCAGCCCGCTGGGTTCTCGCTCTCAGCGGTCATTCCATGGACCAGGGCCTCAGCGAGCTCTCCGAAGGGAAGGGCCATTTCCAACGCCTGAAGCATCGGCAGAACGATGAGGGTCCGGTAGTGGCCCAAGACGGCGTCCATCAGCCCGTCTTCGCCTCCGAACTCACGGTACAAAGTGGGCTTTGATAGCTTGGCGCGTCGGCACACCTCGTTCAGAGACAGGGTGTGGACGCCTTCGCGCCAGTAGGCGTCCATGGCCAACTGGATGCTGCCCTGCCGGTCCACGGTCCGTGGACGACCGACCCGTCGCTTCTCTGAGTTCCCGCTCATCGGTCCTTCCACTCGGGCAAGCCCGGCTCCGGTGATTCTACCTCGCGCAGGAGAAGCGGTCGAACCTTGGTTCATGTTTTGTATCGATCGGTACATAAAGCTTGACGCGCAGTTCAGAGAGGCGATACTTCGAGTTTGGTACCGATTGGTTCAAAACTATTTGCTCCGGAGAAATTGTGGTCGTTGGACACTTTGCAACCGCGCTCGTGGCCAAGCAGCAGGCGCCCCGTGGGGCCTTGGCCTTCTACTTGGTCGTCTCCCAACTCCCAGACGCTCTCTGGCAAGGCTTCCACTTTCTGGGGGTCGAGCCGACCCTGCCCGCCAACCCAATGGCGACGAGTCTCTCCAACATGCAGGTCGAGATGACCTACAGCCACGATCTCCTGCCGACCCTGGGCTGGATTGTCTTGGCCGTTCTGGCTGGCCGGGGGCTCTTCGGCAGCTGGCGCCCGGGCGTGACTGCGGGCCTTCTGGTCCTGGTGCACCTGTTCTGCGATGCCATCAGTGGGCACACCCACCACGTCTTCGGACCGGAGAGCGCCGCCATCGGTCTGGGGCTCTACGCCAGCGCGCCCTACTTGGCGCTGGTCATCGAAGGGGTGTTCACGCTGGGCGTGCTGGCTTGGGTCTTGCGCACGGACGCGAAGCGGGCGGTACGTCGGGCACGCAGCACCTGGGTGGTTTGGGCTGCGGTGTTCGGGGGCGGGCTGTTGATGATGTTCCCCTCCGCGGACCGCTCCCTGGCCGAGCTGACCGGGATGGCACCCATCGAGGCCCTCTCCGGGGCCTTGGTTCCTGGCCTTGTGGCGATGTACGTGGGCATGTGCGCGGCGCTGATCTGGGCGGATCGAAGGCCCCTCCCTGAGTCCTAGACCATCGGGCCGAGAACGAAGATGAAGAACCAGACCGGGACTGCCCAGTTCACCAGGACCAAGCAGGTGAACAGGAACAAGAGCGCCGGGCTGGAGGCGGGTCTGGCGGGGTCAGGGAGCCTTCCTCCGTGACGGAAGACCTCGCCTCCGCGCTCGCTCAGCAGGAGCCAGAGTCCGAGGAGTCCCACGACCGAGGACACCCCGCTCAAGGTCAAGAAGACATGGAGCCCCACGCCCAGCCAGCGAGCCCAGCCCTTGAGCTGGAACATGCCGGCACCAGCAAGGGTCCGGGTCGTCCAGTACGCCAGCCAGAACAGAGCGCCGAGGAGACTCACGTTCGTTGCGATGGCCGCAATGGTGAGGGTGAGGAGTAGGCCACAGAGACCGCAGAGCACGTTCCAGACGCCCAGCCATTCGATGCGCTGCTGGTGGGTGCTCAGTCGCACCGCCTCAGCCTTGGCTATGGCGACGGAGGGCTCGGTCTCGGGGCTGGCGTAGGGGTTGTCGATGCGGGAGGGTACAACCTGGCCCCTCGGGGAAGATCCCAAACATAAAAACCCCAGGTCCGAAGACCTGGGGTTTTTGATGGTCGGGGAGGCCGGATTCGAACCGGCGACCCTCTGGTCCCAAACCAGATGCGCTGCCAGACTGCGCTACTCCCCGAGGCGGCAACCTTCTAACCGCTGATTCGCGTGCGGCCACCCTGCTTGGCCTCGGTTAGGGCAAGTTTTCAAAAAAACTGAGGCCAAATGAACCCCAACGATCTGCGCCCCATGCTGACAAGCATGATTCCTTTCATCTCCACCGTCGGCATCGTCTTGGATGAGATCGGGCTGGGAAGCGCCAAGGCCACCTTGCCAGCACGCCGGGAAGTTCAGAACCACATGGGCACCGCTCACGCCGGCGCCGTGTACAGCCTGGGCGAGTCCGCCAGCGGCGGCGTGGTGCTCAGCATGTTCGCTGACCAGCTGCCCAAGGTCTTCATCGCCCTGAAGTCCTCCACCGTGGCCCACAAGAAGGCGGCTGCAGGGGACGTGGTGGCCACGGCCACCCTGAAGGAGGATCCCAAGGCGATCCGGGCCCGCTATGACGAGACCGGCAAGTCCGACTTTGAGGTGCCCGTGGCGCTCTACGTTGGGGAGGTGCTCACGGCGGAGATCACCTTTACCTGGGCCGTTCGCGCGCCTCGAGGCTGAGCTCCCAGAGGGCTGCGCGGCAATAGCCAAGGCTTGGGCCCCGTAATTGGCCCATGCTCAAGCTCATTCTGACCACGCAGCCCTTCGCCGACTACTGCCAGAGCTGGCAGGAGCCCACCGATGCCTGGGGGGGCATCGGCGAGCATCCGGTTCAGGTCTTGCACCTGGATCACCCCGGGACGGTCGAGGACTTGGCGGTGTACCGACCGGCCGACATGCACGATGCACCGGTCCTGGTCTTCCTGCATGGCTGGTTGGCGGACAGCGATGACCGCTACGCCTTCCTCTTTGAGCGCCTGGCCAGCAACGGCTTTGTCGTGGTCTTCGCGCCCTATACAGCCGACTACGACCTGCCCCATGAGCAGCGCTTCGAGGAGATCCAGCTCGGCGTCTCTCTGGCCTTGGAGCACATCGGTCCGGCCGCTGACCCCGCACGCATGGGGTGGTTTGGCCACTCCTACGGCGCCGGGGCCATTCCGGAGAGCGCCAGCCGAGGGGTGGCCCAGGGTTGGGGGAGCGAAGGGCTTCTGCTGTTCCCGATGGCCCCTTGGTACGCCTTCGGAGAGGGTGTGCTGCCCAGCCACACGGTGACGGTGCTGCAGAGCTACGCCAGCGACGAGGTTGTCGATCCAGCCATCGCCGCCCAAGACATCTGGAGCCGCTTGCCGGAGTCCAGCCTGAGGGTGTGGCAGGTGGTCGAGGATCGCCACACCTCCAGCTGCCGGGCACCTGCCGGACACCTGACCCCCGGGACCCATGGTGGATGGACCTTCATTCGAGGTCAGCGTGCCCAGCGCATCGATGCCCACGACGTCTGGAGCACCGCGCGTCACGTGCATGCTGCGGCCGCCTTGGCCTTCGGGCTGCCGAACAGCGCTGAGGCCTGGAATGTTGGGGTCGGTGTGGACCCCCTGGACAGCGCCGTGCAGACCCTCTCCAGCCCGCCCAGCTCGCAAGGGGGCTACATCTTCGGCCCCGAAGGGCACTGCGAGTACACGCCTGAGGGTTGCCCCCTCAGCGATTGAAGGGGCCCTGGTTCGGCTCCAAGGTGCTCAGATCCGCGATCTGGTCAATGAAGTGCTGGGCCGCCAAGTCTTCTGGATCGCGCTCCAGACAAGCCTGGAACTGGGTGCGCGCCATGCTCAGGTTGCCGCCTCGGAAGGCCCGCAGGGCGCGGGCGTAGCGCTCCAGGTTGGCCTGGCGGGCGATGCGCTGAGGCTCGGGCAGGGCCTCGGTGACCTCGTAGAGGCGCAGAGGCGTTGACTTGCCCTTGGAGATCACCCGGTCCAGCTCGCGCAGGTTGTAGCGCTCGGGACGCTCCATCCTCTCTAGAGTCCGCTCGTCGATGATCAGGTTGCCACCGTAGATTCGGGTCATGCCCTCGACCCGGCTGGCTTGGTTGGCGGCGTCTCCAACGATGCTGGAGCCCAGGTGCTTGCCATCGCCGATGATGCCCAGAGTGACCTTGCCCGAGCTCATGCCCATGCCCACGCTAAAGTCCGGCATCTCGCTGTGTTCCTGGTTGAACGCTTCCAGCGCGCGGCACATCTCTACGCCGGCTTGGACGGCCTTGTCGGCGCCCTCGTGGAAGAGCGCCATGATGCCATCGCCCAGGTATTGACTGACGAATCCGCCGCCAGCTGTGATGGGGGGGACCATGTAGGCCAGGTAGCTGTTCAGGGTGGGGAAGAGCTGCTCGGGGTCCATGCCTTCCGAGATCGTGGTGTAGCCCCGGATGTCGACGAAGAGGATGTCCAGCTCCAATAGCGTCTGGTCTCCGCGCTGGGTCTCATCGATGCTCTCTCGCTTGAGCAGCTTGAGCACCTCTTTGGGCACGTAGCGCAGAGAGGCTTGGTGCAGGGCCTCGCCTTTCTGCAGAGAGCGCGCGAAGCTCAGCGCGACGGTGATCCCTTGGGTGATGAGCATCAGCGCGAAAGTGGGAGCGCTGGCCTCGCCTTGAATCAGGTTCGTGCCGCTGACGGAAGCGATGCGGTCGTGGGTCACGCCGAGCATGAAGAAGAGCATGCTGATGATGAGGATCAACGCATAGAATCGCTGTCCACCTTGCAGGGCCTTGAAGAGCACGACCAGCATGCCGGCGCAGAGCAGAAGCTGGCAGAGCAGCAGCAGCTGGAAACCCAAGGCGTAGTACTGGAACGGCACGACCACGACCACGATGGCGGTGAGCAGGCCCACGGCGACGATGGCCCGGTGTCCCCAAGTCTTGGCAGGCACCCGCACGAAGGAGAGCACGCTCAGATAGCCGGTGGTCAGGGCGATGGCGCCGAGCAGGTACTCGGTGCGCAGCAAGATGGGCCAAGAGGCCTCCAAGCCCAGACGCAGCAGCAGCTCAGAGCCGCCGGTCAATCCATGGCGCACTCCCAACACGATGCTGGTGCTGCCAAACCAGAGCATGGTGCGTTCTTGAGGGCGCGCGATGAAGACGAAGAGAAAGCCCAGGCCCAGAAAGAGAAGCGCGGTGATGGTGGCCACGTCCAGGACGACTTGACGCTCCAGCATCTCGCGCATCTGCGTGGTTGTTCCAATGATCACGCTCTGGCGGATTCCGCTGCTGCGGTGCATCTGGTTGGCGACCTGCACCACAAGAAGGGACTCTGAGGACGGGTCAAAGTCCGCCATGACGGTCCTGGGGTCCTCCTTCAAGCGCTCGGGGTCTGGGCTCAGGGTGCCCATGCGCATCAGGGGCTCTTGGTTTATCCACGCGGCCCCAGCGCCGCCCAGGCTGCCCATGCGCAGGGAGAGCTCCGGGGCGTCCTGGGGCAGCAGCAGAGTGACCGCGTAGGTCGCCTGGCCTTGCTTGCTGAAGCCCTTGCTGTGCCAGGTGCCAGGCACCACGATGGTGGAACTCGGGGACGGCAGGCTCGCCGTGGGGTCCTTCAACTCGTCCCAATAGAAGGCCCAGTCGCCGTCCAAGCGAATGGGGCCAGCCTGGCTGTCCCAGTCCCGCAGGTCAGCTACGCCATCCACAACAGGAGGGCCCGCCGCAGGCAGAGGCGTGCAGCCGATTAGAGCAAAGAGCAGCAAGAACAAAGCAATCATGGCGCTTGAGTATAGGGGTGCGACCTTCCACCGCATTTAAGGGTGACCCAGGCAGGGGTACCTTAAATCCAAAGGAGCGTCCCCATGAGAAGAGCCGCCTTACTTGCACTGTCTGCTTTGCTGTTCACCGCTTGCGAGAAGGACGCGGTCGAAGAGACCGGAGAGATGGAGGGAGATCCCGTCATGCTCACCTTTGCCCCAACCCTCTTTGGCGCGGCGCCCGACTGCAGCACCTCAGGCAGCCTCGGCGCCGGCGAGGTCGACGTGACTCTGGCCGACGCGCGCTTCTTCGTTCACGGTGTCCAGGCGATGAGCGCCGAGGGCCAATGGGTGGACATGATGCTGCACGACGATGGCCAGTGGCAGTTCAGCGGCGTGGCGCTCTTGGACTTTGAGGATGGCACCGGAAGCTGCGCGGACGGCGGTACTGCCGACCTGAACGCCATGGTGCACGGGGAGCTCCCTCCCGGGGAGTACAGCGGCCTGCGCTTCAACGTCGGGGTGCCTTTTGAGTTGAACCACTTGGACAGCGCCACGGCGGACGCGCCCATGAACACCCCAGGCATGTTCTGGTCGTGGCAGGGGGGCTACAAGCACCTCCGCGTGGACTTTGTGGTCAATGAGAAGGTGCCGGTGCGCTGGAACACCCACTTGGGCTCCACCGGCTGCGTGAGTGATGCACCCACCCAAGCGCCCGCCGAGGCCTGCGATCAGCCCAACGTGGCCACCATCACCCTGGACGGCTTTGTGCCCGGAACCGACACCATCGCCTTGGACCTGAGCACCTTGGCCGGCGATGTGGATCTGAGCACCAACACCGTGGATACGCCCCCGGGGTGCATGAGCGCACCCTCGGAGCCCGATGACTGCGCGCCGGTCTTCCAGGCCTTGGGCATGTCCTTTGAGAGCGGAGAGTGCGAGGCTGACTGCGCCGCCCAGACCCTCTTTTCTGTGAGCGCAGGGTGATCTGGGCTCTGCTGGCACTGGCCTGCGACGGTCCTGCGGAGGAGGTCCCGGCCATCGTCTACCCCGAGGGCTTTCCGGAGCTGCGTGTGCCGGCGGACAACCCCCTGACGGCCGAGAAGATCGAGCTGGGCCGCTACCTCTTCTACGATGTGCGCCTCTCGGGAAACGAGACCCAGTCCTGTGGCTCCTGTCATGAGCAGGAGCTGGCCTTCACCGACGGCCGCACGGTGGGCGAGGGCAGCACCGGTGAGCTGCATCCACGCAACGCCAACGGCCTGAGCAATGTGGGCTACAACGCCACCTTGACCTGGGCCAACCCCATCCTGACCGAGATCGAAGGGCAGCTCCTGCTGCCGCTCTTTGGCGAGGAGCCGGTGGAGCTGGGAGCCGGGGCCTACCGGGATGAGATCTTGGTGCGCTTGGCGGAAGACCCCGAGATGCTGGCCCGCTTTCAAGCCGCCTTTCCAGACGACGTTGACCCGGTGACCTGGGAGCGCACCATCCAGGCCATCGCCAGCTTCACCCGCATCTTGATCTCCGGGAACTCCCCCTTCGATCAGTTCAACTACCAAGGCAATGCGGCGGCGTTGAGCACCGCTCAGATCCGCGGACTCTCTCTGTTCTACTCGGAGGAGTTGGAGTGCCACCACTGCCACGGGGGCTTCAACTTCAGCGAGGCCAGCGTGCACGCAGGCACCGTCTTTGATGCCAGCTTCTTCCAGAACACGGGGCTCTACAACGTGGACGGGCAGGGTGCATACCCACCGAACAACACCGGCTTGTACGAGATCACGGCCGACCCCGCCGACATGGGCAAGTTCCGGGCGCCCAGCCTGCGAAACGTCCAGGTCACGGGGCCCTACATGCACGATGGCAGCATGGAGACCTTGGACGAGGTCATCCGCTTCTATGAGCGCGGTGGACGGCTCATCGAGAGCGGCGAGTACGCAGGGGACGGCGCAGAGAGTCCACTGAAGAGCGGTTTGGTCGCCGGGTTTGAGCTGACGGACCAAGAGCGGGCAGATCTGGTTGAGTTCTTGGAGGCCCTCACCGATGAGGACTTCCTGACCGACCCTGCGCTCTCCGATCCCTTCAAGTGATTCTCCTCCTCAGCACCCTGAGCTTTGCCCACCACGACAGCGTCGTCACGCGGGTTGGGGCCAGTCCAGGGGCCACCGCGGCCAGCTTGGCTGTGCCCTTGCCCCGTGCCGAGCTGGGGCTGAGCAGCAGCTTGGACCGATTCACTCGGGTGCTCTGGGAGGGCGACCTGCGGGCGCAGAAGCTGGCGCAAGGGGCGATGCTGGGTACCTTGACCCCCAGCGTGGGCCTGCGCATCAAGAGCCAGACAGCCTTTGTGGTGGCCTTGCCGGTGGGACAGGTCTTCTACGGTGACGGCAGCCAAGACCGGGGGCTTGGGGACCTGAACCTCGCCGTGGCCCAGTCCCTTGGCCCCAAGAAAGGCCCCTGGAGTGTGGACCTTCAAGCCGGCGTGAGCGCGCCAACAGGGCTCTACCGTCAGGAGAGCAGCTACAGCGTGACCACGGTGCTCACCTCCGATGCGGGCGAGGCCATGGTGTTCACCAGCGACTCACGCATCTCGCTTGGCATGGGCACCTTTGCCTTGAGCGCCAGCGGGGCAGCGCGCCTGGAGGCGGGCCGAAACACCCTGATTGTGAGCGCGGGCCTGAGCCAGCCCATTGGCTGGACCTCGGATCAGATCTGGTGGGGCCAGGACTTCAGCGTGGGTGCTGGCGGACTGCACGCGGTCGGCAAGCAGCGGCGCCTGATGCTGGGAGGCACCCTTCAGGGGGCAGCGCACACCCAGAACCGAATCGTCGCTGACGAAGAGGAGAGCTCGGCGGAGATTCTGCGCAGTGGCGCCCGCCAAGAGCTCTCCGTCAACGGCGTGGCGACGGTGCAGGTGCACAAGCGTTTGGGCTGCGGCTTGGCCCTTCAGGTGCCCGTCATCCAGCACGCCGACAGCATCCAGCTCGTGCGGGGGACCGGCGTGAGCACCCAGTGCGGTGTGGGGCTGAGCGCGTCCAAGTAGGGCTCAGAGGCGTCGGTAGGCGTCTAGGCGGCGGTCTTCGCAGAGGAAGCTCAGGCTGGGATCGTAGCTGCTGCGGTAGCTGTCGGCGCTCGCCTCGCAGTCCCACTCTTTGTAGTGGATGACCAGGCCCAGCTTGTCCGCGTCCAGCAGGGCTTGCAGCTCGCTGTGGGTCCACCAGTCCATGTCCGTGGGGAAGGACTCGAAGGTGCCGCCGTCGTAGAGCGCGCTGTCGCCGTAGGTGGTGCTCTTGGCCATGCACTTCATGCCGGCCGCGTGCGTGAGCTGACAGACCTGCTCGGCGTAGGCCGCGCCCTGCTCGGCGCTGACCCCAAAGCCCATCTCTTCCCGAGACGCATCGTCCTGGGCCCAGTCCATGTTGTCGAACTCTACCCAGTCGCAGCCCAGAGCGGCGGCTGCGTCGATGCGGGCCCCCATCGGCTCCAGGACCCCAGCGGTATCCGAGATGAAGAACTCGCCCTCCCAAGCGTCCCACTCCGTATCGATGCAGAAGGGGGACATCTGCGCGTAGTCGGCCCGCCAGTCCTCGCAGGTGCCGATGGAGATGTAGCAGCCCACCTCGTTGTTCTGCGCCTGAATCTCGGGAATGGCAGCAGCGACCTGATCTTTGGTGTCCGTATCGAAGGGGTCCACCAGCACGTAGCAGTCCTCGGCTCCGGCGATGATCTCCTCCAAGCTGTCTGCCTGGGCACGGTCTCGCTCTTGGTAGGCCTGGTTCCAGGCGCAGGTGCCGGTGCCCTGGATCTCCTGGGTGCTGGGGCCGCATGCGAGCAAGAACCAGATCATGGGCTCCTCCGTTGGATGTCCGCGACCATCTCGCCTTGAAGCATCGCCAGATCCAAGACATGGGTGCCAAAGTTGCCCGCGCTCTGGGGGTGGCACTTGGGAATGGGGCCCTTTCCCGCTCCGGTCCAGCGCAGCTCCAGGCCGGCATAGCCCCTGCGGCTCTCTGTGCAGCGTGCCTCGAACTGGCCCTCGTAGCGCACCAACTCTGCCTCAGGGTGGGCATCGATGTGTTGCCAAGGGCCCACGTTTGGAATCAGCACCCAGCTCAGAGGAGCCCAGTCTTGGCTGACCGGGTCCGGAGACGCGAAGCGGGCTGGGTTCTGGCAGGACACGATGGGGGCATCCTTTCCGGCGAAAGGCGGGACCTTGTTGCCTTCGCGGAAGCTGCGGAAGCTGACGGTGCAGCCCCAGCTCGTGCTGTCCTCGCAAGAGGGCAAGGCCTCGGTGATGGGCGTGGGAGAGCCGGGCAGCCAAGCGACCACCAAGCGCGCCCTCAGGGCAGGATCCGCTGCAATCCGCTCCTCGATCAAGCGACTGAGGTGTACGGAGCCTTGGGAGTGACCGACCAGCACAAAGGGGCGCTCGCTGCTCTGGGCGAAGTGCTCAAAGGCCGCTTGCACGTCCTGATAGGCGGCGTCGATGGCGGGCTTGCCTTTGGGGCTGGCGAAGCTGCCGATGGTGGCCTGACGGTACTTTGGAACCCACAGGGTACAGGCCGAAGCCAAGCCAAGGGCCTGCCAACGGGTGATGCGTTCGGGGTCGGAGAGCGCCTCCAAGTCCGTGTGCTGGCCGGGCTGCAGAGCCATGTCGACGGTGGGGTAGACGTAGAAGCAGTCCACGGCTGCAGTCTGCTCAGGTGCCAAGACCTGGAGCTGGCCATCTACGCTCACCTGCACCGTGGCGTCCCAGAGGTCAGCTTCTTCAGGCTGTCCGGGTTGAATCAGCCACATCGCCGGATCGCTGTAGTCCAGGGTGCCGCCGCCCGAGAGGGCCAGCAGCAGCCAGATCACTGCTCCGCCAGGTTCGCGCTGCGCCTCTGGATGTCGGCCATCAGGCCGTATTGGCCAAAGCTCATGTCCAGGATGTGCGTGCCTGTGTTGCCGCGGATGTCCCGGGTGTCCGGGTCGTAGGGCGCGATTCGTGCATCGTCGGCGGACCAGCGCACCTCCAGGGCGCTCAAGCTGCCCTCGGTGACGCAGCGGGCTTCAAAGGCGTTGTCGTAGGCCAAGAAGAGCTCGGGGTCGGGCTCCAGACGCTCAGGCAACTCCAGCTGCTTGTCAGCCAAGAGCATCACGCGCGCCAGGGGAGCCCAGCCTTCGGCCTCGGGTTCATCGGGGTGCACACACTCCAGATCCTCGCCACCGGAGAAGTCGGGCATATCGTTGCCTTCTGCGTAGCTGCGGTAGGGGAGCTGGCAGCCCCACTCGGCGTCTTCTTGGCAGGTGGGCAGGGGGCTCTCGTCGGCCACAGGGGCCCCGATGGGGTAGGCCGCGACCAAGCGGGCTTGGAGCTCGGGGTCCGCGGAGATCTGCTCGCGGATCAGCTCGTAGCCATGCTGTGCACCCTGGGAGTGACCGATGAGCACGAAGGGCTTGTCCGACTCGCTCAGGTACTGGGTCCAGGCATCTTCAATGTCGGAGTAGGCGGTGTCAAAGCAGGCCTCTGCCCGGTCTTCGTCTTTGAAGTAGGTGCCGATGGTGGCCTGGCGGTACACCGGGCTCCAGGTGTTGCAGACCTGGCGAAAGTGGGCGAACTGGGCGCGAACGGCGGTCTCAGGGCCCTCGGGCTCCTCCAGATCGGTGTCCAAGTCCAGGCGAAGACGCAGGTCCATGGTCGGGTAGACGAAGAAGCAGTCCACGCCGTGCTCCTGGGACTCCGCCACCTCAAAGTCGCTGATGGAGCCGTCGCTCTCGACGTTCACGCCGGGCAGTGCATCGGAGCACAAGTCGGCGCGGCCTGGCTTGCAAATCCAGTGTTCGTCTTGGCTGTAGTCCAGGTCTTGATCGACCTCACACTGACTGCTGCACGCCAACAAGAGCAGAATCACTGTTTCGCCTCCGGGTTCTCGGGGTGTTCTATGCCCGCCTCCTCAAAGGTACACATCTCCAAGTCGATGCGCGCGGCGGTGAGCAACATCTGGGTCGCCAAGGCTGCTCCGGACCCTTCTCCCAGGCGCAGATCCAGCTCCAGGAGGGGCGCGAGCCCCAGTGCGTCCAGGACGAAGCGGTGCCCAGGCTCCGGACTGCGGTGGCCGGCGATGAGCACCTCGCAGACCGAGGGGTCGATTCGGGCGGCACAGAGGGCGGCAGCTCCGGTGATGAAGCCATCCAAGACCACGGGGATCCTGGCCTGGGCGCAAGCCTGGATGGCGCCCACCAAACCCGCCAGCTCGGCTCCCCCCAGCGAGGCCAGGATGCCCATGGGCGTGCGGTCTGCGCCGTGACGGGCCAGGGCGCGTTCGATGACCTGGGCCTTGTGGTGGCGCGTACGTGGCCCAACGCCGGTGCCGATGCCCACCACATCGGCGGCGGGCATGTCCAAGAGGGCTGCCACCATGGCGCTGGCGATGGTGGAGTTGCCGATGCCCATCTCACCGAGGGCCAGGAGGTCCATCCGGCCCATCTCTGCGACCAAATCACGCCCGGTCTGCAGGGCTTGGGCGCACTGTTCAGCGCTCATCGCGGGTGCCGTTGCGATGTTCTGCGTTCCGGAGACCACCTTGCGCTTCTCGATGCCCGTGGCCACGCCGAAGTCGTGGTCTACGCCCAGGTCCGCGACCACGATGGGCAAGCCGGCCTGACGGCTGATGGCGCACACCGCGGCTCCTCCTGCGACGAACTGGTAGACCATCTTTGCGGTGACCTCGCGGCGGTAGGCGCTCACACCTTCCACCGTCACGCCGTGGTCTCCGGCCAGCAGGAGCAGGGCCTTGCGCTCGATGCGTGCTCTCCTGCCTCCCTGAATCCCCACCATGCGTGCGACCACCTGCTCCAAGCGACCCAGAGAGCCGGAGGGGCGTGTCAGGTGCTTGCGGCGCTCGGCGGCCAGGGCCTGGGCTTGGGCTGGAGGCAAGACCTCGGGTGCCTCGGGTTGTTGTGGTGCCGGTGCCGCCACGCCCCACTGCTCGCTGAAGACCAGCTCCTCCAGGGGCATGCGCTTCTTCCAGCCCACGCGCTCCAGCAGCGGTGTCTTGGGGATCTCCACCGGCCAACCCAGGGTCAGGTAGGCGACTGGAAGGACTTGCTCTGGCAGGCCAAAGGCCCGTTGAAGCTCGGCAGGCTCGGCGATGCTCATCCAGCCCACCCCGACGCCTTCGGCGTGTGCCGCCAGCCAGAGGTTCTGGATCGCCAGGCAGGTGGAGTAGATGTCCGTGTCCCGCTGCACGCTGCGCCCCAGGACGTGGGGGCCATCTCGGCCCCGGTCGCAGGTGACCAGGAGGTTGAGGGGGGCATCCATGATGCCTTGAAGCTTCAGGGCCCGGTAGCGCAGGTTGCGGTCGTCCTTGAATCTCTTCGCGGCCTCGGTGGAGACCTCTTTGAAGTGCTCCAGTAGAGCTTGGCGTCGGGCAAGATCTTGGATGAGAATGAAGTTCCAAGGCTGCATAAAGCCGACGCTCGGCGCAGCATGGGCCGCACCAAGGATCTTCCAGACCAAGGCCTCGGGCAGCGCTTCGGGCCGGTAGGAGCGGGTATCTCGTCTACCGAAGATGGCGCTGTAGACCGCGTCCAGGTCGTTGGCAGCAAAGGCGTAGCGGTTCAGCGACACGGTGCCCTCCGACAACGGGGTCTTCCGATAGCGGATACTGACTCCTGATGAAAGCTTTGATTACAGGTGGCGTGCGCAGCGGCAAGACCCGTCGGGCCATGGAACTCTCAACGAGTCTGGGGAAGCAACGGATCTATCTTGCGACCGGGCAGGCCTGGGACGAGGAGATGAGCGAGCGCATAGAGCGGCACAAGGGGGAGCGCGATCAGAGCTGGCAGACCATTGAAGAGCCGCTGAACATCGCGCCCTTGCTGCATCAGCCGGGCAAGGTGGTCTTGGTGGACTGCCTGACCTTGTGGATGTCCAACCTGCTTCACACCCATGAGGATGAGGAGCCTGTGCACGCCGCAGTTGCAGCCCTTGTTCAAGCCATGGTGGACGCTCCAAATCCCATCATCTTTGTCACGAACGAGGTCGGCTTTGGCATCGTGCCCATGAACGCGCTGGCCCGCCGTTTCCGCGACCACGCAGGGTGGCTCGCTCAAGCGGTCGCTGCGCAGGCCGACCGGGTTGAGCTCTGCTGCGCAGGCCTTCAGATCCGGATGAAGGGCTGATGCGCTGGGGCCCGCTCCACGGTCTGGGTACGGCCCTGCAGCTGCTCACGCGCCTGCCCTTGGCTGACCTGGACTACGAAGAAGGTGACCTGCTGGAGTCGGTGCCTTGGTACCCCCTGGTGGGCGCTGGGATTGGCCTGGCGCTGGCCGGTCTGGGGGTTCTGGGCGTAAAGGCCATCGCCCCAGCTGTAGGGGTGGTCCTTGTCTTGGCCGCCGAGGCCTTGTTCACCGGTGCCCTACACGATGACGCCGCGGCAGATGTGGCCGACGGGCTGGGTGGTGGGCGAGACATCGTCTCCCGCTTGCGCATCATGAAAGACAGCTCGGTGGGGGCCTACGGAGCCTTGACCTTGATTCTGCTCACCGCCATGCGTGCGGCATGCCTCTGGGAGCTGCCTCTGGGCAAGTGGGTTCCGGCCCTGGTCCTGGCCCACGCTGTGGGACGCACGGTGATGCTGCCGGTGATGCGGGTGTTGCCTTATGCGCGAGCAGAGGGGGTCGCGGGAGACCTGATGGCCGGTCTGGACTGGCGACGGGTCGGTCTCAGCGCGGGGATCTGTACGGTGATCGCCTTAGCGGCCGCTGGCTGGTGGGGGCTGCTCGTGGTGCCGCTCTCCGTGGCTCTGGTTGTGGGCTTTGTACGCCTTTACCGCGCACAATTGGGCGGCGTGACTGGCGATGCTTTGGGCGCCGTCTGCATCGCGGGAGAGCTGCTCACGATGCTCCTGCTCACGGCTATCTGGCACTGAACGTAGCGGTCTTGGCCTTCTCGGGGGTCAGACCCAAGGACCGGAGTGCAAATGCTGCTGCTGCTCTCGAGCATCGCCCTGGGCCAGGACCCCGCTGGCCAAGACCTAGATGGAATACGCGCAAAGGGCCTGGAGGTGGCTCCTTACGTGGACTTGGGGGCCTCGTTTACGCCGAACGTGTACCGAACCCCAGGCAACCCCAAACCTGCAGCCGGCGCTCTGTTGCGTCCAGGGCTGACCCTTCGCTGGCAGACCCCTGAGTTCGCCTTGAATCTGGCGGGCCAAGCGGCCAGGCGGCAGGTGCTCTTTGTGGTCGGCGACGACGTGTCGGCCTGGCAGCTCTCCCGAACGGACCTGAACCTGAAAGGCGAGCTTCTCTTGCGGCCGGACAAGCCCCTAAGCGTGGTGATCCGTGAGCAAGCCGGGCGAGCCCACACCCTCGCGCCCAGCTCTCTGGCTGGGGCCAGCGGGAAGGGCCTCGCGGTGCGGCAGAACACTCTGACCCAAGCCGGTGTGCGCTACCAGCCGGGTCGTGGGGCGCTCTCCATCGCGCTCTTAGGCCGTGGGGAGGTTGAGCAGCACAACGTGACGGTTGGACCGAACTACTTGGTGCCGACCAGCAGCATCACGCGCCTGTCCGGGGGCGGGGACCTGCAGGCCAAGTGGGCCTTCTTCCCACGAACTGAGCTGGTCGTGAACGGCCAGATCGAAGGCTACGCTTGGACCGGAGCCCAGCTCCCGGGTTGGGGTTGGAGAGCCAACGCCGGCATCTACGGCCGGGTGAACTACCCCTTGGTCATCAACGTGGCCGCCGGCTTTGCCCAGCTGCGGGACGGCGGTGTGATGTCGACCACGCCCCTGGATGGAGTGACCGTCAAGGTCGCCGGCATCTGGAAGCCAACACGGACCCAGAGCCTGCGTCTGGCCTACGAGAAGGACCTGGAAGACTCTTGGTATGCCCCCTACCTGCACTTCCACCGGGCCTCTCTGCGCTACGGCGTGGCCCCAGGCAAGCGCACCCAGCTCACCAGTCAGGGCAGCGTGAGATGGGAGCAAGCGCGGGGTCTGGCCTACCAGGATGTGGTCGTCTCCAGCAGCATTAAGGTCGATTATGCCCTGAGCCAGCAGCTCTCTCTGGGCGCGCAGGCAGGGCTTGATTGGCGCCTACAGGCCGGTTGGGACGTGCCGGTCTCCGCTTGGATCCGCGTGGGCTGGTAGCGCGACCCTGGGCGCTCTGAGGCATCGTGCTACCGTCCGATTCCCCGAGGAGACCCGATGCGTTCCGCCCTTTTGGCCACCAGCGCTCTGCTGTTTTTGGCCGCCTGTGATGATGAGATCCGCCTTCCAGTCCAGGAAGTGTCCGACACGGTGACCGCCGACTACTGCGGCATGAATGAGTTGATGGAGGCCAGCTGTGTGGGCTGTCACGGTGCCGGTGGCAGTGACCCGGAGCTTACGGACATCGCCGATGTGATCGACCTTGAGTCCAGCGTGGACGGTGCGTTCTACGTTGTCCCTGGTGACGCGGCGGCCAGCTACCTCTACGCCAAGTGCGATGGGTCAGCCGAGAAGGGCTCCTCCATGCCGCTCGGCGGCAGCATTTCCGACGAAAACCTGGACGCTATCGCCACCTGGATCGACGCTGGCGCCACCGAAGACTGCGAGGCTCGCTGATGCTCACGCTCCTGCTCCTGGCCCAGACGGCCTCCGCCAGTGTTGACCCGGATTGTGTGGGCAAGACCCAGACCTTCGATGACCAAGGACAGCAGGACTTCCTGCTGAACTACTTCGCCCTGGCCACGACCCTCTCTCCGGTCCACGCGCCCATTCCGGCAGAAGCGGGGCACGGATCCATCGGCTTGGACTTCTTGGTCATCCCCCCGCTCTCTTGCGAGCAGCGCCTGGTGTTGGACTCTTCCAAGACCGAGGACACCAACAAGGCGCCCATGGCGCCACGTCCCCGCATGATCTTTGCCTTCCCCGAGATGGGCAACGTCACCCTCTACGGTGGCGCTGGCTACGTGCCACCCGTGACCCTCTTTGGGACCCGGAACGTCATCGTCTCCGGAGAGATCGGCGCAGGCATGCGCCTTGGGGAAAAGCACCAGATCGGCCTGCGCGGCCACACCACTCTGATGAAGACCGTCGCCGAGATCGCCACCCCCTTCGAGGAAGGCGGCGAGCCCTACGATGACTTTTACAGCGGCTCCACCTTCGGCATCGACCTGATGTACGGCTTTGAGACCGAGAAGTGGACCCCCTACGCAGCCGTTGGCTTCACCGACGCCAGCACCTTCTTCGTCATCGGCGATGACGCGTACTTGGCCGCCAACACGAACCCCTTCTTTGGCCTGACGGCCTCGGCGGGTGTTCAGGCCAACCTGCTCGAGAAGGTGGACCTGGCGGCAGAGTTTTACACCGCGCCCGGCTTCATCTACACCGGCCGGGTACGGGTCGCGTACAAGATCTGAGCGCGGGACGCCCTCAAACAAAACAGCCCCGCTGAGCCAAAGCTCAGCGGGGCTGTTTCCTTTGGGGCGTGGTCCTACTCTTCAGCGCTACCCGGCGAGGTCTCCAGGTAGGTCTGGTAGTCCGCGCTGCTGCTGTGGCAGCCGGTGCAGCCGTCGGGGTCGCCAGAGAGCGCCACAGAGCCGTCATCGCCGTACTTGGCCCAGAACCAGCCGCTCTCGGACTCGTACTGGTCGGTCTTCCACATGACCGTCACGCCGTCCTTTGCGGTGGCGCCCTCGGCGTCCTCATAGCCTTTCTTGACGATGATGGCGCCGTCGCCGCCGCCGCCTGCTTCAACATCGTTGACCACGATGGTCACAAAGTCGCCGTGGGTGCCGTCGTCAGAGATGGAGAGCGCTGGCCAGCCCTCTGCGGCATCCCAGCTCTCCCAGCCGTCGATCTGCTCCCAGAGGTCTGCAGCGAGCTCCTCCTCGGTGGGGGCACCGCAGGCGGTCAGGGCAAACAGGGGCAGGCCCAGCAAAAGCAGCTTCTTCATGTTGTGGTCTCCAAGACGCAATGGTGTGGGCACTGGATGCCCTCTGGTTCACGGGGTTTCAGGCTTTCAAGCGATCCAAAACCGCGGGCAGGCCCTTTAGGGCATGTCCCCTGTGTCCAATGCGATCTTTGTCGCTTGGCGCCAGCTGCGCCATCGTCTTGCCAGGGAATTCATCAGGAAGAAAGAGAGGATCGTAGCCAAAGCCGTTCTGACCTGCCGGTGCCTGAGCGATGGCGCCCTCACAGCTACCCCTCCAGGCCTCTTCCCCAGCCGAGGTCACCACGGCCAAGGCACAGACAAAGCGCGCGCCGCGGGCGCTGACCCCGTCCAAGGCCCCCAGCAGCTTGGCGTTGTTCGCCTCTGCCGTGGCCTGAGGGGTGTAGCGCTTGGAGTGAACGCCAGGTGCGCCATCCAGGGCGTCCACTTCAAGACCGGAGTCATCTGCGATGCAGGGCAGTCCGGTCGCCTGGAAGACGAAGCGCGCCTTCTGCAGCGCGTTGGCCTCGAATGTGGTGCCGGTCTCTGGAGGGTCCTCCACATCCGGGAACTCGCGCAGCGGGCGCAGGGAGATACCTTGGGGCGCCAAGATCCGTCCGATCTCCTCCACCTTGTGGGCGTTGTTGCTCGCCAAGACCCACTGAATGGTCGGGCCGCTCATCGGGGCAGACCTGGCCACTGCAGGGCCTGGTGTTGCAGCTCGACCAAGCGTGCGCAGCCGGTCTCGGCCAGATCCAAGAGGCTGTTGAGCTCAGCGCGGGAGTAGGGGGCGGCCTCTGCGGTGCCCTGCACTTCAATGAAGCTGCCGGCGCCGGTCATCACCACGTTCATGTCGGTGTCCGCGGCCACGTCCTCGACGTAGGGCAAGTCGAGCAAGGGCTCGCCGCGAACGATGCCCACGGAGACGGCTGCGACGGTGTGGATGAAGGGGTTCTTTTTGATCACGCCCTGCTTCATCAGGCCGCGGATGGCCAAGGCCATGGCCACAAAGCCGCCGGTGATGGCTGCTGTGCGGGTGCCGCCGTCTGCAGCCAAGACATCGCAGTCGATGGTGATGACGCGTGGGCCCAAGGCCTCGAAATCCACGGCAGCCCGCAGCGAGCGGCCAATGAGGCGCTGAATCTCTGCCGTGCGGCCCTTGATCTTGTCGCCTTCACGCCGGGTGCGGGTGTCGGTCGCCCTGGGCAGCATGCGGTACTCGCCGGTCACCCAGCCTTCACCGGAGTCCTTGCGCCAGCGGGGCAGGTTCTCGTCCACCGAAGCGGTACACCAGACACGGGTGTCGCCAAAGCTGACGATGCAACTCCCTTCTGCGTGGAGTGCGGTGTTGAGTTCGAAGGAAACTGGGCGAAGCTGGGCTGGGGAGCGACCGTCGGCACGCATGAGGACTCCAGGAGGTTGAGGAGCGAAGCTAACCTCAAAGCTCGGTCGATCCGCCCGCCGCTGCGCGCGTCTGCTACGATTCGGCGTCCCAGCGCCCAAGACCACACTGTCCGGGGGCGCCACACAGAGGTTTTCCATGAAGAAGCTGAGTCTACTGGCTGCTGTCGCCGCATCCGCGAGCTTGTCCATTGGCCTGATGGCCTGCGAAGAGAAGGGCAACAGCCTGAACCTGGGCGAGGAGCCCACAGGCGCCTGCGCAGTCAACTTGGACAACCTGGACGGCACGACCTGGCTCTACGACAAGCTGGAGCCCACTGGCGAGCGCACGCCCGACGAGCAGACCCGCATGAAGTTCGTCACCGAAGACGGCCAGCTCATCTCCAAGTACACCGTCGGCTCCTACTCCGATGTCTACGACTTTGAGTGCCGCAAGAACAAGGACGGCGACGAGCTGGAGTGCTTCGAGGCGCCCAAGGTCAAGGACTGGTGTCAGGCCCTGATGGTCACCGGCAAGGAGTGCACCTTCGCCGAGATCCAGAAGATCGACAAGAACGTCGACCAAGCCACCTACGACGCCGCCTTCAAGGAAGCGACGGAGATCATCGCCAAGTACAAGGAGACCGACAAGTGGGAACAGTTCGTCTTCAACAACAACAACCTGGGCAACAAGCTCCAAGGCCGCGTGTACATCAAGGTGCATGAGAAGAAGTGCCAGTTGCGGGTGACCGACAACTACATGACCATCTTCAACGGCGAGATGAAGGAAGACTCCAACCCCGTGGGCACCGACTTCTTCGTGAAGAACGAAGGTGAGTTCATGTTTGAGCACTGCACTGACAGCTCCGACATGATTGCTATGAAGAGCGATGTCTTCCCCGAGAGCGAGGAGGCCGTTCAGCCTTGCTTGCCACAGAACTGCGCCTTCACGGCCACCGAGCCCGCCAACTTCCACTACATCGGCGTGGACGGACGCGAGGCCAAGGAAGGCTGCACCTACAGCTACGATGTGTGGGTTGACTACAAGTCCGTGTCCAAGGACAACGTGGCGCCTATCGTCGAGTTCAACGGCAAGAAGGAGGCCCGCTACGGCTTCGCGCAGACCTTCAGCGAGCCCGGTGCCCACATCACCGAGATCGTTCGCTACGCCACCTGCGATGGCAAGAAGGAGCAGGTCGAAGTGGCCTGCAACATGGTTCTCTCGCAGTAATTCAGCGCCGCCTCAAGGCAAGCCAACAGCCCGGCCTCAATCGAGGTCGGGCTGTTGTGCTCTGGACCCGCTGGCTCGGCTCAGACCCGCGTTCCCGTCGCTACGTAGAGCTGACCGCCAAAGCGCAGCGGCTGGGCATCCTTGAGCGGGTGAAAGGCGTAGTCGCTGCACTCCGCCTCCAAGATGCGGAATGGCGTACGGCTCAAGTCGGCTTGGGCCATCCACTCCACGGGCCAGGAGTTCAGGTTTCGTCGCTCCGCCCAGCAGTCAAAGATGAGGCACTGGCCGCCTGGACGTAGTCGGCTCAAGGCTTCTCTCAGGACCGACTCGTGCTCGGGCACCACGCTGAGCCCCAGGGAGAACACCACCAAGTCCAGGCTCTCAGCTTCCACATGGCTGCAGAGCTCGGATGCGGGAGCCTGCACGAAGCGGCAGCCGCTGGAGCCCCTAGCGCGGGCCTTGGCCAACATCCCGGGGTCCAGGTCCATACACAGAATGTCTGCGTCAGGGGCCAGCCTGGGGAGTAGGGGGGTGATGTCTTGGCCGGTTCCACAAGGAAGCAGCAGCACCTTGCGGTGCCCTGCGTTCAGCTCGGAGAAGGCGCGCTCCCTATGTGGGGCGTACAAGTCCTCAAGGG
Organism: uncultured Pseudomonadota bacterium; assembly: GCA_913060515.1. Lineage (GTDB taxonomy): Bacteria > Myxococcota_A > UBA796 > UBA796 > CAJQPC01 > CAJQPC01. The sequence continues at coordinate 13,197 of CAJXRZ010000030.1, read as the reverse complement.
CTTGGTCGTAGATTGTAGAAAACCACGAGTACCAAGCCATCTCAGACCTGAATGCGCCAGGTCACGCCACTTGGGGAGTCCATGATGACGATGCGCTTCTTGAGCAACTCGTCCCGGATGACATCTGCAGCGGCCCAGTCTTTGGCCTCGCGTGCATCCAGGCGGGCTTGGAGCTGGGCTTCGACCCATGCCACGTCCACACCTTGAACGCGTGCCTGCTTCTCACGAAGCTCGGCGAAGAAGGCCGCTGGCTCCATGCCGCCGATGCCCAAGACCTGTGCGCTGATCTCGAAGACCTGGAGCGCGTTGCGCATCAAGCCTGCGCCGCGGCGCTTGGTGACCTTGTCGGTGGAGACACGGTTGATGGTGCGGACCACGTCCAAGACCAGGGAGCTGGCCAGGGCGGTATTGAGGTCCTGGTCCATCGCATCTTCGAAGGCGTCTCTAAAGCCAGCGATGAGCTTGTAGAGCTCGCCAGCCTTGGCGCTCTCCTTGGCGAGCTTGGAGGGATCGCTGTCTGCGGCAGTGTTCGCGATCTCTTGAGCGCGCTCTTTGGCCTCGTACAAGCGAGCCAGGACACCCATGGCGTCGTGGAGGGCTTCCGAGGAGTAGGGCAGAGGGCTGCGGTAGTGGGTGCGCACATAGACCCAACGCAGGGCCTCTGCGGGCATGTCGGCCACCACATCGCGGATGTTGACCACGTTGCCCAATGACTTGGACATCTTGATCTGTTGCCAATCGCCGGCCTCGTCCCGCTCGACCACGCTCAGGTGGCCGTTGTGCAGCCAGTACTTGGCCATGGGATGGGTGCCGTGGGCGCACTCAGACTGGGCGATCTCGTTCTCGTGGTGAGGGAAGATCAGGTCGATGCCCCCGCCATGAATGTCGAAGCTCTCGCCCAAGTGATGACTGCTCATGACCGAGCACTCAATGTGCCAGCCAGGGCGACCAGCTCCCCAAGGAGACTCCCAGGAAATCTCGCCATCCTTGGCACTCTTCCAGAGTGCGAAGTCTGCTGGGTTGCGCTTGTTGGGGTCTAGGGCGACGCGCTCGCCGGCCCTCAGATCGTCCAACTTCTTGCCCGAGAGCTTGCCGTAGCGCTCGAAGCTCTCTACGGCGAAGTACACGTCGCCAGAGTCGGCGGCGTAGGCAAAGCCCTGGTCCACCAAGCTCGCGGTCATCGTGACGATGCCCTCGATGTGCTCGCTGACTTTTGGGGAGTGGTCCGGCTCGATCAAACCCATCGACGCCAGGTCCTCGTCCAAGGCGTCACAGAAGCGCTTGGCCAGCTCCAAAGGAGGCTCACCTAGCTCCGCAGCGCGGGCGATGATCTTGTCGTCTACGTCGGTGTAGTTCCGAACATAGGTGACGTTGTACCCCGCGAATCGCATATAGCGAACCGCCACGTCAAAGGCCATCATGGCCCGTGCGTGGCCGATGTGGCACAAGTCGTAGGTGGTCATTCCGCACACATAGATGCGGGCCTGACCAGGCTCCTGTGGCTCGAAGGGCTCCAAGCTACGGGAGAGAGTGTTGTAGAGCTGGAGCGCCACGTGCTGGGACCTCGTTCTAAGTCGGAGTCTTTAGGACTTGGACTTGGGCTTTGGCTTGGCCTTGGACTTTGTCTTCTTCTCACCGGCATCGGGAGGGGCAACAAAGAGGGACTCGATTTCGGTCTGAACTTCAGCCTCTTCGCAGTCTCGAGCCACGGCGATCTCCTGAACCAGCAGGCCCCGGGCGTGGTCGAACATCTTGCGCTCACCGAAGGAGAGGTTCTTCTCCATCTTCATCAGCGCCAAGTCGCGGAGAACCTTGCCCACTTCCAGGGGGTCACCCGTGCGGATCTTCGTCATGTACTCGCGGTAACGACGGTTCCAAGTCTGGTTGTCCGTGGGGGTGTCGCGGTCGCGCAGGATGTCGTAGATCTTCTCGATGTGAGAAGGCTCGATGACATGGCGCATGCCGATGGCGTCGGCGTTCTGGACGGGCACAGTGATGGTCATGCCGTTGTCCAACACCTTGAAGGTGTAGACGGTGTAGAGATCTCCCTCCAGGTCCTCGTCGTGGACCGAAGTGATCATGCCAACACCGTGGGCGGGGTAAACCGCCTTGTCGCCTACCTTGAACTCCACCTGGCCTCCTTAGATGCGGTACGCCACCTAACGCAGAGCGCCGTTTCGTCCATCTCTGCGCGCCCTGGGCAGGGCTCCAAGGACGAGGCTGTCTACTCGACCTTCAGGTAGAAACCACCGTAGCCTGCCAGCTTCTCATCGTCGGTGGGGCCCTTCTGGAAGAAGCCGTTGCTCCAATCCGAGATGAAGTAGCGGCCGGGCTCCAAGGTCATGACCACCAGGGACTTCTCTGGGGCAAGCTCGCTCTCGGTCCAAGTCGCCTTGTCACTGTAGTCGACGCTCCAGCGCGTCTCGGAGCTGGGGCTCATCTTGTAGGCGCAGCCCTCTTCATCCAATCGCCATGGGCGCCATCCGCCGGAGGCGTTGTCGAAAAAGGCCACTTTGCCCGCATCGAATGGGTTGATGGGCATGCGCTCATCAGCGTTCTCTGGCAGGCAGTAGTGTCGGTACTGAGTCTTGCCGCGCCCGCCGCTGCTCTTGACGAGAAAGCCGCGCTCCATCGCCCGGTAGCTGCCACCCTTGAAGACCAAGAGGCCCTTCTCGTCGGGAATACGTACCAAGACGGTCTCGCCCAAGTCGTAGGTCTTCTGCTCATTGGCCTCGTAGTTGGACCAAGTCTCGGAAATGTAGCCGCTCTGACCCAGGCTGATGTCGTAGACCCCTGGGGAACAGGGCAGATCAAAACCCCCGTCGGCCCGAACGATTGCCTGACATGGATGGCCGACGACCGTCAGGGTGGCGCCGGTCAGGGGGGCCCCGGTCACATCTACAACGGTGCCTTCAAAGCGGGTGCTTCCGCAGGCAAGGAAGAGGGTGAGCAGCATCGAGAACTCCAGGCTGGAGGGACCTAACCCATCTATAGGGGTTGACCCCTAGCTTGCAGCGGGTGAGGTGGTCCCTATGAAAATGTCCATTGGAGTTTCCGTGTTCTCAATTCTGTTGACCCTGACAGCCTGCGGGCCTGGCGCTGACCTTGAGGAGAGCCTCAACCAGACCAAGTCTGAGCTGAAGACCACCAGCGATGAGCTGGACCGCACCCGCCGCGAGAATGACGCCCTAAAGGCACGCGTCGAGTCGCTGATGGAAGAGGTAGAGGCCCAGCGTCTCGCCGCTACTCTTGGGCAGCTGGGCATTGAGCCTGGGCAGGCCCTGAGCGCAACCATCAAGACTTCGATGGGGGACTTCCACTGCGAGCTCTTCCCTCAGGATGCGCCCAAGACGGTGCTGAACTTTGTGCAGCTGGCCGAGGGCTCACGCACCTGGACCCATCCGCGCACCGGTCAGCAGGTGGACGGCCCGCTCTACGACGGCACCATCTTCCACCGCGTCATCCCCGGATTCATGGTCCAGGCCGGCGACCCCCTCGGAACAGGGACAGGTGGCCCTGGCTACAAGTTCGAGGATGAGTTCAGCGATCGTGCCTTCGATAAGCCTGGTGTGCTCGCCATGGCCAACGCTGGCGCCAACACCAACGGCTCACAGTTCTTCATCACCGAGGTCCCCACGCCGCACCTGACCGGCAAGCACAGCATCTTCGGTCAGTGCGAAGAGGTGGGCTTGGTCAAGGAGATCACCGGCGTGGACCGGCTGCCTGGAGACAAGCCAGCCACTGACATCGTGCTCAAGAGAGTGGTCATCAACCGCGGCTGATCCTGCGGCGCCACAACGAAAAAGGGGCCTGTCCGAATGCGGACAGGCCCCTTTTCTATTGGCCCCAGTGAACTGGGGGGCCCCTTAGAACTCGTACGCGAGTCCCAAGGTACCAATGAGTTGGCTGTCCGCCAGCTCTCCAACTTCGACCGCTTCGCCAGCGCCGTCCAAGGCGACCACCTCGATGCTGCGGTCGCTCCACTGGAAGCTACCGACCACCGAGAGGGGCAGGTCTGCCAGGGGACGAACGCCCAGATCCACCATCACGCTGTTGTCGTAGGTGTTCGTCTGGTTGAAGCCCAAGGCGTACACCGCGCGCATGTGAGCGCGGCTGTTGAACTGGGCACCAAACTCGCCACCGACGGTCCAGCCGCCAATGAGGGGCACGCTGTCGTACAGCAAGCCGTCGTTTGAAGGATCCTGCTGGTAGGTGATGAAGTCACCGTAGAGGTAGCCGACGCGGGCTCCGACGTGGAGCTGGTTGCTTCCAAGCTCGAAGGGGATCCGGCCGATTGCGCTGACGTTCAGGCGAGGAACCTGGTCGTTGATGCCGCCAGAACCCTCGGCAGCACCTGGCCACTGGATGTTGTAGAAGCCCATGCGGAAATGTGCTTCGGCGCCAACGTAGGGGAGCATGGGCAAGAAGCCGTAGGCGTCCGCCTCAAATCCACCCATGGGGCTGGCGATCGCGACACGGTCGTCCCAGAGTGCGCTCTCGACATCCGTCGGGGTCTGAGCGTAGTCATAGTTGCCAAAGAGGCCCGAGAGCCGAATGCGGCCGTTGGGGTAGTCCCCAGGCTCGCGAGGAGGCTTGGGCTCCTTGATCACGGGGGGTGGGTCCGCAGGGTTGGTCACAGCCACAGGATCGGTGAGTGGGGCTGGCTCAACGACCGGAGCTGGGTCCGTGGTCGCGGCGCCCGTTCCCCACAGGGTGGTGGCGATTGGAACCGGCACAGCTTGAGAGACGGAGCCGTCTGCGCTGGTGACCACGACCATGGCATCGCCAGTGGCGTTCGCGCTGACGTTGAGGGTGGTGGTGTAGCTGCCGCCACCGCGGTTCTGAATGGCGCCGGTGGTGGCGTTCGTCGCGAGGATCTTCACCTTCTCACCGCTGACGCCGCGCCCTTGCGCATCCCGTGCATCGACCGTGATGGTCACCGAGCCGCCTGGGGCGACCTGGGCAGGGGAGACGCTCACGTTCAAGGAGGTGATGGCACCCGCTTGGCCGGAGGTGTCGGTCATGCTGGCCATGGCCACGCCGCTGGCCCCCTCACGGGGGATGACGACGGTCTGGACGAGGCGCTGAAGGCGCGCGTCCTGGGCGGCGTAGACTTGGCTGCCGCTGACAGGCAGATCGACCTGCACGTTGCCAGGGGCCTGGATGATGGTGGCGCCGCCATAGAGGTCGCCGGAGCGGGCCTCGATGTCTACTGCGCCGGGGGTGGTGCCCGCGGCGTAGGTGACCGTGGCCAGGCCGCGGGAGTCGGTGCGCACTTCGCTTGGCAGGCGGCCATCACCAGCGTTCAGACGCAAGGTGACGGGTTGGTCGGCGACAGGGTAGCCGTACTGGTCCACGCTCAGGACGCTGACCACGACGGTGCTCTGACCGTCGTTGGTGACGCGCTCCGAGCTTGGCAGGACCACCACGCGGGAGACCGGGTTGCCGGAGGCGGCACCCAGGCCCAAGGCGGTCACGACCACGGAGTTTGCACCGACGGTGTTGAAGGCGCTCTGGTAGTCACCGCTCTTCAGGTCGCGTGCTGTGCCGCTCTCCTTGGCTCCGGCGGCTACGAACATCGGGGAGACGCCCTCCACGCCGATGCCCTTGGCGTCCGTCACCTTTGCGTAGACCTTGAAGCCAGTGGCTCCGGCTGCCAGGGAGGTGGGCTCAGGGGTGAGCTCCAACTTGTCGGGCAGGGCGCCAGCCAGAGACACGACGACTTCGGACTTGCCGGACTCGCCAGCAAGGGAGGCGCTCAGAGTGGCCTCGCCCGCCTTGGAGGAGCGGGGGGGCGTGAACTGGGCGGTGTAGATGCCGTTGCCCTGGTGCACGGGCTGGGTGACCGTTCCGGCGCTGGCGGACAGGCTCACCTTCGCGGTGGCGTCCTCCTGTCCGGTTGGCGTGCGAACCGCCATGCGAACCGTGATGGGGGTGACACCGTCACCAGGCACAGTGGCGAGAGGGAAGAGCGCCAGACGTCGTGTCTTGGGGAGCTGCAGGTCGAAGGGGTCTTCGCTCTGTTGTCCGTCGACGATGGTGATGCGGGTTGCGGTGCCCACGCCTGGAGGCACGGTCACAGGGATGACGGCCTTGCCAGCAGTGTCGGCGGTGTAAGGGCCAAAGTCCCGATCACCGATGCGCAGGAGCAGGGTACTGTTGGGTGCAGCGTCCGTGATGGGAAAGTCGGTCTTGCCGACCATGCTGACCACGTGGGTGCCGTAGACCAACTCTGGGTTGCGTGCGTCCGCGAAGGTCAGCACGTCCAGGTGGGGGTAGTTGACGTTCTTGGGCACGTAGCGTGCCGTCCAGGTGCCGCCGCCCAGGTAGGTCAGGGCTTCTACACTGCCGTACTCGGTGTGTACGAGCAGCTTGCCGCCATCTCCAGCCATGGCGCCTTGCGGCCCTTGCAGCTTGATGTTCAGTGCAGCCGCTTGGTCTTGGCCCAGCACCAGCTCGGTGGGGCTGGAGCTTGCCACCAGCTGGCTGGGCAGCTGGGGGTTGATGGTGACGCTGTAGTCACCGTTCAAGGTCGCCTTGGTGCTGCTCTTGGCCTTGAGCGTGAAGTCCACCTTGGTCGCCGTGGAGACCGCGGGTGGGGTGTAGCTGAATCGGTAGAGACCTTGGCCCTGGTCTTCCAGGTCGGTGGTGCCGCCCTGGGAGGCGCCGATGCGTCCCTTCAGGCCCGTCATCGGGGTGCCGTCTGGGTTGAGCGCCAGCACGTAGAGGGTCGCAGCAGTTTGCCCGTCCCCTAGGATCGCGCTGGGCGCGATCAGGTGCGTGAAGCCGGCGCTGTTCGAGAAGATGGATGCGCTTTGGGCCTGTGCAGGCGCCGAGTCCACGAGGGTGGCTCCAGCGGGAAGGGCGAACAGGGCAATCAGAAGGGCCCGGGAAAGCAGCGGCCGGCGGTTCAGCATTCGGTCTCCATGGTCGGATCACAGGGATCCTTGAACAGCGGGCATTCTGGACCGATGCCCCTTGTTCTTTGTCAAAATGGCGCGGATTTTTTCCAAAAACGGCCGATGAGCGGATCTTAAGCGCCCGCGCCCAACAGCCAGTATGGCGAGCCTGCGAGCTGCGTCTGCAGCTGCTGGATCTCTTGCGGGTGCAGCTCAAAGGTTTGGGGCTGGTTGGTGTTTGGGTTCACCTGGGTCGCGAACCAGCGCTTTCCATCCTTGGAGCGGTGCAGCACCAGGCCACGGGGGTCGTCGTACACCATGTCCAGATCGGCGGCTGTGATCGGCTTGTCCTCGCCTGCAGCTTCGGCCTCTTCGGGCTCCGCTTCGGGCTCAGGCTCAGGCTCAGGGGGCGCTTGCACCACAGGAGCTGTGGCCTCTAGCACCTCTTCCAGCTCCCATTGAACGACCAAGATCAAGCTCTTGAGATCGTTCTCGATGTGCTCCCGGACGTGTCGGCCGTCGGGGCCGCTGGCGGCTGCGATAAGCTCGGCCTTGATCGCCTCGATGCGGTCATCATCTGCGGTCTTGAGCTCCAAGATCAGGGCGTCGATGTGCTCCACTGGGGCCTCCTTTTGCGCCAGACCTAAGCGCAAGCTTGGCCAGAGTCCATCTTCAGTTTTCTCGTGTTCTGGACGAATTGCTTTTCACCTCTCCAGGGCTTGGGTGTCTGACTTTGCGAGCCTCGGATTCGGGGCAACCCAACCGACGAATGAGGAGTCGCCATGACCACCCCCCGCCTGATGCTTGCCCTTTTCGCTGTCTCCACCCTCAGCGCTTGCCTGCCCGCAGCGCCGGGCTCCGACTTGGCTGCCCGCCTCCCCGATGACCGTCTGCTCATCAACATGCCCGTCGACGAGGGCGCCAAGGACGAGCGGGAGTGGTCCGGGGCCTACCTGTTCACCGCGCAGGTCACCCGTGACGTGAACAACATGACGGGCTTTGTGCTGATTCTGGTCGACACCATCACCGCCTTCCCCGCCACGGCCGTAGATGGAGACAACAACCACGCGGTTTGGGGGCCTTGGTCTGACGCGCTGGACCCCGTGGAGACCGCGCTGACCGTTCAGCTTCACGATGACGGCAGCACCACTTGGCAGTTCCAACAAAAGCCAAAGGGCAGCGATGACGCCGAGTACGTCGTGGTCATCGCTGGTGAAGTGGACGAGGGCTCCGAGGATGGCATGGGGGCTGGACGCTTCGCGATCGACTTTGACGCCTTGAACGAGTTGGACCCAAACCAGCAGGCCACCGGCGCATACGCCGTCGACTACACGGTCGATGAAGAGGGCGTGCGCGGCGAGGCCGCCTTCCAGAACTTCTCCGACAACGGTGGGGAGCCCATCGACGTCCTGTACCGCTACGACCAAGTCCACGGCGGGGAAGGGGAGATGGATCTGGGTTGGACCACCGACGGTGAGGACCTCGGCTCCGAGTTGGTCTGGATCGTCCGCTCCCGCTGGACGGAGATCGGTGAAGGCCGCAGCGACTCCTTGGTCACCGGAGGGGTCCTGGGGGAGAGCGTAGCGACCGCTTCGGAGTGCTGGGACAACAGCTTTGCACCGGTCTATATGCAGAACTCTTGGGAAGGCGTGCTCGAAGGTGAGGAAGGAGCGTGCAGCTTCGCCGATGCCGAGTACCCCTCGGAGTAGCCCCACCCCATGCGCCTTTACAGGGAGTCCCATGGAGAAATCTGTGGGGCTCCCTGTGTATGAGGGGTGTCAGGAAACTGGGCCCCCTTGCACGCGATGCCCTTAAGGTCGTAGCCTCGCAGGCCGTTAGGCCCCACGGCTCCCTTTAGGAGGACTCCTTACATGTCTCTGCTCCGGCCCCGCGCCATTTTCGCGCTCGTCGCCATCGCCGCTCTCAGCGCCTGCACAGGTGCAGTTGAAGAGCCGGTCACACCTCCTGTCGTCCCCGAGGTCGTCAAGCCCGAGCCCGCGCAGATCTCCCCTGAGGAGCTGACCAAGGCTGCCGACAACATCGCCCTGGTGCCCTCGCCTGCGGAGATGCAGAAGGCCCTGGAGGCCGCTGGAATCCAGGCCAAGCTCGGTGAGAAGGTTCCGAACCGCACCCTGAAGATGGACGTCCCGAACAAGGACCAAGTCGCGGTTCGCACCGGGGTGATCCTCGCTGACCTCCTCCTCACGGTGAAGACCGCCGAGAAGGACAAGCTGGCCAAGCAGCTCACCGACATCAAGACCGGCATGGAGCAGCTGGGCGGTGGCACCGACATCAGCGCCACCATCCAGGACATCCACGACCGCGTGATGAACGACGCTGTCTCCCGCGATGACCTGGTCAAGGAGCTCGACGAGCTCTCCGGCGCCATCATCCCCGAGATCGAGTATGAGGCTGGCCCTCGCTCGGTGCCCCTGATTCAGGCTGGTTCCTGGCTGGGCGGCGCCAACTTGGTGGCCGGTGCCGTGATCGAGGCCAAGAGCTTCGACAAGGCCGGTGACCTGCTCAAGCAGCCCGCCGTGGTCGGCTACTTCCAGGGCTACGTCAAGGGAGAAGGTCAGGACAAGGCATCGGGCGAAGTGATTGCGCAGCTCGAGACCACCTTGAACACTTTGGCTGAAATCTGCACCCACGAGACCCTGTCGGAAGAGGACGTGAAGACCATTCAGTCCAGCACCGCCTCTGTTCTCGACCTGCTCTAAAGGAAGGCGACCTATGTCCCGCAAGCTGACTCTGGCCGCCGCGGCCCTTGCCCTTGGCGCTCTCTTTGTGGCTCCCGCCGCCTTCGCTGACGAAGACGAAGCAGAGAGCTGCCTGCGCACCAAAATCTGGGATGGCTACAACGACGGCTGGGCCGTTCGTACCGCTACCTCGGCAAGCCTCAAGCAGGGCGAATACCGCATCTACTTGGTGACCTTGTACGCAGGCAACGAGTACCAGATCTCCGGATGTGCTGACGCGCACGCCAAGAACATCGACATCGTCTTGCACGACGCCGACGGCAACGTTGTGAGCCAGGACAAGAGCGACGATCGCCAGCCGGTGCTGACCCACAAGCCCACGACGACCGACACCTACTTTGTCGCTGTGCACGCCACGGAGCTGACGGACACAACCTCTCCGGCTGGTGTCGGCATGGCTGTGACCTACCGCTGAACCGGCGACGGCGAGCATGAGTCGCCTTCGCGAGGCCTTCGCGTCGGCCTTGTCCCTTCGGGGGCAAGAGCTTGACGTGGGCTCAGTCGATCTGGCCTCGGACATGGCGCAGCTCTTGGTTCGTTCCAAGGGACTGGAGCTCCAGAGCTCCGAGCGCGATGTCATCGACGGCGCCCTCCAAGCCAGAACCCGCCTGCCCGAGAGCGCCCGCGAGCTGCTCCTGGAGATGGCGTGTTCACCGCAGCACTCCACAGAGATCGGCGCCGAAGAGGTGGCCGCATTTGCGGGGCGGTTCGGTCCAGAGTCCACCGCGATCCTGGAACGTGCGCGGGCCGATGAACTCTCTTTGGGGGACTTTGCGGAGCGCTACGGCGCCGAAGACTCCCTGCTGCTGCTCGACGCCATGTTCCGCGTGGGCGCAGCCGATGGGCAGATCACCGCCGACGAGGCCAGGCTGCTCGAGCAGGCCGCCCAGGACCTGGGTGTGGACGCCGTGCTCGTCTCGGCCCTCTTCCAGCGCTACGACCCGCGTCATGCCGCAGGCGAGATTAGCTGGCCCCTGGAAGGCGAGCGCATCAGCATCGGTCGCGCCGCGGGCAACGACGTGGTGCTCAGTGACCCGCAAGTGGCCAAGCACCACTGCACCCTGCTGCGAACGGGCAACCAGTGGCGACTGATGGACGCCGGTTCCGGTCGGCCCACTCTGGTCGGCGGGCAGCCCATCACCACCCGGCCTGTCACCGACGGCGAGGAGTTTCGGGTTGGGCCTTGGGCCTTGCGCCTGGCCGGTGAGACCTTGCATGGTTTCGGGCACCGCAGCTTCACTGCGCTGGGGGTTCGTGACCTGAACCGGCACATCGAGAGCGGCGGCGAGCGCATCACCCTGCTCGAAGACGTCTCCTTCTCGGTGTTCTCCGGCGAGCTGGTGGCCCTGGTCGGGCCGAGCGGTGCCGGAAAGACCACCTTGATCAACGCCATCGCAGGCATCGCACCAGCGGACACGGGCCAGGTTCTACTCGGCGCTCAGGACTTCCACGAGATCCTGCAGAAGGACTCCAGCGCCGTCGGCTTGGTGCCCCAAGATGACTTGGTTCACCCAGAGCTCACCGTCGAGGAGTCCCTTCGCTACTCGGGCCGCCTCCGCTACGCCTCCCATATCGCAGACGAGGAGATCGACGTCGAGGTGGAGCGCGTTCTGGGGGAGTTGGGCATCGAGCACATCCGCGGCTCGCGAATCGGAGACGCCCTCAAGCGCGGCATCTCAGGGGGCCAACGCAAGCGCGTCAACTTGGGCCAAGACCTGCTCACCCGCAGCACCCGCGTGCTCTTCCTGGACGAGCCCACAAGCGGCCTGGACCCTCGGAGCGCCCAGTCCATCGTGCGCCAGATCCGGCAGCTCGCAGACGACGGACGCATCGTCTTCCTGGTCACCCACGACCTGACGCCGTCCATCATGGCCCTTGTGGACCACTTGCTGGTCATGGTTCCTGGTGGTCGCTTGGCCTACTTTGGCCCGCCGGAGCAGGCCTGCACCTTCTTTGACGTGGCCAGCCCCGACCAGATCTTTGACCGACTGGACGACCACACCCCGGTGGAGTGGGCCCAGCGCTTCAAGGAGAGCCCCGACTACCGCAGCTTTGTGGCCACGCGAACCCATCTCTTGGCGCAGCCTCAAGCGGTGCCGACCCAGGAGACCGAGCTCACCGAGCGGGCCGGCCGATGGCAGCAGTTCAAGACCTTGAGTGCGCGCTATGCGCGGACCAAGCTCCGGGATCGTGCCGGACTGGCCGTTCTGGCTGTGCAGCCTCCCATCTTGGCGCTGCTCATCTGGATCGTGTTTCCGGTGCCCACCACGCGCCTGATCTTCATGCTCTCGCTCAGCTGCCTCTGGTTCGGCATGTCCATGTCCGTGCGCGAGCTCATCATCGACCGCACCATCTGGCGGCGAGAGCGCAAGGTGGGCGTGCGTGTGCTGCCCTACCTCAGCTCCAAGCTCGTGGTCCTGGCCGCCCTGAATGCGGTGCAGACCGTCGCCTTTACCACCATCGTCTACTTCTCGATGGGGCTCGGGGACTATGGCTATGGGCTGCTCGAGCTCTCCGGTGCGCAAGCTCTGACCGGGCTCTCTGGGCTCGCGCTGGGTCTGATGCTCTCTGCGCTCTACACCTCCAGCGAGGCCGCCGTAGGCATGCTTCCGCTGCTGCTCATCCCCAACATCTGCTTCTCCAGCATCATGGTGAGCCTGCGGGACATGGGGCCGCTGCCCAAGGCCTTCACCTGGATCACCATGCAGCGCTACGCCTTCGACCTGAGTCTGAAGGTGGGCACGCACTTAGAGGGGCCGAGTCGTATCCCTGGAAAATGGGACCGAAAGCCGCTCTCTGGGCCTCTCTACGACTTGGGTCTAAAGGGCGCCGACGTCGAGGACTTTGGACTCACCGTCGTGGAGCTCGCTGGCTCACTCGGTAGCTTCGTTGTGCTCTTCTTGGCCATCGCGCTCGTGGCGACTTGGGCTCGAGACCGCAACTAGTCCAGGCGCTTCAGAGCTGCGTGTTTGCGGCTCTGTGGATGCGTTCCAGGCTGCCGATGACTTGGACCATGGCCTGCCATCCTTCGGAGAGTGGGGCGGTCTCCAGCATGCTTGCCTGCTCGTGAAGAAGATCCAGCTCGTCCTTGAGCGGCCACCAGGCTTCAGTTGCCGACTCGGCCAGCTCCCGGATGAGGACTTGGTCATGGACCTGTTGGATCGCCTCAAGCAGCGCGGCCTGTGCAAGGCGTCCCAAGGGCTCTTGGGGTCCCTCGACCGTCAACCTGGGACCGCGCTCTCTGAGCTCGGATCTGGCTTGGTAGCGCGCGATTGCCGCCTCCCGGAGAATGCGGGCCACTTTGACTTGCGCAGTCAGCTGCTCCCAGAGCGTCTGGAGACCTGCGGAGGCCTCGCTGGCCAGAGCTGACTCCTCTACCGCCAAGGCGCGAATCTGTGTGCTCTGCAGTCCTGACAAGGCCTCCAAGCCCGGCTGAAGTAGAACAGGCAGCGCCTCTAGACGTTTGAGACGCGCCTCTGCGTTTGAGCAGCGGATCTGGGCGGCCTCGCGCTGGGCCTGCAGCTGGGCCAGTGCGCTTT
>CAJXRZ010000029.1 GCA_913060515.1 uncultured Pseudomonadota bacterium | reverse complement strand
CCGGGGCCCCCAGGTCCCCCGCCCGCTGCAGAAGGACCTCCAGCGCCAATGGCACCACCTTTGGGGCCCACCGCGCCACCGACCGGCGGTCCGGACTGACCCTGAGGTGCCTGGGGCCCCGAGAGATCCAGGCGTCCGCCCAGATGAAGCAGAAGCTGTCCGCCATCGGGAACCGTCGCCCGAACGCGAAGCTCCCCGGACCTGGGCGCCGCAGGCTCACGGGGACTGAAAGCACGAAAGGTGGCCAGATCGACCACCCCTGGCTTGGGCCCCAAGGCGCCGGCGTACTGCGATGCCGCGAGCTGAACCGAGGCCTCGCGCAGCTCAAAGTCCTGCTCAGGAAGCTCCGGCGCCAAGGACTGGGCTGTGTCCACGGCCGCCCAGAGCAGGACGGCGCCCACCACTGCACCCAAGATGCGCCAAGTCCAGGTCGGGATGTCGGCCTCCGTCTCGGCTGCATTCTGGCAGAAGAGTGTGTCAGGATTCCGTCATGGACCGACGAACACTCCTGAAAGCAGGCGCTGCCTCACTGGCGCTGGCCGCCGTTGGCGGCGGCATTTGGATCAGCCGAAACCGTGAGAAGGAGGAGCGCCGCTCCTCCGTCATCACAGGCCCGTGGATGGATCTGGGCCGCAACCAGGGCCAGACCCGCGCTGGTGGCCCCCGCTCCCGCAGCCACAGCTGGCTGCTGCCGGACTTGAAAGAGGCCGTGATGGTGGTGCCTGACAGGCCCCACCGCATCGAGGAGGCCATGAACCCAGAGGAGCGCGCCGCGATGAAGCGCACCCGGCGCTTCACGGTCAGCACAAGCCTCCAGCGTCTGCGCGATGACCCGGTGCCCCCAAAACCAAAGGGCGAACTTCGGGTCCTGGCCGTCGGCGACTCCGTGACCTTTGGTTGGGGCGTGAGCCGAGAGCAGAGCTGGCCGGCCCAAGTCCAGGCCCGCCTCAAGGCGCAGGGTTTGAACGCGCGGGTGTTGAACTGCGGCGTTCCGGCGAATCCCTTGCCCACCATGGCGGCCTACATCGCCACCGCCGGGCTGCGGCACCGCCCAGATTTGGTGCTCTTCTGCCGGCGTCCACACACACCCAACGCCCAGGAGTTCCGCCAGGCTTGGGAGCGCGCCAAGACCACCGGCGTGCCCATGCTGCCCTGCCTTCCTCCCATCAGCCGCTTCGATTTGATGGGCATGAAGATGTATCAACGGGAGGGGGCGCTCATCGAGGAGATCACCGGCACCAAACCCGTGGAGTTGACCGACGATCTGCGCGCAGCCCAGGGGCAGCGTGGTTTTGGCGTTCGCGCCCTCGGGTCAGAGGTGGAGCTCTACAACCTGGAGAGCGGCGAGGTCCTGGCCAAGGAGACCACCCCCCAGCGGGACCTTCCCCTGAGCTTCTACGACATCATCGACGCCGACGAGGACATCGCAGAGCCCCTGATGTTCGACTCCGGCCACCCCGACGCGGCAGGCTTTGAGGTCGTCGCCGACACCATCACCCAGGCCATCTTGGAGCGCGGATTGCTCAAGACCTGAAGGGTCCGCCTAAGGCCTTGGCTGGGCGGCTGCACAAGCGGCGAGGGCCTCCGCCACGAGCACATGTCCCCGGGCGTTCCAGTGGCCGTCAAAGTCCAAGTAGACCTGCTCTCCGCCCTCGTAGGCTTCCTGCAGCGTGGCGCTCAAGGGACAGGCCTGAACCCGCTCGGCCTGCAGCATGCGCACCACCGCCTGTTCTGGTGCCTGCAAGTCGGCCCCAGCCGGGTCCAGTCCGACCAGCCCCAGAGTGGCCGCCGTTCGGTGGGACTCCACGGCAAAGGCTGGAGAGGCCACAGCAACGATCAGCCGGTCACCGGCCTTCTTGGCTTGGTCGCGAAGCGAGCGAATGGAGGGCCTGGACTGCCGCAACATGCTCTCCAGCTCGGCGCTGCCCTGGCTGTGAAAGAGCGCCAGCTCACTCTTCCAGCGTTGGGCGTCTTCCGAGTGCCCCGAGGCGATCTTGCGGCGCCGCTTGCCCATCTCCCACATCCCGTAGAGCACCGAGCGCCGTGAGAAGGCCTGCTGCCACGGCTTTCGGAAGCCATTGCTGAGCACCGTGCCATTGGGTCGCCGACGCGCCATCTCCAAGGTGTTGGACCAGCGCTGGTTGTCGCTGAAGTCGTTGCCCGTGAAGAAGACCACCAAGACCACGTCGGGAGCCAGGGTGTTCTCTAGGGTGCGGTAGCGGGCCCGCTCGTGCTCCGTGCCGTAGCCATCGGCCCCGGCATTCCAAGCTTCAACGCCAAGCTTGCCCGCCAAGAGCTGTGTGAAGGTCTGCTCCTCTGGCACCTGGGCTGCGAAGGTAAACGAGTCCCCCAGAACCAGCCAGCGCGGCCCTTCCTTGGGCCCAATCTCCGGCCCACGCAGGCCCTGACTGTTGATGCGCAGGGGCACCCGATAGCCCATGGAGTGGATCTCCCCATCAAAGCCCGGGGTCGGGATGTAGGCCGCGTCATGGTCGCTGGTGTACAACCCATTGGGCGCGTTGTCCGGCGCGTTGAAGAGCAGCTCGGCCGCAGCGTCGGCGGGCAGCAGGCGCGCACCAAGCTCGATGAGCAGCCCGCCCATGAGCAGCCCGCCCAGGACCAACAGGGCACGGAAGAACCAGCGCTTGGCAGAAGATGCAGCCACCTCCCAAGGGTAGCCTAGGGCGTGCCCTCCAATCCCCCAGCCCCAAACCCCACAGGCTCCAAAGAAGCCGGCCTGCATCCCGCGGCGGGATGGGCTCTGGCGCTGCTGCTGGGCGTGGTGGCCTCGCTGGTGGTGGCTCTGCCGGAGCTGCAGGCCCTGCGCGGAGGCGCCCTGTTGGGCTACCAGAACGACGACTGGCTTGGTGCGATCGCGCTCCACCACGGCACCCACCAAGCCCTGCTCGCCTTTGAGGCACCCTGGCTTCACCGCGCCTTCATGTGGCCCACCGGCATGAACCTGCTGCCAGCGAACGGGGCCAACATTCTGGAGTTCCTGCTCTCCGGCCTGCTCAAGGCCCTGGGCGCCGAGCACCCCCTGAGCTTCACGCCCCTGCTGATCCTGCCCCTGAACCTGCTGGGCTTTGTCCCCCTGGGCCTGCATCTCTGGAAGCGCTGGGGTCCCACTCTAGCGGCCGCGATGGTCTGGACCTTGCTCCCGCCAAGCCTCGGCGAGCTGGCCACCGGGCGCATGACCCAGGCCCTGCTCTTCGCCCTGCCCCTGGTGATGCTCGCTCTGCTCCGACTCAAGGGCGGAGGCTGGCGCAACGCTGTGCTCTTGGGGGTCAGCGGAGCCCTCTTGGCCCTGAGCTACTGGTTCTACGCGGCCATGGCCGTGCTCTGCCTGCCCCTCTTCCTCATCGCCCACCGCCAACGAGGCCAGGCTCTCCTCAAAGAGCTGCTGCTCGCCGCAGCAATCGCCGCGGCCATCACCAGCCCTTGGTGGATCTCCTTGGCGCTTGTGGGCCTACCCAGCCCCCAAGCCGGTGGCCTGGACGCCGCGCAGCTCTCCCCTCTCTTCGCTGACGTGCTGGCCCTGAACGGAGCATGGCCAACCCATCTTCGGGGCTGGCTGCCCGCGATCTTGGTCCCAGGCCTGATCTGGACCCTGACCACCCGAGCACGGCAGCAGCTCCCTTGGATCGCCATGCTGCTGCTCTGCTGGGTGATGGCCATGGGCCCCGCGCAGGAGCTCGGCGCGCGGGTCTGGCGCCTGCCGGCCTACCCCCTCTGGCGTTGGGTGCCGGGCTTTGACGCCTTCCACCACCCGGACCGGTGGCTGCACGTGGCCGGCCTGCCTCTGGTGGTCCTGGCCTTCGACGCTGCCGCCCGCACCAAGAAAAAGGGCTTGTCCCTGGCCTTGAGCGCCCTGGCCCCGGTGGCCCTCGTCGTGCAAGCCTTCGGGATGGGCTGGCTGCCCCTGGGCACCTGGAACCCCACGCCCCCCACCCTCTGGCAAGCCCTGGACGCGCGCCCCGAGACCGGCGCCATCCTGGTGGTCCCGGTGCTCCAGAGCCCCTTGGCCAGCGCCTGGCAGCACCACCACCAGCGCCCCCTGATGGGGGGTGTCTTTGAAGCCCAGCCCTGGTTCATCGATCCTGCGCACCTGGACGCGATGGGCCGCTCTCCCTTGGTCGTCAGCCTGTGGAAGCAGCGAGGGCAGAACGCCCCAGCCGTCACCTTCAACCAGGGCGATCAGGCCTACTTCGAGCAGAACCACATCGACACCGTGGTGCTGGACGAGGCGGCCTGGAGAAAGGCCCACGGCCACCCCTCCACCGCCACCCGGCGCAGCATCACCCAAGCGTTAGGCCAGCCCAAACACCAAGACGCCAGCGGCGCCATCTGGGTCCTGCCACCGGAGGCCACACAAGGGGCCTTGCTCGAGAACGCCGTCGACCTGCGCATCTCCGGCCCACCCGGACCACCTCCAGGGCCAGGCGCCGCCTCCCCCAAGGCACCGGGACGGTAGACTGCTGGCATGAAAGCCCCCCTCGATGCCGCCAACACCCTGCTCCGGGAATTCGACCCCACCACCTACCTGCGACTGCTGGTCGCCCAGGGACACCTGGATGGATTGGTGGAGGAGGAGCAGGACTACATCCGCGCGCGCGCCGCGCTGCTGGGCGTGGAGGTGGAGCCGCTGCTCACCCAGCCGCTCATCGAGTTGCCCCCCGTAGACGCGCAGGTCTCCGAGACCACCCGGCGGGTCATCCTGCGCGACTGCATCGTGTTGGCCTGCATCGACGGCAACTACACGGAGATCGAGCGCGCCCACGTTCACCGAGTCGCCAAGTGGCTGGGGGTGGACATCGGCGCTGCGGAGCGCATCGAGGACTGGCTGCGTCGCTACTGGGAGTTGATGGACGAGAGCGAGGCCCTGCTCTCAGGCTTCGACGCACCGTGAGCGCCCTGCGCTGGGGAATCCTGGGGGTAGGCGGCGCAGGACGTGCCCGCGGTCGCGCCATCCAGAAGGACCCGCGTGCGGAGCTGCTCGCAGGACACCGGGGAGATCCGGCGAGCCTGGGCATCCCAGACTGGCCCATCGAGCAGATCCTGGAACGCTGCGATGCCGTGGCAATTTGCAGCCCCGATGCCGTGCACGGCGCACAGATCCAGGCCGCCCTGGAGGCCGACTGCCACGTGCTCACCGAGTTCCCCATCTGCCAGAGCGCCACCCAAGCCCGAGCCCTCTTCTCCTTGGCCGAAGCCCAAAACAAGGTGCTTCACGTGGAGCACATCGAGCTGCTCGGTGGGGTCTCGCAGGTCCTGGGGCAAGCGAAGATCACGGCACAGAGCGGCCACATCAGCTTCCAGACCGGCCCGCGCAGCGTCTCCCCAGCCTGGGGCAACGTCGCGCGCCTTCACCGGGTTGTGCATGCACTGGGGGAGCCTAGCGGTGTTCGCCTCGAAGCCCGTGGTCCAGATCACCTACAGGGCGCCTTGCTCTACCCGTGGGGAGAAGTGGGCCTGGACTTCCGTCAGGAGCAGGGCTTGAAGCGCCAGACCCGTTTCCTTGTCACAGGGGACAAGACCTGGGTTCAAGAGAACCGAAGCCTGAGCTGTGATGGCGTGCCAGTGTCCCTGCCAGAGAACCGTGGACTCTTCTTTGAGGATCAACTGCACGCCAGCGCGCGCATCTTGGACGGCGCGCTGCACTATCTGCCCGAGTCGCGGATCCTACGCATCTTGGAGCTCGCCGAGGCCTTGGACCGCACCCCTCTTGTCCCCCTGGCGCATTAGCCTGGGACATCCCCGCTGGAGAGTCCATGTCCGAGCACCCCGCGCAGACCCCTGCCGCACAAGCCTTCGTGGCCAAGTTTCACCCCGACGTCCTGGAGCAGGTACGCAGCACGGTGGCCTCGCAGGCGGTCGTCGTGGTCGGCATGGCCCAGAACCCGGTGGTGAAGAAGGCGCGCAAGGCTCTGGACGCCGCCCAGATCCAGTACACCTACCTGGAGTACGGCTCCTACATGTCCAAGTGGCGCGAGCGCCTGGTCATCAAGATGTGGAGCGGCTGGCCCCTCTTCCCTCAGGTCTTCGTGCAAGGGGCCCTGGTCGGTGGCTGTGATGAGACCCTGAAGGCCCTGGAAGATGGCAGCTTCACGGCACTGCTCGAGAAGGGTCGGGCTGAGCGCTCGGAGCCCTAAAGATGCTGCCCCTGGTTCTCGCCCTGACAGCAGCCCTGGGCTGCAAGGAGCCCGAGGGGCTCTGCTTGGGCTTGGACGCAGACGGCGATGGCCTGTGTGAGGGACGCGCGGTGGATTGGTCGGAGGAAGCTTGGCTTGAGCCGGGCACACACCGGGCCAACATCTACGGCTTGGACCCTCAAGACCTGGAGCGGGTCACCCAGGACGGGCTGGCCCACGCGATGGTCTGGCCGGTGACGGTCACGGGCCTGCGCATGCCCTTCCGTCCGCTCAACGAGCTGCTCAGCAACCCTGACAACGGCACCATTCAGGGGCTGACCCGCCAAGTAGCCGGCTTTGGCACCATGCCCGAGCTCTACGAGCGCCTGGGACTCCCGCCCATTCCAGGAGACGGCAGCGTGCCTCTGCCATTGGACCTCCAGCCCGGGGACCCCATGGGGGCCGCCGTGGTGGACACCGAGTACGGCGAGGCGCTGGTCTTCTCTTGCGCGGCCTGTCACGCCGGCGAGCTCTTCGGCCAGACCGTG
Organism: uncultured Pseudomonadota bacterium; assembly: GCA_913060515.1. GTDB lineage: Bacteria > Myxococcota_A > UBA796 > UBA796 > CAJQPC01 > CAJQPC01. Next base: position 60,105 of record CAJXRZ010000029.1, on the reverse strand, counting down.
GTGGGACTCTCCAACAAGAAGGCCCGGCCCAACGCCTTCTTTGACCTGGCGGCAAAGGTCTTGCCCACCGTTCCCAGCGATGTCTTCCAAGACCTGAGCGGCGCCACCGACGGAGAGGTCTTTCTCTACGAGGAGGCGGTGGAGAGCATGTCTTGGGTGGGCACACGCAACCCCCAGGTCTTGGGACTGGACACCTCCCTGGCCCAAGTCAGCCTCAGCCTTTCCAAGCGAGGCCAGGACGAGAACGCCAGCTTTGATGTGCGCTACCACTACAACCCGCGGGCCAGCATCCTGGACGAGGGGGTGGCCGACTCCAAGCCCATCCCTTGGTGGGTCATGCGCTACAAGACCGCCTGGCTGGCCGACGGCAGCATCGTGCAGGGCAACCCGGTCCTGACCAACTTCCTCTGGAATGAGCTGGGCCGCGGCACGGACCTGGAGGAGTTGGAGAACTGGCTGGAGGACAACCAGCAGGCGGTGGACGAGCTGACCGTCGCCATCTTCGCCAACGAGGCCCCCCTCTGGACGGACTGGTTCGGCACCGAAGGCTTCGAGATGGAGCGCCTTCAGGCCGGTCACGCCACCTACGAGCAGCAGTGCGCAGCCTGCCACGGCAGCGTCGAGAAGGTCTGGGAGCAGCCCGAGTCCGAGTCCCTTCCCCTGGAAGAGCAGCTCAAGACCGCCACGCTCTACTACAGCCCACAGACGCGGCCTGTGGATGTGGGCACAGACCCGGAGCGCGCCCTGTCCATGTTGGCCCTTGAGGAGCTCAACGGGCTGCGCATCTCCAAGAGCATGGACACCGTGGTGCGGGCCGGTCAAGGCTATGTGCCCCCGCCTCTGGACGGCATCTGGGCCCGGTATCCCTACCTGCACAACAACGCCGCCCCCACGCTCTGCGCCTTGCTGACCCCGGCGGCCCAGCGCCCAAGCAGCTACTGGCAGGGGCCATCGGATGACCCGGAGACCGACTTCGACGCGGCGTGCGTTGGCTTTCCTGTCGGGGATCAGGTTCCGGAGTCATGGACCTTGGTTGAAGACGCCTACTTCGAGACCAGCCAACTTGGCCTCGGCAACGGGGGGCATGAAGAGATGCTCTACGACCAGGACGGCGTGCTCGTGGTCACAGGCGCGGTGCGGGAAGACCTCATCCTCTTCCTCAAAACCCTCTAAAGAGACCCGGTTGAGGACCCCCGAAGTTGGAGGCTTCTGCATCGAGAGTGAATAAAGCCTCCGGCCGGCCGTTTAGGCCGCGCGGCCACCGCTAACTGTGGCCACGGAGACACACACATGCGAAACCTGATTGTCCTTTCCCTCCTCGCCCTCACCGCCTGCGGAGTCAGCGACAACGCTGAACTGTCCAGCCTGGACCAAGAGCAGGCCCAGAGCCTCTGCGAGGAGACCGAGGAGCGCACCATCACCTGTGGTGACGACGACTTCAGCTTCGAGATCACCCTCGGCGGCGACTGTGATGCCGAGTACATCGCCCCTCCAGAGGGCTGCACCGCCACCGTCGGTGACTCGCGCGCCTGCAGCGACGCCTACGCCGCGCTCAGCGACGAGGAGATCTGCGAGGCCGAGGGCGTGCCTTCTGAATGTGATGCCCTCTTCGACGAGTCCTGCATCGCCACCGAGTAGTCGGCCTTGCCACTTCCGCCCAGCTTGCATCGCCAGGCTGGGCGGAAGCCCTCTGGGGCCCCCCTGAAACCCCATCGCCGAAGCCCTGAAGAAGGGCTCCGATTCTGCTCCAGCAGCGCATTCTGCCCGTACGCAGACACACGAATTTTTCAGTGACCCCTGCGCACCAGCGGGCATAAGGGAGCCTAAGCGAACCCCACGACCAGCCGGAGCCCTTGTACATGCGAAACCTTTCCTTGATCCCCTGTCTGCTACTGCCCATCACCCTGGTGGCCTGCAACGGCGAGACGGCGGAAGAAGAAGTGGAGCTCCCTGGTCTCGCTGTGCTCGGAAACCAAAGCAACAACTTGGACAAGGTCCAGATCGACGTCATCGCGACAGCCGACGACAAGCTGGATGTGCCTCGGGACTTGGCCTTTGACCCTGAGATCCCAGACCGCCTCTGGGTGGTCAATGAGGCCGATGACTCGGTGACCATCGTGTTCGACGCCGGCCTGGATACCCAGAGCACCGAGCACTTGATCGACCCCTACGCCTTGCACTTCATGGACGGCGTGAGCTCCATCGCTTTTGGGCAGCCCGGCACCTTCGGCACCTGCCAGGACAGCCGGAACACCTACAACAACCCGAACGGCAACCCCAACGACTTCATGGGGCCCACCCTGTGGTCCAGCGACCTGGACGTCTTCGCGACCTCCAACCAAGAGGCCATCGACTACCTCAGCGACCTCTTCAACACATACGTCGACCTGGGCAGCCACCTGGACATGCAGCACGAGACGCCCATGTGCACCGGCATCGCCTGGGAGAGGGACAACCGGTACTGGACCTTTGATGGCCTGAACAAGACCATCGACATGGTGGACTTCAACGAGGACCACGGCGTTGGATACGACGACCACAGCGATGGCGTCACAGCGCAGTACGACTCGGGCGGAATCAGCTACACCGACGGTCTGTCCAACCACATGGTCTTCGACCAGGACACCGCGATGGTCTACATCTCGGACCCCGGCAACGGCCGCGTGATGGTCCTGGACACCACCGCCGGCACCCAAGGCAGCGACCTGTCCATCAATGAGCCGCGCACCGAGCACTACGAGATGGATGGCGTGGCAGCCACCGAGTTCATCACCGGTCTGAACACCCCCACCGGCTTGGCCATTCAGAGCGGCTTGCTCTACGTCGGGGACTACAAGACCGGCACGATCTACGCCTTTGACCTGGACTCCGGCGAGCAGGTCGACAGCCTGGCCATCGGCCGCGCTGTGATGGGCATCACCGCCCCCTACCCCGATGAGCTCTGGCTCACGGACACCATCGCCAACGAAGTCATTCGCATCACCCCAAAGGGCTGAACATGCTGCTCTTCTCTCTGCTTTTGGCATGCGAGGGCGACATGGAAATGTCCGCGTCTCCTTGCATGGAGGAGACCCGCGCGAGCACCTTGGAGCAGGGTGCCACCTTTGAGGGCGGCACCTTCACCCTCGTCGTCGAAGCCCTCTCGCCTGCCACCCCGGTGGTCGGTGAGAACACCTGGGAGTTGGCCATTCCAGGCTCCAGCGGCTGCACGGTGGATGTGGTTCACATCATGCCGGACCACGGACACGGCGGCCCCTTGGGCGGCGTAGAGTCCATGGGCGCAGACGTCTGGGAGGTCCAGGACCTGGAGTTCACCATGGGTGGCTACTGGGAGATCGACGTGGAGATCACCTGTGATGATGCGACTGCGGTCGTGCCCATGGCCCTCTGCGTCGACGCTTAGGGCGGCCTACTGCTGCCCACCCACGCAGCTGCCCAGCTCCCCTTCCCAGTGCAGCACGGTGCTGCCCAGATCGAAGATGGGCATCGCCTGGACCTGCGTGGGCGTGACCCCGCCATCGTCGAGCAGCGGCTGCAGCAAGTCCAGGCCCACCGGCCGCATGCGCACACGCACATCGACTTGGTCCAAGGCTTGGCCCGGCACGCTCCAGGCGTAGCTTCGGGCGTGGGGCAGCCCCAAGTCCTCCGGCGCCTCCAAGCCGCGACGAGAGACCGAGACGGCGTCGACGATGCCGTGGCTGATCTCACCCTCAGCCGTCAGCGCCTCGTCGTGCAAGAGCACCAGATCCGCTTGCTGTAGCGCCATCACAGACTCGGTCTCCGACACCTCGCCGCTGCTCAGGACCTGTGCGCCGGACGAGTAGCCCCTCACCTCCACCCAAACGCGCCGGTCGTGGCTGGCACCGCTGGGGAAGTTGTGGCCCGCGAGCACGTTCTCTAGGGTCAGGACCACCTTGGAGCCTGCGGCCTCGGGCACCACACAGAGCTCCGCAAGCAGAGTCTTGTCGAGGAGCTCCTGGACCAAGGCCTTCTGGCGCTCAGCGTCCGCCCAGGGCACCAAGGCCACGTCCACCCCCGGCATGCTGTGGTCATGGATGCGGCGACTCTGTGCGCCGTCCACCTCCGCTGCCAGTCCAGGGCGGCTGGGCAGGTGGCAGTGCCCACAGCTCTGCCGGGAGAGCCCCTCTGAGAAGACCGAGGCCTCCCACTCGACATAGCTCTGCTCCAGGTGCAGTCCGCTGGGCAAGACAACGTCATGGCAGGAACCACAGACCTGGCTGCTCTCTGGCGCATCGCGGTCCAAGGCAGCCCCGTAGGCGTTCTTGTGGGCGTCGGTCTTGAGCGGGTCATCCAATGCACCCCGCATCACCCCATCCCAGACCCAGCTCACAGCACCGTTTGCTGGCCCAGTGGCCTCCTCAAGCTGGTGGCAGAAGGTGCAGCCCACCCCCTTCATCGACTGGGGCACGCTCTCCAAGTTCAGGCCGTCTTGGGTCTCACCCAGCGCCAGCGCAACGGGTGCATGGCAGCTCACGCAGAAGTCCTCGGGCACGCCATCTGTGGCCACCGCTTTCGCATTGAGCGCCAGAAAGACCGGGTCGTCTGCAGCGTGGGCATGCATGCTGCCCTCCCACTCCTGATACTGGGCAGGGTGGCACTCCGCGCAGCTCGCTGGGTCCAGCTCAGCAACATCGCGCTGGGTACCGCAAGCCAGCAGCAAGAGAATCATGAGCGGCGGCGCCTGAGCAGCAGCACCCCAGCCAACAGGAGCCAGCCTCCTCCGGCCGTGGCGCTCAGGCTGCTGCAGTCACAGCCCTCAGCCTTGGGCGTGCCGCTGTCCTGGCCAGAGGTATCCAGCACCCAGGGCTCCGTGGGCCCCTCTCCCGTGTCCGGGGCTGGCAAGAGCACCTGCTCCCAGAGCGGCCCACAGATCTCGGCGCCTTCAGTGCCCTGAGGGCAGTCCAAGGCGCGTGCGACGTCTCCAGGCCCGTAGACCACCTCAAGCTCCCCCTGAGGCGTAAAGGAGAACACCAGGTTGTCCGTGAGAATCGCGGAGCCCGAGAGCATGGCCAAGTCCCCATCCATCGCGACGCCGATCGCTGGAATGCCGCCTTCGACTGCCGTGAATTGCACCCCATCAGCCGAGTAGAGCAGGTCCCGTGCGCCCTCCACGATCCAGACCCCACCTTGGGTGTCCACCCCACCATCGATGAGCGAGCCATCCTCGGTGTGCACGAAGCTCTGGCTCTCCCCGTCGACCAGAAGGAGCTGGTGTCCGCCGGAGAGGCCCAGACCAATCCAAACCCTGCTCTGGTCTGCGGCGAGCACCTTCACCGACAGAGTGCCGGTCTCCGGCGCCACAGAGGAGAGATCCAAGGCGGTGGTGGACCACGTTGCGCCGCCATTCAGGGAGCGATGCAGCTGGGCTTCATTGGGGGAGTCGACCAGGAAGCTGGCGGTCCACACCTGCGATTCGGCGACGACGGCGGACACCGAGAGGCGCTGCCCTGGCCAGTCGGAGACTTGGCTCCAGGTCACCCCGCCGTCCACGCTGCGCAGGATGCCGTTGTCCTGGGCCTCCAGGTCTGCCGTGACCCCCACCACCACATCCTCATCGACGAAAGCGACCGAGCTCAGCACGTAGGGCTCAATGCCCGCGACCGCGTCCCACGCGCAGCCATCGACACTCCGGTAGAGGGTGACCTCCGGGTCGCGCGCTTGGGCACGGTTGGGCACGGTGGCCAGCCAGACGCCGCTGGGGCTGGCGGTGTAGCCAGGGGTCAGCAGGGAGTCCGGCGTGGTGACCGCCTCATGGCAGACCCAGTCCAATCCGTCTACGCCAGGCAGCAACAGGCCAAAGCTGGCCTCGACGCCGGCAGGGTTCCAGTCAATGGCGGTGATCTCAGCGCCTGCGTGGGCGTGGGCCGAAGCACTCAGCAGAAGGGTCAGCATAGGCAAGAGCATAGTCAGCACAGCCCCGGGCCGTGAGGTTAGGTCACCTCAAACCTGGAGCCCACATGTCCATTGACAGCGTCCTTTCGTCCATTCTCCCAGAAAAGCCCACCATGAAGGTGCTGGCGTCCTTGCACAGCGTTGTTCCGGGGGCTCCCAAGCTGCATCCCTACACCAGCCTCTCTGACGCAGTGCGCTCCATGAACCCCCGGGCCAGCTCCCGGGCCAAGGCCATCGCCCACGAGATGGAAAAGGAGGAGCGCTTTCAGGACATCCTGCGTGTCTCGGATCTGGTCGACAAAGGCGACGGCGCCTACGCGGCCATCACCGGCGTTCGCAAGACCCTGGGCTTCTTCTTCAAGCGCAAGGAAGGCGCTGGCATCGACGTGAACGAGCAGCAACGCAAGGACGCCGTGCTCAAGGCGCTGGCGATGGGCTGGATGGTACACAAGGGCTTTGACGGCAGCGCCAAGGAGAAGGCCGAGGCTTTCTGGTCTCTCCCCGCAGGTCAGAGCCTGGCCCTGTACTTCGCCGCCATCGAGGTCGCCCTGCCCTTCGCAGACGAGCTCGCCAGCGGAGGCGCCGGCCTCTTCCAGGGCATGATGGACCGTGAGGGGGGCTCCCAGCTCAAGCGCCTGAGCCTCCTGGGCGGCTTCAGCGGCGGAGATGCCGGCTCCATGCTCAGCATGCTGTCCGGCGGTTTGGGCGAGAAGATCGACCTGGCCAGCAAGTACGTGGGCCCCATCGCCGAGAGCGCCAAGAACGCCCTGCCTCGCGTGGCTCAGAGCGCGGACTCCATCACCGGCGTGGTGGCCACCGCCGCAGACCTGCTGCCCGTCTACCGCCTGCTGGGTGCTCGTCTCGCAGCCGAGGCCATCGCGCGTGCTGCCCTGGTCAAGGACGACCGCCTGGGCTGAGCCTGGTTCTCGGTGGGCCTCAGGACGCCTGAGGCCCGCTGATCCGCTGAGCCAGCGACTGGCCCTTCCCAGGAGGCGATGTGGGTCACTCCCGGCTGAAAGGGCACCGATCCTGATCCACATCGCGCTGCATCGACTTGATCATTGACCTGCTCTCTCTCGGGTGAACAAAGACCCATCCCGACTTGGAGCCGACATGGCCAAGCAAGAGAACAACACGCTGAACCAGGTGGGCTTCTGGGCCCTGCTCAGCATGACTCTGGGGCTGGCCCCCTTCCAACCCGAGCCACACATCCTCGGAAAGCTGCGCTGGCTGGCCGGCGGCGCCGAGGGCATGGGGCTGATGGACTACTTTGACCTGCTCCTGCACGGCTTCCCTTTTGTGTTTCTTGGGGTGGCCATCGTCAAGTTCGTGCTCTCCAAGCTGAGCAAGACCGGCGGGCTCAAGAGTCAGGCGGAGTGAGCTAAAAAACCCTCCTGACACTCCCTGACAGGAGCCCCCCCTACCTTGTCTGTGTGCCGCCCAAAACGCGGCGAGAAACCACAGACAAGGACACCTGAAATGATCACCAACATCCCTGCAAACCCAGCCCTGCCCACCAACCTGACCCGCTCCTTCCCGCTGGTCTTCGTGCAGGACCTGGACGCCGTCAAAGCCTTCTACAGCGAGGGCTTGGGCATGCCACTGACCCATGATCTGCCCGAGTACCTACAGGTCCAGCTGACGCCAGCTGGCCAGGCAGGTCCCGAGCTGGCCTTCATGAAGTCTCCAGCTCCTCCAGCCACCTACAGCCAAGGCTTTGTGCTCTCCATCCCGGTGGCTGATGCGGACGCCTTGGAGAAGAAGCTCGATGCCCAGAAGATCCCCGTGCACGCCCGTGCATCGGACAAGCCTTGGGGCTGGCGCAGCGTTCATGTGATGGATCCGGCCGGTGTGGTGCTGGACTTCTTCCACGTCATGCCCGCCTGAGCCTCGAGGCGCTCAGGGCTTGGCCTGGCGGATGCCCTGAATCTTGGCGTTCATGAACTCGGAGAAGGCCCGGGTCTTGGGCGCCATGAAGCTGCGCTCTGGGTAGCAGAGACAGAGGGGCTCTCGCCTGCCCAAGAGCCCTGGAAGCACTGGCACCAAGGTTCCATCCGCCAAGTCCTGACGCACCAGACGGTCCACCACCAAGGCAACGCCGAGTCCCGCTCGGGCCATGTACAGGCGCTGGCCCATCTGATTGCTGACCAGGCGGCCGCCGACCTGGGCGCGGCCGCCGTCCAGGAGGGGCCAGGTGGACTCCGGAGTGCCGTCCGGCATGAAGCCGCGGATGCAGGAGCGCTCTTGCAGGTCGGCGAGCTGGATGGGGCCGCCGGCGGCCAAGTAAGCGGGAGCGACCACGGCGACCTGCAGGTCCCTGGCCAGGGTACGCACCACAAGATTGGGCGCGTCGACGGGGCCCAAGCGAAGGGCGATGTCGAACTCCCCGCCAATCAGGTCCATGGGACCGGCCGAGGCGACCAGCTCCATTCGAACCTGCGGGTAGGTCTCCAAGAACTCGGCGACCCAGCTGGCCATCGCGGCGTGCGGCATCTCCGAGGGCACGGAGACACGAAGGAGGCCCCGGGGCACCCCGTCGATTCTGCGCACCGCCGCCTCGGCGTCTTGCGCAGCACGCACGATGAGCCGAGCCTTTGCATAGAGCTCGGTGCCTTCCTGGGTGGCGGCGATGCGGCGTGTCGTGCGGTGGATGAGGCGCACCCCAAGCCGCGATTCCAGTCGGGCCAAGCGTCGGCTCAAGGTGGGCCTGGGAATGCCGAGCCGTTGGGCGGCCGCCGTGAGGCTCCCGGCATCCAGGATGGTCACGAACTCCTCAAAGTCTTCTGCTGCGCTCATTCGTAATGAATCCTGTCTACTGATGTCCAATATGGGCCCTTGGATATCGATTGGTGCAAGTATAGAACAGAGTCACCCCACCTTGGAGGACTCAATGTCCGAGAAACAACTGAAGATCGCCTACTTCCTCTCCACCGGCCTGTTCTGCCTGATGGTCCTACCAGGCGCCATCGCAGACCTGGTCCAGCCTCAGGTTGCGGTCGACATGATGGTGACCCTTGGCCTTCCCCTCGCGCTGCTGACCTTGCTGGGGATCTGGAAGCTCTTGGGCGTTGTCGCCGTGCTCTTGCCAAACACCAACCGCATAAAGGAGTGGGCCTTTGCTGGCTTTGCCTTTGACCTGACCGGCGCCTCCTACCTGCACGGCGCTGCCGGAGACTGGGCTGGCGTGGTGCCACCCCTGGTGATTCTGGCTGTCGGAGCTGGCGCTTACGCCACCTGGCGGATGCGCTCCAAGGCGGCCGCAGAGCAAGCGAGCGCAACGTAATGACGTGATCACTCCTGCTTGAGCCTGCCCTCACTCGCCCCGGAACCCTCTGGCGGCGTTGCTCAACGCTCGACGGGCTAGCGCACGCCTTCGGTCTCGCGCCTTGCCAGCAGGTCCCGGTTCTTCGCGACAGCAGGATCAACAGTTCGGATCACGTCAGTAAGCCTCGCGCGGACGGCGGCAGCGGGTCGGCCTGGATACTATCCATCGCCCTATGTCCCGCGCAGACCGCCTCTACCGACTCCTGGCCTTTCTCCGCCGCCGCCGCATTGCGACCGCGGCGGAGCTGGCCCGGCACCTACATGTCAGCGAGCGCACCATCTACCGAGATGTGCAGCAGCTGGTCGACAACGGCGTAGAGATCCGCGGCGAGGCCGGCGTGGGCTACCGCCTGGAGAAGAGCGGGGCCCTGCCGCCCATCATGCTGGACGTTGAAGAGGTGCAGGCGCTGGTCTTTGGTGCCCGCCTCGTCGACCGCTGGGGCGACCCAGAGCTGCAGGCCGCGGCAAAGTCTGCCTTGGACAAGCTCAGCGCCGTTCTGCCGCCTGCTCAGGAGAGCTGGCTGGACAACACGGCCCTGTACACCATCCCCTCCAGACCCAGAGCCGAGGACCAGAGCAAGCTGGCCTTGGTTCGAGACGCTCTCTCTCAGAGGCGTTGTCTGGAGACCGACTACGTGGACCGGCAAGGCCTTGAGAGCACCCGCGTGCTCTACCCCCTGGGGCTCTGGTTCTGGACCTCAACCTGGACCCTGGCGGCCTGGTGCACCTTGCGCCAGGACTACCGAAGCTTCCGAGTGGACCGCTTGGACCAGCTGCGCATGAGTGAGCAGCGCTTCCCAGACGAGGAGCCCTACAGAGTGAAGAGCTTCGTGGCGGCGATGCGGGCCCGAGAGGGCGTGGAGTTGGGCCCCAGGAGCTGAGCCTAATCCTTGCAGACCCAGGTCCAGGGTCCGTGCTGCAGGGGGTCCTCGATCGGGGATGCGCTCTCCAAGATGCAGCCTTGCGCATTGGGTCCGTGCCAGGGGCCTCCCCCTCCCTCTTCTAGAGCTTCCCCTCTCTCCCCTTCTCCGTCCACGTGCACCAGCTCAAACTCGGGTCCTGACCAGCCATAGACCCCATAGGACAGGGCAAACATGCCGCACCAGCGGCAGGCACAGCTGGTCTTCTGCTGCGGCCAGGCCGCGCCCTCCTGCCCATCTCCTTGCAGCTCGATCAGCGAGACGCCTCGGCCGTCGTTGTCCGGCCAGCCACGCCACAAGCTGCCCTGCGCGGCGACGCTCCACTGCTCCCCGCTCTCCAGATCCAGCACCTCCAGAGCGCTGTGCTCCGGGTTGATCCAGCCCACGCTGCTGCCATCCACCGAGAAGGCGGCTTGGCGGGGTGGCAAGCATCGGTTGTTGTCGGGCTCCAGGGTCACCCCTTCCAGCTGACGCCACGCGCCAGCATCGTCAATGAGCCAGATCCCCCCCACATCTTGAACCAAGGCGTGGCGTCTGTCCCCGCTGACCGCGATGAGGTCCTCAATGACGCTGGACTCCCCGCTCACGCTGTCCCAGGCCCGCAGGGTGGGCTCAGCCCCAAAGGGCTCCCCATGGTGGCCGAAGCTGGGCCTCTCTTCCCCAAACTCCACCAGGAAGACCGTGCGGCCGCTCAGGGTCGAGCCGTAGACAAAGGACCAACCGGGCTCGCCAATAGAGACCGACTCCGAGGGCCTCAGGTCCGGGGATTCAAGACTCGCCGCGGCCAGGCCCATCTCTGGGGTCGCTTGAGCAGAGCCCTCCGCCAATGCTCTGGTCTTCGCGGCCAAACACCCCAGGAACAACACCCACATGGAACCTCCTGCTGCGATGGACCACAGAGCCACTCAGCGGTTCCCCTCAGCGATCTTGGATCTGCTTGATCAAGTCCTCCAGATCTCCGCCTCCATCCCCCAGGTCCAAGACGCCGTCCCCGCCACCGGTGACGCCCGTGCTGGGACGCGCCAAGGGTGGTGGACGCGGAATGGGCGCGGCGGCCCCGTCCTGAAGCTTGGGTTTGAGGAAGCTGCTGCGGCCATCCAGCCAACGCTGGTATCGGGCAAAGCTCCACTGCCCATCGGGTGCACCCAGCTCCATCAACGAGGCCAGCTTGTGCAGGTGGCCCTCGCGAATCACAGCGCGGATCCCGCTGCTGGCCCGCAGGACCTCGCACTCGGGGACGCGGAAGTCCAAGCCCGGGCGGCGGACCAGGCGCTGGGTGAGCACGCCGACCAGGCAGTTGGCCAGCTGCGCGCGGACCCCAGCTTGGGACTCAGGCGGGAAGCTGGAGACCAGACGGGAGATGGCCTCGCTGGCGGAAGAGGCGTGCATGCTGGCCAGTACCAAGTGGCCGGTCTCTGCGGCATCCAGGGTCAGCTCCATGGTTCGCGCTCTTCGCATCTCCCCCACCAGGATGACGTCGGGATCCTCGCGCAGGGCGTCCAAGAGGCCTTGCTCAAAGCTGGGGGTGTGCTGGCCCACCTCACGCTGGCGCACAAAGGCGTGCTGCATGCGCAGGCGGTACTCCACGGGCTCTTCCAGGGTGAGCACGTGCTTGGAGGGGGCGCGGTCCAAGGCATGAATCAGAGCGGCCAGGGTGCTGGACTTGCCGGAGCCGGTGGCCCCGGCGACCAGGACCAGGCCGTGCTTGCGCTGCACCAGCTCGGCCAGGTCGGGGTGCAGGTTCAGGCGGGCCAAGGTGGGCTGGGCGCCGGAGAGCAGACGCACGGCCATGCCCACGCCGCGCATCGACTGCATCACGTTGATTCGGCAGGAGACCCCGCCCATGACCTTGGACAGGTCCGCGCTTCGGCGCTCCAGAAAGCGAGACCACTCAGCTGCGGGAATCAGGTCCCGAGCGGCATCTTGGAGCGCCTGGGCGCCGATGGGCTCTGCAGCCTTTCGCAGGGTGCCGTCCACCCGCATCATGACGGGCAAGCCGGGCTCGAAGTGCAGATCGCTGGCGCCAGCGCGGGCAGCAGAGCGGATGAGGTTGGCGAGCATCACAGGGTCCAGTGCAAGGGGCCAATCAATAGCGTCAGGTATCGGCTATCCTGCTTGGCCTACACCCCAGGTGCCCATGTTGTTGCTCCTTGTTGGCCTCGCGCGTGGAGCGGGTCCCGAGACCTCGGTCTGCGAGACCCCTGACGCACTGCGGGCGCTGGCTGGTGCGGCCGATCCCACACACCCCAACATGCTGCAGCCTCCCAGCGGCTTTGGGTCCCCAGGTCCACGGATGATGGTCGCCGACAAACAGCCCTACGGCGCGCCCTACCCGCAACACCGGCTCACGAAGAACTTCTCCATCAACTGGACCCAGTCGGATCTGCCTGAGCCAGCGGTGAACCTTGTGGAAGAGGCCCTGGAGTTGGCTTGGACCCGCTTGATCGAGGAGCAAGGCTGGCCGGCGCCGGTGAGCTCCGATGAGTACCTGGTCTGGGTGGTTCTGGACGAAACGATGGAGGGGACCGGCTTTACCACCGAATACTACAGCGAGGAGTACCCCTACCCCTTGGGCTACCCGGTGGTGTACATCAACCCCACTTGGTTCACCAGCCCGGCCTTCTACAGGGGCTTGGTTGTGCACGAGTTCATGCACGCCATTCAGTACGAGATGCGCGAATGGGAAGAGGGAGAGGAGGAGCAGACCTGGTACTGGGAGGCCAGCGCCAACATGGCCCCGGAGCTCGTAGAGTCCAGCTGGGACGGGCACCACTACACCTCCGCTTGGTACGCCGACAACGCACACGAGCGCTACGACACCTTCATCGGCGCCCACCAGTACGGCATGTACGTGCTCAACGCCCACCTAGAGGACACCTTGGGTCCAGGCACGATGCTGGAGATCTGGGAGGCTGGGCGGACGGACTCCACGGCACTGTGGGACAACCTGATGCGCCAAGCCACTGGCCTGCCACCCGAGGAGATCTTCGGCGGATTCAGTGGGCGCTACGCCAACGGCACGCTGCCAGAGTCCAGCTTCTACGCCTTTGTCACGCCCATGGGCACCCTCTTGGAGGGCTCCTCCAGCACCAGCAGCTACCTGGGCAGTGAGTTCTGGGAGGTCAGCGCCGACACCTGGGTCAAAGCAGAGGGCCGCGTTGTGCTCGGAAACGCACGAGGCGAGAGCGGCGATGAGGTCCAGGCCTTCGCCGGCGAGATGGTCTCCGTGACCGGATTGGCCCAAGACACCCAGTACCAACTGACCCTTGCAGAGGGCCCCACACCGGAGCCAGAGCCAGAGCCTGTGGACCAAGTAGAGGGCTGCGGCTGCGGCCAAGTTCCCGCCCCTGTCAGCCTCTGGCTCTTGCCCTTGGTCGGCGGCCTGCTTTTGCTCCGGCGACGCGCGGTCACACACCCTGTCACCCACTAGGTGGCAGCCCCGCCCCTGAGGCGGTACAACACACCCCCTTCCCGGCGCCTCCCTTTTGGACGGCCGGGGCCCTTCAGCCGATGGATCTGCATGTCTTTGCAACAGAAACTGACCCACCTGCAGCAGCTCGAGACCGAGAGCATTCACATCCTGCGGGAGGCCGCAGCCGAGTTCGACAACCCGGTGATGCTCTACTCCATCGGAAAAGACTCCGGTGTGATGGCCCACTTGGCCATGAAAGCCTTCGCTCCAGGCAAGCCTCCTTTCCCCTTCCTGCACGTGGACACCACCTGGAAGTTCAAGGAGATGATCGACTTCCGTGCGGCCTTTGCGGCGAAGTACGGCATCGAGCTCATCGTTCACACCAACCAAGACGGTGTGAAGCAGAACATGAACCCCTTCGACTTCGGGTCGAACGAGTACACCACCGTCATGAAGACGGACGGCCTGAAGCAGGCGCTGAACAAGCACCGCTTTGACTGTGCCTTTGGTGGTGCCCGCCGGGACGAGGAGCGCAGCCGCGCCAAGGAGCGCATCTTCTCCTTCCGCGATGAGTTCCACCAGTGGGACCCCAAGAACCAGCGCCCAGAGCTCTGGAGCAACTACAACACCCGCATCCGCAAGGGTGAGAGCGTTCGTGTGTTCCCCTTGAGCAACTGGACCGAGCTGGACATCTGGCTGTACATCGAGCGCGAGAACATCGACATCGTGCCCCTGTACTTGGCCAAGAAGCGCCCCATGGTTGTGCGCGATGGCAACCTCATCATGGTGGACGACGAGCGCATGCGTTTGAAGGAAGGCGAGGAGCCCAAGATGGTGGACGTTCGCTTCCGCACCTTGGGCTGCTACCCCCTCAGCGGCGCGGTCCCAAGCACCGCGCGCACCGTGCCCGAGGTCATCCAGGAGATGCTCAGCACCACCATGTCGGAGCGCCAGGGCCGCATGATTGACTTTGACGAAGATGGTTCGATGGAGCGCAAGAAGCGCGAGGGGTACTTCTAATGGCCGTCACCGACGCACAGCTCATCAAGAGCGACATCAACGCCTACTTGGCCCGCTACGAGTACAAGGAGCTTCTACGCTTCGTGGCCGTGGGCTCGGTGGACGACGGCAAGAGCACCCTGATCGGGCGCCTGCTGCACGACACGGGCATGATCTACGACGACCAGCTGGCCGCCGTGAAGAAGGCCTCGAACATCGAAGGCGAGGAGATCGACTTCTCCCTGCTGACCGACGGTCTGCGCGCTGAGCGCGAGCAGGGCATCACCATCGATGTGGCCTACCGCTACTTCAGCACCGACAAGCGCAAGTTCATCATCGCGGACACACCGGGTCACACCCAGTACACCCGCAACATGGTGACCGGTGCCTCCACGGCCAACGTGGGCATCATCCTGATCGACGCCCGCCTGGGCGTGCTGCAGCAGTCCCGCCGTCACGCCTACATCGCCAGCTTGCTGGGCATCCCCCACTTGGCCGTCTGCGTGAACAAGATGGACCTGGTCTCCTACGACCAGCAGGTCTTTGACCGCATCGAAGCAGAGTTCTGCGAGTTCGCCAAGAGCCTGAACTTCAAGGACGTGACCTGCTTCCCCATCTCCGCCCTCAAGGGTGACAACGTCGTCGGGCCCTCGCCTGAGACTGAGTGGTTCACCTCCCCCGCGTACCACGGCAAGAACGTGCTGGAGTACCTGGAGACGGTGGAGATCGACGAGGACATCAACCACAAGGACTTCCGCCTTCCAGTTCAGAACGTTCTGCGTCCGAACCTGGATTACCGTGGATTCTCCGGTCAGATCTCCAGCGGCGCCATCAAGCCCGGCGACGCCGTCATGGCGCTGCCCAGCGGCAAGACAAGCCGCGTCAAGGCCGTGGACATCCACGGTGAGCCCACCGACGGCGCTGTGGTGCCCCAGTCGGTGACCCTGCGCTTGGAAGACGAGATCGACATCAGCCGTGGCGACATGCTGGTCAAGGTCGACAACCTGCCCCAGGCCAGCCGGACCGTGACCGCCCACCTGGTGTGGATGTCCGAGACCGAGCTGGACCCCCAGAAGAGCTACCTGCTCAAGCACACCTCCCAGACGGTGCGCGCGCAGGTGGACAAGGTCTCTTGGGTCAAGGACATGGACACGCTGGAGAACAACACCAGCGCGACCACCCTGCAGCTCAACGACATCGGCCTGGTCACTCTGACCTGCACCCGGGCGCTGTTCACGGATCCCTACCGGACCAACCGGAACACCGGCTCCTTCATCCTGATCGACTCCCTGACCAACAACACCGTTGGTGCGGGCATGGTCGAGCCGGTTGGCGGCGACCGTCAGGATCTGGACGCCATGTTGCGCGAGGCACGTGCAGGCTCCGCCATCCGTCCCAAGACCCAGGTCTCGCCGCGCGAGCGTCATGACCGTCTGGGCCAGAAAGGCGCAACCGTGTGGCTGACCGGCCTGCCGGGCTCCGGCCGATGGGCCTTGGCCTACGCCTTGGAGCGTCGCCTCTTCGACCAGGGCCGCACCGCCACGGTCGTGGACCCCACCGGCAATGATCTGAGCGGCGTCCTGGCAGCCTGCAAGGCTTCTACCGACGCTGGGCTCATCACCATCTGTGCGTACCCCACGCCACACCGTGATGACCGCCACGCCCTGCGTGAGCGCGTCGGCGAGGACCGCGTGCTGCACGTCTACGTCAACACCGACCCAGCCATCTGTGCTGAGCGGCGCCCCGACGTGGACCAGAGCGGATTTGAGCCTCCCAAGCACCCCGATTTGACCTTGGCATTGGACAGCATTCGCCTGGACCAAGCCGTCAAGGACATCCTGGAGCA
Source organism: uncultured Pseudomonadota bacterium (assembly GCA_913060515.1). Lineage (GTDB taxonomy): Bacteria > Myxococcota_A > UBA796 > UBA796 > CAJQPC01 > CAJQPC01. The sequence goes on along the minus strand of CAJXRZ010000029.1, from coordinate 43,691 downwards.
GCTGGACAGGGCCGGTCAGTTCGAGAAGCCTCAGTAGCGCCTTGGACAGCCAAGCCACCAACCCCCTCCATGGCGTGACCCTCAAGGTTCTCTTGCAGGACCTTGTGGATCGCCATGGCTGGGAGGGGCTGGCTGATCAGTTTGATTTTGCTTGCTTCCACAACGACCCAAGCCTGAACTCCAGCCTCAAGTTCCTGCGCAAGACGCCGTGGGCGCGGGCCAAGGTGGAGAAGCTCTGGGTCGCGGAGTGGCGGGTGTTGGAGAAGAAGCGGGTGCGCAATGCCCGCCGCAAAGCACGCCGGGCCTTCAAGGCGAGCTTGGGGGAAGAGTAGAACACGCGGCAGTGACACCTGATGGTGGATACGCGCCCCGAACCGGGCTTAGAACGCGCCGAAAAGAGCACGCATGCTCTAGGCAACACCAGCCACAATCACCTGCCCGTGATTGCTAAGGCTCATCCTGCACAAGCTGCACGGAGAGCTCCAGCGTGTGCGCCACGAATCGGTCCGGGGCGTAGCTCTGCCAGCCACCGCGGCGGCGGTAGTCGATGCTCACCGGCCCAAGACCCACCCCTGCGCTCCAACCCAGGTTGGCCTCGATTCCCGTCAGTCGCGCCCCAACACCCACCAGGCCCGCGGCGTGGGGCCCCCAGCGGCCGAAGGGAGCGATCCCGTAGCCCGCAGATACGTCGGGAAAGAAGACCGAGCCCCCCGGCACCTTGAGCACCAACAACTGCAGGCTCGCAGGCATGTAGAAGACCGGCGGCAGATAGAAGGCGAAGGCCACGCCAGCAGTGACGGCTGTCCGCTTGTCATCGGCGTTGTCAGGGGTCCAGGAGCGCCCGTAGCCCGCCAATCCTCCGGCGGTGAACTGCTCTTGGGGCTCAGCGGCCAAGACACAGGGCAAGAGGTAGAGCATCGGGCCTCCGGCAGCAAAGCTACCACGCAAGAAGTGCCACCTTGCCCCTTGTCTCTCCCCCACCCCGCGTCTACCCATGCTCCCATCATGGAACTGAACGACAAAAACCTGGACTGGCTCAAGAGAGCCGGCACCATCGACCGCTTGCGCGAGGCGACCCACAACCTCGACGCCATGCTTGGGGCCATGAAGGCCTTGCAGGAAGGGGGCCCTCTGCGTCGCGGCTTGGCGGCCCTGGCCGTCACGGCCCACCTCGCAGAAGCGCTGCTGCCCGACACCGACCCCGAGGCCCTGCTGGAGCAGCAGGGTTGGAAGCAGGTCTCCAAGCACCGCGGGGTGGACACCCTGCTGCTGCGCTTGCTGCGCATGCGGCCCAGCCGCCAAATCTCTCTGCCCCAGCGCTCCGGTCGCAACAACGCCCGCAGCACCCTGGAGATTTGGGAGATGGACGGCGAGCCAGCCATCGCGGCCATCAAGAGCTGGAACGAATGGGAGGTCCTGGAGCGGCGCCCTGGCGCAGCGCGGGACTTCCTCAGCGACATGTGGGATGAGCACAAGGTCTGGGTGGTCGGACGGCAAGGCATGCGCAGCGAGCTGAACCTCAGTCCGGTGGCCTCGACGGCGGAGCGCCCCATTGGCCAGCAGTCCGCGGACATGCGTGCCTGGGTCCAGGAGCCCAGCACGGGCACCCGGATCGCCCTCATCGTCGGACCGACGGGTGCAGGGAAGACCAGCTTGGCGCGCACGGCCTTGGGCAAAGAGCGGGTCCTGCAGCTCCCAAGCCGGATCGTGAACTCCGATGCCCTGGTGGAGCTGGCCTCTGTGCTGCAGCCAGGCGTGGTCTTGCTCGACGACGTGGTCCTCAACCGCGGCGGACTGGACCAGGAGCTGGCGGGCCTCATGGACCGTCTGCACGGGCGGGTTGACCTGGTCATCGCGACCTTCATGGACGACTCCCTGACCCGGGAGGAGGCCTGGCGTCCCGGTGGCTTGTACTGGCCTGGAATGCGGGCCGGTCGAATCGACCGCGTGGTGTTCTTGCCGCCTCCCAGCGAGGAGGAGCGCCGGCAAATCCTGGTGCACTACGGAGTGAGCGCGGACAAGCTGAGCATCCTGGCGAGCCTCTCGGAGGGCCTCACGGGCGCCTTCCTGCGGCACTTGGCCATGCGCTCTGAGGCCTGCGCGGTCACGGAGCTGCCGGAGTTGGTGCGTCAGCTGCGGGCGCAGGCCCCGGCGGCCTTCAGCAAGCACCTGGAGAAGGACGAGGACGACGAAGAGGACGCCAAGGCCAGCTAAGCCTTCTCGTCCATCCGGCGCCATCCGCAGCCTTGCTGCCAGCGGTCGCAGCCCCAGCCCGTGCGCCCCCGCATGATGCGCCCCATCCCACAGTTGGGGCACATCATGCCCACGGGGTCCTTGGCCGTGGTCGGGTCCGGCCGCTCTCTGGGCGGGAAGTCGAAGGTGACCCGGCCGGTCTCATCCAGCTTCAGGGCCGCCTCGAAGCTCTTGCCCTTCTTGGACTTGAAGTTCTTCATCACCGGGGTCTTGCCCTTGGTGAGCAGCTGTTTGGCCGAGCGCAGACTGACCGGGCGCTTGGCGACGGTCTTGAAGATGACGAAGGTACAGGCCCGGCCTTTGGCGCAGGAGAAGGCGCCTTTGCCCTCGCGTACGGGGGACTGACATATCGGACATTCGCCGATCACCGGCCGGTCGTCTTCGACGATCTCAGGAGGGGGAGGCTCGGCATCCAAGATGGCCTTGACCACCTCGCCGGTGCGGATGCGCACATCGGCCATGAAGCGCTCGCGGGTCTCCTTGCCATCGGCCACTTTGGAGAGGCGGGCCTCCCAGCGGCCGGTGAGCTCGGCGCTCTTGAGCTCTTCGATGGGCACCGCTGCGATCAAGGCCCGACCGCGGTCCGTCCCTAGTAGAAACTTGCCCTTGCGCTCCACAAAGCCCCGGCGCTCCAGGGTGCCCAAGATGTTGGCCCGGGTGGCTGGCGTGCCCAAACCAGACTGACGCATCGCGCGCTTGGCGGCCGCATCGTCCAGGTCCTTGCCCGCCCCCTCCATGCCCTTGAGGATGCTGGCGTCGTTGTGGTGGGCCGGCGGCTTGGTCTGCCCGGCCTTGTGCTCGACCTCTGCGCAGAGCACCCCGTCCCCGTCATTGAGCAGAGGCAGCTCCGTGTCCGCACGCTTCTTGGGCGGGTCCACCGCTTGCCACCCGGCCTGAACGCACATGCGCCCGCGGGCTCGAAAGCTCAAGGGAGCCCGCACGCCATCGGGCAGCTCCACGCCTTCTTTGGGCGTGATTTGAAGGACCAGCTTGGCCACATCAAAGAGCGCATTCTCAGAGAGCACGGCTAGAAAGCGCCTGGCCACCAAGTCGTAGATGCGCTTCTCTTCCGGGTTCAGGCTGTGGCTGTTGGGCACCCGGTCGGTGGGCAAGATGGCGTGGTGGTCACCCACCTCTTCGGCGTTGATGACGCGCTTGCCGGGGTTGATGGGCCCGCGCCCCAAGATGGCCTGTGCGTGGGGTGCATAGGGCGCCAGCTGACCCACGGCCTGCACGATGCCTGGCAGCTCTTCGAGCTGATCTGGGGTCAGAAAGCGCGCGTCGCTTCGCGGGTAAGTGATGAGCTTGTGCCGCTCATAGAGTGCCTGGGCGATCTCAAGGGTCTTGGCGGCGCTCATGGAATATCGTTGGTTCGCCCTACGCTGCAACGCAGTCAAGTCATAGAGCAGCGGCGGCCGTTCGGTCTTGCGGGAGCGGGTGGACTCGGTGATCTCGCCAGGCTGCTGGGCCACGGCTTGGACCACGGCCTCTGCGGCCTGCAGGCTGGGAAGTCGGGTGTCGCCCGAGGCCCCGCTGGGCTTGCTCGACTTGTCCTCGCGCGAGTCCGGATCCTCTTCTTTGGCCTGTCCATCCAGGCCGCCCTTCTGGAACCAGGTCGCAGGGAAGAGCACCTGCTCCTCCCCCTCCGCCAGGTCCCCCAGGCCCTGAATCTTGCCCTTGACCTGCCAGTAGTCCTCGGGGACAAAGTCCGCGATCTGGGCATCTCGCGCGATGATCATGGCCAGGGTCGGGGTCTGAACCCGCCCGACGCTCAGGAGCTGACCACCCCCACCCTTTCGGGCCAGACAGGTCATCGCCCGGGTGGCGTTCAGGCCGACCAGCCAGTCTGCCTCCGCCCTGGAGCGCGCCGCGTCTGCCAGGGAGTCGTATTCGTGCCCGGGCCGAAGCTTGGCCCACGCTGCGTTGATGGCCCGCTCGGTCATGGAGCTGACCCAGAGGCGCTGAACCGGCGCTTTGCATCCGCTCAGCTGCATCACGTAGCGAAAGATCAGCTCCCCTTCTCGCCCTGCATCGCAGCCGTTGACCACGGACTCCACACGCTTGTCCGCGAGCAGCTTCTTGAGGATGCCCACCTGCTCGGCGGCGCCCGAGCGCACCTGGATCTGGAACTCTTCCACCAGCATGGGCAGGCGCTCCGGATCCCAGCGCTTCCACTCCGGATTGTAGTGGGCCGGGCCCACCAGCTCCGCCATGTGGCCAAAGCACCACGCGATGACGAGGCCCTCGCCATGCAGGTAGCCCTGGGACTTGCCTCGGATGCCGAGCACTTTGGCCAGGTCCCGGGCCACGGAGGGCTTCTCTGTGATCACTACGCGCATGCCGGGCGGGTAGCCCAGCGATGGCCCCGGGGCTACTCGCGGCGGGCTTGGGTGGGGGTGCCGTCGACGGCCTCAAGGACCTCGTAGACCGTGAAGCTGTGGCCGGATGGGGAGAGTTCCCCAGCGAGCAGCGGCCCGTATTTGCCCTTGAGCCAGACCTTGCAGGTCTCCGCACCCGGACAAGGATCCTGCAGGCGCGTCTCCAGCGTGATGCCCATCGCTCCAGTGTCCAGCGAGAAGGACACCGCAGGGTCGCTCATCAACGCTACCGACTGCACCCCCAGTGGGTCCCGCTCGATCTCAAAGGGCAGAATCAGGGTGGACTCCTGTGTGGAGAGCCAAGCCAGAAAGGGCTCGGCGGAACTCAGGGGGGGCATGGCGTTGGCCTGGGACTCGGGAGTGGGTGCTGCCACCTCTTGTTCGGAGAGCGCGTCCGCGGGGGGCGGTGTGTCGGCGACGCCGGAGACTTGGCAAGCGAGAACGAGTAGAGTGAGCATGGGTGGAGCGTAGCAGCCCTCGGACGGAGAAGAGCCGCTGCTTGCGCCGAGACGCACGCCGGAGGCCACTTGGACGAGTATCCACTACTGACCAACCTCGGCGCTCTCCTGCTCCTGGTGGTAGGTCTGGTGGTTTGGCTCCGGCACATGGCCTGGCAGCAGCGCACCGAGCCCGTCGGTGGCCCTGTCGCACGCGCATGGCAGGCCCTGGCCAAAGCTCAGGGCTGGAAGACCCTCTCCTCCGGGCCGGACAGCCCCTTTGTTCGTGTGCAAGGCACGCTCGCCGAGCAAGCCTTCGAGCTTCACATCCCAACAGCGGATCCCCCAGACAGGCCCACCCAGGTGAGCGTGGCGGTCCCCGAGGACTGGACCACGGACAAGACGGGCACGGTGAGCTCCGGCGCCGGCCGCTTCCGCCACCGGGTGCCAGACGCCAAGGTCAGTCTTGGACTTGTGCATCGGAGCTTCGCACTCTTCAACATGGTCATCCGTCAACGAATGCCCCATTGGGAGCCTTCCCCGGGGTGGACCGACGCAGCGGGTCAGGGAGTCTGGCCTCGAATGTTGCGGGACATCGGAGTGCTGCACTTAGAGGCCGCCCTGCAATACACCAACGCGGGCCTTCAAACCTGCATCGTGGCGCAGTGCGCGCTCTCCGAACGCTCCTTCCGAATCACCCACGCATCCCAGGCCAAAGGGCCGAAGGTGTCCTTGGGGACCCCGGCGCTGGACCAGCTGCTCCATGCGACGGGAGACCTGAGCACCATCCAGCCGCTCCTCTCAGATCCCTCTGCCGTCGAGGTCATCTTGGCTCTGCTGCACACCTACCCGGGAGCACGCTTGGAGGAGCACGGCGTCGTTCTTCTCGCCCTCGGCGATCTTGGCGAGGAACTTCTGCCGGCGCTCCAGGCCGTCTCCGCCCTGGCAGAGCACCTGGATCGCCTTCCACGCACACAACCCCCAAGATGGAGTTGATCCCCGCCCGGACCTTTTCATCGCCGCCATCGTGGCCGCCCCGATCTTGGGGCTGGCCATCATCGTCGCACTCTCCAGAGTGGACACGGAGGACCCAGAGGCCGCCCCCTGGTTGCGACACCCACTGAACGCGGGCGGTGCAACAGCCGGCTCGGAGCCGGGGGCAGGCCAGAGGGGTAGAATGAACATGGCCGGAGCGTCGCTGGGGGGAATAGATCTTGAGCATGGACCTTGCCAGCGTCATGATCTTGAGCGCCCCCCTGTTGCTGGCCATCGCCTTTGTCGTTCGCTTGGCCACTTCGGGCGAGAAAGACGCTCCGCTCAAGGCCTTTCCCCCTCCCGACCCCGAGGCCTTGCCGCACGCCGAGAAGTGGATGCGTGACTCCCCCTGGCCCGAGCTGGCCCGCTCCAAGGGCTGGTCATGCACCTCTTTGCTGCCAAGCACCGGAAGGCCCTCCTTTCGGGTCCGGGGGCAACACGAAGGACAGGACTTTGAGGCGGTGGCCAGCCTACGCGGCAGCGTCCTCGAAGTCACCGGCCATCAGCACTACTCTGGGGAGCGCCTGCAGGTGCGTGCCCCGACGCGCCAGCCGCCCGAAGCGCTGGTGTTCCGAGAGAGCCGCCTACACTGGTCTGTCACCGGCGCAACCTTGACCCCGTTCCAAAATTGGCTGCCCGAGCAGAGTGACACGCAAGCATTGGAGTGGAGAGCCCCCCACCTGGAGCTGACGCTCTCCCGCCCAGGCGACCCCGAGCAATGTGTACGACAGGCCATGGCACTCTTCAAAGCCTTGCGGCACGCCGAGTTTCCCTTCTGGTACACGGCCCGAGCCGGCTGGACGTTGAAGCTGGACAGCACGAGGCAGTGGCCTCGCTTGAGCCGACAGGTCGACGGGGTGCAGGTCAACGCTAACCTGGAGTGGGTGCAGGGGGCGCTGCGTACACGGATCATGGCCCCAATTCCCATCCAAGACACCCGCTTCTCGCTGGTCCACCCCGACTTTCGAGACGGCGAGAGGGTCCGCACCCGACACCCCATCGCCGACAGCCTCCTCCACGCCACAGGGGATGGAGAGGCCCTGCACCGAATCCTTCAAGGGGACGCGACCTTCTCCGCCATCATGGCCATCGTGCACGGCCACCCCGGCTCGAGACTGACCCAGGACCGCATTGAGCTCATCGCGGCGGGCGACATGGGAGACGGCCTCCTGCAGGCCATGAACAAGGTCGTGCGGGCCGCCAGCGCCATCTCCGCGAGCGCAGAATGAACGCCGTCTCTTGGCTCATCCTGTGCATGGTCGTGACTGCGGGTGCCGTTCAGCTGGTGCGCTATCTGCAACGGGACGATGCGAGCCCCCCCCTGCCCGGACTGACGCCGCGCTCCTTCCCAGACTCAAACGGTCTGCGCGTGCTGCACGGCTTGGAGCAGTCGCCGTGGGCGATGCTGGCCGCACAACGGGGCTGGCGCATGGAGACCCAGATCATGATGGGCACGGTGGGCCGCTTGGACATTCACTTGCCCAGGGACGCCGTCAGCGTCAGTGTCACAGGGCACGCGGGAGCGCCTCCTGGTGCCGTTGCCCACACCACCTTGCGCCTTCCCACCCCAGACCCCGGTGCAGCCCTGGCCGACCGGGAGACCCTCTCGGGCTTGCTGGGACAAATGGGCCGGCAGCTGGACCCCGCGGCCCACCAGTCCTGGCTCCCAGAGCTTCCCGGCCCCCAAGGCTTGAGCTACCACCGGGGCCAGCTCACGCTGGCCCTGCCACTGCACATCGACCAGCTACCAAAGGCCCTCGCTGGTTTGCGGACGCTGGCACACGCAATGGAAATGGCTCGATTCCCGCCCTGGGCCAAAGTGGCCCTCAAGCACGGCTGGCCGCTGACTCTGACTGCAACAGGCCCCACGCTGACGGCCAGTCTGAAGGGCTTCGAGATCAAAGCCCGCCTACTGGGCCAGACCGAGAGCCTTCGCTGCACCCTCCGCTGCGTCTGCCCCGAGGGTGTCCCCGCCCTGACGCTGAATCACATCGAGCATGGCCACGGCGAGCCCGAGGCGGTGCCCCACCTCATCGCCAACACCTTGCTGCACATTCGGGCACTGGATCCACAGGGATTGGGCAAGGATCTACACGACGAAACGCTCTTTCAGGGCATCCTGACGGTTGTGCATGGCTACCCCGGCTCGAGCCTCACACAGAAGCGCATTGAGCTTGTGAGCCCAGGAGACTTGGGCATTGGACTGGAAGAAGCCTTGGTGGCGGTGGCAGAATTGGCCCAGGCCTTGGAGGGGCGCGCATGGAACTCTGGACGGTCGTGATCGGCGCCGCCTTTTACTTCAGCCTGTTGGTCTGGATGGGAAAGACCAACGCCAAGAGCATTGAGGCCTTTCCCCCAGCTCCAACTGGAGAGCCCCCTCCAAGCTCCGCCGTCATCCTCCAGCAACAGCGCCACAACCCCTGGGCCACCCTAGCCAGGGCCCAAGGCTGGCCCGTTGAGTGCCGAGAACTCGATCCCCGTCGCAGCCGGCTCAACATCCGCTGGGGCTCGCAAAAGGACTCCCTGCACATCCGGATCCTGCTGACCCACAGCAAAGAGCTGGCCATCGGCACGCCCAGCTTCGGCATTCCGTGCCGGCGGCCAGCCAAGGGTCTGCTCAACAACCGTCGGCTGATCTCTCAGGCCATGGCTTGGCAGGACTTAGAGAGTGAGCGGACCCCAGCGGGCAAGTGGCTCACCAAGCTGCCAGGCCCCCAAGAGTTGACTTGGGAACCCAAGAACCAGCTGGGCAGCTCAGAGGGCATGCTGCACCTCAGCCTGCCCGGCGACACCAGTCATCTGAGCGAGATCCGATCTGGACTGCGCGCGCTGAAGACTGCGCTGCGAGAGGCACAGGTCCCCGCCTGGGCGGGCTTGGCGCACGACAGGGGCTGGCACTTGGCCTTCGACGCGACCAAGACTCTGCCCATTCTGGCGGGCACCCTAGAGGGCGTGTCCTTTCGGGCCACCCTCACCAACCACAAGGGCGGCTTTCAGACCCAGATCGCCAGCATCGCTGTCCCCGAGCTGATGCCTGAGCTCCGGGTCATCCACAAAGAGCATGGGGAGGGCCCCGCAGCGGATCTGAACCACCCCATCGCCGGCGGAATGCTGCATGCAAGCAGCCCCCATTCGACCGCCCTAAAGCTGCTGATCAACAACCCCGACGTCTTTGGGGCGCTCATGGCTGTGGTTCACGCCCACCCAGGATCCAGCCTCTCGCGCCACCGAATCGATCTGATCGCCGAGCGAGATCTAAAGCTGGAGCTGCTCACGGCCATACGGGCGGTGGCGACGCTCTCCAAGGCTCTGGAGGCGCACTACGCTCCCTCCCCTACATCCGGGCCAGCAGACTGAGCAGATCGATGGTGGTCACGATGCCCACCAGCTTTCCGTCCTCCAGCAGCGGGATGCAGCTCACCTTGTGGGTGATCATCAGACCCGCTGCGTCGGCCACGCTGTCGCCAGGCGCCATCACCAGCGGGGTCTGGACCATCACATCCTTGATGGTCAGAGACTCAAGCTGGCCTCGGTGACGGAGCAGGTCCAACTGAGAGACCACCCCGACCAAATCATTGTTCTCGTCCACCACCGGGAAATGGCGGAAGCCCTGTTGCTCCATCACTTCCGCGGCCTTTACGGCCGGAAGGTGAGGGAGCACCGAGACCAAGTCACTCTGCATCACCACGCGTAGATCCATGCGCGCCTCCAGGTGACTTGCTCAACGCTGGCCACCGCAGGGTTAGTAGAACACACACGCAACGCCTTCTTGGCACCGGAGTTGACCCATGCTGCTCGCCCTCGCCCTCTTTGCCTGCACCACCGAGACCCCAGAGCCCCCCGCGCCCCAGGCCAAAGCGGAGCCCGCGCCGGCCCCAAAGGCCGTTGAACTCAAGGTCGCTGACGGCCAGATTCAGCTGGTTCAGCTCAAGAACGGCACCGCCGAGGTCCCCGCCCACTTTGAGACCCCAAAGGGCACCTTCAAGGCTGACGGCACCGGCACCTTCGAGATCGATCTGAGCTCCTGGGCCAGCGAGCTGGAGCTCCGAGACACGCGGGTTCGGGAGACCTTCTTCCACGCCAGCGAGCACGCCACGGCCACCTTCACCGTCGCCTCCGCCCAAGGCTTCGACACCGGAATCGCTGTGGGCGAGAGCAGCACCGGCAGCCTGAAGGGGGAGCTCTCCCTCTACGCCGGCAAGACCGATGTCGAGATCCCCGTTGTGCTCACCCACAAGGACGAAGGCACCTTCTCGCTGGCATCCGACCAGACCTTCCAGGTCAGCATTGAGTCCCTGGGGCTCAACGAGAACCTGCAGGCCCTGATGGTAGAGTGCGCCCACGAGTCTATCGGCGACGCTGTAGACGTAAGCTTTGATCTGACCCTGAAGCGCTGAGAGTTCATGGACCGGCTCACCGGCTTTGCTTGCATCGCGCCCCTGCTGCTTCCCATCGGACTTGGCTTTGGCATCAAGATGGGAATCAACCAAGGCAAGCGCGCCAAGGAGAAGGTCGCTGAGCTGGCCCAAGTCTTGGCGGACGCCGGCTACACCAAGGCGCCGATAGAGCCCTGGTACACCACCCAGATTGGGAACAAGACCCTGTGGGTCAAGGCCACCCCAACGGCCAACTACAAGTTCATGGGGGGGGCGCCGAACTCTCTGAAGTTGGGACGAACCCTCGTGTGCTTGGTCCCTGTCTCGCACCTGCCCATTGGCGGCATGGTCTACCCCGCTCGAGGCCACCACGAGGACGCCGACTTCCTGACGGCCTTCGTACACGTGGGCGTGGACATCTCTGGCTTGAGTGCCAGCACTCGGGCGGTCCTGGTGGGCACCCTGGGGGTCGACCGACCCTTCGTTGAGTTGGGGGACTACGACGCGAACGGCCTTTACCCACCCGCTGGTGCGTTCACCGGGGGACTGCTGCTGCGGAGCGCCTCTCAGAGCGTCGAGCCGGCCGAGATCCAAGCTTGGCTTTCAGAGACCGTGGCGTTGGCCAAGCGTATTGAAAGCTAAGCTGCTAGACGGTCTCCCTGACAACCATCGGAGCCAGCCTGACCCTCATTTTAGCCCTCATCGCTTGCGGTGACCCTTGCCTTGAGACCTCCGTCTACGTTGAGGTGGCCGACGCTTACGCGGGCCCAGAGCTCCAGGGGGTCACCGCTGAGCTAGACAATGGAGACAGCGTTGAGCTCAGCTTCTACGAGCTGCCAGCGGATGCGAGTCAAGGGTCGGACCAGTGGGAGTACGACGGCCCAGAGGGCACTGAGCTGAACGCCTTGGTCAGCGCTACTTTGGTCTTCGACGACACCAATGAGCAGCTCGATGTGTCGGACTTTGAGATGACGTCTGGAGGAGGGGGCCACATCTGCGAAAGCTTTATATACACGTACGTTATGAGCGACTCTGAATAGCTCTGTGCCGATCGAACGGCGCTCAGGCCTTGGCCACCCAGATGGTGTGCCGAGGTCCTTTCCCGTTTGCGCGTGCGCGAACAGTGTGGGTGCTCGGCCGGAATCCAGCGTGGCTCAAGCGCCGGGTAAAGGCCAGGTCAGGGTGGGCAGACCACACCGCCAGCGTGCCGCGCGGTGAGAGCACCTTGTGCAGCTTGGAGAGCCCCTCGCGGCCATAGAGCCAGCCGTTGGACTCCTGGGTCAACCCGCCCGGTCCATTGTCCACATCGAGCAGCACAGCGTCCCAGCGGCCGGTGATCTGCTCGCGTACGTCACCCACAACGACGCGGACACGCGGGTCATCAACAGGATGGCCCGCCAGCTCTCCCACGACACCGTGGTTCCACTCAACGACCGCCTTGGAGAGCTCAGCGACGGTGATCTCGACCCCTGGACCGAGCAGACCGCAGGTGGCTGCCAGCGTAAATCCCATGCCGAGTCCGCCAACCAGCACGCGGCCCCTTGCACCGACATCTCCGCAGGCCAGGCCAACCATGGCCTCCTCGGAGCCATGCATACGGCTGTTCATCAACACCGCGCCGTCGATGTGAATGGACAGCTCGGCGTTCCGGCGAAGCAAGGTGAGCTCACCCTGTCCGTCCGGAGTCGGGGCCCGGTCTAGCAGCTCCCAGCGTGTCATCTAGTGCTCTCCGCAGGAGGACCTAAGTGCGCGAGAGAGACTCAGTGAACGCCCATCCCGCTCTTGCGCTTCTTGGGCTCCAAGCCCTGCGCAGCCCGGTCCTCGCGGTCCTGACGAAGCCCATCGATGGCCACGTAGTAGTCGGGGTCCTCGAGCACGTTGACCTCGCAGATCTCCTCGGCACGCTGAATCAGGCTGATGCAGTCTGAGCTGAGGTGGCGAAGGTGCAGGGTCTTGCCGGCCTGGTGGTAGCGGTCGGCCAGCTTGTTGATGGCCTCGATCGCGGACTGGTCGGTGATGCGGGACTCGGCAAAGTCCACGATGACCTCGTCGGGGTCACCGGCCACATCGAACTTGCTCGCAAAGAGCGTCGTGGAGCCGAAGAAGAGCGGTCCGAAGATCTCGTAGTGCTTGATTCCATGCTCATCGATCTTCTTGCGGGCACGAATGCGCTTGGCGTTCTCCCAGGCAAAGACCAGGGCGCTCATGACCACACCCGTCAAGACAGCAACGGCCAAATCGAAGGCCACGGTCATTCCGGTCACCGTCACCATCACCAGAACATCGGCCAGCGGCACCTTGTTCAGGATGCGGAAGGTGTTCCAGGCGAAGGTGCCGATGACGACCATGAACATGACCCCCACCAGGGCCGCGATTGGCACACGCTCGATGAGCCCGGAGCCAAAGAGGATGAAGCCCAGGAGCGCGAGCGAGGCCACGATGCCCGAGAGCCGGCCTCGGCCGCCGGACTTGATGTTGATGATGCTCTGACCAATCATCGCGCAGCCGCCCATGCCGCCGAAGAATCCGTTCAGGATGTTTCCAGCTCCCTGAGCGATGCACTCCCGGTTCGCGTTGCCGCGGGTCTCCGTGAGCTCGTCTACCAGGTTCAGGGTCATCAGGGACTCGATGAGTCCGATGGCCGCCAGGATCGCGGCATAGGGCGCGATGAACCAGAGGGTCTCAAGGCTGAAAGGGATGATTGGAATGTCGAAGGTGGGCAGGCCGGCTGCGATGCCGTCTCCCCCACCCTCGGCCACGAAGCTGGCGACCGTGGGCGTGTCCAGCCCACCGAAGACCACCACCAATGTGACGACGACGATGCCCGCCAGGGCGGCTGGGACCTGCTTTGTGATCTTGGGCAAGCCGAAGAGGATGCCCATGGTGAGTGCGGTCAGGCCAAGCATGGTGGCCAGTGCACTGCCTGTAAGCCACTCACCGCCGACCTTGAACATGCCGAGCTGAGAGAGGAAGATCACAATGGCCAGGCCGTTGACGAAGCCCATCATCACAGAGCTTGGAATCATGCGAACGAACTTGCCGAGGCGCAGGACGCCGGCTGCAATCTGGAGCAGACCGGCGAGCACCAGAGTCGCCAAGAGGTACTGAAGGCCAGCGCCCTCACCGCCCATCTCCGTTCCCTGAGAGACCAGCGAGACCATCACCACAGCCATGGCGCCGGTGGCACCGGAGATCATGCCCGGACGCCCACCAAAGATGGCCGTCACGATGCCCATCATGAAGGCGCCGTAGAGCCCAACGATGGGAGAGATGCCCGCGACAAAAGCGAAAGCAACCGCCTCGGGGACCAGGGCCAGAGCCACAGTCACGCCGGAGAGGATGTCTTTCTGAATCGAGCCTTGCTCACGATCTACAAAACTGAACTTCACAACTCTGCCCGGGTGTGCCGCTCCGGAGTGGTCCGGTCGCGGGGCGGGCGTTTAGCCCCCCTGCCTCTCGGGTCAATGCCTATGTTGTTGTGTCAAGACTTCACAGCGGCCGGTAGTCCAGGGCTGCGCAGCGCTCTGGCGAGGCTCTGACTTCTACTCACATGCGGGATTGGCACAGTGCTGTGGCACTCCAGGTCAAGCACAAGGAGGCGCCCGTGGCGGAGCTCATACCCCTCGACGCCTGGCGTCAACCGCAGCGACGAAGGCCGCATCGACCTGACGCACGCCCTTTTCCTTGGCCTCTTTCACCAGCGCCTTGAGCACAATCTTCAGGAAGGGCCGCGGCACCGAGGTCAGCGCCATCGCGGCCTCTTCAGTGAAGCGCACCTCTGGGTCGATGCGGTTGGCTTGGTAGTGGATGGTCTGGTGCTCCGGACCAATGTCCGTGGGCACCGGGACAGCGAAGGGCTTTCCGTGCTCGGCGAAGAAGAAGCGACGCTCCCCAGTCTGGTGCCGAAAGCCGTAGGAGATCGGCATGCGAGGGAAGTCGTTCTCCTCCTCCAACATCTCGTTGAAGTTCTCTCGCAGCAGCACATCGTGGACGCGCAGCTTGAGAAAGCGCTCTACCCCGCCGGGATCGGTCTCCCGCGCGGGCTGGTACACAAAGCTGCCATCTAGGGTGCACTCCCAGACCTGGAAGGCATCCTTCATCAACCGTGGGAACTCAGGGTCATCTCCACGGATGGGCGATGGCTCCAGCTCAAAGGGGTTGTCCGCCATCTTCTCTTCGGGCGTCTGACCGGGGTACCCCAAGCGCACCACAGCCTCCAGCCACTCCTTGTCGAACTCGATGAAGCAGAGGGCAGCCTTCCCCGTGCGCTCGATGTGGGCCACCGTGTTGCTGCTGGCGCGGGCGACCAGCATCACACTCGGGTCCTCGATGAGGTCGAAGGGAAAGGCCAGCGAGTAGGGCCCGATGCTCGTCTTCCCGTGCTCATCCACCGTCGCCACGCAGGCAAAGGGCATGGGGAAGAAGGACGCAGACTGGTAAAAGTTGCCGGTTGGAGGTCGCCGAACGAAAGGAGCATCGACGCGGTGTCGGTGACGGAAGAGCCAAGAGAATGGGCGCACAAGAGCCTCCACGTAGGGAGTATCCACGTCGTCACAGCGAAATGCTGACCGGGATCAGTCCGCAGTCCAAAGCGAATCCAATAGGGCTGCCCAACACCAAAGTGATGACTAGCTTTGTGTCAAGGAGGACCCCAACAATGACCTTTTCTTTGTTTCTGCTCTCAGGACTCGCCAACGCTGGCCAAATCCACGAAGGCACAGCTGACATGTCCCACGCTCCCACCGGCTTCCAGGCTTGGAGCATGGAGAACGTCTCTATGACGGTGGATGGGGGCAGCTACGATGCCGCTACCGGTGCCTACACACTGGGAGCTGAGGGCACCTACAAGGGCGCCGTCGACGACGGCCAGGGAAAGGTCACCGCCCACGTTGGCGGGAAGACATGGCCTGTAGGTGAGCCCCCTGGCATCAAGGTCGTTCACGGCGACTTGGACGTGAAGGAAGGTCGCCCGGTCAACTGCCTGATGACCACCTCCTACCTGGAGGGCGGAACGCTGGATCTGGCATTGCCGACCCCCACCATCTGCAGCTCGGACTTTCAGACACACAAGCGCTTCAAGGTGGCCATGGCGCCCGGCTCACTGGAGGGGAAGGGCGTGGACTTGGTCTTCAAGGTCTCCCCCAGCGAGGGCAGCGTGGACTACCAAGTCTTCCAGAAGATCAACAACTACACCGACAGTCGCCTGGAGGGCTTTGAGGTCCAGCTCGGGGTGGGTCTGGGTGCCGACTTCCAGCGGGCCAGTGTCGCCGGCCTTAGCGAGGCCTTGGCCCTCTCCATCCCTGCCGAGATGTACGACCCGGAAGACATCGCGACCTTCTCGCACGGCCTCTTTGGCCCGGCAGACAAGCACTTCCCAGAAGACGGATTCTTCGGAGCAGAGAGGGCAGGCTTCTTTACAGAGCTGGCGCCCTACACCGGCCAGACAGGCATCGGGGACCTACTCGCCTCGACCACCACCTTGGGCAGCAACTACGCCCAGGTGCCACCGGAGACGGGCCCGGCGGAGCAGTTCGGACCCTGGCTGCCTTCCACCTGGATTCCACTGGGCTATTTCTTCGATGATGACGGGAACCCTGAGACAGACGCGAGCCTGATGGCCTTCTGGGGAGAGAGCAGCGCCGGCAGCGGCGAGTTCACCTGGATGCAAGGAAACGCACAAGGCTTCGCCCCGGTCCCCGAGGCAGACCTGGCCCTCTGGGAGGCGGACCCGGCCTACAGCACCGACTTCATCGAAGACCTGCTCAACCTCTCACTGAACTACGTGCTCACCGTGGGCACCGTCGATGCAAGCTGGCCCACTTGGCAGGCGGAGTCCGAGACGGCCACCTTCACGCTGCGCTTCGTGCCCATCGCCGACAGCTCGACTCTGGGCGCGCCCACCTACATGGGCAACATCCCGGGCGAGCCACATGACACGGGCGATACGGGCGATACGGGCGAGACGGGCCCCGTAGACAGCAGCACGGACGACAGCCAGGTCGATGACACGGGGACAGATCCGGACCCCAGCAGCTGCGGGTGTAGCAGCCAGAGCCAACCGGTCTCTGGGTGGGCCGCGATGGGCTTGATGCTCCTCGGACTGGCCACATTGCGCCGGAGGAAGTGACGGAGTCTCAGGGTGGGAGGGCGTTGCCGTTATACCGGCGGCCCGCCCCCTACCCCGAGATCAACTTGCTCCTTCTACTCATCGCCTGCGCCCCTGAAATCCCAGACGGAACGCTGAGAAACGTGCCTTGGGTTGAAGGCGTGGAAGGAGCTACCTGCGAGACCCTCAGCGAGTGCCGCTCCGACGAATTCTGCCACCAGGGCAGCTGCCTGCTTCACACCGCCCGCAGCTTCGAGATTGAGTTCCTTCAGGCGTCGGTGGGCGGGGTCAAGCCCAATGGCGCGGCCTGGGAGACCTCCAGCTTTAACAACAGCGTTGCGCCAGACCTGATTGCCGGGGTGTACTGGATCGACGCCTCCGTTGAGCTCGAAGCAGACGATGAGAACTACATCTCCCCGCGCTGTGTGAGCTCGGAGAAGGTCAACGTCTACGACGCGACCTGGAACGAGCGCTGCTCCCTCACTCCTGAAGCCATCGAGGTGGAGTACGGCCTCGGCCCCATGGGTTTCGAGGGGGAAGCGATCAAGATCTTCTTGATGGACGTCGATACCTTCGACTTTGACTCAGGGGGAGCTTGGTATTGGGAAGATGCCGCCGCCCTGGACGAGCTCGCTCAGTACGATGGCCAGACCCTTCGCTTGGAGGAGGCCGCCTCGGCGGACGGCGGCGAGCCCCTCTGGCTGGACATCGACGTGAAGGTCGAGGTGAACCCATGAGCCGCCTTGGCCTTCTTGCAGGGCTCTGCGCCCTGCTGAGCGGCTGCGCCTCGCCAACCGCTGACCAGATCGGCGACTGGGAGGGAAGCTGCACTCTCGTGGACAACACCTGGGGCGTCGAAGTCGGCGTGCTCGAGAGCGTCGAGGGCAGCATCCCCGAGCTGCGGGGGGAGGATGGTCTCTTCGGTTGGGGGGCGCTGGTCCTGGGCGAGGCCCGCTACGCGGGAAGGCTTGAGGGTCGCAGCCTGAGCAGCTCAGGCTTCTCTTTCATCGACGATGGGCACCAATACGGTGTGCTGATTCGGGCCTTGGAGGTCGACGCAGACACCCGCGAGGGAAGCTGTGAGATCACCAACGATGTGGGCGAATTGAATCTGACCGGCACCCTAGAACTCTGGCGCCTCTGAGCTCTTTGGCGCTGAGAGCTCCGAGCCCGACAGAGCAGCCGACTCCCCTTTGGTCGGCTTCGCTGTAGAATCCATGCATGCAGAAGCACAACGCCAACCGCCCTGCGGTGATGGACCTGCTCGAGCACCACGGTGGCCTTGCCCCAGGTGTCTCAGCCAAGGTCAGCGAAGAAACCGGTGTTCCAGAGGCCGACATCTACGGAGTCGTCAGCTTCTACACCTTGCTGGCAAAGCCAGGGGTTGCCCGCGTCTGTCAGGGAATCTCCTGCGCGATGGCCGGCAGCGATGCCCTGGCCGATGCTCTCCAGGCCAAAGGCGAGCCCTACGAGAAGGTCTCCTGCCTGGGCTACTGCGACCAAGCGCCGGTGCAGATCGACAAGGACATGGAGCTCACCAAGCACGGACCTCGCGGCAGCATTACGCCCGACGACCCTGCGCTTCCAATCAACCTCGGCGGTCAGGACGACGCCTCCTACAGTGCCCTAAAGGCCTTTGAGGGGATGGACCCCGATGCCTTCTTGGACCAGCTCCAGGGCAGCGGCCTGCAGGGTCGTGGCGGGGCGGGATTCCCGGCGTGGATCAAGTGGAAAGCCGTTCGGAACGAGCCCATCGGCACCCGCTACGTGGTCGTCAACGCCGACGAGGGCGAGCCGGGCACATTCAAGGACCGCGAGACCATGCTGCGCCGGCCCCACCGGCTCATCGAAGGTCTGGCCATCGCCTGTAAGTACGTAGGTGCCACGACGGCCTACATCTACCTGCGCGGAGAGTTCCCAGCGCCGCGCCGCGCATTAGAGCTGGCCCTTGCCAAGGCACGCCCACACTTAGGCGGTCTGGACATACGCTTGACCATGGGCCACGGCGCCTACATCTGCGGCGAGGAGACCGCCTTGCTCGAGGCCATCGAAGGCAAGCGCGGCATGCCCAGGCTCAAGCCCCCCTACCCCACCCAAGTGGGCCTGTTCGGGGAGCCAACGCTGATCAACAACGTGGAGACTCTGGCCTGTGTGCCCGAGATTGTTCTGCGCGGCGGCGACTGGTTCAAGAATCTTGGCAAGACCGAGGCCGGCAGCAAGCTCTACTGCATCAGCGGTCACGTAGAGAAGGCCGGTGTCTACGAGCTTCCCCTGGGGGCCACGCTCAATGAGCTGGTCCAGGCAGCCGGCGGCTACGTCGGTACGCCAAAGGCCTTCTCTCCCGGAGGCGCCAGCAGCGGCTTTCTGCCCATGGAGCACGCGGACACCCCGCTGGACTTCAAGGGCCTGACGAAGGTCGGCAGCATGTTGGGCAGCGCGGGCGTCGTCGTGCTCAACGACACGGTGGACATGGCGGCAGCCGTGCGCTGGCAGCAGATCTTCTTTGAGGATGAGAGCTGCGGGCAGTGCGCTCCCTGCCGAATCGGCTGCCGCATGCAGCGCCAAGCCATCGACGCCTTCATTGAGAGCGGCGATGTGGCCTCGCTCGAGCACACCGAAGACCTACATTGGGAGATGGAAGAGGGCTCCATCTGCGGGCTCGGCATGGTGGCCAGCCTGCCTTTGCTCACCGCCCAAAAACACTTCCCTTCCGAATTCGAGGGCAGCTGACATGACCGAGACTCCGACTGAGCTGACCCTGACCCTGGATGGCGAGCAGGTCCACGCCAAAGACGGCGAGACTCTGCTCGATGTGTGCAGGCGCGCCGGCAAAGAAGTGCCCACCCTCTGTGCCGAGGACAGGGTGGACCCCATGGGTTCTTGCCGCATGTGCCTGGTGGAGGTGGAAGGCCAACGCCGGCTGCAGCCCAGCTGTGCATTCAAGGTCCAGGCCGGCCAGGTGGTTCAGACCGCCTCGGACAAGGTCAAACGACACCGGCAGCTCTTGCTGAGCATGTACTTGGCCGACCATGAGCTGGACGAGGACGACCTGCCCCGAGAGCGCGGCACCGGAAACCAGCTGCGCCAACACGTCCTGGACCACGGCACCGGCCCCAAGCTGCCCGCCATCAATGCGCCACGCGAATACCGGATGGAGAACAACCCCTACATCCACTTCGACCCCGAGGCCTGCGTGTTGTGCAACCTCTGTGTTCGCTACTGCGATGAGGTCGAGGCTGTCTCCGCCATCACTCTGGCGGGCCGCGGCGCCAAGACCACCATCGCCACCGCCGACCAGAAGGGCCTGCTGGACACCACCTGTGAGATGTGTGGCGGCTGCATCGCCGTATGCCCCACCGGAGCGATGACCGAAAAGCCCAGCTTGGCCAGCGACTTCCGAGAAGAGGAGGTCGTACGCAGCACCTGCAATTTCTGCGGCGTGGGCTGTCAGGTCAACCTGCACACCCAGGACAACAAGGTCGTTCGAGTGACCAGTCCCCCAGCAGGAGAGACCGTCAACGACGGCAACCTCTGCATCAAGGGCCGCTTCTCGATGGAGTTCATCCAGCACGAGGACAGGCTGACCCAGCCTCTGGTGCGCGGAGACGACGGTGCCCTGCATACCACCACCTGGGAGAACGCCCTCAAGGTGGCCGCCCAAGGCTTGATGGGCGTCAAAGAGAAGTACGGCGCCGACTCCCTGGGCTTCATCTCCTCCTCTCGCTGCACCGGCGAGGAGAACTACCTGCTCCAGAAGCTCTCACGGGCGGCATTTGGCACAAACAACTGCCACCAGTGTGCTGCGACCTGACACGCACCCACCGTCGCCGGTCTGGTGACAATGTTTGGTGCAGGCGCGATGACCAACTCCATCCCCGAGATCCGGGGAACGGATCTGATGTTCGTCATCGGCTCGAATACGACAGAGGCCCACCCCATCATCGCGATGGAGATGAAGCGGGCCAAGAAGAACGGGGCCAAGCTGATTGTGGCCGACCCCAGGCGCATCTGGTTGGCCGACATCGCCGACCTGTATCTGCAGCTCAAGCCAGGCACGGATGTGGCTCTGCTCTCGGCGATGATGCACGTCATCGTGACCGAAGGGCTGCACGACCGGGCCTTTGTCGAAGCACACACCACGGGCTTTGACGATCTCGTCGCCAGCGTTCAGACGGCGACGCCAGAGTGGGCGGAGACCATCACGGAAGTGCCCGCAGACGACATTCGCCAGGCGGCTCGGCTCTACGCCAGCACGGAGAAGGCCGGGATCTACTACACCCTGGGCATCACCGAGCACAGCCACGGCACCGACAACGTCTACGGTCTGGCCAACCTTGTCCTCATGACCGGACACTTGGGCAAAGAGCACTGCGGCATGAACCCTCTGCGCGGACAGAACAACGTGCAAGGGGCCAACGATGCCGGCGCAAGCCCCATCTACTACGCCGGCTATCAGCGCGTAGACGACCCAGCGGCCCAGGCAAAGTTCGAGGCGGCTTGGGAGACACCCCTCTCCCCCACCCCGGGCATGAACCTGAACGTGATGATGAAGCACATGGGCGGACTCATCCGTGGGCTCTTCATCATGGGCGAGGACATCGTGCTCTCGGAGCCCAACACCGAGCGCGTTGAAGCGGGAATGAACGGCTTGGACTTTGTGGTCGTGCAGGACATCTTCCTGAACGAGACCACGCGCTTTGCAGACGTGGTCTTCCCTGCCGCATGCTTTGCCGAGAAGGACGGGGTCTTCACCAACTCCGACCGCCGCGTCCAGCGCGTACGCAAGGCTGTGGATGCCCCAGGCGAGGCACGCCCAGACTGGCAGATCTTGGTCCAGCTGGCCCAGGCCGTCGGCTACCCCATGCCGGACTACCAGCACCCCTCCGAGGTCTACTCAGAGATGGCCCAGCTCTCTCCCAAGTTCTCCGGCATCAGCCACGAGCGCCTGGAGGACAACGTGGGCGGTCTGCAGTGGCCCTGCCCGGATCCTGAGCACCCGGGCACCGCGACGATGCACACCGAGGGCCCCATCATCGGCAAGGCGCCCTTCCAGACCATCGCCTACCGCCCCAGCGAGGAGCTGCCCGACAGCAACTTCCCCTTGCTGCTGAGCACCGGCCGAACCCTGTACCACTACAACGCAGGCACCCAGACCCGGCGGGCCAGCGGCGCCATCGCCAAGCAGCCTCAGAACTTCATCGAGATGAGCCGGCGTGATGCGCGCAAGCGTGGACTGGACGACGGGCAGCTGGTTCAGGTCAGCTCGCGCCGAGGCACCGTGATTGCAGCCGTGAACATCAGCCCGCGCATGAAGCGCGGCTGCGTGTGGATGCCCCTTCACTTCCCGGAGGCGAACACCAACCGCCTGACCAACGACGTGGGCGACCCAGTCACCCAGACCGCGGAGTTCAAGGTGTGTGCGGTTCGGGTTCAGCCGCTGGTGCAGGCGGCGAAGTAGGCTCCAGCCGCGAAGTCGCGAGCCAGAACTCCACCTGGGCCTGCCGAGCGGCAAAGTGAGTGCGCATGGCTTCGCTCAGCACTTGCAGGCGCACGGGCTGCATTCCCCTGCTGGGTGTGATCAGGTGAATGGGCACGATGGAGCCTTGCCACTGTGGGAGCACCGGGACCAGGCGCCCGCTCTTTAGGTCCGGCAGGACGTCGAAGAGCGCCTTGTAGCCGATGCCCAGGCCTTCCACAGCCCAGCGTCGCACCGCGTTTCCATCGCCAACCCAGGGCTTGTCCAGAACGACGCTCGCCTGCTCTTCGCCGCTGGCCATGGCCCACTGGCTTACAGCCCGTCCGGAGAGCCGAAGCGCCAAGCAGCGGTGCTCGACCAGGTCGGCTGGACTCTGGGGCGCACCAAACTCTGCGATGTAGCCAGGCGAGGCCACCAGCACTTTTGGGGACTGCGCCAGGCGCCGAGCAATCAGGCTGCTGTCCTCCAAGGGGCCATAGCGAACCAACATGTCCAGGGAGTCCCGGTGCAGGTGGTGCATGCTGTCTGCGGCATGCAAGACCAGCTGCAGCTCCGGATGCTCACGGGCCAACTGTACCGAGAGCTCCTGCAAAATCCCGTAGCCAGTGTCCGTGGGAGCGCCGATGTGTACCGGGCCAGAGAGTTGGGCAAGCTGGCCTTGACTGAGCTCCAGAGTCTGCTGCCAGGTCTCCAGCATCTGCTGACAGCCCAAGAGCAGGGTCTGCCCCTCCGGAGTGGGCGCAAGCGCTCGCGTACTTCTCTTGAAAATCCGTAAGCCCAGCTCTTCCTCAACGCGGCGCACCCCCGCGCTAACCGCTGCGACTGACAGCTTGCTTTGGCGCGCAGCCGCGGTCATGGAGCCGGTCTTGGCGATGCAGAGCAGCAACTCCAGATCTCGAAGGCGGGGCATGATTCTCTACCTTTTCTTAAGAGTCTTGTAGACCACCGCACCCTACTCCAAGCGCAGCCAGGCAGCTAGCTTGGGAGTCCAATCACCAACCGGGAGCCCCCATGCGTGCCATCGGAATCCACCAGAGCCTGCCCATCACCAACCCTGAATCCCTTCAGGATGTGGAGCTGCCCACCCCAGAGGAGCTTGGCCCCCGAGACCTCTTGGTTCATGTACAGGCCGTCTCGGTGAACCCTGTGGACGTAAAGATTCGCGGTGGCGCCAACCCCGAGCCTCTGCCCGCTCCCCGCATCCTGGGCTGGGATGCCAGCGGCGTGGTGACAGCAGTCGGCGCCAAGGTCTCGCACTTCAAGGTGGGAGACGCTGTGTTCTACGCAGGCGACTTGATGCGTCCCGGCACCAACTCCGAGTTCCACCAAGTGGACGAGCGCATCGTGGGTTCCAAGCCTGCATCGATGCGCCACGCCCAAGCCGCCGCCCTGCCGCTGACCAGCATCACCGCCTACGAGTCCCTGTTCCACCGCTTGGGCATTGACCACGACGGCGCCAACAAGGGGGAGAGCATCCTGATCATCGGTGGATCCGGCGGCGTGCCTTCGATGGCGATTCAGATGGCCAAGGCTGCTGGACTCACCGTCATCGCGACCGGCTCACGCCAAGCCAGCGTGGACTGGGTCACAGCTCTGGGCGCCGACCACGTGGTCAACCACCGCCAGGACATGGTGCCGCAAGTGCGGGCACTGGGCATCCAGCACACCACCTACGTCGCCATCTTCAACGACATGAGCCACTGGGACGAGGCCGCCGAGCTGGTCGCGCCACAGGGCGGCATTGTCTGCATCGACGACACCCACCTGCCTATGAACATGGAGCCCCTCAAGATGAAGTCGGCCAGCCTGCACTGGGAGCTGATGTTCACGCGCGCGATGTTCCAGACCGCGGACATGGACGCACAACACCAGCTGCTCACCCAGGTCTCAAAGGCCGTGGACGCAGGCGCTCTGCGCGGCACCCTCGGCCGCACACTGAGCCCTCTGAATGCCGCCACCTTGCGTGAGGCCCACGCGCTGGTCGAGACCGGAAGCACCACAGGAAAGGTCGTCGTCGCAGGCCCCTGGACAGACTGACCGGAAGAAGCGCCGAGGCTCAGTCCTCGTTGCTCTCACCCGGTGTCGCATCTGCGGTCGTGGTCCACTCGCTGCCACCGTCCGTGGTGCGCGCCGTGGAGACGTCCTGCTCTTGGGGGCCAAAGTCCAGCTCATCGCTGACTTGGCCGCCTGGGGTGTAGAGGCCGATCTCCTCGCCGCCCGAGCCAAGCTTAAAGCTCAGGTGCTGCTCACCCACTTCGGGGGTGCCGCCTGCGTAGAGCAGCAAGAAACCATTCGCCGGGATCTCCAGCGCGCCCAAGGTGTGCTTGTCTGGCTCGCCCAGGTTGTCGCTGACCGTCCAACCTTCCAGGTCAACCGTCTCAGAGGTGTCGTTGTAGATCTCCACCCAGTCCGGACTGGCGCCCGTTGAGTCCTCCAAGGTTTCCTTGTTGGAGGCCATGAACTCATTGATCCACAACCGAGGCCACTCTTGGCCGTCCGAGTCAACCAGGGTTCCGGTGTCATCGGTGCCACCAGCGCAGCCAAAGAAGAGCCCCAAAAACAGACTGAGCATCGAACCTCCAAGTCGCCACGATAGCGCATTGAAGGCTACTCTGGGCCCGTGTTGCTCCTCCTGACCACATTGGCGCATGCCGCGCTGTCCTCGGACTACCCGGGTGCCACACAGCGCCCCTGGGCCATTGGCCTGAGCAGCGGCCTAGGGATCCGGGTGCTCGACCCACGCTCTATCCCCAGTGGCTTTGCCCCTCGCTTGGACCTGGTGCAGCTCGAAGTACGCCACACCCTCTCTCCTGGCACTGTGGCTCCGAGCTGGTCCAAGCCACCGCAGCGCCTGGACCTACAGCTCAACACCGTGCGCTTTGGCACCACCCTGACCGGCACCACCAGCGCCCGGGTCCCAATGACTGCCTACGCCACCTGGCTGGTCCCTTTCTGGCGCAGGCACAGCGTCGCCATCTCCCCTGGCCTTGGCCTGGAGCTGGGTAGAGACCTGGTGTTCGTAGACGAGAGACTGAGACGCCGACCCAACGCGGGGGTGGCCTTGGCCGGGCGAGTGGGTCTGGAGAAGTCCCGCTTTCTCTGGCCAGCCTCCAGCACCGGGCTCTACCTCCAGGGGCAAATCGGGAGCTCCTTCTCCCTGGACCCCAACCACTCTCTGCTCGAGCGGGAGCTGAGCGTGGCGGTCCAATACAGCGCGGTCTTTGGCTTCCCGCCCCCTCCACGGGGGCAGCGATGATCTGGTTCCTGCTCGCATGCCAGCCCGCCGAGGTCCCCCAAGCCGGACCAGAGGTCTTCAGCCCGCCCACTGCACACGTGGGCCATGACTGGCTCTTCTCTGCTGAGCGCATCAACCGCATCGACCTGGAGATTCCGGACAACTCCCTGGAGATTCTGGCCGCCCAGCGCCGCTTCTCCTACCCGCGCGACAAGGCGATGGCCTGGGCCACTGTTGATGGAGAGGACGCGGGCAGGGTGGCCCTTCGCTTGAGGGGTGGTTTGGGCTCCTTCGAGCAGCTGGACGGCAAACCCAAGCTGGAGCTGGACTTCAACGCCTTCACGGGCGAGCGCTTTCATGGGTTGGAGTCCATCTCCCTGAACAACCGCAGCTATGGGTGCACTGGAATGCACGAGAACCTGGTCTACGCCGCCTATGGGCAAGCGGGCCTGGTGACCTCGCGCACGGGGCACGCTCAAGTCTTCGTCAACGGCCAAGACTACGGGCTATACGTCGTGGTGGAAACCCAGGATGATCGCTGGCTACGACGAAACTTCAACGACGCCGGCGGGAACTACTATGACGGCAAGTACTACGTCTCTGAGTTCTGGGTGCACTGGGTGGACTTTGACGCTGGACGCGATGATTGGTTCGACTTGGAAGAGGGCCAGGACGTGGACTTTGCCGACGTACGGGCCGTCTCTCAAGCCATCGGCGAGAGCCAGGACGGCATGACGGAGGAGCTCTGGCAGCTCGTGGATTGGCCCCAACTCCTAGCGCTGATGCGTGTCGAGATGTGGACCGGCAACAACGACTCTTACGGTCATGGGAGGAACAACTACCGCGTGTACTTTGAGCCTGGGCGCCCGATGGTCATGGTCCCATGGGACACCGACGCTGGGCTGATTGACGAGGACGAGGACAGCGAGGGCGGCTCGGCGGACCTGGAGCTGCGCAGTGACCCCCAGAGCGCACTGGCCGAGCCTTGTCTGGCCGACCCCGCGTGCCGCGCGCTCTGGGCGCAGGCTGGGGAGGAAGTGAACGCAGCCCTCTCCGATGGTGCCCTGCTGGATCTGGCCCGGGACTACCAGAGCCTGCTGGAAGAAGGCGTCGTCGGAGACCCACGCAGAGTCTGCTCCCAGGATGCATGGGACACGCAGACTGCCGGCTTGGTGGCCTACTTGGAGTCCCGTACCGCCAGCCCCTAACCCGCTCGAGAAGCCGCCAACTTGGGCTCCGAGGAGACGGCGCTCGATAGCCCCGGCTCTGGCCGAGTCAAGACATAGAGCGCCGAGAGCACAAGGCACAGGCCGACCCCCAAAACCACTGCCGTGGGCGCGGTCAAGGCGACGAGGAGCCCTGAGCCCAACATAGAGAGGAGCGCCAGACGCTTGGCGGCCAAGGGAATCGCCCGCTCAGCCCGCCACGCCACCACAGCTGGGCCCAATCGTGGCTGCCGCAGGAGCCAGGCCTCCAGAGGGGGTGAGCTGCGCGCAAAGCAGCCCGCCGCGCCAATGGCAAACACGGTCGTGGGCAGTCCCGGCAGCAGCGCCCCCAGAACGGCGAGACCAAGCAGCGCGGTCCCGGCCATCAGCCAGAGAGCTCTCGCCAAGGGAGCCCCCTCTCCAGTCTCGGATGTGCCTGCGGTGTGTCGTCTCATCGGCATGCGCTCTCCTACCTGACCCTCAACATCACGCACCGGCGCCATAGCGACCAAGACCAGTTCTGTATGCTCTTGATAGGCTCTCCCTATGAACTTCCGCGCACACCCCTTCTCACTTCGACAGGTCCAATACGCAGCAGCCGTCGCTGAGAGCGGTGGCTTCGGCAGCGCGGCGACCCTCTGTGGTGTCTCTCAGCCAGCCTTGAGCGCCCAGGTCTCCAAGCTGGAGGACGCCCTCGGGGTACAGCTCTTCGAGCGACACGCCCGCAAGGTGATGCTGACGGGCAAAGGAAGGGAGCTCATGCCCCAGCTCCACGCCCTGCTTCAAGGCGCCGACGGCCTGCAACAACACGGCTCCGTCCTGGCCGGCAGCACCGATCTGGTCTTGCGCGTGGGCGTGATTCCGACCGTGGCCCCCTACCTCTTGCCAAAGCAGGCCCGGGCGCTCCGAGCCCTTCCCTTTTCTCTGCATTGGCTGGAGCTACAGACCCACCAGTGTGAATCGGCCCTGGCGACAGGGGACCTGGACGCGATGCTCATCGCGGACCCGCCCAGCTCCCCCAGCTTCCAGAGCATGGAGCTTGGCTTCGAGCCCTTTCATCTCCTGGTTCCAGCC
Organism: uncultured Pseudomonadota bacterium; assembly: GCA_913060515.1. Classification (GTDB taxonomy): domain Bacteria; phylum Myxococcota_A; class UBA796; order UBA796; family CAJQPC01; genus CAJQPC01. The sequence continues at coordinate 16,116 of CAJXRZ010000029.1, read as the reverse complement.
GAGCACGCCCTGCGCGGCAGCGTGACCTCGGCGGCGGTCAAGAGCGCCGAGCTGCTGCTCTTGGAAGACGGGCACTGCCTGCGTGACCAGACCTTGAACCTCTGCCTGATCCAAGACTCCCAACGCTCCCCCTACCGGGCCACCAGCTTGGCCACCGTCGTGCAGATGGTCGCCGCCGACATGGGCGTGACCGTGATCCCCGAGAGCGCCGTCCAGGTGGAGACCCGAAACGGCCTGGTGCGCGCCTTGCCCTTTGAAGAAGGCAAGGTCGGCCGGACCCTCAGGCTGATCTGGCGCAGCCGCAGCCCATTGGGATCACAAATCAAGGATCTGGGCAAGCTCCTTCGAATCTGAGTAATTCCAGGATTCGAGGTTTTTCGTGTTCGGTCTCCGATAAAAAACTCGGCGCATTAAGCGCAAGCTTGTATAGGGTGTGTACATACTTCAACACACCCGCCAACGAGGTCACCATGTTCTCCCTGTTGCTGCTCGCTGCTCCTGCCCTTGCTGTCTCCCCCGATGCAACTGATTCCCTGGTCAACCCCTCCGACCGCAACCTGCGCGTTCGCATGCACGGGGAGCTCGGCGCCGTACTGCCCGTCTCCCACACCTTGCAGTTCGACAAGGACGGCACCGACTTTGACTTGGTCAAGGACGGCGGACAGGACAACCTCTTCTTTTTCCGCCGCATGTCCGCTGACTTGGACATTGGTTCCCGCCACACGGTGGTCTTGCTCTACCAACCCCTCACCCTGGCCAGCTCCGTAGTCTTGGCGAACGACCTGGTGGTGGACGAACTGGTGTTCCCCTCCGGTACGCCGATGAACATCAAGTACGGCTTTGACTTTACCCGCGGCTCCTACCTCTACGACTTCCAAGAGGACCCGGAGCGCGAGCTGGCCTTGGGATTGAGCCTGCAGATCCGCAACGCGACCATCGACTACCAGTCCGTGGACGGCACCCTGCAGCGCTCCAACCGCAACATCGGCTTTGTGCCCATCATCAAGTTCCGTACCCGGCAGCCCTTGGCTGAGAATGCCTACTGGGGTTTCGAAGCAGACGGATTCTACGCACCCGTCAGCTACCTGAACGGAGACAACAACGAGGTGGTCGGCGCCATCCTGGATGCCTCCGGGCGCGTGGGTCTGGAGCTGAACAACGGCGTCGATGCCTTCGCAAACCTGCGATACATCGGCGGCGGAGCGGTGGGCATCTCTGACAACAGTCCTCCTCCGGGCGACGGCTACACCAAGAACTGGATCCACACCGCAGCCCTGAGCGTTGGGTTCACCCTGCGATGATTGCTCTCCTGGCCGCCTCCGCCGCCCTGGCCGTCAGCCCTGACGCGCCAGAGTCCCTGGTGAACCCCACAGATCAGAAGCTCCGAGTCCGCTTGAACGGGGAGCTTGGGGCTCTGCTCCCGGTCTCACACACCCTGCAGTTCTCCAAGGCTGGCACCGACTTTGACCTGGTCAAGGACGGCGGTCAGGACAACCTCTTCTTCTTTCGACGCATCTCCGCGGACCTGGACATCGGCAGCCGACACACCATCGTGCTGCTCTACCAACCGCTGACGCTCCAGAGCTCCGTGGTGCTGCGAGACGATCTGGTGGGCGATGAGACCACCTTCGCCGCCGGCACGCCGATGAACTTCAAGTACGGCTTTGACTACACCCGCGGCTCCTACCTCTACGACTTCCAGGAAGACCCCGAGCGAGAGCTGGCCTTGGGCCTGTCCATGCAGCTGCGAAACGCCACCATCGACTACCAATCTGTGAGTGGCAGCCAGCAGATCTCCAACCGGAACATCGGCATCGTGCCCATCATCAAGTTCCGCACACGCCAGCCCCTGGCAGAGAACGCCTACTGGGGAGTTGAGGCCGACGGTTTCTATGCCCCCGTGAGCTACCTCAACGGCGACAACAACGAGGTCGTGGGAGCCATTCTGGACAGCAATGCCAAGCTCGGCGTGCAGCTCAACAACGGCGTGGATGCCTTCGCCAGCCTCCGCTACGTCGGCGGCGGCAGCGTGGGCACCAACGATGACGTGACTGGACCTGGCGATGGCTACACAAAGAACTGGATCCACACCGCCGCCTTGAGCATAGGCTTCACCCTCCGGTGAAAGACACCCCGCCAACTCCCCCGAGCATGCCCATCAAGGCTCTGCTCGGTGCCTTCTTCGCCAGCGCGCTGGCCTTCTCCGTGCTGGACCTGATCTGGCTGGGTGTGGTCGCGCGGGGCTTCTACGACACCCACATGGGCCCCCTCAAGGCCTCGCCCATCAACGGTGTGGCCGCGGCCATCTTCTACGTGATGTTCATCAGCTTGATCCTGGTCTATGGCATCTACCGTGCCAGCTCCACCAAGGACGCTCTGCGGCGCGGGGCCGAGCTGGGTTTCGCCACTTATGCGACCTACGAGCTGACCAACTGGGCGGTGATTCAGGACTGGCCCGGCATCCTGGTGCTCCCCGATGTCCTCTGGGGCGTGGTACTGACCGGGTGCACCGCATGGGCGGGCCGGCACATCTTCGAGCGTCTGCGCCCCGAACCACAAGCCCCGTCGCCGGCCGGTCCGTGAGCCAGCGGGAAGCCTTCCACCAGATCTGGGGCCGAAGGCTGGTCAGCTTCTCCTTGTACAGCCTGCTGGGACTGCTCGCCTTCGGGCTCTCCCCCTTGCTGCTGCTGGCTGCGGTGCTCTACGACGGCGTCAGAGGCACCCCGGGCTGGCCTCGGGTTCGCGCGGTGCTCTTCTTCCTGCTCTACCTGGGCTGCGAGGCCTGGGGCCTGCTCGCGGCGGGTGCCTTGTGGCTCTTCACCTTGGGTGGACTGCTGGTCGGCGCACAGCGCTATCTGGACCTGAACGCCGCTCTGCAGCGCGCCTGGTCCAGCGCTCTGTTCTGGGGCAGCGTTCGCGTGTTCTCGATGAAGGTGAGACTCGAAGGCCTGGAGCTGGCCGCCCATGGCCCCATGCTGCTGATGGTGCGCCACTCCAGCACCGCCGACACCGTGCTGGCCGCCGCCCTGGTGGCCAACCCCAACAAGATTCTGCTGCGCTACGTGCTCAAGCAAGAGCTGCTCTGGGACCCCTGCTTGGACGTGGTCGGCCGCCGCCTGCCCAACGCCTTCATCGACCGGGCAGCGCGCAAGCGGGGCGAGGAGCTGGCCTTGATCACCGGCTTGGCCCAGGGCCTCGACCAGACCTCGGCTGTGCTCATCTATCCAGAGGGCACGCGCTTCTCACAGTCCAAGCGCACGCGGGCTTTGGAGAAGTTGAAGGATCAAGCGCCCCTCCTTGAGATCGCCCAGGGGATGCAGGCTGTGCTCCCGCCCAAGCTGGCTGGCCCCCTTTCCTTGCTCGAGGCCAGTCCAGGCACCGACGTGGTCATCTTGGAACACCAAGGCTTTGAGGGCGCCTCCAGCTTCAAAGAGTTCTGGGGCGGCGGCTTGGTGGGCTGCACCATCTCCGTCCGCCTGCGCCGCATCTCCGCTGGGGAGATTCCAGCAACAGGCCGAGACCTCTGGCTCTTCCAAGAGTGGGCCAAGACCGACCGCTGGGTACGAGACCAAGCCAATCGCCCCGCTCCAAAGGCCTCCACATGACTCTGCTCATCACCGCCGGCGTGCTCTTCACGGGCCTGAGCGTCCTCTGGGCCGTCTCCGTGCGCCTCAAAGACGCCAGCCTGGTCGACCCTTTCTGGAGCATCTCCTTCTTGGTCATCGCCTTCAGCACCGTGATCCAGACCGGCTTCTCGCCCGCCAAGATCGTGATGCTCGCGGCCGTGAGCCTGTGGGCCCTTCGCCTCTTTTCCCACCTGATGCGCCGCTTCTTGGCCCATCCCGAAGAAGACCCGCGCTACCAAGCATTTCGCCAGAAGTATGGCCCGGAGCGCTACTGGTGGGTCAGCTACTTCCAGGTCTTCGTGCTTCAGGGGACCTTGGCCTTGCTGGTGGCAGCGCCGCTCTTGCTCGCAGGAGGCGCCCCACAGCCAGACCCCATCGGGCTCTGGGACATTTTGGGGGCCAGCGTCTTCTTGCTGGGCACCGGCCTCGAGGCCATCGCGGACCGCCAGCTGGCGACCTACCGGGCCGACAAATCCCCGGACAAAGCCAGGGTCTTGGACACGGGGCTGTGGCGCTACTCCCGACACCCCAACTACTTCGGCAACGCCGTTCTCTGGTGGGGACTGGGGCTGATGGCCCTGGACCAGCCCTGGGGTTGGGTGGCGCTGCTGGGACCGGCTCTGATGAGCTACCTCTTGGTGAAGGTCTCCGGGGTCGCGCTCTTGGACGCCCAGCTCAGTCGAACCAGGCCCGGCTACAAGGAGTACATGGAGCGCACGAGCGGATTTGTGCCCTGGTTTCCAAAGGCTCCGTAGCTGCTACGCTGAGGCATGCTCCTCCTCGCCCTGGCCTGCACCCCTGAGCCCCTTCCTGTCCCGGAAGACACCGGCTCGGGATGGCCGGAGGTGTCCATGGAACAGGTCGGTCCCGCCACCGAGATCACCCTCAGCGCCAGCCCGGGCGCCCAGGTCTTCGTCGACGAGCTGACCTTGACCCTAGAGGCGACCACCGACGTGGAGATCGCCTACACCCTGGACGGCTCGGAGCCCAACTCCCGCGACGAGGTCTACACGGAGCCCATCACCCTGGATGAGAGCACCCAAGTCCGCGCGGTGGCCCTGGACATCCACGGAGACCCCTTCGGGGAGCCCATCGCCGTGAGCTACGTGCGCGTCTCCCAGGGCTTGGCCGACTTCTCCTCCAACCTGCCGGTGCTCGTGCTCAGCTCGGCCCGCTCCCTGCCGGAGAGCAAGGCGGACCACGTACAGTTCTCTCTGCAGGTGCACACCCCGGGCTTGGACGGACGCACACGCCTGGAGAGTCCGGACCAGGACCTTCGCGCAGGCCTAAAGGTGCGTGGCTCCAGCTCGGCCGGCTACCCCAAGAAGCCCTATGGCCTAGAGCTTTGGAGCGCGCAGGACGACGAGGACCAAGCCGCCGAGCTGCTCGGCATGCCCGCAGAGTCCGACTGGGTGCTGCTGGCGCCCTTGAACTTCGACCGCGCCCTGATGCGCAACGCCCTGGCCTATCAGCTCTCCCGCGATGTGGGCCGCTATGCCCCGCGCACCCGCTTTGTGGAGCTCTTCGCCGAGGGTCGGAACGGCGAGCTGGACGAGGAGAGCTACCGCGGGGTCTACGTGCTGGTAGAGCGCATCAAGCGCGACCCGGAGCGCGTCAACATCCAAGAGCTGGGCCCCCAGGACAACAGCCTGCCTGAGCTCAGCGGCGGCTACCTCTTCAAAGAGGACCGCACGGCCGAAGACGAGGTTGGATTCACCGCTGGAACTGCGGGCGGCACCTTTGAGTTCCAACAGCCTTTCGTGGCCGTGGACCCCAAAGAGGAGGAGCTCAGCTTCTCCCAGGCCCGCTACCTCTCGGGCACGCTGGACACCCTTGGCGAGAGCCTGGCCGCTCCGGACTTTCAGGACCCAGAGAGCGGCAGCCACTACAGCGAGCAGATCGACACGGCCGCTTGGATCGACCACCACATCCTGAACACTCTGCCCAAGAACCCCGACGCTTTCCGCCTCTCCGGCTACTTCTCCAAGGACCGGGGTGGCCCCATCGTGGCCGGCCCCCTCTGGGACTTTGACCGGACCATGGGCTGCGAGAGCGACAGCCGCGCCGAAGACCCGACCTGGTGGGACCCCTCCAACCAGACCACGGACACCACCTACATCTTCGAGCACGGATTCTGGCTTGGGCTCTTCGCCGACCCCGAATTTCAGGAGGCCTACTGGGCGCGCTGGGTGGAGCTGCTGGAGGGTGAGCTGGCCTTGGACCGCATCCTGGACCACGTGCAGTCCATGGAAGCTGAGCTCTCTGAGGCCGCCCAGAGAAACACCGCGCGCTGGCCCGACTACGCGCCAAGAGGAGGCAGCTACACGGCCGAAGTTCAGCTGCTGGAGCAGTGGCTGACTGTGCGACACCGGTGGATCAGCCGCTGTGTGGAGAGAGAGGACCCGCAGAGCTGTATGGGGAACTGAGCTTGGCGCCGGCCCATCCTTTTCCCGAGCCGAAACAGCCATCTCCCGGTGCACTCCGGAACCTCTCGGCCCAAGCGAGGTCAGCCTGTGCATGCCGACTTCGGCCTCTCCAGTGAGACCCCATGACTCTGCTGCTCACCCTGCTCGCCAAGCCCTTCATCCCCGGTCCTCCCCCAGCTGCGCTCAGCGAAGCCTTCGAGAAGGTCTGCGGTGCTGAGGACGAGACTCCCTCACACCGCATGCGAGACGTGAACCGGGATGGCTACCGCGAGAGCTTGCTCTCCCGCTGGCAAGGCGGAAGCGGCTGGAGCGAGACCTGCACCTGCTTGAGCGACGGTGAGTCGGGCCAGGTGAGCTGGAGCCGGTGGGCCTGAAGCGGGACATCGCCCGCAGGGAGCTCTCCGAGTCAGGCCTTTTCTTGGCTGCTAGTTTGGTCCCTGAGTGGTCGGGCAGACCGCGGGTATGGAATCGAAGGTGGAGATCAGTCCGTCACGGTGGCCCGGATCAGCGCACTCAGTTCACCGCCGTCAAGTGCACCCGGCTCGCGGGTGCTCTGGTAGTTGTTGCCCTCGCGGACGGTCCCCTGACCGATCTTGTTGTACACCCCGAAGCGGACGACCACCATGTCCTGGTCGGGCCAGACCCACACGTATTGGCCGTTTAGCCCGATGGCGGCGAAGGCGTCGTCGCCGTCCATCCACCAATGCAGCCCGTATAAGAGCTGCCCCGAAGTGGGCGCGGGAAGGGACTGCCCCGAAGTGGACTCGGCAAGGTAGTCAGCGGGGATGATCTGCCGTCCCTCCCAGGCCCCCCCGCGGGCGTAGAGCAGCCCGAAGCGGGCGAAGTCCCGGGCCGTGGTGTCCAGGCAGCAGTACCCCAGGGTCTGCCCTTCTCCGTCCACCCACCAGTCCGCCGACATGCCGATGGGCGCGAAAATCTCCTGAGCGGCGATCTCGTGCGCCTGCTCGCCGAAGACCCGGGAGACCACGGCTGAGAGCACCATGGAGTCCTCGTTGACGTAGCTGTACCGGGTGCCAGGCTCGCGCACGAGCTCTCGCTCCAGCGCGTACGCCAGCTGGTCGGGCTCGGCCCCATACACGCCGTATGCGTTGGATGTGTTCTCTGGAAGGCCCGACTGCATCTCAAGCATGTCCCGGATCGTGATGGCGGCGTTTGGCCCCTCTGCCCACTCCGTGATCACTTCGCTCACGGGGTCGTCCAGCTCGATGTGGCCCTCGCGGATGGCGACGCCGATCAGAGCACTGGTCACGCTCTTGGCCGCCGACCAGCTGGTGACGGGCGTCTCGACATCGGCGTCGTCGGCGTAGTGCTCGTAGACGAGCACGCCGTCCTTGAACACAGCCAACGCCTGGCTGTGGTTGGCGTCGCGGAACACGTAGTCCTGAAGCGCATCGAGCGCCGCGGCGTCCAATCCGTGCTCTTCGGGGGTGCCGGTGGCCCAGTCTTCCCCCGGCCAGCTCAGGCTGTCGGCGGGGGCAGTGTCCGCTCTGTCCGAGCTCGAAGTGTCGTGGCCGAGTTCGACCGTGGCCTCGCCCGTACAGGCCAGAGAGAGAAGCAGCAGCATGGAACCTCCGGGGGTGGGACCCGCGGCGCAGGGCGGGTCGAAAAGAAAGGTGGTCCATTTCGAACAAACTTTGCGCTCGGACGGAGACGTTGGGCTTTTGGGTCGTCCCCCTGCATGGAGCGACAGGCCCGATCCGTGTGCCTCTCCTTCGCCACCCCACCTCTCCGCCGAGCGCCGGGCCGCACTGTGCGAGGCCGCCGTCAACGCCGCCCGCGCCGTGGGCTACACCGGGGCGGGCACCGTCGAGTTCCTGGTCGACGACGCCGGCTTCTACTTCCTGGAGATGATCTCTCAGCTCTGGTTCTGGGACCAGACCCTGCACATCCAAATCAAGGCAGACCAGAGCACCGAGTTCTCGATGCGGTGGGGTTCATAGCGCGCCTGAGCGCAGCAAATCCAGCTCAACAGCCACATCTTCAATGCGCTCAAAGTCCTGGTTTTTGGCCGGAACAAAGGCGGTCCGCCCGAACGCAGCGAGCAGCGCTGGGTCCTCCATTCCGAGCAGGGCGGCCTGCAGTTTGGCCTGGAATCCCACCCCGAACTCCGCATCCATACCCGGGTGGACGCTGAAGCTCTGCTCGGCGTACACCGGACTCCTCCAGATGGCCTGCACCTTGGCCAGGTCGACCGCACCATCAGCGAGCATGCGGTCCCAGGTGGCATTGGAGAGCACCCCGGCCTGCACAACGCCACCCAGGACCATCGCGACCGTCTCCGCGTGGCCCCCGGAGTGAGCAGCGGGCTGCTCAAAGAAGTCTTCTGCAGACTGGCCGCTGGCCTGGCGGATGAAGTAGGCCGGCATCAGATACCCCGAGGTGCTCGATTTGGCGCCAAAGGCAAAGCTGGCGCCGGCGAGCCCAAGGGGAAAGTCCGGTCCGGGCTCCAGGCCGCTCTCACCGCTGGCGATGAAGGTGCTGTAGACCCTGGGATCATCGACGCCCTGCACAATCGCCAGCGCCCCGGGAACGGCCGCGCGCGCTTGCACCCCGCTCAGCCCCTCAAACCAAGCCAACTCAATGTCCCCGGCCTTGAACATCTCCAGGCTGGCGCTGTAGTCATCCGTCGGCACGTAGTGAACCGCGACCCCCAGGGTTCGACTCAGATACTCGGCCACCGGCTCGTAATTCTCCCGCTGCGCGGCGAGGTCTTGGTTCGGAATCGCCGAGAAGCGCAGAACCGGCAGCGGCTTCTCCATTACCCACTCCGGCTCAGGCTCGGTGCAGGCCAGCAGGAGCCAAATCAAGGGCTGACCTTGGCGTAGAGCTCACCGTTGAAGGTGAATCCAGCCAGCTCCGTGTTCCACTCGCCGCTCTCAGCGTCGCGGGTCGGCGTGAGCACAAAGTTGCCCTCGTAAGGGCAGTCGGGGCCGGTGATGAGCAGGCCGGCCTGGAGGTCCGGCTCCAAGCCCCAGGAGACCCCTGCATCGTTGGTCCAAAGCATGGCCTCCCCCTCCAATGAGATGCGCCCGCTGTGCCACTCGTTCTCCACCGGCAGCCGCTCGTACTCTCCCGCAAGCGAGGCCAGATCGATGTCCGCGAAGAGCCCCTCGGGCACCTTGGCGTAGCGAAGCTGGGCGTTCAAGCTGGGGCTCGCTGTCTTCAGACGCTTGTCCACCGCCTCGGCGTAGTAGTCGGCCTCAAACTGGCCCTCAAAGTCGCTGGGCCAGGTCTCCCGGTCGAACCATTGGTGGCTCTGCTCTTCGAGCTGAAACTGGGGGTAGACCAGAAAGAGATGGTGGGCGAACTCGTGCTGCAGCCACTGGTTGAAGTAGATGCGACGCTCCAGGGTGAACCAGTCCCCTTCTCCCATGTGAAAGGGCTTCTGCTTGAGCCACAGATCATCGGAGAGAAAGAGCGGGGCCCCACTCTCGTGCTGGCCCATGCCGCCCGTGACGAACTCCAGCTCTTGGGCGCCGGGCACTTCGTTTGGAACAGCGGAGGGATGAACCACCCACCACCAGTTGGTCTGCTCCAGCACCTCTTCCGGCAGCTCAGCGAGGAGCTGGGAGACGTTGTTTGGACCTGCGAGATAGCGGCCCTCGCTCTCATCGACCTGGACGGTGGCGCAGCTGTCCTGGAGGTGGAAGATCGAGACCCGCAGCTCCAGCTTTCCATCGGTGATGGCCTGGACGTACCAAGTGAAGGGCTCAGTGGCCTGGGCGACCCAGGGGCCAGCGTTCTCCAGCAAGTCTGCGTCCAACTCGCGTCGAGTCTCCGGGCCCGTGCCGCTCTCCAGCTCCTCTTGCGTTGTGGGGATGACCCCCTCGCTGCAGTCCACGAGCACCACCGCCAGGCGGATGGGCTCCCCTTGAGGGGCAGGGCTCACAGCCGCGCTCTCCGAGAGCATGCGCAGACCGTAGTAGGCGGCCGGATAGCCTACGTGCTCCCCATCTGCGCTCCACTCGGTCCCCCACCAGGAGTCATCGCCTACGGGGTACTGGTCCCAGAGCTTGTTCACGATACTCAGAGCTTCCGCGCGGTCCCCTTCACGCATGGCGTCCTCAGCCATCAAGTAGGCCACCACCGCGTCCATCTTTTGCTGGTTGATCTGACCTTCATAGGCCTTGGCCCAATCCAGCAGTTCATCAGCCGTGGCGGGATCGTAGCTGGGCTCGGCGACCAGCCAAGGGCCCTGCTCCTCGACTAGGGGCGCGCCATTCTCTGGCTCCTCCGCCAGGCGACAAGACAGCACAAGGGCAACAAGAGCAGTCGGCAACAACATCAGAGCCTCCAAGAGGCAAGCTTCGCGCAAGAAGCGCCCGCCCCGCTACTAACGTGGACCTGTGGCCAGCCTTCGCATCCTCCTCTGCCAACTCCTACTCACCGGCCTGCTGGGCGCACTGGACACCTGGCTGAGCGGCGGGCCTGGGGTGTTGGCGCCGGCCCTTGGGCTCTTTGGCGGGGCGGCGTTGGGTGTGCGCGGCGTGCCCTTGGTCAGAGAAGGATTGCCCAAGCTGGCCCTCCCAGTGGCAGCCGCAATGGGTCTCATCGCAGCGGCCGTCTATGCAGGCAGCCAAGAGATTCCTGCCTGGTGGGCACCCCTGGCCGTTGGGATCTTGGCCGCCCTCTCAACTCTGGTTCTGACCTTGGCTGCTGGAGACACCGTGCTGAATCTGCGCAGCAAGGGGGTGGCCAAACACAAGGGCAGATGGGGCGATAGCGAGAGCTACTATGGAGATCTGGAGTAGTCATTCACTTGACAACCATCAGTTGACAGTCGCTGCTTTCGCTGGCTACAACGTGGCGCTCTCACGCCTGCGGTTGGACTCGGGCACCCAAGCAATCCCGCTTCCCGACCCAGTCCCTTGGGGAGTGGCCTTCTACGACCACATCCACCCAGCGGGGTCCTACGGCGTGTTTGAGAAGGGATTGGCCTATGGCCAAGAGAGCGCCCAACACGCGGATCAAGGCCTGATGGAGGTCGAGCAAGTGCTGGGCAATGTGGACATCCAAGCCCCACTTTGGACCGAGCCCATGCTGCTCGTCTACAAGGTCGAAGGAGACCTGAGCTACTGCACTTCAGGTCTCTCTACGAACAAGCAGAGCGCGTGGTTGGCCGCCATGACCGTGGCGGGCACGGTGACCAACTCCTGCCCCTGACTCAGTCCAGGAAGGTGACCTCGCCCGAGCCGAGCGTGTAGTAGGCCGGCACAATCTGCAGGTCGCCTTCGGCAGCCTTGGAGATGATCTCCGAGCGGGCCTTGAGCTCCTCGACCGTCAACTGGGCGTTCTTCTTGACCGTGTCGTTCACAGACTGGCCCTTGCAAGCGTCCACTGCTGGCTGAACCAGGCCCAGCAGGTGGTTCAGGTTTGGACCGTTGTCGCCGCCACCGATGGCAGCCGTCACGGCGCCGCAGCTCTCGTGTCCGAGCACCACGATGAGCTTGGTGCCCAGGTGGGCCACGGCGTACTCGATGCTGGCCACAGAGCTGGTGTTGGCCACGTTGCCTGCGACGCGAATCACGAAGAGCTCGCCCAAGCCGGAGTCAAATGCGAACTCAGGCACCACGCGGGAGTCTGCGCAGCTCAGGATGATGGCGTGGGGGGCCTGGCCGGTGGTGAGCACGGTGCGTCGGGCGCTGTCCTGGAGCTTTCCATCGAGCTTGTCGGCGACGAAGCGGGCGTTTCCGGCCTTGAGGCGGGCGAGGACTGTAGCGGCGGTGGACATAGGATTCAACTCCGGGGAGGGGGTACGGCTACTTGGACCAAGGCGCCTGAGGGATTGCGTTAGAGAGTCACCTATCTTGGAGATCCAACATGTACGCCTTGCTTTTGGCCTTGTCCTGCACGCCCAAGACGGCCCCATCTGGTGTCACCCCGCCTGAGCCCCCCCAGGTCAAAGTCGAGGTCGCGCCCGATGTCGAGGTTGAGTGCAAGGCCCTGGACGATGGCCGCACCGCCTGTTTCCCCTTGGGCCACGTCTGCCAGGACCCCCACGGCATCGGCGATGGCAATGCCATCGTGGTGGACTGCTGGACCAGCGGCGGACGCATGTGTCATCCAGGCAGCGACATCTGGCCGGTCTGCGCCGGAGGCTGGATTCAGGAGTCCTGAGCAGGCTGCGTGCGTTGGTTCAAAACGCTCAGCAAGAGCAGCACGGCCAGGCCAGTTCCGCTCACCATGTGCGTCGCGGCCGCCTCGATTGGGGCACCGCTAGCGATGACCACTCCAGCATCGGAGATCGGAAGAATCATCACGCATCCCAACAGAAGCGGGATGGCCGCCCGGTGCTTCCAGAGCACCCCGAGCATCGCGACACCCAAGGCAATGTCACGCATGCCTGTGGCCTGCATCCAAGGCCCTGCATCTCCGCCTGCAGGCAGCCCGTAGCCTTGCGCGGCGATCTCCGGAACCACGAAGCAGTGGATCCCGAGAAAGAGCAAGAGAACCCCGGTCAGACCGGCCCCGAAGGGCACCAACTTGTTGAGCATGCCCACCTAGGTTGTGGACCCCTGGCACTTGCGAGGCCAGGTCAGCTCTTCCGGAGAACAGCGCCTCACCACATGCCACCGACGATGCTGCAGTCGATCTCCAAGACCACATCCAGGCCACGCAGAGCGGTGGCTTGGCCTCCATGGCCGCGTCCACACCCCACCGACAGGGACTTCATGCGGTTGGCCTGCGCGCCAATCGGCTCTATGACCACCTCTTCTCCGTCTTGGGTCTGGAGAACCAAGGTCCCTTGTATCGACTGGCTGCCCTGGGAAACCCGTGCCCCAGGGCCAAGCGCTGCCCAAGCTGGGTAGCGGGTGGTGCCCACGGAGAGCAGCATGCCTTGGGCCGGCCCCCGCACCAGATCCAGCACAGGGTTGATGGCCAAGAGCAGTCCCAGCGCGCCCACGCCAGCGGTGAGCTTGAAGTAGCCGCCATCGACCAGCATCGCGATGCCCAGCCCGCACCACAGGCCTCCGCCGAGCTGCCAGGCCACACGAACGACCGGCCAGAACCACCAGGTCTCTAGCTGAAAGGGCACCAGCGCAGTCAGCAAGGAGCCCAGCATGGCGGCGCAGGAAAAGACGACGATGCCGGTGATGGCGAGTGTGCGCTTCATGCGGTCTAGGGCCTACTCGAGGGGGGTCGAGAGCATCGGCGTCCAGTGGAAGGGACTGATGCTCTGAATGGCTCCACTGTAGTGCTTCTCACCGAAGAAGTGGGACGTACCACCCGAATAGGGCGACGAGCTCCCGCCGCGTTCAGAGGAACTCCAGGTCAGGATCGAACCACTGAACCATGGGTAGACCCTGGCCAGCCCCGAGAGCCTGTCGATCATAAGGACGTCACCGCTCACCAAGCCTCGGCTGTAGGATCCCATGCTTGAGAGACTAAACAATCTTCGGTCTGGCAGAAACCCAGAGGCGTAGAGAGCTGAGCAATCGGGGGCCACGTTCAGACCATTGAGCGTCAACGGCCCGGCCCGAATCCCGCTTGAGTTGTCCCAGTGCCAACTCGCTGTCCAAGTCTCGATCTGGAAGCTGCAGCTCTTGGGCTGGCCCAACACGCTCGTGTATTGCACCCGCCCGCTCACCTCAAACAGGCGCTGGTTGCCACCGCCGTAGCGCCAGGAGCCGCTCTTCCCTCGGCTGAACCCCGAGGTGTTCTCGCGTTGAATGCTGCCAGCGTCCAAGTAAACCCACTTCTCGGGCTCGCATGGCGCCCGCATCCAGCAGTCGTCGTCTGCGCAGTCCACGTAGCCATCGTTGTCTTCGTCCAACCCGCCCTCGCAGTGTTCCTTGCAGGCCACATCGTTGACGCAGTCGCCGTCCTCACAGTCCACCAGACCGTCGAAGTCTTCGTCCACGCCCCCCACGCAGATCTCTCTGCAGTGACGTTCATCGGCACAGCGAGGATCCGCGCAGTCCACCAACCCATCCCTGTTGTCGTCTTCGCCGTTGTCACAGTGCTCTTCGCACGTGATCAAGTCCTCGCACTCCTGGTCATGACAATCAACAAGCCCGTCTTGGTCGTTGTCCAACTGGTCGTAGCAGTCCTCCCTGCAGGACTTGTGATCCCTGCACTCCGGGTCCAAACAGTCCAACCATCCGTCCTCGTCATTGTCCAGTCCGTCATCGCAAACCTCAAGACACGGCTCCTGGCCCTCGCACTCCGGGTCCTGACAGTCCACAAGCTCATCTTGGTCGTTGTCCAGACCATCAGAGCAGTCTTCATCGCAGGACTCCAGATCGGAGCAGTCTGGATCTAAGCAATCCGTCTGCCCATCCTGATCATTGTCCCGACCGTCCTGGCAGATCTCGTCCCTTGGCAAGTCGGAGTCGGTCCCAGGGGAATCGAACCCAGCGCAAGCGAAGAGAAACCAGAAGAGCATCGCGAGGTCCTGTCTGCTCACTAGTCTACAGCCCATCAAGAAACGCCGTCTACCACCAGTTGACAGAACTACACTTCTTCCACAAGCGCTCCAAGTTAGCTCCCTGGCGTGCGCCACGTCCTCCAAGCCATCCTCTTCCTGCCCGTCCTGATTCTCCAAGGCCTCTGGGTCGCTGCACGGGCTCAGCGTCTTCCACCCGCTGCCGGTCCCACCTCAGACCGCATAGGAGAAGGGGCGCCCCTACGCATCCTGATGCTCGGCGACAGCTCGGCGGCCGGCATGGGCGCGCAGACCCAAGACGAGGCGCTGATGGGCCAGCTCGCTCAAACGCTCTCCGTCGACTTTGACGTGCAGTGGAAGCTCATCGCCAAGGGTGGCGTGACCAGCTCCCAAGCCTTGGCCATGTTGCTGGCGTCCGAAGAGAGCCAGTGTGATGTCGCAGTGGTGTGTTTGGGGGTCAACGACACCAAGAACGGCGTGAGCACCCGCGAATGGAAGCGCAGCTATGCAGCGGTCTTTGCAGAGCTCCGACGCAGAGGCGCGCGCCAGATCATCGCCTGTGGCTTGCCCCCCCTCGGGACTTTTCCCCTACTCCCTTGGCCTTTGCGTCAAACCTTGGGCGCCCGTGCCAACAGCTTGGACAAGCACCTGCAAGTGCTCACCGCGGGCGAGCCCGCCGCAGTACACGTGCCCTCGCTCTTCGAGATGGACCCGGCCATGATGGCCTCGGACGGCTTCCATCCTGGACCGGTGCTCTACAGCCTCTGGGGCCAGGGGCTGGCCGATGTGATTCGGGCACAGCGCTGACTCTCAAGCCTCAGAGACGCTCAACCGACAAGGGCGCTCCCAGAACACGCAGGGCACGAAGCCGAACACGCTTGGCCCCCGCGACGGCGTTGAGCTTCTTGGTCAGCAGGTAGGTCTGCAGGCCTGCAGTCTTCAAGGTCTGCACATGACCGTCCGCAGTCCGAATTCCCACCTGGCCGTGGATGGTCGGGTTGTGAGGAACCAGCATTGGCACCCAGAGGCGGCCCCGTTGCACTTGCTGGGCCACCACTTCCCCCTCCCAACACACCGGCCCGCGAACGAGGTCAACGAGCGCCGTGGCACAGAGTCCCGCCCCCAAGACCCCAAAGCCAAGCAAGCTCCACATCGCCGCTGAACCGCCGCCCATCAGGCTTCCAACAGCTTGGCCGCACCACAGCCCACCCCCAAGCTGCCAGGCCACCCGCAGGCTGGGCCAGAGCCACCAAACTCCCTGCTTGTGCGGCACGAGGGCCGTCAGTAGAAAACCCAGCATGGAGCCGGAAGAAAAGAAAACAATGGCCAGCAACTCGAAGGACATAGGGGTACTATAGGCGGGCCAGCAGTCTGCAGCTGCGGGCAGATGAGAGACCGGACACCAGTTTCGCGGCAGGGCGCCCTTGGCACCGGTCGGCCGGGGTCCAGACCACAGGTGCTTCCATGGCCAGTCAGACCCTCGCGCGCAAGCCTCAGCTTGACACCACCGTCGCATCCCTGGACACACCGGTTCCGGAGCAGGTCCCGCAGAACGCGGTACAGGCCAGCGGCAGCGCACACGGGAACAGCGCGGCCATCGCCACTCTGACCCAGACCACGCCCTGTCTCTTATACACATCTCCGAGCCCACGAGACA